>NZ_JAWHPK010000037.1:0-363852 GCF_032587795.1 Pseudomonas syringae group sp. 247E2 | reverse complement strand
CGACACCGTTTTGTCTGGCGGTGTTGATGTTGGAGGTTTGGAATGTGAGTTCGGAATATGAAGCGTTGAGACAAACTGCTAGAGAAAAAAATGATTTGAGAGCAATTGGTGGTATTGGAGGTGCGTACCTAGACTTGGCAATTGCTTTGGAGGCTCTGGCCGTCAAGCTGGCAGGCCAACGATCATCACTATCTATTGCCAGAAAGACGCTATTCAATATCTCCTCGAAAAAGGCGGCTACTTTTTTTGGTGAAACTCTAGCCAAAAAGTTAACTGAAAAAGTGACTGGTCGAATCATAGGTATTTTTTTCTCCGGAGGAATTCTTTCCGTAGTCAATGCTATTGACGCATGGCACGCATGGCAGTGGAACGATCAAGCCCTGTACGGATATTTGCTGATATCTATAGGTGGGCTAGCAGGTTCGCTGGGAACCTTGTTCGGGGCGGCTGCAACGCTCCTCAATCTCACGGTATTGGGCTGGGCCGCATTATTGCTGATAGGCGTGGGCGTAGGAGTGGTTATCTTGCTCAGTTCGACGCCATTGGAGTCATGGTTGGCAAACGGTCCGTTCGGCGAGAGCCATTCAATTGACCGGTATTTACAGGAACCTTCAGAGGCCTTTTACCGGCTGACAAGCCTGCTTGCCGGCATCAGTATCTCAATAGAAAAAAACCCGGTTTATGAGCCACAAGCCGCATTTTATCCTCGCACAGAGATACCGCATGCCATACGTAGCGCGGACACAATCATTCGCCTGCAGAGTCGTTTGCCGGGACTTATCGGCAGTCTCGAAAACCTGAGCATTCACGCTGTCTGCAAGCTGTGCCGGATTACCGAAAGAGCGAATAATCAGGGTGTACCTTATCGCGCAGGAATTGAAATCGCTGACAGATCTGAAGCGCCCAAAGCCCAGCGTCTTCACCTGGACGCATTGGAGTTATTTTTTGCCACGCCAGCTAGTCAAGCTTCACCTACTGGTAGCAGTAGACACTATTACCAATGGGCAGTGAGGGCACAATTCATCTTGACCCGCGGAGGAGAGCAACGCTATTTCCCTGCTCCGCCGATCAAGGACCCGACTCAATATAGCCAAGATTGGGCAACGGCCAACTTTAACAAAATCAACCAGCCATTCTGGGCTGACGAAGAAGCTCACAAGGCCTCTTCCAATGATTGATCCGAATGAGCGCCACTACGAAAGCCTGGCCTACCGACCTGGCAATATTCCCGAGCAGGCATCATTGCGCACGGAGCCATATCACTCTTGCTCGGCCCGACTCCCTTGGGGAAAAACTCAACAGACGACATCAATGAAACTCCTTGAGGAGTCCACCCCAGAAAAAATGAGGATCTGGGAGCAAGTAGCGAAAGAAAAAGAGAAAAACAAAACAGCTGGAACCGATATGCCGGCACTCCATCAAGAAGTCGAACTTCACAATAAGTGTGACCACGAGCATTTCAGATTTGCGCCTCTTCCACGCTGGTCACGGTTTTGGCTGATCTCATTACAACTCGGGAAAGGAGGATTCATCGTGCTCTCCCCTTTCATAGTGCTAGCACACCTGTCTCTGATATCGGTATCCCATAAACCATGGCAGGCGGTAACCGTAGACTTACTTTTAGGGGCCTACCCGTTGTATTTAGGTAGCCCTTTACTGCTTTGGCTTATAGGCCACGTTGTCATTTACCATTTCCCTCTGGTTTGGCTCCGCCCCCCAAAAGGCCCACTCTGGGAGCTTAATCGCAGAACCGGTCTGGTCACTATATTCGACTATAAACGCCATCGAAAAGAAGGTGTGATCGACGAATTCGTTGCGCCTTTTTATGAGTTCGACGCCTACATGACCACCACCCATAATCTTCACGGTCCTACATACGGGCTACTGCTTCAGCATCGCTATGAAGACCGTAAGATCAATTTTCATATGCTGATGAACGCCGACGACTTCCAGCAACGCCCCTGCGCACTCTGGGACTTCCTGCAAAACTACATGGACACCAGCGGCCCGATTCCGGACATTCCACTGTTTGAACCGTACCGGCACCTGGATCCGGTCACTGCCAGCTACGATCAGCAGCGCGGTCGCGACCCTCGCTACTGGGTCGACATGGATGACGCCACGTTCAAGGCCGAGGTCGATGCCATGTGGCAGCGGGTTTATGCGATCGATACGTTTAGCCGCCCTAACCTTATGGCGCGGTATGTGGATTACGGATCATGAGGTGCCATCTCACGCCTGAGGTGGATCTGCGCTCGATGTCACACGCTAGAGAGGCATAGCGCTTTCGGCAAGTGCCCAAATGCGTCGCGGTAGTCTGCATGTCAGCAGCATCACCTGAACGATCCAGACACCACCAGTTTCAAAATAACTCCGAAGGCGGCGGCGTGCCTTTCAACTGCAATGGCTCCGCCGCTGCTGCTCGCGCACGGTTCAAGCTCTGCGTGCAACGCCAACCCTTCTACTGACGGCCCGCCGGTGCAACAGCGCAACCAGAAACAGCGCCGTAACCGACAGCCAGACACTGACCAGCAGCACCGGTTGAGCGTTGTCGTCAGACACCCACTGCGACGCCAGCAACGGTCCGAATGCGCAGCCCAGCAGTTGCATGCCCGGAATGAGCCCTGCTATGCGTCCCGACGGGTCAATATGAAGCGCAATGCGCACTTGAAACGGCGTCAACATCAGGTAGATCAGGGCAAAAAGACCGCACAGGCCCAGAAATACGTTCACGCCCTGATCAGCCGTTACATACATGCCCAGCGCAATGCTCGCCAGGAGCAGTGCGGCGGCGGCCAGCATCGAATAGTCAGGCACCCGGCGCACCAGCAAAATGCCCAGACAGCCGCCCAGGACCTGCATGAACAGCATCGCCGAGACAAGCAATTGCGCTGAGTGCGCATCCAGTCCTGCGTGAATGCCCAGCGGTTCCAGGTACGCCCAAAGCCCGCCTACCGCCGAGAGCTGCATGAACACCAGCATCAACAGCAGGACCTGCTTCAGGTTCCATTTGAAGCCTGATGTATCCGGTTGTTTGTAAGGCTGTTGCGGCAGGCGTTTGGGTAGCCAGGCAACGAACAGCACGGAGCCTGCGGTCAGAATTCCAAGAAACACAAAGCCTGCGTAGACGCTTTGATCAGGCAATATCAGGTATGCAAGTGTTGCAGCTATCAGCGCCTGAGCCAGTGTCTGGACCACCATGAACACACCTGCGACCCGATCCGGCGCAGGCCCCTGAACGATCAGGCTCACGGCCCCCCATAACAGTAGCCCCTCGGCCAGTCCCGCCAGCGCACGAGCTGCCGTTAACGGCCCGTCGCCAGTAACATTGGCCGAAACCAGGTCCATTCCGGCTGCGCACAGAATGGCGATGACCGTAAGCAGGCGCAGGTTGAGCATTGACCGCAGCAAGTCACCCAGTACCACGCCCAGCCCCAGCGCCACGATTTCGCCCATGGCTACCAGCCCTACGCCCTCAAGCGACACATGGTTTTGCGCGAGCAATTCGCCCAGCAGCAGCAGCGGCTGCAGCCCCACCATCAGTACCGCGACAGAGCCCAGTGCCAATGCGGCACTCAAATGCCTGCGAGTTACAGCGGACGACGTTTGCATGGCATGCGCCTCTTGAGAAGTTTTAGTAACCGCGGGTTTCTGGTGGGATCTTGCCTTCGGCAAAGCACTGCGCCGCCCGCTTCTCGTCTTTCATCAGCCTTCCGTTGGCGACCAGCACCACCCACCAAGGCAGCAGCGTGAGGTGTGTGCCGCACGCCTTGGCCAGGGTGTAGGCTTTCGCGCATTTCTCGAACAATTCTGCGTTGAGCACCATTCGAGGGCCTGTGGTGCCCATCACAACCGGAGTTCCATCGATAACGGCGGCATTGCCGCCACGCGTCAATGCATGTGCCAGGGGCCTATCAGCACTGGCGGGCGAACCCATGTGGCCTATATGACGCGCCTGCTCATCAAATAGAATCGGCAGGACCCCGCCAAAATCGACAAGGCTTTTTGCAAAGGCCCCACCGCCGATCAGGATCGCGCCGACATCGGCACGAACCCTATAGATCGCCGCGTGGGTCTGGCGCTCGTCCTCTGCGGAATCGGACAACGCGACAGCCTGGGGTGCCAGGTCGTCGAGTTTCCCCAGCCACATGCCCTGTTCGCCTGGCAAGCGCAATGAAATACTGCTGTGTGAGTCCACCTGACCCATCATCCGTTCGCGCAGCTCAAACCACTGTTTTCGAAGTAAATCGCGCATGGTGCTCACCTCACACCCATTGAAAAACGGCGTCGAACCGATCGAGCGCGTCATCAATGACGTCGTCGGTGTCTGCCAGGCTGGTGTAGATACGGCTGCCCGCGAGGGTGATCAGGCCATGAGCGGTATACGCAGCCCCCATCTCCTCCATCATGTGCTTGCGGGTCTTGGCCTCATTGCGTGCCCTCAGCAGCTTGAGCGGATTACTGGTGTCGAGCAGCAACACACCGGAGGTCTGCAGATGAACGATAGAGCCCATGTTGTAGGCAACATAAGGCAAGCCACGTCGATTGATGATTTCATCAAGTCCTGCGCGCATGCGGTCGCCCGCCCTGCCCGCTAGCGCCGGCGCATTCAGGCGGCGCGCCTCCAGCAGCGCGTAATAACCGGCGACGCACGACAGCGGGTTGGCCGACAGCGTCCCGCCCACGAACGCCCTTCGGGAAGATGTACCAATGCCACCGGCAAGCAGTTGCATCACGTCTCTGCGTCCGCCAATGGCACCCGCCATCGGGTAGCCTCCCGTCAGGCATTTACCCAGTACCGTGATGTCCGGCATGACATTGAAATAAGCTTGCGCGCCGCCCAGACCCGCACGGAACCCGGTGACTACTTCGTCGAAAATAAGCAGTGCGCCAAATTCGTTACACAGTGCACGCAACTGTCGGTTGAAGTCGGCGTGTACCGGGCGTGTGCCACTTTCCGGGCCGAAGGGTTCAACCATAATCGCTGCAGTGCCGCCACGAAGGCGATTGATCTGCAGCCTGCGGCGTAATGCATCCAGATTATTGGGCGGGCTCTCCTGGGTGTTAGCCGTAGCGCCTCGCGGAATGCCCACCGCCTCCATGCGTCCGGTGCCCGGCAAGCGCATGCCGTAGACCAGTTGGTCGCTCCAGCCGTGATAGGCGCCGCCGATTTTGATCACCCACTTCTTGCGGGTGTAGGCGCGTGCCAGGCGTACCGCTGCCATCACCGCTTCAGTGCCCGAGCCCAGCAAGCGCAGCATGTCGACACCGGGCATCACTTCACAGACCAGTTCGGCCAGCTTGACTTCGTATTCATGCAGCAAGCCGGTCACCGGCCCGCATTCATCGAGAATACGGTTGACCTGTTCGCGAATGGCCGGGTGATTCGAACCCAACAAGGTGGGGCCACCTGCCTGTAGAAAATCGGTGTAGCGATTGCCGTCGACATCCGTCAGGTGCGCACCTTTGGCCTGGGCGAAGGCCAGCGGAAATGGATAGTTGAACGCAAGATTGTGTTGCACACCTCCCGGTATGACTTTTTTGGCTGCCTCGGAAAGACGCTTGGAGCCCTGACAGCGCTCGTCGAAATAGCCCATGACCTTGCTCATTGCTTCGCGTTTGATCGGGCGAATGGGCTGCTTCACCAGTTCGTCGAACCGGCGGTAGAGGGAATCGACGTCCGGCCATTGCGATACAGCCGATTCGGGAATTGCAGGCATGCTGGCAGGATCAAGAGGTTTGTTCATGATTGAGTCTCTGAAAAAGTCTGAGGGCTGAGTGCGTGCAAGCTGGAACTGGTCAGGGCATTGATCAGGCGGGCCACTGCAGCGCGTGACTCAGGTTTTCCACGGGTATTGACTTTGATCTGGTTGACAAGATGATCACGACAGAATGTTTCCAGGTCCTCCAGGCGCGTCAGGGTGGTCTCGATATCCGGACCGCAACACAGAACGCCGTGATTGCGCATCAGGTAAACGTTGTGATCCGGCCGGATGGCCCTGCCGAGCTTGCCGGCCAGCCAGCCGGAGCCGGACGGCGCGTAACCCACCAATTGAATGCGTTTGCCCAGCGATTTCCATAGCGGCGGGTAAGGCACGTCCAGCGCTTTGCCGAACAATGTGCAAGCGCTGGCCAGGGGTTGGTGGGTATGGATACTGCAATTGACATCCGGGCGACTGCGCAGGACTTTGGCGTGCAACTCGCTTTCCACCGAAGGCGAACGTTCACCTGACAGTTGCTGCAGATCCTTGAGTCGCAGAACGCAGATATCCTCCGGTCGCATGCTGAAATAATCGGTGGCCGACGGTGTGACCGCGATGTGCAGCGCGTCAATACGCAGCGCAAGGTTGCCGCCGGTGGCGGCGAAGAAGCCGCGGCGTGAGAGGTGCCGCGACAGGTCGACGATCTGTTGTTGGACATTGTTCATGGTGTCGTCTCCTGCGATGGGTTCAACCTGCGATACAGCGGTGCCAGGCGTTTGCGGACTTCCTTGAACGTGGCGAAGCGGTCGTCATACAGGTTTCGGGTTGACCGGGATGGCTCGTACAGTCGATGCGGCCTTTGCAGTGTCGGAAGATCGTTGAACTGCAACTTCCCGAGCGCTACTGCAGCGATGAATGCCGCTCCGCGGGCGTTGGTCTGAATGGGGTTGTGCGGTTGCTGAATGACCCGCCCGCAGACATCGGCCATGATCTGGCACCACACATCCGATTGCGCTCCGCCGCCGGTGGCGACGATGATTCCGCTCGACTGGCCGATAAACCGCGAGAACGGCTCCAGCATCCAGCGCGTGTTATGGGCAACGCCTTCCATGAAGGCCCGGATAATGTCTTCCCTGGAATGTTCGAGTTTCAGGTTGATCAAGCCGGCACGCAGGCTCGGATCACCAACCGGGGAGCGTTCGCCACACAGCCATGGCGTGTAGATCAACCCCCGCGAACCCGGCGGCACGCGCGCTGCGATACGGTCAAGCAAGGCATATACATCCGGCTGTTGTTCGTCGCTCAACAGCTCATCCGGGTGGTAAAGCACCTTGTCACGCAGAAACGACAGGTTCGCGCCTGCAGCCGATTGCATGGCCATTGCCAGATAACGGCCCTTGACCGCACTGGGAACCGCAGCAATATGGTGGCGAACACTGGATTTCTTGAACGGTACATGAGCACCTACCCAGGACGAGGTGCCCAGGTAAAGGTGCGGAGCAAAGTCCCGCACCGTGGCACCAACAGCCACTGCCGAAGTGTCTACGGCACCTGCAACCACGGGCGTGGAACGAGGTAGCCCCAGTACATCTGCCAGTTCGGGTTTCAATGTGCCGATGACTTCGGTCGAGCCCACCAGCTCAGGCAGTTTGCCGGCGTCGATGCCCAGCGCCCTTATCAGCCCGTCATCGTAGCGAATGCGGTGAGGGTCCCGGTTGTCGGTAATCCAGGCGGTCAGCATCGAGTCGCCTGTCGCACAGTAACGACCCGACAACCGCATGTTCATGTAGTCGAGCACATTCAGGAACTTGTGGGTCTTTTCATACCGTGCCGGGTCATGATCAAGGATGTAGGCCATGTGCCCGGCCGAGTCCATCCCTGACAGAGACGCCACCCCGCCTGTCAGTCGCAACGAACGCCAGAGCTTGAGTGGCCCGTAGCCGCCCAGATTGCACCAGCCTCCGCCCATTCGCTGTTTTATGGAGTCGCCGCGCTTGTCCAGCCACAGCAGTGCCCGGCCAATCGCGGGACCATTGCGGTCGACACAGACCGTGCCTTCGCTTTGCGTGGAGCAACAGATGGCCACCACCTGACGACGCCTTAGCGGGTCGGCTCCTAGCAACTCGCTGGCGCCAAGCATGAAAGCATTCCACCAGTCCTCCGGCTCCTGCTCTGCACTCAGGCCACTGACATGCAACGGCACACCGTGAAACGCCCAGGCACGGATGTCTCCCTCCATGGAGACCAGTGCGCACTTGCAGCCGGACGTTCCCAGGTCAATCGCGAGGACGAGTTGCTCCAGGCCGGTAACCGCCTCAGGCGTCCGGGAAATGAAAAGCGAAGTCATAAAGGTCTACTCAGAATGTGCGGGAAATCGACGCCACCCAGCGATTGCCATCCGTGGTTCGCACATGTCCGTCGTCTTCGGCCATATACAGCTCACGCGCCCGGGTCTTGGTTGTCACCCAGTCGAGTCCCCAGTCAAAGCCCCACCAGTGATGGACCAGACCTACGCCGTAGTCAGCGAAGTTCGCTTCCGAAAAGTTGGCGATCTGCTGATAACCGGCGTGCAGTTTGAGGTTGGTATTGATGCCCAGCGCGTATTTATAATCCAGGTCATACAACATGCTGCCTCGGGAGTTCTGGTCACCCTTGGCATAGCATTCCAGGCCTTTGGTCGGGTCTTCACGGAACTGCAATTGCGCCCCGCACACGCCACCGCTGTTGGCACCCCGGTAGTTCTTCGACAGCACCCGGGCAATTCGGCCTTCAAGTGCGCCATAACCGATTTCCAGCACGGCAAACTGACTGTTGTAATTGGTCGTATGCTCATCGCCCGGCGTGAAGGTCTCGAAGTCGAAGCGATTGGGCGCTTTGAACTGAGCCCCAGGAAACATCTCCGTCGCCAGCCCCACACCATAGTGCCAGGCATCGGGATCGCCAAAGCGATAACCCCCTGCGAGCAGCACTCCCAGACCATCACCTTCGAGGAACTGCTTCTTGCTGACCGTAGAAAATTCGGCAAGCGCCACCAGGCCTGTTTCATGAGCGACCTGAATGGTTACTCTGGCCCCCGGACGATTCAGGGAATCGGAAATGCCGCGGGTGCGAATGTCCGAGCTGGCCTTGGCGGTGATATCCACCGCGTAGCTCGACATTTCATCTGCGATAGCCAGGGTGCTGCCTGCTGCGGAGCACAATGCTGCAGCCATTACATAGCGAGTTGAATAAGTGCGCATGATTCTCTCCCACGCTGAGGGGCCGGATTTACAATTTGCAAACCGGGGCAGGAGGCAGTGTTGCGATACGCTCGAATTGCTCTGTCTTGCCGAGAACTTCGGTGCCGACAAAAGCCCTTACATTGAGGCGTCCGTCCTTGACCCGGACAGCGCCCTTATATTTTTTCTGATCACGGGGGTCGTAAACCCAGCCATCGCGCCAGGCATCCTGGTCATAGCGGGTCAGCTGTAGAATCTGTACACCGCAGTCACTCGACGTCGAGGCAACATCCTTGACCCAGACAACCTGCCCGCAGATGGCGCCTACCTTGTCTGCGCAGTCGTCAAGCTTGACCACGGCGTCTTTTTCCGCCGTCAACCAAAGGCCCTTTGCCTCCAGCGGTCCCGCAGCAGCATGAATACCGGTGGAGCACATCAGAACAGAAGAGAGGAAAAGCCATTGCCGTGCGTTCATAGCGTCACCTTTTTTTATTTTTTGTTTTAACAGACCGTCACACTAACGACGCTTCAGTTATGATAGTCATCGCTACACGATAGTTATAGCTATCATTTTATCGTGGAGCAACTGTTTTTTTCGACCGTCCTGCTGACGCCCCACTCTTTTTTGACAGGTACTTATGGCCAGGCTGAAAACTGAACCCTTTCCTGCGCAGGTCGCAGGCAAAACCGCCGAGCGCAAGAAGCTGCCTGCGCAGCAACGCGCTACTGAAACCTACGAACGTATTCTGGTCGCCACCGCAAACACCTTGTGCGAGGTCGGTATAGAGCGCTTGTCGACCAATCTGGTGTGCGAACGGGCAGGCCTTACACCGCCAGCGCTGTACCGCTATTTCCCCAATAAGTACGCGCTGTTGACGGTTCTTGGCGAACGTTTGCTGGAGAAACAGAACGAGCGGATTGATCACTGGATCACCCCCGAGCTGATCGCAGGTACGCCGCAGGCTCTGGAGCAGGCGCTTGCCGAACTGATTCTGGATACTTACCGGGTTACCGAAGCCACGCTGGGCGGCATGTGGACGCTGAAGGCTTTAAGGGCGGTTCCTGCGCTGGAGCATGTGCGGCTCGACTCTCACCGCAGGGTGTCCAAAGCCCAGGCCGCGATTATTGCCAGCGCCATTCCCGAGGCTGACCCCAAGCAGATAGCAATGGTTGCCCGTGTGGCGGTCGAGATGATTCACGCCACCATCGAATTGCTGTTCGATGAGCCCCTGGACCCGGCGAAGACCTGCGCCATGGTGGCGGCAATGATCGTCAGCCATCTGGATCGCCTTGATCCCGAACCTGCACCTGACAAATGAATACGCGAGAACAGGTTGACCGTTTCGGCCACTTGAACCGGCCGGATCGCCCCTTCATCGGTTGGCGATGGTTCTGTACGGTTACGTGAGCCAGAACGTAATCGCAACACTGCATCTATCTTATAAAAACACGCAGCCACAGGAGCAGCTTCATGAATCAGCCCGCAAGGATCACGCCCACTACGCCGTCTCCCGCTCCGGGGCTAACCGAGCTGTTTGAGGCGCAGAAAGCTGCAGCTCGCTCTCAAGGGGTGCCCTCTTACGCTCAACGAATCGCCGACCTCAACGCCATTCTGCGAGTGGTCAGCGACAATCAGGACAGGTTGCTCGAAACGGTCAGCGCAGATTTCGGCAACCGCTCGTTCGCTGAAACCAGGCTCGGCGAGCTGATGCCTGTCATCAATGGCATCAAGCATATCCGCTCGCATCTCAAGGCGTGGATGCGGCCCTCCCGACGCAAGGTGGGTATTGTTTTCAAGCCCGCGACTGCCAGGGTCATTTATCAGCCGCTGGGCGTAGTCGGTATTCTCGCGCCCTGGAACTATCCGCTGACGCTGACGCTGGTGCCCTTGATAGAGGCACTGGCAGCGGGCAACCGGGTGATGATCAAACCTTCGGAATTGACCCCCAGAACCTCTGAGCTGCTCCGGCAATTGCTGGGTGAAACATTCTCTGCCGAGCAGGTCACAGTGGTCACGGGAGATGCCCTGCTGGCAAGCCAGTTCAGTGAACTGCCCTTTGACCACCTGGTGTTCACCGGGTCGACCTATGTAGGTCGCCATGTCATGGCGGCGGCTGCGCGTAACCTGACGCCGGTGACACTGGAGCTGGGCGGCAAATCACCGGTAGTGATCTGCGAGGACTATTCGATTAAAAAAGCGGCACGGATGCTTGCTATCGGCAAACTGTTCAACGCTGGGCAGACCTGCGTCGCACCCGACTACATATTGGTCCCGCGCGAACATGTAAACAGTTTTGCCGGCGAGTGGCTGGCCGCTGCGAAAAAACTTTATCCGACACTCGAAGGTAACCCGGACTACACCTCGATCATCTCCCAGCGCCACCACGACCGCCTCGTGAGCATGGCCAACCAGGCCATCTCAAAGGGGGCGAAAGCATGGCAACACGGTGCGCCGGTGTCGACCCTCGAACGTAAAATTGCGCCCATGGCGCTCACGGATGTACCGCTCGATGCGGACCTGATGCAGGAAGAGATTTTTGGTCCGCTGCTGCCGATACTTGCCTATGACTCCCTGGATGAAGCCATAGCCTTCATCAATGATCGCCCCGCGCCTCTGGCCCTTTACTGCTTTTCCAACGACCAGACGTCCGTGAATCAGGTGCTGAACCGGACACAATCCGGTGGTGTGACCATTAATGGCACCATGCTGCACGCGACTCAGGATGATCTGCCGTTCGGCGGCGTCGGGCAAAGTGGCACTGGGGCCTATCACGGCTATGAAGGCTTCGTTCGTCTGTCCCATGCACGCGGTGTTCTCAAGTTGAGTCGCTTCAACATGTCTGACAAGGTCTCGGCACCTTATGGACGGCTGACACGCCTTGTAACCCGCTTCATGCTCGGCAAATAGACGCTTGCCGAGCAACCGCGTCAGGCGACAGGACGTCGCCCCGGCTCGATATGCCCGCCTGCCCTGCCTTTCGCACCGCCAACGATAATCACTGTTTGTGATGACTCATTATTTATGTAACATCAGATCGTTATTCTTGGATCACTTAAACTAGCCGTGTTCTAAGAGGCATCTAACGCGGGCATCTAGCGGCCACATCACCCACGGCCAAGTTGATGTGACCGCTGTTTGCGTTTAACGTCTAAGCTAGTGTCAGCATTTCTGAAATCATGGATGACTCAATGCCACACACACTACTACCCCACATAGGCAGGGCCATAGCCAGCATCGGCAGCGGCCATTTTTCCAGCATGTTCCACAAGCTTATCGATACTCAGCTTGCCGTGGATGCCACCCACCTCTCCTCACTGCCACAGCCATGGCAAACGTTGCCCGCGTCGGCACCCACGGTTTTCAACGAAACGGTGACGTCCTCACCCGGCACCCTGCTGCTCAGCGACTCGATCCATCTTTATCCCGCGCAGGCCTCGGAGAACTTCAGCTGCAAGATAACCGTCTTCAGGGCGCTGCCTGCGCATGAGTTTTCGGACAATGAACGTCGTCAGCTAAGCACTATCTCCCCGCTTTTATTCTCGATACTCGAAAGACATGTCAATGCCTTGCAAATGACAATGATCACTGTCGAACCGAAAAAAACCGAAAGCGTTGAAGAGCGTTTTCATGACCGGTTGCGCGAAACAGGTCAGACATTGTCCGAGCGGGAAATGCAGGTGTGCATCGGTTTGCTCGCCGGTCATACCGCAATCGAACAGGCCGAACGGCTTGCGCTCAAGGTCAATACGGTAGGCAGTTACCAGCGCCGCGCCGCCATCAAACTGGGCATCAGCGGTCGGCACTCGCTGATGCGCTGGATGTATGGCTCATCGGAAAGCGCTTGTTCAGCCTGTTGAAAGACGTTCAAGAGCGCAATAGGTAGCCAATGCCACAGGACGGGGCGATATCGATCACCCCGCCCATGCCGCCTTAACGCCGGTAGCGCTGGCCTGGCTTGTGGCCTGCCTGTCCTGTCAAACGGTTCATTGCGTTTCTCCCACGCCAATTGCCAATCCGCCGTACCACCAGGCCGCCAGACTGTAAACGTCTGGTGCCTTGAGGACGCTGAAGTGATTGCCCGGTCCCTGCCATAGCGTCAGCTGCGGCATCAGGTGTTGCCACCCTGTTGCAGATGACGCCTGCTCGAGCTGATTGTCCAGAGCATCCAGTTGCGGATCATCCACCAGCACCAGGCTGGCCCTGCCGCTGTAGCCTCCCGGCTCTGGGCGATAGACAGTCCGTATCGCGCTGGCAAACGTACGAACAATCCCTTGCAGTGCCTGTGCTGCCAGACGCGGTGGCAACAGCCCGACGCGCACCATGGCCTGTTGCAGGAGGTGCAGTTGAGTGTCTCCATCGCTGTCGGCAAACACTTGAGGGTCGATTTCCAGGCTTCTGCCAGCGGACAACTGCAACGCTTCGATCAGCCGCTCCACCACTGCCGTCGCGGTATAGGGCTTGCTGCGCAGTCCGTCGCCACCAGGCGCTTCGCTGTCTATCAGGGTCAGCGAGACAACCTCGCGACCACGAGCCTGAAGCTTGACGGCCATGGCATGCGCCGCCCAGCCACCAAAGGAATGCCCAATCAGATGCAATGGGCCGTGTGGATACATTGCTTCGATGGCTTGCACATGGCTTTGCGCTGCAGCTTCCACCCTGCTGTGCGGAGCACTGCGGCCGTCCAGACCGCGCGGCTGCAGACCATAGATAGGCCAGTCAGGCCCCAGCGCTTCGGCCAGGCCGATGAAACTGGTGACGCTGTCACCGGCACCCGGCACGCAGAACAATGGCGCATGTCCATCCCGCCCGCTCTGGATGGCCAACAGCGATTGATAAGCCGGTGTCGACGGCGGTGTATCGGGTACTGCATGCAACGCCGTACTGATACTCCGACCGAGCGTATCCACGTGAGGTGCCTGCATCATTGTCATGTGGTCCCCAGGCACGCTGACACAACGCAACTGGCCTTTTGGCAGGACTTCGCCCCAGCCCAATGTGGGACTGGTGCCTGTCGGTGCCATTGGACGCTGCTCTGCGCAGAACAGGTGGATCGGCAAACCGAGCGGTTCCAGTTGGTAATGCGCCAGGGCGTGACCGTGCGCCACTTCCCGGTCCAGGTAGTGGTGCAATTGCTGATCGCTGGCCTGCGCCAGCTCCTCGTACAGCAGCTCCTCGCCACGGCATAGCTGCAACAGGGTTTCGAAGTCTGGCAGGGTCGCCTGTCCGCTCAATGAGGTCAGGCGCGCCAATGCAGCAGCACCCGCCCCGCCCTGGGTTTTCCAGTGCGCGATGCAGTGCGACAGTAATTGCCGCTCAAGCAGGTCAGGTCCTTGCCAGCGGGCCTTGCCCTGATCAGTCAGGCGCGGCACGTAGCTGTCGATCAGGCCGAGAAATGCTACGGGCTCGTCCATACCGAGCAGTTGAGTCGCCACTTCATAGGCCAGAACCCCGCCAAACGACCAGCCTGCCAGCCGGTAAGGACCGCGTGGCTGGACCTGCCGAATACGTTCCACCAGCCGCGCCGCCAGGCATTCCATGGTGCGCAATTGCTGCTGGCCCAGGCCAACCCCCGGCAAGCCATAGATCGGGAAGTCGCCCTGCAGGTGTTGTCCAAGGACCGGAAAGTAAGCATCCAGACCGGTAAAGTCATGAATCAGGAACAGAGGCGGTTCGCTGCCACCTGCCCTTACCGTGACGACCTCCTGAGCTTCAACCGAGGGTGTCGGACGCTGGTCGAGCAATCCGGCCAGCGCTGCGATGCTCGGATGCTGGAACAACTCAGCCAAAGACAGTGACAAGCCTGCTTTTTGCAGCAGGCTGACCAGACGGATCGCCGACAGCGAATGGCCACCCAGCTCAAAGAAACTGTCGTGTCTGCCGATTCGGCCCACTTCCAGAACCTCGGCCCACAGCTGCGCCAGACGCTCCTCCAATGCCGTGGTCGGCGCTTGATAAGCAAGGTTCGCCAGCGCGGCCATGTCCGGGGCTGGCAAGGCCTTGCGGTCGACCTTGCCATTCTGGGTCAACGGCAGTGCATCCAGACCGACAAAGACTGCAGGCACCATGTATTCCGGCAATTGCCCTAGCAGGTGCGCTCTCAATGCAGCACTGTCGAGCGCAGCGTCGCGACGGGTGAAGTAGCCCACCAGGCGCAACGAGCCATCTTCCAGACGTTGCGTAGTCACAACGGCTTCGCCAACGCCCGGGCATTGCGCCAGGTGCTGTTCGATCTCGCCCAGCTCGATGCGCACCCCACGGATTTTGACCTGATCGTCGTTGCGGCCCAGGTATTCAAGGGTCCCGTCAGCCAGCCAGCGCACCAGGTCGCCGGAGCGGTACATTCTGGCCTCGCTGCTGTCGCTGAAAGGATCATCAACGAAGCGCTCGGCGGTCAGGTCCGGGCGGTTCAGATAGCCACGTGCTACGCCTGTGCCGCCGATATACAACTCGCCGGGCACCCCGAGCGGCACTGGCTGGCCCTGCGAATCCAATACATAAAGCCGCGCATGGGAAACAGGCTTGCCGATGTGCAAGACCTTGCCCGGCTCCATCAGACCGGAGCTGGCAACCACCGTGGTTTCCGTCGGACCGTAGTTGTTGACCACCGCGAAACCAGGGTCCCGATTGAAGTGACGCAAACGGTCGCCACCAATCAACAAGGTTTTAAGGGTCGGGTGACGCAACTCGCGACTGAATGCATATTCGGCCACCGGTGTCGGCAGAAACGCGACTTGCAAAGGTTGCGCCAGCCACCAGTCGAGCAACACATCAAGCTGTTCGTTGCCAATCTCCGCAGGCGGCAGATGCAATACCGCACCGGCACATAACGCAGGCCATACTTCCCAGGCCATCGCGTCGAAACCAAACCCGGCAACGCTGGCGGTATGACTGCCCGCACGCAGATCGAATGCCTGACAATGCCAGTCCACCAGATTGTTCAGCGTCCGATGCTCGACCATCACACCTTTTGGCAACCCGGTGGACCCCGAGGTATAAATCACGTAAGCCAGTTGACGCGTGGTCATTTGCGGAACATGCGGGTTGTCGGTGCGTCGCGACCAGTCCGGGCGATCTAGAACAACCACCGGTACAGCCAGGCTGGGCAGACGCGCCAGCAGGCCGGACTGAGCCAGCACCACGACAGGTGCGCTGTCTTCAAGCAGATAGCCGATGCGCTCGTCTGGATGTGCCGGATCGACCGGCACATAGCTTGCCCCGGCTTTCAACACCGCCAGCAAGCCGGTGAGTGTTTCAAGCCCGCGCCGCGCCACCACCGCCACACGGTCGTCCGCACGTACGCCCAAGTCGATAAGGTGATGGGCCAGTGCGTTGGCGCGACTATTCAGCTCCGCGTAGCTCAAGCGCTGGTCGCCTGCCTGGGCAGCCACAGCGTGCGGCTGATCAAGCGCCTGTTGCTCAATACGCTGGTGAATGGTCAGCGGGCTCTCTGGGCTGAGCGCTTGGGCATTGAAGCCATCGAGCAGTTCGTTTCGTTCAGCGACCGGCAGAATATTCAGCGACTGAATCGGCGCGGTAAGTTTTTGCTCAAGGGCGATCACCAGGTTCTCTACGGCGCAGGAAAGGTACGCGCAGACACGCCGGGCATCGATGCCCGTCGTGGTCAGCGCCGACAGGTCAAACGCCTCGCCCAGGTCATCGACGCTGAGCGTCAACGGGTAGCTGCTGCGCTCACCGGCCTGCAATAGTTCGATCCCCAGCCAGGCTTTTTCGGCAGCCTCGTCGTGCTCTTCGGGCGCAGTGCTGTGGCGGTAGTTCAACAACGCGCTGAACAACGGCGCGCCCGCAGGCAAGGCGCTGCAACGCTGGGCGATTGCCAGCGAGGCATGCTCGTGGGCAAGCAATCCGGTCAGACGCAGATGGGTCTGCAACACCGCATCGCGTGTGCTCTGACCGAAGAGGTCAATGCGCAGCGGCAAGGTGTTGATGAACACCCCGAGCGTGCGCTCTGCCCCCTCGGTGCCGTTCAGGCGACCGAGCAGTACGGTGCCGAACACCACTTTGTCGCGCCCGGACAAGCGGCCCAGTACCTGAGCCCAGGCCAGGTGCATCAGGCTGGCAGGGCTGACACCCAGTTGCCGTACTTGATCGCGTAACCGCTGGCTCAGTGCCGAATCCAGGCGCAGCCTGGCTTCACTCGGAACATCCGGCCCCGGCAGCGAAGTCTGGCCATACGCCAGGGTGGGTTCGTCCAGGTCACCCAATTGCTCGCGGAAGAACGTTTCATGCGCGTGCTCACCCGCCCCCAGCAAGGTCTGCGCAATGTAATTGCGGTAAGGCACTGGCGCGGGCAGTTGCGCCTGCTGATCCAGCAGTACTGCCTGCAATTCCCGGCTCAGCAGGTCGAGGGCAACGTGGTCCATGATCAGGTGATGGAACAGCAGTACCGCGACGATACGCTGGTTGTCCGGGTCATCGGCGTACACCAGACGCAGTAGCGGTGCACGGACAAGGTCCAGCGGTTCGGGATCGGCCAGCGCCGCCAGCGGCAATTCGATCACCGGCAGGTCGGCATGACGCCACACCACCTGTACAGGTGTTTCCAGGCCTTCCCAGCACAGCGACGTACGTAGCACATCGTTACGGGCGATGACCTGCTGCAACGCCTGGCAAAAGGCATCCAGCCGCGAGCGGTCGGCAAATGCAAAGCGTGCCTGCAAGCGATAAGGGTCATCGTCACCGGCTGACAGGTAATGATAGAAAATACCTGCCTGCAAAGGCCCCAACGGGTAGATGTCCTGAACATTGGGCGCACCGCCGGTAACGCTGGCGACGATGCGATCAATGCCTGCCTGATCCAGCTTCACCAAGGGCAGCAGGTCCGGGGTGATCGAGGTGCAATCCGTACCGATCAGGTTGGCCGGAACCTTCACCTGACTGCCGTTGCCGATGGCGCGGGCCAGGGCCGCGAGGGTTGGCTGGGCAAACAACACGCGAATATCTGCGTCCATGCCGCGACGACGCATGCGAGCGATCAGGGTGACGGCGAGTAGCGAATGGCCACCGAGTTCGAAAAAGTGGTCGTTGCGCCCTACCTGCTCGACCTGCAGCAAATCGCTCCAGATCTCGGCAACGGCTATTTCCAGTTCACCTTGCGGCGGCTCGTATTCACGCCCCGGCAGAGCGTCGCGGTCCGGGACAGGCAAGGCGCGGCGATCCACCTTGCCATTGGCGGTCAGCGGCCAGGCGTCAAGGCGCACAAAAGCGCTTGGCACCATATAGCCTGGCAGACGAGCCAGCATCTCGGCACGCAGTCCGGCGACCTCAATGGCGGAGGCAGCGGCGTGTTCGATGAAGTACGCCACCAGACGTGGTTGCCCAGGCTCGTCTTCGCGGGCCAGAACCAGCGATTCCTCGATACCCGGCAATGCCGCCAACTGCGCCTCGATTTCGCCCAGCTCGATACGTACACCACGAATCTTCATCTGATCATCGTTACGGCCCAGATAATCCAGCGTGCCATCGGCATTCCAGCGCGCCAGATCGCCAGTGCGGTACATGCGCGCTTGCGGCTGCCCACTGAACGGGTCGCTCAGGAAGCGCTCGGCAGTCAGTTGCGGCTGGTTCAGATAACCACGCGCCACGCCTTCGCCGCCTATATACAACTCGCCGGCAACGCCCAAGGGCACCAGTTGCTGCTGGTCGTCGAGCAGGTACACGCGGGTATTGGCAATCGGTGTGCCTATATCCAGGCTGCCATCCGGCAGCAGACGGCCCGAGGTGGCCACCACCGTAGCCTCGGTCGGGCCGTAGTTGTTGATGACGGCAAAGCCCGGGTCACGGTGGAACTGACGCAGGCGGTCGCCGCCGATCAATAGCGTGCGCAGGGTCGGATGATGCAATTCGCGACTGAACGCGTATTCAGCCACCGGGGTCGGCAGAAAGGCTACTTGCAGCGGTTGGGCCAGCCACCAGTCAAGCAGCGCGTCGAGCTGCTCGTTACCGATGTCTGCAGGTGGAACGTGCAGCGTTGCACCGGCACACAGTGCCGGCCAGATTTCCCAGGCCATTGCGTCAAAGCCGAAACCGGCAACACTGGCAGTGTGGCTGCCTGCGTGCAGATCGAATGCCTGGCAATGCCAATGCACCAGGTTGGCCAGGGTGCCATGCTCGACCATCACGCCTTTCGGTTGCCCGGTCGAGCCCGAGGTGTAGATGACATAAGCCAGTTCGCCGGACGTCAGCCCCGCCACCAGCGGATTATCCGCCTGCGCCGGCCACTCGGGTCGATCAAGCGCAATCACCGGCACCGCCAACGCTGGCAGGCGTGCGATGAAGGTCTGTTGAGCAAGTACCACCACCGGTGCGCTATCGGTCAGCAAGTAGCCAAGGCGTTCATCGGGATACGCCGGATCCACCGGTACATAGCAGGCACCGGCCTTGAGGATCGCCAGCAGGCTCACCAGCGTGTCCAGCCCGCGGCGCGCAACCACCGCCACCCGATCGTCCGGGCGCACGCCAAGGCTGATCAGATAATGGGCAAGGCTGTTCGCCTGGCGGTTCAACTCTGCGTAGCTCAGCGACCGCTCGCCAACCCGGGCAGCGACTGCTTCAGGCTGACGTGCGGCCTGAGCTTCGATCAGGCCATGAACGGTTTGACCTTGCGGGAAACTCACCGCGCTGGCGTTAAGGCTCTCGAGCAGGTACTCACGTTCCTGCGGACCCACCAGCGGAATATCACCCAGCACCGCGTTTTCATTATTCACCAGCGCATGCAGCAACTGTTCGAAATAGCCGTAATAGCGCTGCACCGTGGGCTCATCGAACAGCGCGGTTGCGTATTCCAACGTGCCAAACAGCGCGTCACCCTGCTCGCCGAGGTTCAACGACAGATCAAACTTGCAGACCTGACTCTCCTGCTCGACCACGCTCAGCGACAAACCGTCCATGTCCGGTAACGAGGTTTCCCCGGCCAGCCAGTTGAGCGTGGTCTGGAACAACGGCGAGTGAGCCAGGCTGCGGGTCGGCCGGACAATTTCCACCACCTGCTCGAATGGCAGGTCCTGATGATCCTGAGCCTCCAGTACCCGCTCCCTGACCTGTGCCAGCAATGCATTACCGGTCAGCGCCGAGGCTGTATCGATGCGCACGGCCAGGGTGTTGACGAACAGCCCGATCAGCCCTTCCAGCTCCGCACGACCGCGTCCTGCAATCGGGCTGCCGACCACCACTTCGGTCTGACCGGAAAGACGCGCCAGCAATGCGCCCCATGCGGTCAGCAAGGTCATGTACAGCGTGACGCCTTGCCGTTGCGCCAGCGCTCGCAAGCCTGCCGTCAGTGGCCCGTCCAGCCGCACGTTCAGGCTGGCACCGGCGAAGTCCTGCTGCGCCGGGCGGGGCCGGTCGGCAGGCAGCGTCAGTAGCGTCGGTGCGCCTTCCAGGGCTTGTCGCCAATAGGCTGCCTGATGTTGCAAGCGCTCGCCGCTCATCCAGCCCTGCTGCCATACCGCATAGTCGGCGTATTGAATAGCCAAAGCTGGCAGGGGATCGTCCTTGCCCTGATGCAAAGCCGGGTACAACGCGAGCAACTCGCGAGTCAGCACGCCCAGCGACCAACCGTCGGCGACGATGTGGTGCACCGTCAGCAACAACACATGCTGCTCGTCTTCCACCTGTAGCAGGCAGCCACGAATCAGCGGCCCACGCGTCAGATCGAACGCTGCGGTGGCCTCTACCGCAACACGTTCGGCCAGTGTTTCCGGCATTTGACGCAGATCTTCAACATGCAGGATCGGCATGGCCGCAGGCGCAGTAAACACCACCTCTGCGCCCTCTTCGCAGGCGATGAACCGGCTGCGCAGTGTTCCGTGGCGCTCGACGATCCGTGATACCGCAGCGGTCAGCGCAGCTACATCCAGCAAGCCGCGTATGCGCAGGGCCAGCGGGATGTTGTACGCCTCATTGCCACCCTCCATCTGCGCCAGGAACCACAAGCGCTGCTGGGCGAACGACAGCGGTAACGACTGATCACGCGGTGCAGGCAGGATCAGCGACAGTTCACTGCGCCCGGCACCGGCCAGCGCACTGGCGACGGCAGCCAGCTCGCCCAGCGCAAAGAGTTCGCCCAACGGCAACTCCATGCCCATCTGTTGACGCACCTGCGACACCATGCGCATGGCCAGCAAGGAATGCCCACCCAGATCGAAGAAGTGGTCGTGGCGGCCTACCTGTTCAATCTGTAGAACTTCCGCCCAGATCTGCGCCAGAGCCACTTCAATCTCTCCCTGCGGTGGCTCGTAGGCCAGCCCCAGCAGCGACGAGTGATCCGGTTTGGGCAGCGCACGGCTGTCAAGTTTGCCGTTGGCAGTCAGCGGCAGCACGGTCAGCTCTATATAGGCTCCCGGAACCATGTATTCAGGCAGGTTGGCCTGCAGATGAGCACGCATTTGCTCAGGCCCAGGGGCATCGGCCTCCTGTTGGCTGGTGAAATAGGCAACCAGACGTACATTGCCCGGCTCGTCCTCACGAGCCAGAACAACGGCCTCTCTGACCCCCGGCAACTGGTGCAGACAATTGACAATTTCGCCCAGTTCAATACGGAAGCCACGGATTTTCACTTGATCGTCGTTGCGTCCCAGGCATTCCAGTTGGCCGTCATCCAGCCAGCGACCCAGATCGCCGGTGCGGTACAGCATGGCGCCAGGCTGATCGCTGAACGGGTCGGTAATAAATTTCTCGTCGGTCAGATCCTGGCGGTTCAGATAACCCAGCGCCACACCGTCGCCACCGATGTAAAGCTCGCCGATAGCTCCCAACGGTGTCAGGCGCTGATGAGCGTCGAGCACGTAAACACTGGTGTTGCCGATGGGTCGACCGATAGGCACGTACTCGGCCTCATCGGCCAGCGTTCGTACTTGGCAGGCAGTGGCGAAGGTGGTCGTCTCGGTGGGGCCGTAAGCGTTCAGCAGGTGCAGACCCGGTGCCTGGGCAAGCAGTTTGCGGAAGCTGGCCGGGTCTGCGCGCTCTCCGCCTGAAAGCAGCAGACGTAGGCCCCCAAGTGCCTCTGGAATCAGTTGCACGTATTGGTTGAACAGCGCGGTGGTCAAAAACAGCACGCTGACATTGCCCTGACGCAGGGCCGCGCTGAAACGCATCGGGTCAATCAGCGTGGTGTGCTCGATCACCAACAACTGCCCGCCGTTGAGCAACGCACCCCAGACTTCCATGGTGCTTGCATCGAACGCCGGATTGGAGGCAAAAGCGATGCTGTCCTGCTCGTTGAAGTCGGCATAACCGTTGTTCAACACCAGTCGGGTGATACCGCGATGGGCGACACGTACGCCTTTTGGCGCCCCCGTCGAACCAGAGGTATACATGACGTAAGCCGCTGTATCAGAGGCCTGTGGCAGGCCCGGATCATGCGCAGGCTGGTCGTCGAGAGTCAGGCGGTCCAGATCAATACGCCGCACGGATGAGGCTGTCGACATGGCGCTCTGCGTCAACACGTATTTCGCCTGGCAGTCATCGAGCATGTAATGCTGCCGCTCGGCAGGCGCGTTGACGTCCAGTGGTACGTAGGTCGCTGCACATTTACCGATCGCCAACTGGCTGATCACCAGCTCCAGCGAGCGAGGCAGCAGAATCGCCACATGCTCATTGGGCTTCACACCTTGCCCCAGCAGGTAATGCGCCAGGTGGTTGGCACGTTCGTTCAGCTCCCCATAAGTCAGCGAACGGCGGCCATGCACGGCAGCCACTGCATGCGGATGCAGCGCAGCACGGCGCTCAAACAGGCGATGCACGAGCTGCTCGCGGGGGTATTCACGACGGGTGTTGTTGAACGTGGCCGACAACAGCGCGTGTTCAGCCTCCGGCAGCACCGATGATTCGATCAAAGCCGTTTCCGATTGCTGCTCCAGTGCCTGCACCAAATGGACAAGGGCTTGTTGCACATAGGCGCAAATCCGTTGCGGATCAATACCCGGCGCAGTCTGGGCAGTCAGGCTGAAAGCATCGCCGAAGTCATCGATACACAGGGTCAGCGGGTAGTTGCTGCGTTCTTCTGCATGCACGACCTCAATCCCTTGCCATGCAGCGTTGCTTGCCTGGTCATCGACCTCAGGCACAGCGCTGTGGCGGTAGTTGAGCAACGTATTGAACAGCGGCGCGCCAGCCGGCAAGGCGCTGCATCGTTGGGCCAGTGCCAACTGAGCATGCTCGTGGGTGAGCATGCCGACCAGACGAGCGTGCAGGTCGAGGACCGCACTGCGCGCGCAATGCCCGCCCAGGTCCATGCGCAGCGGCAAGGTGTTGATAAACACACCCAAGGCCCGCTCGCCGCCTTCGCCACCGCGCAACCGTCCAAGCAGTACGGTGCCGAATACCACGCTTTCACGCCCGGACAACTGCCCCAGGACCTGAGCCCAGGCCAGGTGCATCAAAGTAGCGGCGCTGACGCTCAGTTGCCTTGCCTGATCACGAACCTGATGGCACAGGTCGATGTCCAGTGTGAGTCGGGCCTCGCCGGGAATCTGATCTGCCGATGCCATTGCCAGGCCGTAAGGCAGGGTCGGCTCATCGACATCGCCCAACTGCTCGCGGAAGAACGCTTCATGGGCCTCGTCGCCAGGCCCTTGAAGGACGTGGGCGATGTAATTTCGGTACGGCACGGGCGCTGCGAGCGAAGCTTCGTTGCCGAGCAGTACGGCCTGCAATTCATGGCTCAGTACATCAAGGGCAATATGGTCCATGATCACATGGTGGTAACGCAGAACCGCCGCAATCCTGTGGTTGGCGGGGTCATGGGCATAGACCAGATGCAGTAGCGGAGCCTGAGTAAGGTCCATGCGTGGGGCATTGAAAAGGTCGTGCAACACTGTCTCTTGAACGTGCATGGGAGCCTGACGCCAGACCACCTGCACCGGCGTTTGCAAACCTTCCCAGAACAACGCGGTGCGCAGCATATCGTTGCGTTCGATCACCCGCTGCAATGCATCGCAGAAAGCGTTCAGCCGCGACACGTCGGCGAATGCGAACTGCGGCTGCAACAGGTAGGGATCGCTGTCCCCGGCGGTCAGGTGGTGGTAAAGAATGCCTGTCTGCAAGGGGCCCAGCGGATAAATATCCTGCACATTGGCGGCACCGCCCGGCACCTTCGCGACGATACGGTCGATGGCTGGCTGATCCAGCGCTACCAATGGCAGCAGTTCGGGTGTAATGCGCTGGCAGTGCGCCTCGATCAGGTTGGCCGGTACTTTGACTTCAGTGTCGCGACCGACGGCGTCAGCCAGCGCTGCCAGTGTTGGCTGAACAAACAGAACACGAATGTCGGCACGCATGTCCAGACGACGCATACGCGCAATCAGGGTCACGGCGAGCAATGAGTGGCCGCCCAGTTCAAAGAAGTTATCCTGACGCCCAACCTGCTCCACATGCAGCAATTCGGCCCAGAGGCTGGCCAGGGCGATTTCGATCGTACCCTGCGGCGCTTCATAGGCACGGCTGGCGATACTGTCGCGATCCGGTGCCGGCAAACTTTTGCGGTCCAGTTTGCCGTTCGCCGTGACAGGCAGGCTGGCCAGCCTTACAAACGCCGCAGGCACCATGTATTCGGGCAGCAGCCCCGACAGCCAGGCACGCAACTGCTCGATATCCAGCCCGGTTTTATCTTCACCGCAGGTGTAATAGCCAACCAGTCGTTTGTCGCCCGGCACATCCTCGCGTGCCACTACCACAGCGTCGATGACATCCGGATGATCGTTCAGGCGAGACGCGATCTCACCCAGCTCAATACGGAACCCGCGAATCTTGACCTGCTCGTCGTTACGGCCCATGTATTCCAGGCTACCGTCGGCCATCCACCGTCCAAGGTCGCCGGTACGGTACATGCGCGCATCCGGTGCATGGCTGAACGGGTTGTCGAGGAAACGTTCGGCCGTGAGCGCTTCACGGTTCAGATAGCCGCGTGCCACACCGGCACCGCCAACATACAGTTCGCCGACCACACCTACCGGCACCGGCTCGCCGCGGGCGTCGAGGACATACATCTGCAAATCGGGAATACGCTTGCCGATAGGACTGGCACCGACACGCATGGCGTCTTCGGGCTGCAACGGGTAATAGGTCACATGCACCGTGGTTTCGGTGATGCCGTACATGTTCACCAGCTGTGTTGCGGCGTTCACGTTGCGGGCATACCACGGCTTGAGCATCGCTGTTTCCAGTGCTTCACCGCCGAAAATAACCTGACGTAGCGAGTGCGCCTGCGCCTGCTCGCCCTGGGCAGCAATCAATTGCCGGAACGCGCTCGGCGTCTGGTTGAGCACCGTTACCCCGGCACTGCACAGCAGGCTGTAGAAGTCTTCCGGCGAGCGGCTGACCAGTTGCGGCACGATCAACAAACGTCCGCCATACAGCAATGCGCCCCAGATTTCCCAGACCGAGAAGTCGAAGGCGAACGAGTGGAACAGCGCCCAGACATCCTGTTCGTTGAAACCGAACCAGTCTTCGGTGGCCGAAAACAGCCGTGCAACGTTGCGGTGCTCGATCATCACACCCTTGGGCTGACCGGTTGAGCCCGAGGTGTAGATGATATAAGCCAGGCTCGTGGGCTTTACCGGCACCTGCGGATTAGAGACAGACTCGTCCTGCAAATCGGCATCGTCGAGACTGATTACCGGCACGTCTGACACCGGCAGGGCATGTTGCACTGACCGCTGAGTCAAAAACGCCACTGGCGCGCTGTCGCCGAGGGTGTAGGCCAGACGCTCGAGTGGGTAAGCGGGGTCCAGCGGCACATAGGCGCCACCGGCCTTGAGAATGCCCAGCAGGCCCGCGATCATTTGCAGGCTGCGCTGCGTGCAGATGGCAACACGGTCATCGACACTGATGCCCATGCCGATCAGGCGATGTGCAATTTTATTGGCCTGGGCGTTGAGTGTCGCGTAGCTCCAGGATGTATCTTCGAACGTCACGGCAATCGCATCCGGCGTGCGCTGCACTTGTGCTTCAAACTGGCTGTGCAGGGTCAGCCCCTGCGGGTAAACAGCATCGGGTGCATTGAAACCGTCGGTCAACTGCCGACGCTCGCTACCCGACAAGAGCGGAATGTGGTTCACGACCGTCTGGCTGTCGGTGACCATGCCGCGCAATATCGCCTCCAGATAACCCAGATAGCGTTCGATGGTGCTGCGGTCAAACAGCGCTGTCGCATATTCCACGATGCAGCGGAAACCATCGGCGCTGTCGCCGACGCTCAGCGCCAGGTCGAATTTTGCGAAAGCGGCCTGCTCTTCCAGCGGTTCCAGGTGCATGTCGCCCAGTTGCAAATCCAGACCCTGGCTGCCGTCCCAGGTCAGTGATGCCTGGAACAAAGGGCTATGCGAAAGACTGCGAGGCGGTCGCAAGCGCTCCACCACCTGCTCGAAAGGCAGGTCCTGATGGTCCTGCGCTGCCACAACGCGGGCCTTGGTGCGGGCCAGCAGCGTCACAGCATCCGGCTCGCCCGAGGTATCGACACGCACGGCCAGGGTATTGACGAACAGACCGATCAGGCCTTCGATTTCGGCATGGCGGCGGTTGGCAACCGGCATGCCGACGACGACTTCCTCCTGGCCGGACAAGCGCGTCAGCAATGCGGCCCAGGCCCCCATGAACAGCATGAACGGTGTCACCGACTGCTCATGGCACAAGGTCCTGAGGTCGCTGCTCAGGCGCGGATCGAGCTCCAGCGTGACACTGGCCCCGGTATAGTCCTGATGCGCAGGCCGTGGACGGTCAGTGGGCAAGGTCAGCAATACCGGCGCACCCGCCAGTGCCTGCTGCCAGTAATCGCCCTGATGGCTCAACCGTTCGGCGTCCAGCCAGTTACGTTGCCACACTGCGTAATCGCCATATTGCAGCGTCAGCGCAGGCAGCGGATCATCCTGGCCTTGACTGAACGCCTGATAGAGCGCGGTGAGTTCACGGGTCAGAACACCCAGCGACCAGCCATCGGCAACGATGTGGTGTACGGTCAGCAGCAAAACGTGACGGTCTTCAGCCAGGCACAGCAAGCGACCACGAATCGGCAGGTCGCGGTGCAGATCGAAGGGCTGCGCTGCCTCTTCCTTTGTTACCGCCTGTAAGGCTCCTGCGTCCTGGCCACGCAAATCCTGCCAGCCAATATCGGGCACTACCGTGGCGGACGCTGCCTGCACCCAGGCCTTGTCGTCTTCCTGGCTGAATTGGCTGCGCAGGCTATCGTGGCGGGCAACAATGCGTTCCAGCGCACGCGTCAAGGCACGGCTGTCCAGCGGGCCGCTCAGTTTCAGACCCAATGAGATGTTGTAGGCGCTGTTGGCATCTTCCATTTGCGCCATGAACCAGATGCGCTGCTGAGCAGAAGACAGCGGAACAGGGCCGGTGCGTGGCTGCACGTCGATGGCAGGCAACTGGCTGCGCGCGGCAGCCGTCAGGCAGTGCGCCACCGCGATCAGCGAACTGTCGGCAAACAGGTCGCCAAGGGCAAGCTCAAGTGACAGACGCTGGCGCACCTGAGAAACCATACGCATGGCCAACAGCGAATGGCCACCCAGATCAAAGAACCGGTCATGACGCCCTACCCGCTCGACCTGTAACAATTCGCTCCAGATCTGAGCCAGTGCGTTCTCCAGATCACCTTGCGGTGCCTGGTATTCCCCGGTTGACAGCGCATCGCGGTCGGGGACTGGCAATGCACGGCGGTCGACCTTGCCGTTGGCCGTCAGTGGCCAGCTTTCCAGTCGTACCAATGCGCCGGGCACCATATAACCCGGCAGGCGGGCCAGCAGCGCGGTACGCAATTGCTCTACTGTGGTGGTGGGAGCGTCTGCACGTTCAGTGAAGTAACCCACCAGGCGCGGTTGCCCTGGCTCATCTTCGCGAGCCAGGACCAGCGCTTCCTCGATACCTGGCAATTGGCCGAGCTGGCTTTCTATTTCACCCAGTTCAATGCGCGCGCCACGAATCTTCACTTGGTCGTCGTTACGGCCCAGGTACTCCAGCGTGCCATCTGCGTTCCAGCGTGCCAGGTCGCCGGTGCGGTACATGCGCGCCTGTGGTTGTCCGGAGAAAGGGTCGCGCAGAAAGCGTTCAGCAGTCAGTTGCGGCTGATTCAGGTAACCGCGAGCGACACTGTCGCCGCCAATGTACAGCTCGCCTGCCACACCCAGCGGGACCAGTTGCTGGCGGTTATCCAGCAAATAAACCGAGGTATTGGCGATGGGCTTGCCGATGTCCAGGCTGCCATTGGGGAACAGGCGGCCTGAGGTGGCGACCACGGTGGTCTCGGTCGGGCCGTAGTTGTTGATCACTGCGAAGCCTGGATCACGATGGAACTGGCGCAGACGGTCGCCGCCGATCAGCAGCGTGCGCAGGGTCGGGTGACGCAGGTTGCGACTGAAGGCGTACTCGGCAACAGGCGTAGGTAGAAATGCGACCTGCAACGGTTGGGTCAACCACCAGTCAAGCAGCGCATCGAGCTGTTCATTGCCGATCTCTGCAGGCGGCAGGTGCAATGTCGCCCCGGCGCACAAGGCTGGCCAGACTTCCCAGGCCATGGCGTCGAAACCAAAACCCGCCACACTGGCGGTGTGACTGCCCGCGCGCAGATCGAAGGCGGCGCGGTGCCAGTCGACCAGATTATTCAGCGTCCGGTGCTCGACCATCACGCCCTTGGGCTGACCGGTCGAGCCCGAGGTGTAGATCACGTAGGCGAGATGAGTCGAATTGAGCCCGTCGATGTGCGGGTTGCCTGGCTGTTGCGGCCAGTTCGCCAGGTCGAGGTCGATCAGCGGTGCTTCCAGCCCTTGCAACCCTGAAACCCCGTTGAGGCGTTCCACAAATGCCTGTTGCGTCAACACCGCAACCGGTGCGCTGTCAGTCAGCAAATAAGCGATACGCTCATCCGGATGCGCCGGGTCAACCGGTACGTAGCCCGCCCCGGCCTTGAGCACGGCCAGCAAGCCGACCAGCGTCTCGAGGCTGCGTCGTGCAACCACGGCAACACGATCGTCGGGCTGTACGCCGATGCCGATCAAGTGCTGGGCGAGCGCATTGGCGTGCGCGTTCAGCTCGCTGTAACTGAGGCATTGCTCGCCCACTTGCGCGGCGATCGCGTCAGGCTGTTGCTCTGCCAGGTGTTCGATGCGCTGGTGAATCGTCAGTCGGCGTTCATAGTCGGCCTGCCGATCATTGAAGCCGAGCAGAAGCTGCGCTCGCTCGCTGGCGGGCACGATATCAAGCTGATCGACGGGCATCTGCGGAGTCTGCTCCAGCGCATCGAGCACACTTTCCATGGTCCATTGCATGTAAGCGCAAATGCTTTGCGCACTGATACCTGCGGTAGTTTGTGCAGTAAAGCCAAACGCTTCGCCCAGGTCATCGACGCTCAGTACCAGCGGGTAGTTGCTGCGCTCCTGAGCATGCAGCACCTCAATGCCCTGCCATGTTTCACCGGAAGCCTGCGCTGGTGAACTGTGGCGATAGTTGAGCAAGGCGTTGAACAACGGCGTCGGCGCTTGCACCCCGCTGCAACGCTGGGCCAGTGCCAGTGGTGCGTGTTCGTGGCGCATCAGTGCGGTCAGGCGCTGGTGAGTTGCCCGTACTGCGGCTTGCACGCCTTGATCGTCCAGATCGAGACGCAGCGGCAAGGTGTTGATGAAGATGCCCAGCGCTCGCTCCGTGGCCTCGGCACCCAGCAGGCGCCCCATCAGCACAGTGCCGAAGACAACCCGTGATTGTCCGGCAAGGCCTGCCAGCACCCGTGCCCAGCCCAGGTGAAACAGGCTGGCGACGCTTACTCCCAGGCTCCGCGCCTGAGCGCGCAAGCGCTGGCACAGAAGCAGATCAAGCGTGACACTGTGCTCTTCGAGCTCATCGGCGTCACCGCTCAAATCCTGCAGGCTGTACGCCAGGGTCGGTTCGTCGAGGTCGCCGAGCATGTCACGGAAGAACGCTTCATGCTGTTCTTCGCTGACGCCCAGCAACGCCTGGCCGACATAGTTGCGGAACGGTACCGGTACACCCAGCAGCCCGGCCTGCCCCGACAGGCACGCCTGTATTTCATGACGCACCACTTCCAGCGCACTGTGGTCCATGGCGATATGGTGGAACAGCAGCGTAGCCTGCACCCCCTGACTTTGCGCCGGCTCATGGCAGACCAGACGCATCAGCGGTGCCTGGCCCAGCAACATGGTCATGCCTTCGGCGCTCGGCGAGGTATCGACCTTGAGTTCAGCGTGACGCCAGACCACTTGCACCGGGGTTTCCAGACCGTTCCAGTGCACTGAGGTGCGCAGAATGTCATGCCGGTTGATGACGGTTTGCAGCGCCTGGGCGAATGCCTTCAGACGCGCCTGATCAGAAAAGGCGAATTGCACCTGCATCACATACGGGTCGCCCTGAGTGGCGGTAACGTGATGGTACAAAATGCCTTGCTGCAGCGGAGCCAGCGGGTAGATGTCCTGCACATTGGCGGCACCTCCCGGTATTGCGTCCAGCAACTGGTCGATGGTTGCCTGATCAAGCTCCACCAGCGTCAGCATCTGCGCAGTGATTTGCTCGCAGCCCTGAGGGATTCCATTGGCGGGCAACGTCAGTGCGCCGCGTTTGCTGTTCTGGTAGTCGCCTTGTTCGATGAGTTCTATCAGCGCCGGCTTGTGCTCGCGCAGGTGCTCCAGCAGACCGTTTTCGGTCAATGCACGGCGGTTGCCCTGCACAACCAGTTGTCCGTCCTTGACCGTCAGGTGAATAGCGTGAGCTTTGAGTGCCGCCAATAGTTCGTTGATGCTCACAGTATTATCTCCATGCTCTCTGTGATGGCTGCATAGCCTGCCAGCGTAGGTTGTTCGAACAGCGCCCGGACATCGGCCTCGATGCCTTCCTGGCGCAGGCGCGCAGTCAGGTTCACCGCCAGCAGCGAGTGCCCGCCCAGTTCGAAAAAGTTGTCGTGTCGTCCGACTTGCCCGACTCCGAGCAGCTCGCTCCAGAGTCTGGCGAGCAAGGCTTCGGTTTCGCCTTGCGGTGCCTCATAAGGGCGGGTCAGTAGCGCATCGCCGCCGGACGCAGGCAGAGCCTTGCGGTCCAGCTTGCCGTTGGGGCTCAGCGGCATGGCGTCCAGGTGCACAAACAGTGCAGGCACCATGTAATCCGGCAGCTGCGCACGCAGCACCTCACGCAGTGTCTCGACCGGCAGCGGCGTGCCGGTGTAATAGGCCACCAGCCGCTGGCCGCCCGGCTGCTCGTCGCGAACCAGCACGACGGCCTGTTCAATCCCCGGATGACGGGTCAGGCAGGCTTGAATATCGCCAGGCTCGATACGCAGCCCGTGGATTTTCACCTGATCGTCATTGCGGCCGAGGAACTCGAGGTTGCCATCCGCCCGCTGACGCACCAGATCGCCACTGCGGTACAGCCGGTCGCCCGCCACGAAGGGGCTGTCGATAAAGCGTTCGGCGTCAGCTTGCGGCAGGTTCAGGTAACCACGGGTTACTCCGACACCACCGATATGCAACTGACCGATAACACCCAAGGGCACAGGCTGGTCATAGGCATCGAGTACATACAATCGCGTGTTGCTGATCGGGCAACCGATAGGCAAAGCACTTTCCGGCACGGCTTGGTCGGGTTCCAGTGTCCAGACACTGCAATCCACCGTGGTTTCGGTCGGACCATAAACGTTGTGCAGGCGTGCCTGCGGCAGTTGCTTGCGTAACTGCTCGGCCAGGGCGATGGTCAGCTCGCCACCGCCGCAGACGATGTCGGTCAGGCTGAGGCACTGGCTGCTTTGCGGCAGGTCGAGAAACTGCTGCAACAGCACCGGAACAAACTGCACCACGCTGACCTGACGTTCCTGAATCAACTGCGCCAGATACGCAGGATCGCGCTGGCCGTCAGGGCGGGCCAGCACCAGCGGGATACCGCTGCTCAACGGCCAGAAAATCTCCCAGACCGAGGCATCAAAGCTGATCGGCGTCTTTTGCAGCAATATACTGGCCGCTGTGGGTGGGCACAGTCGCGAACTCCACTGCACCAGATTGCTGACGTTACGATGCTCGACCATCACCCCTTTGGGCGTGCCGGTGGAGCCCGAGGTGTAAATCACATACGCCAGATGATTCGGCATCAGGCCGGGGACACGCGGGTTATCACCGCGCTGCATGTCCCAGGTCGAGCTGTCCAGGTCGACCCGCAGGGTGTGTTCATCGTCGAGCAGATTGCGCGTGCCTGCATGCACCAGCAAAGCCACCGGCGCACTGTCCTTGACCATGTATTGCAGGCGCTCGCGCGGGTAGCCCGGGTCAAGCGGCACGTACGCGCCACCGGCCTTGAGAATGGCCAACAGGCCAACGACCATCGACAGGCCGCGCTCGACACAGATCGCTACGCGATCATCGGGCCGCACACCCAGATCGATCAGGTGATGGGCCAGACAGTTGGCCTGTTCGTTGAGCTGTCGATAGCTCAGCTGCGAACGCCCGGCGCGCAGGGCAACAGCCTGCGGCGTGCGCACTGCCTGCGCCTCGAACAACCCTTGCAGGGTTTGTTGAAGATCGTGATGAACCGTCGTAGCGTTGAAGTCCACCAGCGAACGCTGGCGCTCGTCGGCGTTCATCACAGAAAGATGCTGCACAGGCAGATCCGGCTGGCATTCAAGCGCGTCAACGATGCCTGTCAACGCCTGTTGCACATAACCACAGATACGTTGCGCACCCACCTGAGGTGGCACGGTGACACTCAGGCGCAGGCTATCGCCCAGGTCATCGACGTTGAGGCTCAACGGATAGTTGGTGTGCTTCTCGCTTGCCAGAATTTCCAGACCGCGCCACGCATCGAGCTGCGCATCCTGACGGGCCTGGCCTGCGGCGTGTCTGTAGTTGAGAATCGCACTGAACAATGGCAAGGGCGCGGCCACCCCGCTCCAGCGCTGGGCCTGAGCCAGAGACGCATGTTCGTGACCGAGCAGCGCCGCAAGCCGGGCGTGAGTAGCGCGTGCACTTTCACGTATACCAACGTTACCCAGATCAATTCGCAGTGGCAGTGTGTTGATGAACATGCCCATGCCGCGGTCGGCACCCGCACCGCCCTGCAAACGACCCAGCAGGACAGTGCCGAATACCACCCGGTCAGTGCCGGTGGCCGCAGCCAGAACGCGCGCCCATGCCAGGTGAAGCAGGCTGGCGACACTGACCCCAAGTTGCCGAGCCTGGACGCGCAGGCTTTGCAGCAGCGCATCGGGCAGCACCTGCTGCGCGTGCTCGATGGAGCTGCCGTCACCCTGCACGTCGCGCAGGTCGAATGGCAGCGTCGGCGCGTCGATATCGCCCAGTTGCTCGCGGAAGTAAGCTTCGTGCTCCGCTTCGCTGACACCCAGACGCGCCTGCGCCACATAGTTGCGATAAGGCACGGCGGGCTGCATTGGACCAGACTCGCCGCGCAGGTGGGCGAGCATTTCCTCACGCATGACCTCAAGCGCAGTGGCGTCCACCACGATGTGATGGAACATCAGCGTTGCAGACAGGCCAGAACCCGTTGCGTCCGGGCAATAGGCCAGACGCATCAGCGGCGCACAGCTCAAGTTCAAGCGTGCCGAGCCTGCGGGCGCATCGATTTGCGCTAGCGATACACGCTCGACAAGCAGATCAGCTTGGCGCCAGACGACCTGTTGTGGCGTGTCGAGTCCTTCCCAGACGATTGCAGTGCGCAGGCTGTCATGCCGGGCAATGACCTTGCGCAGCGCGTCGGCCACCGCCGCCAGGCGCTCCGGGCTGTCGACGTTGATGCGCAATTGCAGCAAGTACGGGTCGCCCTGCTCGGCGGTCAGGTGATGATAAAGAATCCCTTCCTGCAACGGTGCCAGCGGGTAGATCTCCTGCACGTTGGCCGCGCCGCCAGGCACCGTGGCGACGATACGCTCGATGGTCGTCTGATCGAGCTGTGTCAGGCTGAGCAGATCCGGCGTGATGTGCGTGCAACCGGCTGGAACGCGGTTGGCAGGCGCAGAAATTTCACGGCCTTTGCCTACCGATGTGGCCAGAGCGGCAACGGTCGGTTGGCCGAGCAACACCCGTACATCGACGCTGAGGCCCGCATTGCGCAGGCGCTCGACCAGGCTGACCGCCAACAGCGAATGACCGCCCAGTTCAAAGAAGTTGTCGTGCCGTCCGACTTTCTCCAGACCCAGCACCTGCGCCCAGAGACCGGCCATGATGGTCTCTGTTTCGCCTCGGGGTGCCTCGTAGGCCTGCCCGCTCAGTTCTTCCAGTTCAGGGTCCGGCAAGGCACGGCGATCCAGCTTGCCATGACTGGTCAAGGGCAGCGTGTCCAGGCGTGTAAAGGCCAGCGGCACCATGTGCGCGGGGAGGCGCGCGCGCAGCGCTTCACGCAGGACATCGGGGGTGACGGGTGAGTTTTCGGTAAACCAGGCCAGCAAACGTTCGCCGCGCACCAGCACCACGGCATCCTGGACCTGCGCCTGACTGGCCAGGGTCGCCTCGATTTCGCCAAGTTCGATACGCATGCCGCGAATTTTCACCTGATCATCGTTGCGCCCCAGGTAATCCAGACTGCCATCGGCGTTCCAGCGCACCAGGTCGCCGCTGCGATACATACGTGCCTGCGCCTGGTCGCTGAACGGGTCGGCAATAAAACGCTCTTCGGTCATCTGCGGCCGGTTCAGATAGCCCCGTGCAACACCTGCGCCGCCGATGTACAGCTCACCGATGACACCCACCGGTACGGGCTGTAACTGCCCGTCCAGTACGTAAACACGGGTATTGGCAATCGGACCTCCGATATGCAGCGAGCCACCCGGTTTTACTACGCCAGAGGTGGCCACCACGGTGGTTTCGGTCGGGCCATAGTTGTTGATCACGGCGAAACCCGGGTCGCGGTCAAACTGACGCAAACGGTCGCCGCCGATCAGCAGCGTGCGCAAAGTCGGATGCTGACGAGGGCGTCTGAATGCTTGTTCAGCCACCGGAGTCGGCAGGAAACTGACCTGAAGTGGCTGCTCCAGCCACCAGTCAAGCAGCTCATCCACGTGTTCGTTGCCGACCTGTGCCGGTGGCAGATGCAGCACGGCACCGGCACACAATGCGGGCCACACTTCCCAGGCCATGGCGTCAAACCCGAAACCCGCCACGCTCGCCGTATGACTGCCAGCCTGCAGATCAAACGCCTGGCAATGCCAGTGCACGAGATTGACCAGCGTGCAGTGTTCAACCATGACGCCTTTGGGCTGGCCGGTTGAACCGGAGGTGTAGATGACGTAAGCCAGATTATGCTCATCAAAGCCCGCTACCGACGGGTTGCTGGCGCACGCCTCAAGCCAGTTAATCTGCTCTATGTTCAACTGCGTTGCATCGCCCGCCAGATCGCGCGTCGAATCTTCGGTCAGGACCACGCGAGGTGCGCTGTCCTCCAGCAGGTAAGCAATGCGCTCTGCCGGGTAGACCGGATCTACCGGCACGTAGGCAGCTCCGGCCTTGAGCACCGCCAGCATGGCGACCAGCCGCTGCGGGCCACGGTGCAGACACAATGCGACTCGCTCATCTGCTGTGACACCCAGACCAATCAGATGGTGAGCCAGGTGATTGGCACGCTCGTTCAGCTGCGCGTAGGTCAGAACGTTAACGCCCTGAATCACCGCAGGACTGTCGGGTCGACTGGCTGCCTGCGCTTCGATCAGCGCATTCACCGTGCAGTGCTGCACAAAGCCCTGTTCATTGTTGTTGAAATCGAGCAGCAAATGGCTGCGCTCTTCGGCGTCGAGAATCGAAACGTTTTCCAGCTTCAGTGGCCGCGCCTCTTCCAGCGTCTCCAGCAGATGCGTCAGCGTGTTGAGCACCCAGCCAGCGATGCGCTCGGCGCCCATGCCTTGCAGCGCCAAGACATGCAGGTCGAAGCCTTCACCCAGATCGTCCACGCTGAGCGTCAACGGGTAGTTGCTGCGCACATCGCCGCCGAGCACCCGCACGCCTTGCCAGAGACCTTCACCGTCCTGCGGCTTTACGTCAGCGCTGTGGCGGTAATTGAGCAGTGCACTGAACAGCGGCGAACCTGATGCAACGGCACTGCAGCCTTGAGCGAGCACCAGCGAAGCCTGTTCGTGAGCGATCAGTGCAGACAGCTTCGAATGGACGGCTTTGACGGCCGCCCGAGTGGTCAGCGCCGTATCGACCCGCAGTGGCAGGGTATTGATGAATACGCCGAGCGCCTGATCAGCCCCCTCACCGCTCATGCGCCCCAACAATACGGTGCCGAACACCACGTCCCGACGGTTGGCCAGCACCCCGAGGACCCGCGCCCAGGCAAGATGCATCAGGCTTGCCGCGCTCACACCGAGTTGCCGCGCCTGTTCGCGCAGTCGCAGGGCCAGGGCGTGGTCAAGTGACCGTCGATCCTCCTCTATGCCACTGCCGTCGGCACGCACGTCCTGTATGCCAAACGGCAAGGTCGGTTCTTCGACATCACCAAGCATTTCGCTGAAAAATGCGCTGTGACCGGCCTCATCGCTGGCCAGCCGCACTTGCGCTACATAGTTACGATAAGGCACCGGCGTCCTTAGGTCAGAACGCTGACCGAACAGCAACGCCTGCATCTCGCGGCTGACAATTTCCATCGCGGTGTTATCAAGAACCAGATGATGGAACAGCAAAATGGCGACTGTTTCTCCGCTTGCCGGTTCATGGGCATGCATCAGACGCATCAACGGTGCCTGTGACAGGTCCAGTCGATGGTGACGGGCGTCAAAGCGCCGTTGCAGGCGGTCGATGATCGCCGTTTCTGCCTCGTCGGCATCGAACTCGATAGCCTGTACGGTCAGTTCAGCGTTGCGCCAGACCACCTGTTGCGGGCTTTCCAGCCCCTCCCAGGCCACTGAGGTGCGCAGAATGTCGTGCCGGTCGATAACGTGCTGCAACGCATCGGCCCACGCGCACAGGCGCTGCGGCGTGTCGAACGCCAGACGCCATTGCAACAGGTACGGATCGCCCTGCCCGGCGGTCAGATGATGGTAAAGAATGCCTTCCTGCAACGGTGCCAGCGGGTAGATTTCCTGCACGTTGGCAGCACCGCCCGGCACGCTGGCGACAATACGATCAATGGCCGATTGTTCAAGCGAGACCAGGCTCAACATCTGCGGTGTGATCCGGGCACACCCTGGCGGGATAAGGTTTGCAGGTGCCTTGAATGCCTGAGCATCTTGCTGATAAGCGGCCAGAGCAGCCAGTGTCGGCTGGCTGAGCAGCGCATGCACATCTGCCATCAGCCCCGCCTTGCGCAGTTGCTCGACCAGGTTCACGGCCAGCAAGGAATGACCGCCCAATTCGAAGAAGTTATCGTGTCGCCCTACCCGCTCCACACCCAGGACTTGCGCCCAGATGGCCGCCATGGCGATCTCCACCTCGCTCTTAGGTGCCTCATAGGCTTGCCCCAGCAGGTACGCCGGGTCCGGGTCAGGCAACGCGCGACGGTCAAGCTTGCCGTTGGCCGTCAGCGGCAGTGAAGCCAGACGCGTGAACGCGCGCGGCACCATGTAACCCGGCAGTCGCGCCCGCATCGCAGGGCTCAGTGCGTCGGTGTCGACCGCAGACGTTTCAGTGAACCAGGCCAGCAGCTGCAAGTCGCGAACCAGTACCACCGCATCCTTGACACCCTCCAGGCTGGCCAGCATCGCCTCGATTTCTCCTAGCTCGATGCGTATGCCGCGAATCTTCACCTGATCATCGTTGCGCCCCAGATAATCCAGGGTTCCGTCGGCGTTCCAGCGCACCAGGTCACCGCTGCGGTACATACGCGCTTGTTCGACATCGCTGAACGGGTCGACGACAAACCGCTCTTCGGTCAACTGCGGCTGGTTCAGGTAACCGCGCGCAACGCCTGCGCCACCGATGTAAAGCTCACCGGGAACGCCCACGGGCATTGGCTGCAACTGCTCATCGAGCACGTAAACCCGTGTGTTGGCGATGGGGCCGCCGATGTGCAGCGAGCCATTGGCCAATATCTGGCCAGAGGTGGCGACTACCGTCGTTTCGGTCGGTCCATAATTGTTGACCACCGCATAACGGCGGTTATGAACAAATTGACGAAGGCGGTCGCCGCCGATCAGCAGCGTGCGCAGGGTCGGATGTTCTTCGTCCTGGCTGAAGGCGTACTCAGCCACTGGAGTCGGAAGGAAGCTGACGTCCAGCGGCTGGGCACGCCACCAGTTCAGCATCGCTTCAATGTCCTCCCCGCTGTCCTGAACCGGGGCCAGGTGCAGGGTTGCGCCAGCGCACAGGGTCGGCCAGACCTCCCAGGCCATTGCATCGAAGCCGAATCCGGCCAAGCTGGACGTATGACTGCCCGCCTTCACATCGAACGCACTGCAATGCCAGTCAACCAGATTGGCCAGCGTACGATGCTCCACCATCACGCCCTTCGGCTGACCGGTGGAGCCCGACGTGTAGATCACGTAAACCAGATTGTCACTGCTCAGCCCCGCCACCTGCGGATTGTTGTCAGCCCCCTGGCTGTCTGCGCAGTGGTCCAGCTCGATCAGGGGCATTGCCAAAGCAGGCAGACGGTCGTTCAACGTTGATAGCGTCAGCACCACCACCGGCGCACTGTCGCTGAGCAGGTAATGCAAACGTTCGCGTGGGTGTGACGGGTCGATGGGCACATAGGCAGCCCCAGCCTTGAGGACCGCCAACAGCCCGACCAGGGTCTCCAGGCTACGGCGGGAAACGATGGCAACCCGGTCGTCAGGCCGTACGCCCTGGTAGATGAGGCGCTGGGCCAGCGCATTGGCCTGCCGGTTGAGTTGCGCGTAGGTCAGGTGCTGCCCCTGATAAACCGCTGCCACCGCATATGGGCGGATTCGTGCCTGTTGCTCGATGCGTCGATGAATCAATTGCTCGTCGGCAGCAGTTTTTTCAGTCTGGTTCCAGGCCTGTATCTGCAATTGCTCGGTTGGCGCTGAAATGTGGAAGTCCTGAAGCTTGAGCGTCGGGCTTTCAAGGCCCTGCTCCAGTATGTGCAGCAGACGCCCGGCGATGGCCTGGGCTTCGGTATCTTCGATCCAGGCGCGATGGTGGACCAGATGCAGCGCCGCATCGTCGTTGTAGCTGTTGGTGCGCAAGTGGATGGCCAGCGGCGTCGCCTCATAGCCATTGGAGACTTTTACCGTGTGTGCCTCAGCTTCGCCGTAGCAGTAATCGTGGTCTTCCAGCTCGTAGGACACCGAGACTTCGAACAACTGCGCGCGCTCCTCGCGGGATAACTCCAGGCTGCGATTGAGCTCGCTCAGGGGGAAACGTTGATGACGGAAGTCACGTTTCAGCGCGTCACGAACCTCGACCACCAGAGCACCGAAGTCCAGCCCGTTGGCGAAGGCCATGCGCACCGCACTGACCTGGGCGAAGTGGCCCAGGGTGGCCTTGAAGCGCGCGCCGTTGCGGTTGAGTAACGGCAAGCCCACAATCCATTCGTCGCGTTGCGCCGTGCGCGTGAAATAGACATGCAGAACCGCCAGCAAGACATGAAACGCCGACGCATTGTGGCGCTCGGCAAATTGCTTCATGCGCACATGCAATGCCTGGGGAAGTGCCTGCACCCAGGCATGGGACGGCGCCGGATCTGTCGCACGACGGTTGTGATAGCGCGATACCAGCAACGGTCCCGGCAGTTCACGGTATTTTTCCAGCCAATAGGCCTTGTCCAGCGAATAGCGCTTCGACGCTTGGTACTGCGCGTCGTCGGCAATGAAGGCTCGGTAACCTGGCGCACTGAGTTCAAGGCATTCACCTGCCATCAATGCGCTGTAAAGCTCGCCAAGGGACTTGAACAACTGGCCGAAGCCCCAACCATCAAGAATAAGATGGTGGGCCTGGCCCACCAGCCAGTGTTGATCCTGGGCAAGACGGATCAGGCGGAAATCGAGCAGTGGGCTGCCATCCAGTGCGTATGGACGCCGCATGTGGTCATTGACCAGCGCTTGCGCTGCACGGGTCGGCTCGGGGTGATCACTGAAGTCGTGTAACGGTAGGGTCAGCGGCATGACAGCAGCGTATGACTGAAGCGGCAAGCCATCCGCCCCTGCTCCCGGCATCAGCACTGTACGCAAGCTTTCGTGAGCGGCAACCAGTTGTTCCAGCGCTCGATGCAGATTCGCCGGGTCAACCGGCCCGGTCAGTTGCAGGTAGCCGCCGATGTTGTAAAGCGGAGAATCGCCACGGCTGATCTGGTCAAGCCAGATATCACGCTGAGCAGCGGTCAGAGGGAAAGTTTCAGCGGCTGGGGCAAACATGGCTCAAGGTCCTTCTTGACAGGTAGGCCGCGGATTAAGCACTGCCGACTTGCCTATGTATGGCCCCTTAAACCCGGACAGACCCCGGCGACTGGCTTATTGCCACTCTTTATCGCTCATGCATGTTTGGCAGGTTGAAAATCTGTCCCCGTTTTCCGTTACAGACGCACGACAAAAGCTTTGGCTGAATACCAAAGACCCAGTCCAGTCATCAGGCTTGTCAGTTATTGCAATCAGTAGTTACCGCGCAGCAGTCGACCAAGGTCCTTTTTGCGCGGTCGGAATCAGGAAAGCTCAAGATGAACACGGCGCAACATTTCGAATACAGCGACGATCCACGCTTCTATCTGCAATTGGCTCAACTGGTTTCCAGTACCGGTGCCGGCACATTTTCCGAGCAGATGTTGCAATTGGTGGGTTCGCTGGTGCCTATTCACGGGCTTGAGCTCAGTGAATGGACGCTGGACGTGCGTCAAAGCAGTATCAGTCGCATCAATCTACTCGGCAGCGCCGGCCTGCAGCACGATCCTCCGAGCACCGAAACAACTGACCATCCTCTGCTATCAAGCATTCTGCACATGCAGGCACCGTTGCTGGTCCAGCTCAAAACCCCGCTTGACGCGCAACGCCCACAGCAAAACACTCACCAGTGCAATCTCGTTTCCAGCAGCGGTGACCGTCGACGGATCATCTGCGTTTATAGGTTGACTTCCCTGCGCGCGTTTTCCCTGACCGAGCTTTCATTGCTCAAGAGTCTCTCCGACACACTGTTGCCGCTGGTCGAGCATCATGCGCAAATCCTTGCCCAGGCAGGCCATCGCAAGCCCCGTATCGAGCCGGAGCCCGGTTCTCTGGATCAGGCATTCAGTGGCAGGCTGGCACAGGATTCGGTCACGCTGTCCGCACGCGAGCAGGAGGTGTGCCTGGGTTTGCTGACCGGTGGCACTGTGGCCGAAATGGCGCAGCGCCTGAAGGTGAAGAACAGCTCGGTGGAAACCTACCTCAAGCGCGCCACCGCCAAACTCGGCGTCAGCGGCCGGCACGGCCTGGCACGCTGGATGGCAGGCGGCTGATACTGCCTGACGCAATGCGCAGGCATCATACGGATGCTGAAAAGGGCCTTTTCCGGCCCTTTCCCCTGCCCTGACCCGATCTCAATCAAGCCGAAACGCAATCACACTGTCACCCAGTGTCGTACCAAGCGATCCGTGGCCGCCAGCCGCGATGATCACGTACTGTTTGCCATCACTGCCGGTATAGGTCGAAGGCGTCGCTTGCCCTCCAGCCGGCAATTCATGCTCCCAGAGCACGTCTCCGTTATTCACATCGTAAGCGCGAAAGAAGTTATCCGCTGTCGCCCCATGGAATACCAGACCACCTGCGGTAATCAGCGGACCACCATGGGCGACCATGCCCATCGGAAAACCGACTGGAAAACGCTCCTGCATGAAGCTGGTCTTGAGGTTTTTGGTGGTGCCGACCCGGCGTGTCCATTCGGTTTTGCCGGTGGCCAGGTCAACCCCTGCCAGGGTTCCCCATGGTGGCGCGGTGCAGGGAATGCCAAGGCTGGAGGCGAACCTTGAGATGCGGATGGCGTAGTCACCGTTGAAGTTTTCGTTCCAGTACGGCTTGCCTTCCTGAGTGAACAAACGCTTTTGCGCGTCCTGATCGGGTCGCTTGATCAGGTTGTAGATATAAGCAAGGCGTACCGGTGCTGCAATCAGCAATTGGCGGTCAGGATCAACCGCCACCGAGCCCCAGTTGAACACACCGATATTGCCGGGATAGATCAGCGAGCCCGCCTCCGTGGCAGGTGTCCAGGGATTGCCGTCATAACGAAGTGAGTTGTAGGTAATCCGACAGGCCATCTGATCGAAAGGCGTAATGCCCCACATGGACTTCTCGGTCAACGCCGGGGGGATGAAGTTAAGCCTTGAGACCGGCTGGGTCGCCGCGAAACGCTCGCCCGCAACCCCGCCTTCGGTGCGAACGCTGACCTGGTCAACAGGCACTATCGGCTCGCCGGTCAGGCGGTTGAGCACGAAGATATTCCCGACTTTGGTCGGCAACAGCAATGCAGGCTGCCTGTTGCCGTCTTTTCCCACAGCAAGCAGCGACGGCTGTGAAGGGTTGTCGCGATCCCACAGGTCATTGTTCGACGACTGAAACTTCCAGCGCAGCGCACCTGTTTTCAAGTCCAGCGCCACCAGCGCATCGCGAAACTGCTCGGTATTGCTGGCGGGGTCACGCCGCGTGCCGGTTTCGTCGGGCGAGGCATTGCCGAAGGGAACGTACACGAGACCGTTTTCAACATCGGCGCTCAGGGTTGCCCAGGCAACAGGTGTGTCCTGCGGATAGTTCTGGTCGGCCGCTATCGGCTGGGTAGTGTCAGGGTTTTGCGGGTCGAAGTTCCACACCAGCTGGCCAGTCATGACGTTATAGGCGCGGATGACGCCGGACGGGTTGCCGTCGTCGTAGCCGTTATCCATCACCGAACTGCCAATCACGATCAACTCGCCTGCAATCAGTGGCGCAGAGGTCTGCATCAGCGCGTGTGGACGAATCTCGCCCATGTTGACGCTCAAGTCGATCACGCCACCGTTGCCGAAATCGCCGCACAATTTACCGGTGTCTGCATCAAGCGAGACCAGCCTGGCATCTGCGGTGGCGGTGATGATGCGTTTTGCGCATTGAGCGGGCTGTGGCACCTGGCCATCAGGGCTGGATGCAGCGGAATAATAGCTGACGCCCCGACAGGTCTGATGCTGCTGCAAGTAGGAGCGTTTTTTCTCGGGCGTGTATTTCCAGGCCAGTTCCCCGGTCTGCGGGTTCAACGCGTGCACTTCGTTATGCGGGGTACATACATACACCCGGTCGTTGATCTTCAGCGGCGTCGCTTCAAAGGTGTACTCGCCCGCATCCTTGCCTGCGTCACGCAGGTCGCCGGTGTGGTACTCCCAGGCGACCGACAGCTTGCCGACATTCTTCGGGGTGATCTGATCAAGGCTGGAAAAACGCTGACCGGCAGTGGTCCCGCCATAAGCCGCCCAGTCCTTGCCTGCCGACTCGGCGCTACGGGTGGGCGTTGCATTACTGATCTGCCCTTGAAGCGGGTACGGGTCATGAAACATGAGCGCAACCACGATCACCAGCATCACCCCCAGCGTACTGCCGAGAAAGGGATGAAAACGACGGTTATCGAAGCTCGAACCTGCCTGATAAAGCGGCCGCACCACCCAGGGCAGCGCCAGCCAGAGGCCGATCAGCGCAAACAGATCACCGCGGGGGATCCATTGCCATTTGTCAAAGCCGACTTCGTAGATGATCCAGATCAGAATCCCCCACATAAGCAATGCGTACAGGGTCAGCGCCGACTTCTTTTTCAGAAAGATCAGGGTTGCCGTGGCCAGCAAGACCAGAGCAATGATCGAGTAGGCGGGAGAGCCCCCGGCAGCGACCAGTTGCGCACCCATGAACAGCAGAATAAAACTCAGTATCGCGATCACGATACCTGTCACTTTCAGAATCATCGTCCTTGTCCTTTCTTGTTATGACCTTGCTGCAAAGGTTTTCGACGCCACGCCATCCTGCGTGTCGGTTCAGTTTTTGCGCGTCGCGTCATCCAGCGCAAGGATGGTATGGGCGTTAGTGACTGTGGTCGCCAGGGTATTGATCACACCTGAGCGCAATGCACCCAGCGTGGCCGCTGCTTTGGTGTTTTCGCTGGCGATGGCCACTACATCCGGGATACGAAACAGCTCTTGCACGGTCAGGCCGATAACCCTGCCCTGAATGGCGTTGACTGCCGGCTGGCCGTGAATATCGATGAAATCATAGCCCATCATGTCGCCCACGGTACCGGACAATCTGGCCTGGGCAATCTCCTGCGGAGAAAACCAGCCCATACGCACCATGTTGCTGTTTTCGCTCATGTCACCGATGCCAATCAGCGCCATGTCTGCGCGGCGGGCACGGTCCAGTGTGGAGCGCACAGTGTCATTGCTGATCAGAATGCTGCGCAGCTCGGGGTTGGCCACCAGGGCAGGCGCGTACAGGCTTTCACTTTCGCCACCGAAGCGCAGCGCCAGACGGCGGCAGATATGATCGGGGTTCATGTATTCGCCAGCCTTGAGCGAACCGCCAATGGCGCAGACAAATGTGCAGTTGCGCGTGACCGGCAAAAACACGTTATCCGCCACTGCGCCGACATTGCGGCCCATGCCCACGGCAACGATCATTCCATCGCTCAGGGTTTTGTTCAGGTAGTTGGCAACCAGGCTGGCGACCGCCGAACGTTGGGTGTCGGGGTCGCTGTGGTCGACTGCTATCAGCGCCCTGTCCAGCTGAAAGCGCTCTACCAGCGCCAGCTCCAGCTCGTTGTTCATTGCCGGATGCTGCAGCACGCGCACTTCGACAATACCTTCATCGCGTGCGCGCTTGAGCAGTCGGCTGACTTTTGCGCGCGACAGGTCAAAGCGCTTGGCGATGGCTTCCTGAGTGACGTTCTCAAGGTAATAGAGCATCGCGACTTCAGTCATCAGATCGATGTCACTGGCCATGCGCTGGGTACTGTCACTCATGTGGACGAGCTTCCGTTTCGACGTCAAAGGCGCATTCTCCCTACTCCCGCCCTGTGCCGTCCACTCTCTATTGATGCCCGTCGCGCTCTATCGCGTTAATACGCTCGACCTTGGCGCCGGAGCGAGCCGCCTCGAACTCTGACTCCAGAAACGATTTGACGATGCTTTTCGCCAGTTCCGCACCGATCACTCGTGCACCGACGGAAAGAATTTGCGCATCGTTGCTCTTGCGTGCCCGCTCTGCCGAGTAGGTGTCGTGAGCCTGAGCTGCACGAATGCCAAGGACCTTGTTGGCGGAGATGGCCATACCTATTCCAGTACCACAGACCAGCACGCCAAGCCGCTGCTGGCCGGCATTGATCGCCGTGGCGACCGCCAGAGCGATGTCCGGATAGAGCACCGGCGCAGTGGAATGAGTGCCGAAGTCAGTCACCGGATAACCCAGTGACTCGATATGGCGCTTCAACAGTTCCTTGAGTTCATAACCCGCTTCATCACATCCGATAGCCACCGGGAAAGGTGTGTTCATGGCATCAGGCTCCGCCGTCGAGTTCTTATTGTCTGACCAAATGTTCAATCGGTGAAATTCCGATCAGTCATTTCTCGGGCATTAACGACGCACTGTCAAGCGGCTTTTTTGCATGAACACTGAGCAGAAGCTCTCATTTGCGATGAACGAAGCCAGGAATCGATGCTTTAAAACTTTTATATGAAAGAGATTGACTGATCAGAATTTCATTTGATACACATATGCTCACTGAGCAACGCATCAGTGCACCTAATAAGAATTCACAGCACGAGGACACGCCAATGGCTACGCCATTACTGCTCCAGGCTGAAAATGTCACCAAGGCTTACGCCGGTATCCCCGCCCTGCGCGATGGGCGTCTGTCATTGCGAGCCGGAAGCGTGCATGCACTGTGTGGCGGCAATGGCGCGGGCAAGTCCACCTTCCTGAGTATTCTGATGGGCATCACCCAGCGCGACGCCGGGACCATCCTGCTCAATGGCGAACCGGTGCAGTTCAGCCGTCCTGGCGACGCCCTCGCAGCCGGAATCGCAATGATTACCCAGGAACTGGAGCCGATCCCCTTCATGACCGTCGCCGAGAACATCTGGCTGGGCCGCGAACCGCGCAAGGCCGGGTGCATCGTTGACAGCAAAGAATTGAATCGGCGCACCCGCGAGCTGCTGGAAGAGCTGGAGTTCGATGTCGACGCCACCAGCCCCATGCACTTGCTGAGTGTGGCGCAGATACAACTGGTGGAGATAGCCAAGGCATTCAGTCACGACTGTGAAGTGATGATCATGGACGAGCCCACCTCGGCGATTGGCGAGCGCGAGGCGCAAACCCTGTTCAAGGCCATCCGCCGACTGGCTGCTCGAGGAGCAGGCATCATCTATGTCTCTCACCGCCTCAGCGAGCTGGCGCAGATTGCCGACGACTACAGCATCTTTCGCGATGGCGCTTTCGTCGAAAGCGGACGCATGGCTGATATCGACCGGGCACACCTGGTGCGCGGTATCGTGGGCCAGGAGTTGCAGCGCATCGACCACAAGGTGGGTCGTGAATGCGCCGCCGAGTGCTGCCTGAATGTCGAAAGCCTGAGCCGCAACGGCGAATTCGAAGACATCAGCCTGCACGTGCGTCACGGTGAAATTCTCGGCATCTACGGGCTGATGGGGTCGGGTCGCAGCGAGTTTCTCAACTGCCTGTACGGCCTGACCACGCCCGACTCGGGCAGTGTCACCCTGCAAGGCAAACCCATGCCGATCGGTCTGCCCAAGGCAACCATCCGCGCAGGCGTTTCACTGGTCACCGAAGACCGCAAGGACAGCGGCTTGGTGCTCAGTGGCAGCATCCTTTCCAACATCGCCTTGTCGGCTTATAGACAGCTGTCGAACTGGTCGCTGATCGATGCGCGCAAAGAGCACAAGCTGGCCGAAGACATGGTCAGGCGCCTGCAGATCAAGACCGCATCACTGGATCTGCCCGTTGCGTCGATGAGCGGCGGCAACCAGCAGAAAGTGGTTCTCGCCAAATGCCTTTCGACCGAGCCGGTCTGCCTGCTCTGCGACGAGCCGACCCGAGGCATTGACGAGGGCGCCAAACAGGAAATCTATCACCTGCTGGATCAGTTCGTACGCGCTGGCGGGGCCGCCATCGTGGTTTCGTCGGAAGCACCGGAACTGTTGCGCCTGAGTGATCGAATCGCTGTGTTCAAGGGTGGCAGGCTGGTGACTATCAGCAGCGATGCCGATCTTTCCCAGGAAGTCCTGCTGAGTCTTGCCTCATGAATGCCAAAACCATTGTCGCTCCTGCCACCACTGCGCCACGCAGCCGCCTGCGCTTGTCCGTTGATCGCTTTGGCCTGCCGCTAGTGTTCATTCTGCTGTGCCTGGTGATGGCCTTTGCCAGCGAATATTTCATGACCTGGCGCAACTGGATGGACATTCTGCGCCAGACGTCGATCAACGGCATTCTCGCGGTCGGCATGACCTACGTCATCCTGACCAAGGGCATCGACCTTTCCGTCGGCTCTATTCTGGCGTTTGCCGGGTTGTGCAGCGCACTGGTGGCAACGCAGGGTTACGGCCTTCTGGCTGCGGTCAGCGCCGGGATGTTCGCCGGGGCCATGCTCGGCGTGGTCAACGGCTTCATGGTCGCCAACCTTTCAATCCCGCCGTTTGTGGCCACTCTGGGCATGCTCAGTATCGCCCGAGGCATGACCTTCATCCTCAATGATGGCAGCCCGGTGACAGACCTGCCCGAAGAGTATCTGGCGCTGGGCATCGGCAGGGTCGGCCCGATTGGTGTGCCCATCATCATCTTTGCCGTGGTCGCGCTGATTTTCTGGATGGTCCTGCGCTACACCACTTATGGCCGCTATGTGTACGCCGTCGGCGGCAACGAAAAGAGCGCACGCACCTCCGGTATCGGCGTACGCAAGGTGATGTTTTCGGTGTACGTGGTTTCCGGGCTGCTGGCGGGACTGGCTGGCGTGGTGTTGTCCGCCAGAACCACCTCCGCCCTGCCCCAGGCCGGCATGTCTTATGAGCTGGACGCTATCGCCGCGGTGGTCATCGGCGGCACCAGCCTGTCGGGAGGCACCGGCAGCATCGTCGGCACACTGTTCGGCGCATTGCTGATCGGGGTGATCAACAACGGCCTGAACCTGCTCGGCGTGTCCTCCTATTACCAGCAGGTCGCCAAGGGCCTGATCATCGTGTTTGCGGTGTTGATTGACGTGTGGCGCAAGAAAAAACGCTAAACCGGCATGAACGACTGACTACAACAATAACGAGGTTCTCATCATGAAGTTCGGTACATCCCTGGCCGCGGTCGCGGCGTTCTCCCTGCTTGCCAGCAGTATCTCCATGGCCGCCGATGGCAAGACCTACAAGATCGGCGCGGCGGTGTATGGCCTCAAGGGCCAGTTCATGCAGAACTGGGTGCGTGAGCTCAAGGAGCATCCGGCGGTCAAGGACGGCACCGTGAAGATCACCGTGTTCGACGGCAATTACGACGCACTGACCCAGAACAACCAGATCGAAACCATGATCACTCAGCACTACGATGCGATCATTTTCGTGCCCATCGACACCAAGGCGGGCGTCGGCACCGTGGCAAGGGCGATGGAGAACGACATTCCGGTGATCGCTTCCAACACCCGGGTTGCCGGCAACAAAGTGCCCTACGTCGGCAACGACGATGTCGAGGGCGGTCGCCTCCAGGCGCAGGCCATGGTCGACAAGCTCAAAGGCAAAGGCAACGTGGTGATCATTCAGGGTCCGATTGGCCAGTCAGCCCAGATTGATCGTGAAAAAGGCGAGCTGGAAGTCCTGAGCAAACACCCGGACATCAAGATCATTGAGAAGAAAACCGCCAACTGGTCACGTGCCGAAGCCCAGACGCTGACCGAAGACTGGCTCAACGCGCATCAGAACGGCGGTATCTCCGGGATCATCTCGCAGAACGACGACATGGCTCTCGGGGCCCTGCAAGCGGTGAAATCCCGCAACCTTAAGCCTGCAGACGTGCCGATCACCTCCATCGACGGCATGCCTGACGCCATCCAGGCGGCGAAGAAAAACGAAATCACCACCTTCCTGCAAGACGCCCAGGCGCAATCCCAGGGCGCACTGGATGTCGCCCTGCGCGCCCTGGCCGGGAAAGACTACAAGCCACAGTCGGTGATCTGGCAGCGCTACGCCAAGGACGTCAAATGGGGTGACGGCACGGACAAGAACTACATCCTGCCCTGGGTACCGGTCACCGACGCCAACGCCGATGCGCTGTATCAACAGGTCAGCGGCGGCAAGTAAGCCTAGCGTCGTAGCGCAGATTTGTGACGCGGAGCGTCACGAAAGGCATTCCCACGCGGAGCGTGAGGAACGAGAGGTGTCCCTGCCGGCACCGTTCGCTCCAGCGTGGGAGCACAGCTCTGGGCGCTCTGCGTCCCATCTTGCGTGTGCGGCAACACGCAGAACGTGACGAATCATCAATCAACCAGCGCTAAAGGAGTCATTTTCATGTCTGAATTCTGGAACAAGGCCTTCGATCTCAATGGCCGTTGCGCGGTCATCACCGGCGGGGCCGCAGGGATTGGTCTTGCCTGTGCCCGCCTGCTGGTCGAGCGAGGCGCTCGGGTCGCACTTCTGGACCGCGACCTTACAGTGGTCGACGTGGCTGCCAGCCTTGGCAGCGGGAACATCGGCATCACGGTCGATCTGCGCAGGATCGATCAGGTCAATAGCACCATCGACACCGTCTTTGAGCACTTCAAGCGCATCGACTATCTGGTCAACAGCGCTGGTGTTGCCGTGCTGGACAAGGCTGTCGATGTCAGCGAAGAGGCTTGGGACACCACTCTGGATATCAATCTGAAGGCCAGTTTCTTCGTGGCGCAGGCCTGCGCCCGGCACATGCTCACCCAAGGCAGCGGGCGCATCGTCAACCTCGCTTCGCAGGCTGCCGTAATCGGCCTGGACCGGCATGTCGCCTACTGCGCAAGCAAGGCTGCCGTGGTCGGCATGAGCAAAGTACTGGCCATGGAGTGGGCACCGCACATCAACGTCAACGCCATCTCACCCACCATCGTCGAGACCGCGCTGGGCAAAAAAGCCTGGGCGGGCGAACTCGGAGAGCGGGCCAAATCGCAGATCCCGGCAGGCCGCTTCGCTCAGCCGGAGGAGATAGCCGGGCTGGCCCTGTACCTGCTCAGCGATGCCGCCAGCATGATCACCGGCGAAAACGTGGTGATCGACGGCGGCTACAGCATCCAGTAATTCACTTTTCTGTTGCGAGGTTTATCGTCATGTCCACCGTCATTGAACGCACTGCCGAACAACTCTCTCCCGTGATTCCGTCCACCATGCAGGCGGTGGTTTGCTATGGCCCGGAAGACTACCGGCTGGAGACCGTCGATGTGCCGACGCCAGGCCCCGACGAAATCCTCACCAAGGTAGAGCTGTGCGGGATTTGCATGGGCGACATCAAGACCTACCGCGGCGCTCCGTCATTCTGGGGCGATGCCGAGCAGCCCCGTTACGTCAAACCACCGATGATTCCGGGCCATGAATTTGTCTGCCGGGTGGTCGCGCTCGGCCCAGGCGCAGAAAAGCGTGGCGTGCAGATCGGCGACCGGGTGATTTCCGAGCAGATCGTCCCGTGCTGGGGCTGCCGCTTCTGCAACCACGGGCAATACTGGATGTGTCAGAAACACGACCTGTACGGTTTTCAGAACAACGTGCAGGGCGCGATGGCCCAGTACATGATCTTCACCAAAGAAGGCATCATCCATAAAGTGCCGGATTCGATTGCCCCGGACGAAGCGATCCTGATCGAACCGCTGGCCTGCTCGTTGCACGCGGCAGAACGAGCCAATGTCGATTTCGACGACATCGTGGTGGTAGCCGGTGCGGGCACGCTGGGCCTCGGGATCATTGGCGCAGTGCGTATGCGCAACCCGAAAAAACTCATTGTGCTGGACATGAAACCCGAGCGCGCCGCCCTCGCCTTGCGCATGGGCGCTGACGAGGTGTGGAACCCGGCCGAGGTCGATGTACTGGCGAAGATCCGTGAGATAACCGGCGGCTACGGCTGCGACATCTATATAGAAGCCACAGGGCATCACAAGGCGGTCAATCAGGGCCTGGCAATGCTGCGCAAACTCGGGCGTTTTGTGGAGTTCAGCGTGTTCAACGACGAGGCCACGGTGGACTGGTCGATCATTGGCGACCGCAAGGAACTGGACGTACTCGGCTCCCATCTGGGGCCTTACATGTACCCGCGCGCCATCGACTTCATCGGCAACCGCAAGATCGACATGCGCGATGTCGTCACGCACAAATTCCCCCTGGCGGAGTTCAAGGAGGCGTTCGCGGTCATGGAGCGCGGCGACAAATCATTGAAGGTCGTTCTGCAACCTTGACCCACCCGATCCTTATAAAAAGAACACAGGAAATTGCGTTATGAACCGAGTGATAAACGATCCGGACCAGGTGGTCGAGGACATGCTGCGCGGCATTCTGGTAGCGCACCCCGAACTGTCGCAAAGTGACGGCAATCCACGGGTCATCAGCAAAACCCGGCCTTCGGAGCAAGGGCGCGTCGGTATCGTTACCGGCGGCGGCTCGGGTCATGAACCGGCCTTTCTCGGCTATGTCGGTCCAGGGCTGGTAGATGCGGTAGCGGTCGGCGAGATTTTTTCCTCGCCTACTGCCAAGAGCTTTTTCGACGCCTTTCGCGCGGCCGATCATGGTGCAGGCATCGCCTGCCTGTACGGCAACTACGCGGGCGACAATATGAACGTGAAGCTGGCGATGAAAATGGCCGCCAGCAAAGACCTGCAAGTGCGCACCGTGGTGGCCAACGACGATGTGGCCTCGGCGCCGAAAGCCGATATCGCCAAGCGTCGTGGCGTGGCCGGGGAAATTTTCATGTGGAAGGTCGGTGGCGCTGCCGCCGCACACGGTTACGATCTGGACGGCGTGATCCGTGTCGCGCAAAAGGCCGTGGATCAATGCCGATCCATCGGTATCGGCCTGACGCCCTGCACCATCGCGGCAGTCGGCAAACCCAACTTTCAGATCCCCGACGGCAAAATGGAGCTGGGCATCGGTCACCATGGCGAACCGGGTATCGAAGTCATCGACATCGAGTCTGCGGCGGCCATGGCAGAACGCATGCTCGCGCCGATTCTGGCCGACCGGGATTTCAGCGTGGACGACAGCGTAGTCGTGCTGGTTTCAGGCCTCGGAGCAACACCGGTAATGGAACTCTACGTGTTCTACGCCGAAGTCGAGCGTCTGCTCAAGGCTCGGGGCTTGAAAATCCATCGTTGCTACGTGGGCAATTACTTCACGTCGCTGGAGATGATGGGGGTAACCCTGACGCTGCTTGGCCTGGACGCCGAACTGAAAACCCTGATCGACCACCCTTGCCGTTCCATCGGCATGACCCAGGCGGAGTGAACCATGAGCGAGCAATTCTCTACCCAACATGGCACTGCCATCGTTGCCGACCTGGTGAGCGTGATCGTCGCCAACCGCGAATACCTCAGCGAAGTAGATGGCGCGATCGGTGACGGCGACCATGGCATCAATATGGCCAAGGGCTTCGCCCACTGCGGTCGTACCATCGAAGACCGCCAGTTGAGCCTCGCCGAGGCGCTGGATGAGCTGACCCTGAGCCTGATGGAAGGCATCGGCGGATCCATGGGCCCGCTGTATGGCAGCCTGTTTATCGGCATGGCCGATCAGGTACGCGGCTGCGAGGAGATCGATGCCGCGGCCTTCGCCAAACTGCTGCGTGGCGGCCTCACTTCACTGCAGGACATCACCGAAGCCGGCGTCGGCGATAAATGCCTGATGGATACGCTGATTCCGGCCGTCGAAGCCTTCGAGCAGGCCCACGCCCGGGGTGAGTCATTCAGTGCAGCGCTCTATGCAATGAAAAGCGCTGCATCACAAGGGCGCGATTCAACCCGTGATCTGGTAGCGAAGATAGGCCGAGCGAGTCGCCTGGGCGAACGATCGCTTGGCGTGCTGGATGCCGGCGCGGTGTCGTGCTGCCTGATCCTGACGCAATTGGCGGATTCAGTGCAGCCGAGGCTGGTATGAGCGGCTACATGACAGTCCAGTGTGAATAGGCACCTTCATTCATGAAGCAGTTTCATGAGCCTATCCCGATAACACCCCATTGTTGACCAAATGACAGCGCTATAAGGTGATCCGGACATCACGCAGCGAATCTGCACACGCGGATTCGCTCGCGTTTCACCGAGGAACTGTTCATGAAAGACCCGAGAAAAGTCACCGTAGTCATCGGTGCAGGCTCCATAGGGCAAGCCATAGCACGGCGTGTCAGTGCGGGCAGGCACGTCGTGCTCGCCGATTTGCGTCAGGACAACGCCGAGGCGATGAAATCGAACTGGCAGGCCTGAGCGACCTGCGCGATACGCCTGCCGGCAAGATCCGCATCAATGCGATGGCCCACTCGCTGGGAGTTCGCCAAGGATGGCGAGAGCATGAACGTGCGTGTCACCGGTCAGGTCACGTTCAACGGGGTCTATCCACTGCTGGATGCTGCACTCGATGGCTTCGGCCTGAGTTACATCCCGCATGACCTTGTCGCCGAGCATATCGAAGCCGGACGCCTGATTCAGGTGCTGGAGGCATTGCGCTACCGGTGATTCATCAAACGACCGAAACACGCAGCCCCGCAGCCATCGCTCATTGTGTTTGCACGCGCAGCCTGGCGGGCTCGCGGCTTTTCTCGGCGTAATGCCGCGCGCGACGTAAAACATGCTGGGTGGCTCTGCGCGCTTCCTCCTTGTTGAGTTCGACATGCGCTTCCAGCAACTGCTGAGCCTGTTGAGGTTGATGTTGCAAGAGGGCCTGAAGAATGCTGCCATGCTCTTCGTACGTTGCATCGACTCTGGAGGCGCTGAACTCAAGACGGCGGATAGTCCGGGTCTTCTCGGTGATCTCGTAATGCAGCCTCGCCATTTCCCGGTTACCCACCGCCTCTACCAACGCACAATGAAACCGCTCGCCCAATCTGGCCAGGATATCGGTGTCCCTCAATCGCTCGTGTTTCGGCACCAGCCAGGTGCGTGTTAGTTCATCGATCAGCGGCTCGACGCTCAGGTCCATCAAGCCCAGCCTGGCAAGCGCCTCCAGTTCAAGCACCACACGCACGTCATACAACTCTTCGAAATGTCGGGGATCAAAGGGACGTACTTGCCAGCCGCTGCGGTAATAAACCTCCACGTACCCTTCCTGCTCCAGCCGGAACAATGCCTGTCTGACCGGTGTACGACTGGCCTGAACGCGTTCTGCCACCTCACCTTCAGTAAATCGTTCGCCGGGTAATAGACGAAATTCGGAAATGTCTTCTTTGATGCGAGCGTAAATCCGCTCCGATATATTTTCCGGGCGTTCTTTCGACTTTTTGGCACATGCTGTCTGCATTGATGATTCGTCCTTGTAATCCGGTTACTTAACGTTGGTCATGACGATCTGCGGTATTGCCGGACGCCCACCAGCGCGGAAAATCTGCAATGCCGTCAATCACCGCATCCACGTTGTGCCTATGGGCATCAAAAAGTGCGAGATCATATTTCCCGGTACGCACCAGCAGGCTGCTGGCACCAACGGCTTTTGCCCCGGCGCAGTCGGTCAAAACATCATCACCCACCACCAGGGTGCGGCTGGCGCAGGTATCGAGTTTGCGCAGGGCAGCCTCGAAAAACATCGGTGACGGCTTGCCCATGACCAACGCCTGCACCTGCGCTGCGGCCTCAAGACCAACGATGAAGGCGCCGCAATCGAGACGCTCCCCATCACGATCGAACCAGAACAGGTTTTTTTGCAACGCAATAAGACGAGCGCCGCCCCGCAGCATGCGGAAGCAGCGATTCAGCGTTGCGTAATCGAATGCCTCGCCAATATCGCTGATGACCACCACGTCAGGGTTTGTATCGTCTGTAAGAATGTCGTTGAAGGCCGCTCTGATCGAGTCGGGCACCAGCAGATGGCACTTGAGTTGCGCATGCTGCTGCAAATAGCCCACACAGGCCGTTGTGGCAGTCTGAATTTCGTCGGGGACCACCTCGATTCCGGCCTGACACAGCTCTTGCGCCAGGGCCTCCGGCATCTTTGCCGTGGTGTTGGTCAGCAGTTGCAGGCGCAGCCCCTGAGCCCTGGCGAAACTCAGTGCCTCGGCTGCACCGGGTAAAGGCTGTCCCTTGAGGATGAGTGTACCGTCGATGTCCAACAGCAGGCTGTCAAAATTCATGGATAAGCTCCCTGTGGCTGAAATGATCGGGGCAGGTTTCACAATTTGGCAGTCAGCCATTGGCGAATCTCGGGCAATGTCAGTTCAGGGTTGGCAGGACGTGGCAATGGCGTGCTGCTGGCATCCAGCACCACGCCACGCAACCACGGGTCAGAGGCGCACACCGTGTGGTCGCCACCTTTACGGCTAAGGCGGACACAGTGCTCTGAACGTGCCGCAATCAGCCGGGCCCCTCTTGGAGCCTGCCAATAGCAGGAGCCCGTCCAGCCTTCGGGGAAACGCTGCTCGCCCGGGTACTCGAACATCGTCCATTCATGTTGAAAAGGCTGCGCAAGGCTTTGCCGCCAGGCTTCGGTGACTGAACGGGGGTCATGCCCCGACATCGCGAGCCGCGCCTCATTGAACAGCAGCAGACCGTTGTCTGCCGGATGAAAGACTGCCGCGCTTTTATGCATATCCGGCACGCCCGCCGAGTCATAGACCAGCCAGCCCTGACGCTCGAAAAATGCATTGGGGTATAGGTCGTGATGGACCGGGGCCATGCCGTGATCCGAATGAGCGACGCAGCGTACCTCGCCACCCGCCGCATCCATGCAGCGCTGAATCAGCTCGTCGACCCAACCCGATACTTCATCGAACAACTGTTGCCCGACCTCGCGCATGCGCTCACTGGCCCAGTCTGGCGTAAGGTATTTGAGCAAATGATGCGAAAGCAGATCGACCACCGGGTAATAACCGATGACTCGCTGTGCATCACCCGCACGGACTGCGCCGACAATGTCACTGCAAAAGCTTTCATGCATCTCCCGCATCAGTTCCAGCAACAGCCACTCCGCTGTGCCCTGCCCGCCTTCATCCAGCCGCTTGCCCAGTTGCCCGCTGCGATACAGCACGGTCAGGTCCCTGGCCACATAAGCCTTGCTTTTGTCGCTCTGCAAATCCAGCGCCTGAACCTCTTGGTAGCCGAAACTGACCACACTTATCCGGTTTTCGACACATACGGCACGCAGCGCAATTGCCTTGCAAACGTTGCCAGGCCCTTTCTCCGGCAGCGGCAAGTGCACCGTACTGCCCAGCGGTAACCAGCAGGGTGCACGGCCATCCTCAGCTGGCCAGTCGAGCATTGCACCGTCACCGCGCGAGCTGACCCTGGCAGCCATGCCCAGCCTCTCGATGCGCAGGTGCCCGCCGTTTTCGATCAACTCGGGAGGTACGGAAAAGCCCTCATACACACAGCTTTGCCCGAGCAATGCGCTGCCCAGCCTGTCCGGCTGGACAAAGGGCACCGCGCACAGGCGAAAGGTGATGCCTTGGCGAGCCCATTCGTCCCAGACCATGTCGATATCGCGCGGCCAGGCCTGAAAGGCATCCGCCACGGCCAGACAGTTACGAGCTGTCGGCGCGGGGACGAGATAGCCGGTCAAACCGTGCTCGCTGACCTGTGTGCCGCTGAAAATCGACAGCAACGATGGCGGGGTCTGACAATTGGGCGACAACGGCAACAGCGGGTAACACGGCCAGCGCGCAGAGGGCTGTTCAGGTTTTCTTGTCCGATAACGGTTGACCAGCTCCCACGACAGCCCGTCGATCAACAGCCAGATCAACGGATCAGCGCCTTTCATGAAGCTATCCGGCGCTGAACACCGAGCATTGCCCATCGGCCCACCACTGCAACACGCTGCTTCAGTTGCGCCAGCGAACCGCTGTTGGGCAGTACGTAATCCGCGTCGATCCGGCGCATCTGTAGATCAAGCGCGCTGTTTTCCACCACACTGATGTCGCCGCGCAGGCCTAGACGCAATTGCCTCAAGGATGAATCTGCCAGCACCTTGATCACCTGAAAGCCTTGCTCATACAGATACGGCCAGTCGACGGTGTCATCGCGCAGGTCGTCGTTGATGACAACCTGCGCGCGGGACTGCATCAACCGCCGTGCGAAGTTCTTGACCAGCGACTGACCGTCCAGAACCCTTAGTTCGCGCGCGATGCACTCCAGCAGGCGCTGGTTCTGACTGCCGCTTGCCAGCTCCACCCCGGCCTGTTCGTAAAACATGCCTTGCAACTCATACAGTGGCTGGGCCAGCTTGATGACCTCTACCGACAGCCCGGCCTCTTCGAAATGCTCACGCAGCAACTGAGCGGTCGTGCTCTTCCCGGAGCCGCTGGGGGCCACCAGGGCCAGACGCAATTGGGTAGCGTGGTTCATGGGATCTCCTTATCTCAGGCGCTGATGAGTTCACGCGCCACGCCGACACGACTTTGCCATTGCACGCCGAGCAGCCCCCGGACGATCTGCGCTGGCACGGTATCGGTCAGCGAAGTGGCGTCAAGCAGGCCGTGCCAGGTTGAGGTCACGAAACGGTGCGGCCACTCGAAGAGCGTGGGCGAGTGGATTTGCTCCAGAATCGCATCGTACCCCATCGCATGGATCTGCAACTTGCCCCGCGCAGCTACATTGGGCAGTACGACTGTTTGCAGCCAGCCACACCCTTCAGGGCTGGCCTTGAGTGCGGCGCGCATGGTTTCTGGCATGCACAGGCGTTTTTCGGTGTGTGCAATCGACAGGTCATCGGCCACCGCAGCCAGATCGAGTCGTTTGGCCAGTTCGGGGTGTGTACGTAGCGTGCCGACACCGACATGCGGGTAGTCCGGCCAGCCACGGGCACGAACCCGGCCGTCGATACAGTCCAGCAACAGCTTGTCACCGGAAAAGTACAGATACCCCTCGGACAGCACCAGATCCAGCATGGTAGTGGTCTTGCCAGCTCCCTTCGCACCGCCGATTGCAACGATTCCACCGTCCGGCCCGACCACCGCCGACGCATGCATGATCACACTGCCTTTGGCCTGCTCGACCAGCAGGCCGTAGTAGCGCACCAGCTCGATCAAGTGGATGAATGCATTTTCGTCGCCGTGAAAATCCACAGTGTGACGCGCCCGGTCAATCCGGTAGCCGACCTGCGTATCGGCATCCCAGGCGTAGTCCAGACCGGTCTGAGGGTCGTGGCCACGCAGAACACGCAGGGTAAAACCAGGGGCATAGGTTTCGCGAATGATGTCGGGGGTGGCGCAGAGGCCAATCCATTCCGGCTTGAAGGCGGTGCTGTCGTGCAGCCGGACCCTCAAGTCGACGGTGGTCTGGCCGTCGTCCGCGACTTCGGCAAAGTAAGGTGCGAGGAAGACTCGCAGCCGCTGCGCCAGTGCGGAGCCCGAGGTCTGATCATCCAGTTCGAATCGATAGCGTCCATTGCAAAGATAGCGGCTCATGAGTACAGGCTCTCCCGGGTGGCGATAAAGGGCGATGGCGAGTGCAGAAATGCAAAACGGTCGGCCAGCGGCCAGCATTCCTGGCGACGCTCGTCCAGAAACGCGTGCAGACGTTTCATCAGCTCGCGCAGATCGGCGTTGATTGCTTGAGGGTCTATTACGCCTCGGGACTTGAGAAAGCGCACGTCACCGCGTGTCGTGCTGGCCGAATGCGCAGCGAGTGGCGTGCAGGTCTCGAACGTGATCACGAACAGGTTGCCGCTTTGCACCGACTCGCACGGCGCACTGAATGCATAACGTCGATACTCGCCAAGTGCCTGCAATGTGCTGTCAACGCTCATGGCCATAGCCTCCAGCGTCGGTGAGCCCAGCGACAGGTTCTTCACAGTGCCCGAAAAGCTCCCCGGCGCACTGCGAAACAACTGCACGATGGGTTCATTGACCGCCAGCTTGCGTTTGCGGCTGCAATGCTCGACCCACACATAGCCCCCGTCTTCATCACGGGCGGCGGTCACCTGATGATCCCAGACCTGAAATTCGTCACCGCACTGGCTGGTGAACGGCGCCATTGCCGGGCTGAAACTGGCATCGAACCAGGCCTCGCCGAGCATCCGCGCATGGCAGTCGGGGGGCAGTTCGAAGGACTCGACATACGTCTGCTCGGTGGTGGCGTAGCGACATTCCCAATTGTTGATCGCCAAGTGGTTACGTTCGAACGCGTCGCGCAGAGCCATCAACAGGTTCTGCGGGACTGCGGGCTGGTCGATCTCAAGCGGAGGTTGTACGAAAAGCGAACGATGCACATCAATGCGATTCAGCAGGTGACTGATATATACGTGGTCCGCCTGTAACGTGATGATCGCAAGCGGGATGGCGGCTCCGGACAGGTTGTGGCAAGTTTCGTCGCCCAGATCACCGTTTTCATCATCAAGAAGCATTGCCCCATCGGCGTCCCAGCGGGCCAGAACCCGGTGGCTGCCTCGCAGGTCAGCGACCGCGGTCAGCTCGCCCAGCAACGCCGTGTCCGCAGCGATGGCATATAACGTGTGGTCATCGCTACCGAAAGGCTCCTGATGGCGAATCTTCCAGCTACCAAACACAATAGCCGTTTGCGTGGTCGTGGATTGCGACATGATTATCTCCCCGGCAAAGTGAATTCAGAGCCGACTCGCCTCACGGGCAAAGTCGAGTTTCGAATAAAGATCCTGCTGAAACGGCAGGTTTCGCTCCGCCAGAAAATCACGCATCACGTTGGATACGGTTTCAAAGTCCTCTTCAACTTCACGTAGCGTGTGCAATGTTCTGCTGCGGCAATACTCGACCTCGACCTGAGCGAACTCTGCGCTGCCGTCAACCATGCGGCAGACATCGAAATACGCGCCAAAACCATTGCCGGTCCTCAGCGATTCGAAATTGATGTCGATCCGGGTGCGCCTGAACGGCTTGAGCCGACACAGATTTGCCGAGGTCATCGAGCGGGCGTGACTTTCGATGTCGGCAAACGCTACCGGCTGATCGGTGTTGAAGTCCTCGCGGCGCAATTCGGCGTTTTCGAGAAACCATTTGCGTTTGACCGCCATCAGCCCATCGGCCTGAGGAATGAACGAGATGTAACCGGTTTCGAGCGGGTCGCCCGTCACTTCGAAAATGTGCGATTCATAATCGTAGGTTTGAAAGTCACGGTCGATTTCCAGCACCAGGTCCTTGAAAGCGCCCTCTCCGAACGCTTTGTGCATCGCGGTGGACAACTGCCACATGTCAGGTATCTGAAACGAGGTGAATTTACGTTCCAGCTCCATTTCCGGGCGCCAGCGCACGTACCAGCAGTCGTCGCTGAGCATCGGTTGCGAAGCGGCCACACGCGCCGCGGCGGATCTGGCCAAACGTTGCCAGGCCCTCCAGGAAGCGCGTTCTACCGGTTCGACATCCATCAGGTGCAGGAACAAGGCACCGGCTTCGCCTTCATGGATATAGTGATAAACGCTGCATTTACCGAGGTGATGAGTCACCGCCAGAGTGGCCATCAGCGCCTGATTGGACGGCCGACGGTGAAGCGTCGGGTCCAGCACATGCATGCGTGAACGACTGTCTTGCGTACGCTTGCGCTGCCCGGCATTGAAGACTTGAAAGTCGAAGTCCTTCATCGGCATCGGCACATGGGTGTGATGAGCGTTGGAAAGCCACTGCGCATGCAACGTACCACTGGGAATGAACAGACCGTTGTCCGAGTGACGGGCCCGCGCAGCCTCTGTGTCGACAATGGCAACCAGCGCAGAATCAAGGCTGCCGTTGAGGGTGTGCGGATCGAAGAACAGCAGTGAAATATCCGTAGTCATTGTAGCTCCCGTACTTCGTTGACAGAGTGAGGCAGCGCCTTCGGGCTCTGACTGAAAGTGATCCGTTGTCCGGCAAGCCCCTGTTGATACAGCGCCTCGGACTCCACGGCGGGGATGCCGTGTTCACGCAAGAGGATCGAAAGATGACAAAGCATGGACGCCTGCTCGAAGACAAAACCGCGTGCGAACGGCAGCAACGCCGCCAGTGCCGCGTAGGGGCGTGGCGAGACCACAATGGCTTGTCCGTCATGAGCACGCAGTTGTCGCTCAAGCTCCTCCAGTTCAGCCCCCAGAGAGCTGGACGTGGGGATCGAGTTGATCGACACGGTGGCCGAGATACTCAGTTCTTCCAGTTGCCGACCGGCAGTTACTACAACCACCGGCCCGTCGGCATAACCTGGAGAAATCAGGCGGATCTCCGTTGAGTCCTCTACCTGCACGAACGTCGACAACGGCGAGAAATCAATCAGGTGCAACTGCTGCCCCGCTCTCACCCACTCCAGTTGCACCGAGCCCAACAGTTCGCCGGCGGCGTGAGTAATGCTGTGCAATTGCAGGGCATCTGCCGGGCCAGTCGGATCGTGCGCTACCAGCCGGGCGCGTTGCGTTCCGGCGATGCCGCGATTGATCGCCAGCAAGCCTTCCGATGACCATTCGCAGGTCGTGGAGCCGTCATCGCACGCCTGAGTGATAAGCCCTGTTTCACCTTTCAGAAACTCGCGGACCACAAAACACACAACACGCTCATCACTGAGCTCAAGCAGCCGTTCAAGCAATGCGCCGCGCTCAAGGATCTGCTGGCGTACCTGATCGGAGAAGTCCAGCACGACCTGATCGGTATTGAGTCGGTCCAAAAGCACCTGGCTCATTGCTGGCTCGACCAGTCCCTGACGGTTTGCCTTGACCAACAGCGCCTGGCCCGCAGAAACGCCGTGGGTTTGCGCGAACAACGCCAGCGGGCGGCGCTTGCTTCGAAAATACTGCGCAAAGGCAGGCAATGGCCGGAAATCCATTAGCGCATCATCACTGGCGATATACAGTTCGGCCCATTCAAGGACCGGCTCCAGGCTGCGTGCTTCGCGCAGGCTGGTGACGGGCCTTGCCTGAAGCAGCCAGAGTTTCTGGTCATCAGCCGCCCACTCGATATCGGCGGGCAGCCCCAGCGCCGCAGATGCATTGGCAGCCAGTGTCGCCACTTCCAGCAGCAACGCCTTGTGAGGCTCCAGCGCGGGGTCACAACCCAGTAATTGCTGGTCGCTGACCCGCGCCGACATGCCCTTCTCTACCCCGGAGACCATCGCTTCGCCCAGCGATGCGACGGTTTCAATCAGCGTTACTGCCTCCCCGCTCAACGGATCATGGCTGAAGGCTACGCCTGCGAAGCGGGCCTTGACCATGCGCTGCACGATCACCGTCATCTCTACCGGCGTTTCCAGCATCGACGCTCGCAAGCGTTCCAGAATGGCCTGGCGGGAAACTCCGGAGCGCCATACATCAAGCACCGCCGTCTTGAGCGCTTGCAGCCCCTGCACCGAAAGGTGTGTGCTGAAAATCCCGGCAAAACTGTGCTGATTACCATCTTCGATATTCGCCGAAGAACGTACGGCAAGTTCGCTGCCGGCATCAAAGCCCGCTTGCTCAAGCAGCGCCTGGAGATGGCTGTCGGCAGCCTCACTCCATTCAAACTCGGCCAGCCGGGCGATTCTGTCCATGTGTTCGTCAAGGAAGGCACCTGCGGTGATGCGCACGGTTTTCAACGTGTCTTCAATAGCCTGCTTGCGGTCTGCGAAGTCGTGCCAGAGCACGCGGTAGTCTGCATCGTCCAGTGCGCTCAGGGGCGGCACCGGCAATGTATCGGCAAGCTGTTGCAGGGTTGAGTATTTACTGGACACGACGGCCTCCTGCTATCAGTGGAAGGTCAGTGGCTCTCCGAGCGGGCCCACTGGTCAGTGCATCCGGGACTGCATCAACGTCCTCCTGGGCTGCCAGAACCGGAAACGGCGCAAGATTGGGCACCACCAGTGGCTGTGGGCGTGGCGTCTTTTCGAAATCCATGAATATGCGTGACGCGAAGGCTTCGGTCGCGCCCTGGTACTTCCCGGAATACAGCTCGATATCGCCTTTGACGTTCCAGAACATCATCTGACCGATGTTCATGCCGGGGTAAACACGGATGCGGTTCAGCGCATATAACTGCAAGGTCCAACGTCCGACGAAACCAATGTCGCCCAGTGGGGCCGACAGGTTGATGAACATCCCCAGTCTTGCAATCGAGGAACGCGCCGCATAAGTGGGTACGAAATGGGTGCTGCCCATGGTTTCTATGGTTGAAGCCAGGTACAGCTTCATCGGCTGCAATTCATAGCCTTCCGGGCCGATTTCGATGGTTCGGGTGGACGCCTCGGTGCGCACATCGATCACATCGTCTTCGTAGACCTTCATCTGGTCATGCAGGCGGAAGTTGTAGCTGTTGGGATTGACGTTCTCATGGGAAAAAGGACTGATGACGATTTCACCCGAACGCACACGATTTTCGATTTCACTACCGGTCAGTATCATGGTCAATCCAGAATGATTTTCGAGGGCACGGTGCTCTTGGAGCCCAAGTAGCGTCCCGCATAACAGGTGGTCAGGCCGAAGTTTGCCCAGAAGCAGACCTTGGCCACTTTGGTGCCGGCATAGACCCGCACCGGCTGGGTAACGACGATCTCCAGGGTCCAGCTGATGGCCGCGCCGGTGTGGCCGAGCGGCGCACTGGTCTGAATGAAAACGCCACAGGAGGCGGTGGAAACGTTGGCGTAAAGCTCACTGGCAAAATCGATACCGCCGATCTGCTCGGCCGTGGCGCCCAGGTAAAAGCGGTTGGGGTACAACACAAAGCCTTCGGGCGGAATATGATGCTCGACCACCTCCAGCTCCCCGTGAGGATCGATGCGGTCGCTGCGGTACTCCAGAAGCAGATCCGCCAGGTGACAGCCGTAGGAATTGACCTCGACATGAATGGGGTCGAAAGGCTCGATGACGACACTGCCGACTTCGCGCATTTTCACTATTTCAGAACCGGTCAGCATCATGGGTTCAAGCCTCCTGATCCAGAGACGCCACGGCGCGTGCCTGCCCGTTCGCACCGTACAATTCGGCCCGCATGCTGCGCGCGCCCCAAAGATAGCCTTCGGTGTTGCAGGCGGCGGCCGAGCCTGGCAGGCGCTGAGCAAGGCGTCGCGACAAGGTGCCCAGGTGATAGCTGGGCACCTGTTGAAAAAGGTGGTGCTCCCAGTGCCTGTTGATATTGCACGGTGCAAACAACCCTCGTTCCAGCCAGCCCGGGCTGACGCTGCGTGCATCGCGCTTCACGCTCCGGGTCGAGAGCCCGGCATGCTCCGACAGACTGCGAATGCGCAGAATCGGCGGAAGAAAGAACACCAGCGGTGCCAGCCAGTACAACAGCACGCCCGGCCAGGCACTGAAAGCGCTGATGAGCAGCACTGCGCAGGCATAAAAAGCCAAAGCCTGATAGCGCTCGGTGCGGGTCGCGGGCGAAGGGCTGGTGAAAAGCCCGATCACGCTGAAACTGTCCATCGTGCGTAACGATTGCAGGGTCGACAACCCGCTGATGTCGCGCAGCAAGGCCTGCCAGAACAACCCCGAACTTGGCGGTGCGAACGCATCGGCGTAGTCCGGGTCGGCAGGCGTATTAAGGTGCTTGTGATGGGCAATATGGTGAGCCCGATAACGTGACGTGCTCAATGTCAGAGGAAACGTCAGAAAGACGTTGGAGATCAGGTCGTTACGCCGCTTGTCACGGCTGATCAGCAAATGCGCCGCGTCGTGCATGAGTACCAGCAACGCGTGCTGTCGCGTCGCAATGACGACTACGGCGACAATACAAACCAGCGTCGAATCGCTGACTTCAGCCAGCGTGACTGCGGCGACGATCACCGCCCACTGCACGCCTATCTGCAATGCCTGCCGCCAGTTGCTGAGTTGCTTGAGATCCGAGGTCAGTGACAGGTTATCGCGTGCCAACCTGGCGCGCTCCGAGCGTCGGTCGTAAGCGCCACTGTCCATCGTGTCGAGTTCGATTGTGTCTTCCATCTTTCATCTCCCGTTCAATCGTTGAAAGGGCCTGCTAACCGTGCATTGCCGCTGATTTCGCGACAAGCCTGTCGAGGCTGAGCCGCGCATCGGGCGCATGAGCCAGCCAGTAATCCACCGCTCTGGGTAAAAATATTTCTGCGCTGGGTGCCGGGTGCCGGACATTCAACGGGGGTCTGACCAGATCGCTTTCGGCGTACACGCCGTAGATCTGTAACAAGCGCTCGAAATAGCGGAAATCTCTGGTTGAAATACCCTCCGGCCGCCATGCAACCAGCGAGCGCTTGAGGAACGCCCATTGCCGACTGCGCAGGATCGGTGCCGGGGTAAGCGGCGCAACGCCTGCTGCCTGGCGCGCCCGGTCGACACGCGACTCGATGATGCGGATCACCTGCTCATAAGGCAGCCGCGCATCCCCTGCCGATGCCACGACCTCGCGCGCGTCGCCACCTGCAACGCAATGACTGACCAGGTGGATCAATTCGTCGACCACCCAGTCGATAGGCACCAGGTCAAACAGCCCCTGGCGGTTGCCGACCAGAAACGGTGGTGAAAAGGTATTGATGAAGCGGATCAACGGATACAGCCCATGAAAACGGCTGATTGCGCCGTCGCTCGTAGCGCCGATGACCAGACTGCAACTGAACACGGAAATCGGCATTTGCCTGCCGAAGGTTTCACGTAAACCCCGCTCCGCAGCGGCCTTGCTTTCCTCATAACCGTTGCGATAGGTCCAGCCTTCACACTGCGTGAAAGCCGTGGACACATAGATGAAGTGAGGCTTGCGCACCAGTTTCTGGACAAAACCGCAGAACAGCTGCGCACCTTCGACATTCAGCTCATGCATCTCTTCGAACGTCTTGTCCCAGGCCACATCGGCAGCGAGGTGGACTGCCGTGGCGCTCTCGATGACTGGCATGGTGTCCGCCAGCGCATTCAGGGAAGCGGCGTCGGTAAGGTCGGCGATACGGCACTCAAGCCGCGAGCGGCTGTCCACCGGCAGGTCTTGCAGGCAGCGACTGGCAGCTTGCCCGGAACGACACAAGGCTATGACATGCGACTCCGGATGCTGACTGAGCCAGTCGCGCATGAACCAGGAGCCCAGTGCGCCGCTGGCACCGGTAATGATCAGTGTCGAACGCATATCAACAGCCCCCTGCCGCAACCCGCTGATGACGGCGAGCGAGCAATTGATTGCGTATACCGTCGAGCATCTGGATGTTATTGGCGCGAATCGCTCGTTCGCCTATGGGGTGCAAAACCTCGGCCAGCGACGGGATGCCAAGGTCGAAGGTGACATTCAGGTCCACATGCAAGCCATCGGCGCGTTGTATCAGCAGCCACTCGCCGTACCAGACCTCAAGGTCACCATCGGTCTGCTTGAACTCGATACGCTCGTTCGTCACCAGCCAGTCCTGCTCGGTCCAGGTCAGCTCGCTGCCATTGATCAGCACGCGCCACGTACTGGAGACATATTCACTCTGCCGGGGGTGAACGATCACCTCCAGCACATCACTCATGAAGTCGGGATAGCGGGCGAAGTCCGAGAGGATCGGCCACACTTCGCCAGGCTCGAAGTCACCAAGAAGCACACTGGTTGATACATCAGGCATAGGAAATCTCCGTCATTGGATGGAACGATAGGCCGCATCGACGGCATCACAGAAACTGTTGATGCCCTGTTCGAGGTCGTCCCGGGTGATGGTCGCGTCGGGATAAACCCGCAGTACCCGGGTTGCGCTCAGGCAGAAAGCCAGCAGCACGTTGCGGTGTGCGGCCTCGATCAGGGTCTGCGCCACATAGTTGCTGGAGGTGAACTCCACACCGATCATCAGGCCACTACCGCGTACTTCAGCCACTGCCGGGCAGTCCTGCAGACGTTTGCGCAGGATGTCCATGGCCACTTGCCCAAGCTCATTGACGCGTTCGCAGAATGCGGGATCGCTAACCACGTCGAGCACCGCGTTGACCACTGCCCCGGCCAGGGCGCTGCCCGCATAGGACGAGGCATGCACGACAGGATCACGCGCGGGCGCGCCGAACCGACTGCTGTCGTAAATGGCGGCGGCAACCGGGAACACGCCACCGCCCAGGGTTTTGCCGAACACGATGATGTCGGCTGGCGCGCCGCAAACCAACGAACCACTGCGCCCCAGACCTGACTGAATCTCGTCATGAATCATGAACGCGTCATGCTCGCGGCATAGCCCGGCAAGTTCTCCCAGAAAGCTCAGGTCCACCGGCCTGATTCCGCCCTCTCCCTGAACAGGCTCGGCGATGACCGCTGCAATATCGCCTTCTGCCAGTGTCTTGCGTGCAGCGTCCAGATCACCGGCATCGATGAACACCACATCTTCGGCATGCATCAGCGAGGCGTGCCCCCTGTAGCCATAGCTGACCGCCAGCGCGCCACTCGTGCGCCCGTGATAAGCATGAGTCAACGCGATGATTCGCCGCTTGCCGGTCTGCATGCGCACCAGTTTGAGCGCCGCTTCGATGACCTCCGAACCGCTGTTGCCGTACAGCACGCCATTGCCCGGCCGACCGATACAGGCCACCAGGCGCTCGGCTGCGCTGAGGCTGGGTTCGTTGGCCAATATCCGACTTGAAAGGCCCAGCGACGTCACTTGCCGCGTCAGAGCAGCGACCACCGCGGGGTGCCGATGGCCCAGCAGATGCAGCCCGAATGAACCAAAGTCCAGCCAGCGCCGGCCGGTGTCATCGGTTATCCACGAACCCTGGGCCGAGTGCTCGGCTGCGGTAAGCCCTGCCATTCGCAGCATCAGGCCTTGCTCGCGGCCGAAAACCGCCCCGTAACGCTCGACAAACGATGATTTGCGCACCGGCACACTTGCAGGCGCGGTCATGACATGACTGTTCATAGAGACCTCATCAAAGGAGCCAGAAAGGCAGCATCGCGTCCTGCCAGGCGGCAGGAGCGGTCCCAGTCACGCAGGGTCCGCAGGACCTGGCCCTGAGTACCCGGCAGCAACGGGTTGAACAGCTTTCCGGGAAAGGCCTGCAGAACTTCCTTGAACAGCTCGATTAACCGGCTCGCCTCATCACTGCGGTCGGCATCGGTATCCGTGGGCACGCCCAGCCATTCGACGGCGACTGGCCCGGAGTGAGCAACGACGTCTGTGAGCCCGTATTCACTGAACAAGGCGAACTGGTGCAACTCGTTCGGGGTGTCGGCACCGGCGAGTCGGCAGTCAATGTCGACCATCAATTCAGCCAGCTTGATTCTCAGCGCATCCACCACTTGAGGCTCGTTCGCCGCGCCTTCGAGGTCCTCCAGATAGGCTTCAAGCTCGGTCATCAGCAACCAGGCCACTGATATCAGCTTTTGCGCGTAAGGCCCTGCCGGGTATACATAGCCGCCACTCAGCCGGGGAAACCACTGGCGACCGGCTGCCTGTGCTGAAATTGCAGTCATGCGTGTGCTCCCTGCATCGGGTTGTGATCCTTGAGTGAGAAGCTGACGAGTCCGGCACGCGCAGCGCGCAGAAGACAGGCGGCAGCCTCAGGTGATTGCTCGGCAAGATCGATCGGGCGGGTGCTGGACAGCTCTGGCACATCCAGACGTGCCAATAGCGTCGCCTGTTGATCGTCGGTGAGCACAAAGTCGACCCCCGGCAAAAACGCACTGGCGGCGGAACGCTCGATACCTGGTTTTAATGCGGCATAGTCCGCTTCGCAGGCAAAGGTTTGCTCGGCGAGCTGGGTCAATTCACACAATTGCATGAGGCCTGCTCCCTGCAATCCATTGCGGCAGGCAGGATAGGCGCGTTGCCACAACTGCCCGATGGCACGGGCAAGGCCGTCGTCATTCAGCATGCCGTGCCGGTTGAGCGCGCGGTCCCATCGCAGGAGTGTCCACTTGCGATTGGAGTTGACCCAGCCGTGGCTGGCCAGCGTCGCGTTCATCAGAAACAGTGCGGCGTTGCAGGCATAGGCGGCGGCCGCGCGGTATTCGCCACTGCGCCAGGCCAGCACTGAAAAGCAGGCGCTCTGGCGGAAGTCGTCGAACGCTGCCACCGACCAGATCGAACTCAAGTCCTTCTGACTGTCCAGATAAGGAAGCGACTGATCGGTCGACACCGCGCAGACCAGGCGCTCCAGGTACTTTCGCGATACCGCCTGCTGCTTGTCCCACTGCTTGAATGCAACGAGTTTCTGTGCGGTAGTTTTGTGTGCGTCCGTCGCCAGTTGGGAGAACGCGTTGTGAACTTCTTCTCGGGCAAATGCCACCACTTCCATATGGTGTTCATTGTGGTAAATCTGCGAGGCCATCGATTGATCGGACTGCCGATCATCGGTCACACATATCAGGTCTATATCACTGGCCGCATTAGCGATGCCATGTACGGGAGAGCTGCTGATCAGCGCCAGTTGTGCATCGGCATACTGGCGTTTTACAACCTCTTCCAGTTCAGAAAAAGCAAGTTGGCGCGAGGCCAGAAACTGCAGGGCGTTGCCTGAATAAAAAGCACGAAAATCCATGTACACCTTCCACTCGATAACGGTGACTTCATTGGGGCTGCTATTCGGCTTGCCGAGCAACCCCCTGCCTGATCCATGACCATGAATTACTTTGTCGTCGTTAACGCGAGCGCTGACGCAATGGAACAAGCCCCATTACTTCACGATGTTGTACCCAGCAAGTGGCGTGCCACCGTTATTGATCATCGTGTATTGGCAAGGTGCCAGATAATCGCCAACGCCGGCCTAAAGCGTGACTGAAAGATCGGCAAGCCTTTAATTTAAATGACTTTTTTCCGTGAACTTTCGAAATATGAAAACTTTAATATATGTATCGAATTATGTATAAGCCACTTTTAAAAGTAGCAAAGTGCTATCCATTTTTATTATTTCAGGGCGCGTAAGCAACTGCACCACGCCGACTCGATAACGTCGAAATCGCACTGTTTTGGATTATCGTCTTGTATACATGTTTATTAGATCACTGCCGTTAAGTTTGTTCAGCCGTCTGATAAAGCAGTGGCACGAAGCTTGCTCAAGCTCTGCTCACACTTCGAAGCCAGGGAAGTTCAACGTGGACACACTTCTTGCACAATTAGCCGACGACACCAACGACACCTTCTATACCGTTGACCCGCGCTGGATCACCCGGAATGCGCAGCAATTCAGTGGCTGTTTTCCAGGTACCGTGCTGTATGCAATGAAGGCCAATCCACTTGAGCAAGTACTTGAAGCCTTGAGCCAGGGCGGTATCAATCATTTTGACGTGGCGTCGCTTGCAGAGGTGCAGACGGTACACAACACGCTGCCCAACGCAGTTCAATACCTGATGAACCCAGTGAAGTCCCGCCATTGCCTGCACGAGGCTTACTATCGGTATGGCGTGCGTTCATTTGTGCTCGACAGTGAGGAGGAACTCTCGAAGTTGCGGGACGTGTTGCCCGAACGCGACAGCACGATCAGCCTGTTCGTGCGCTACGCACCCTCCGAGTCGACGGCGGTTTATGATCTCAGAGGAAAATTCGGGGCAAGTCCGGTGTTAGCGACGCAACTGGTGCATCAAGTGGCGTCCAGCACCGAGTGGTCACTCGGGCTGTCATTCCATGTCGGTTCGCAAGCCCTTGAAGACGGCCCGTGGCTCGCGGCCCTCAATGACGCCGATGCCATTGTGCGCGACACCGCCGAGCACGTCAGGCACCTGGATATCGGTGGCGGGTTTCCGGGTAATTACCTGAACTCCATGGGTAACACGCCAGACCTGGTTGGCAGAGTCTGCGAGCATATCCAGACCAGCCCGACACTGAAGGACCTGAACCTGATCTGCGAAGCGGGTCGTGGTCTGGTCTACGGCGGCATGTCGCTATTTGCACGGGTGCTTTCAAGACGCGAACAGAGCGTTTTTTGTGGTGCCGGTATTTTTGGCGGTTTGCTCTCAGCCCAGCAGTGGCTGCAATTTCCCGCACGCGTGTGGCGAGAAGGCACCCCTTACACCGGTGCTGCGGAAAACACGTTCAATATCTTCGGCCCCACCTGCGACAGCATGGATCGCCTGGCCTTCCCCTACTCGCTCGCCAGCGATATCAGGGAAAGCGACTGGCTGGAATTCCAATCGACCGGCGCTTACTCGGTGTCCCTGCGCACCCCGTTCAACGGGTTTTACGCCGACCGCATCATTTCTCTCCCTTCCTGAATGCCTGAAAAGCGATCTGCCGCCATGCTCATAAAAGCCTATTTGTTCCTGCTTGCAGGAATTGTCGCTGAAACAGTGGCGACCATCGCACTGAAAGAAAGTAACGGGTTTACCCGTTGGGTCCCGGTTATTGCCTCTATCGCGGGCTACGGGCTCGGAATCGTCTGCCTGGGGTATGCACAACGGGACTTGCCCATGTCCCTGATCACCTCCATGTGGTCAGGGTTGGGCATTACGCTGATCACTGTCATTGCCGCGTTTCGCTATCAACAGGTGCCCACGTTAATGGCCGTGAGCGGTATCGGCCTGATCATCGCGGGCATCATTCTGGTCAATCTGGCCAAGGAACAAGTGGCCTGACAGCGCATGGTTGCCAGGCTCATATGTCGGTTCAAGCGAAGTCAAAAGGCCCCTCGAAACGGCCTATTGGCACCCAGTGGGTAATAAGACCGGTGTCGGCCTTCCAGTGGTGCAGCAACAGCGCGGGAGGCTCGACATAGGAAGCGTCGGCAGCATCCGGGCGCAGTTGCAAGGCAATGGCCGTCGTCGTGCTCGGGGCCGTGCACATCAGCGTGCCGCCAAAGCGCAGCTGCATGAAACGATGAATATGACCGCAGACGATTCGCTCGACAGCCGGGTATCTGGAGACCACCTCGGCCAGCCGCTCGCCCCTTTCACAGCGATAGGCGTCGATGCAGTGAATGCCACTTGAAAACGGCGGCTGATGCATCATGATCAGCGTCGGTTTGTCAGGCTCCAGCGCCAGTATGCGATCCAGCCATTGGGTGGCAGTATCGGTCATATCGCCGTGATGCTGTTCGGGCACGCTGATATCCAGCCCGATAATGCGCATCGGCGCGGAACCTGAGTCGACGAAGCTGCAGTTTTCCTCATTGATGAAGTAATCGTGCTCCGGGAAGGCATTACGCAGGTTCTGCCGATGATCATGGTTGCCCGGTATCATCAAAAGCCTCTGGCGCAGCGGCTGCAGCAGCTCTCGGGCCATTGCGTACTCCTCGGGTCGCCCCTCGTCCACCAGATCACCGCTGAACAGAATCAGATCAGGCGGCGGATCCAGGGCGTTTATCGTGTCGACGGCAGCCGCCAGCATTGCATTCGAATCGACAACGCCTTGATAGAGTAGCCCTCTGGGTCGTACATGCGTGTCAGAAATGTGCGCTATCAGCATTCCGTTACCTCAATCGTGACCAGGTCGCTTATCCACTAGTACAGCGAACCTGCAACGACCGGGCCAGACTTCGCCCCGGCCATTACTGAAGCGCGGCAGCGATTGAGAACACCGCAGTCTTTAAACCTCGGGAAACACTGGTTCTCCCAGATTGAGCATGAGCCGATTGGCCCACGCGAATATCGAGATAGCGTGAATCAGGTCCAGCACCTGCGCATCGTCCAGCCCTTGCTCGCGCAGTGCATTGATATGCCCGGCGTTGAGCGAGGCCGGCTCGAGCGTCAGGTCGATGGCGAACTGCACGATGGCTTTTTCACGCGCGGTCGTACCTGCCGTATGGGGGTCGGCAAATACCTGGGCGATAACATCATTGCGCTTGGCCAGTTGTTCGAAGCGTTGCGCGTGCACTGACGCGCAATAGACGCAGCGGTTGATCCGCGACACGATAGTGCTCGCCAGCTCCCGCTCGGCGCGCGACAGGCCACCCGGTGCGTACATGATCGCGTTGAACGCCTGTGAGCGCTGACGAAGGATGTCAGGGTGATGTGCCAGGGTCAGGTAGTAATCCGAGGTCTTGGCCTGCGGATGGCTTTCTTCAAGCACCGCAACCTGCCCGGCGGTCGCGCTGTTCAGGTCCACGGTTGGCAGCCAGGCTTTCCAGCCCAGTACCTGATTGGTGAAGCCTTCAATTTCAATCAGTTCGCTCATCAGGCTGCTCCGGCAGACTTTAACGCACCCAGCCCTGCGGCCAGACGCACCTGGTAGGACAGGAATGCGATCAGTTGCGCCAGCACCACTATTTCAGCGGTGCTCAGGCCCTGTTTTTGCAGCGCCTGCAACGCGCTCTGATCACCGTGTACCGGAGACTCGATCAGGGTGCGGGTAAAGCGCAGGATCGCAGCCAGGCGCGGGTCCTCCAGCAGGTCGATTCGGCTGGCGCTCACATCGGCCAGTACGCTTGCCTGCGCGCCAGTCGCCTGCAATTGCGAAAGATAATGCTCGCTGAGGGTCGGTTGCAGACTCAGCAGGGTCGCGTAATAGGCAACCCAGAGACGCTCGTTCAACGACAGGTTGTGCTCCAGCGTCGGGGCAAAAAACAAATCCTGACTACCCTGGGTCGCCAGTGCGACCTTGTCCCGCGCATGCCGAATTGCGTGCAACGGGCTGGCTGGCGCGATGCCCAACAGGCTATCCAGAGTGTCCGGAGGCGTCGAATGTTCAGTGGTCGATGTCATGACAGGTCCTGCAATGCTGTGGTTGCATGCGCGCAGCCGCTTCAAGAAGCGGCGCGTGAATGAAAGGAGATCAAGGCTGCTCGGTAACCATGGTTGCCGCCGTGCGGTCACTGACCAGCGGCTCGACCTTCAGGCCTTTGCGCGCCGCCCAGATGTTCTGGTAGTGGAACAGCGGGATGATGCCGACGTCGTCGCTGACCACCTGAACCGAGTTCTGAAGAATCTTGCGCCGTTTGGCCTCGTCGAATTCGGCGGTCGAATCAGCCAGTGCCTTGTCTACCAGCGGATTGCTGTAATGCCCCCAGTTGGACGCGCCCTGGCCCTTGCTGCTGTCGACCGTGGTCAGAATGTTGGTCAGGGCATATGCCGCTTCGCCAGTCCCGTTGCCCCAGGCAATCACACTGATCGCCAGTTCATTCTTGTTGGCCTTGCCCGCGTACACAGCCCACGGCAATACCTCCAGCTGGACCTTGATGCCGATCCGCGTCCAGAATTGCGCCACCGCCTGCATGACCTCCGGTGCCTGCGGATAACGGTCGCCTGGCACATGCACAGTCAGTTGGAAGCCTTCGGGAAAGCCTGCCTGCGCCAGCAGATCCTTGGCCTGTTTGACGTCATAGGGAATGTTCTTGATCTGCGGGTTGTAACCGAACGTATTGGCCGGCATCCATTGATTGGCCTCGGTGACGGTGCCTTGCATGATGCGTTCATTGATGGCCGGGCGGTTGATCGCCAGGGACAGCGCCTTGCGCACCCGCACATCCAGCAGCGGGTTTTCGGCCAGCGGCTTGCCTGCGTTGTCACGAATGAACTCATTCGGTCCGGCACGGAAGCTCGGTTGAATGATCAGCGCACGCAGGCCCTGATAGGCGAAGACATTGACACTCGGCGTTTTGCGCAGGCGCTCTACATCGGTGGGCGACACCTTGTCGATCACGTCCACATCACCCGCCAGCAAGGCCGCAGTACGGTTGGCGGCGTTGGCGATGAAGCGAAAATCAACCTTGTCCCAGGTTGGTTTCGCGCCCCAGTAGCTGTCGTTACGGGCAAAGATCGTGCGATCACCCGGCACGAATGAGACAAACCGGTAAGGGCCGGTGCCGATCATGGCCTTGCCCGAGTTGTAATCGGCGCTGCTGGCGGTCGCACCTGCATGGCGGCTGACAATGTAGATCGAATCGACGTCCGGCAGCAGGTTGGCGTTAGGCAGACGAGTCTTGATGATCAGCGTGTGCTCATCCTTGGCCTTGACCGATTCAACGGTGCGCATGGCACCTGCATAAGACGCGACACTGCCGGGTACGCTGCGGGCGCGCTCGAAGGAGAAGACCAGATCGTCGGCGGTCAGCGGCGTGCCGTCCTGCCATTTCACGTCATCGCGCAGGGCAAATTCCCAAGTGGTGTCGTCCACGACCTTCCAGCTTTTGGCGAGGCCCGGCAGGGTCTTGTCATCGCGGCGGCTGACCAGCGATTCAAAGGCATGCAGCGCCACCGAACGGTCGCCGGCATAGTTGTTGAGCTGCGGATCGAGCGACGATACCGGGTCGGCATAACCGATACGCAAGTCCTGCGCCGAGACACTGCCAGCGGCCAGAACGAGGGCCGACGCTAACAACGAACGAACGAGTGGTTTCATGGGTGATTCCTTGTACGCAATGGCAGAGGGTGACGAGCTTCAGGCGCTCGTTCAGCGTTGATCATTCAGATGGCACGCGCTCTGGTGGTTCGGCGAAACCTCCCTCAGCGCTGGAACTTCCTCGCGGCAGCGCGCCATGGCGTGCGGACAGCGAGGGTGGAAATGACACCCGGTTGGCGGGTTCAGCGGGCTGGGGATTTCCCCTTTGATCGCGTCATAACGGGTACTGCGGATATCAAAGCGCGGGATTTGCGCCAGCAGGGCCTGGGTATACGGGTGATTGGCACGCGCAAACAGGTCATCGACCGATGCGGTCTCGACCACACGGCCCAGGTACATCACGACCACGCGGTCGCACAGATGCTCGACCACGCCTAGGTCATGACTGATAAACAGATAGGTCAGGCCCAGCTCGTCGCGCAGGTCCATGAACAGGTTGAGAATCTGGGCCTGAATCGACACGTCCAGCGCTGCTACCGACTCGTCGCATACCAACAGTTCCGGCTGCACCGCCAGTGCACGGGCAATGCCGATGCGCTGACGCTGACCGCCACTGAATTGATGGGGATAACGCTGGCGCAACTGCGGGCTGAGCCCGGCACGTTTCAACTGGGCACTGACGTAATCATCAGCCCCTTTGCGGTCGGTCAGGCCATGCAGCAGCGCGCCCTCCCCGACGATACGGTCGACCCGCAGGCGCGGGTTGAGGCTTGACGACGGATCCTGAAAAATCATCTGTACTTTCAGGCGCAGCGCCTTGCGCTCCTGCGTGGTCAGGCTGTCGAGCGGCTTGCCGTCCACCGATGCGACACCTGACGAGACCGGCAGCAGCCCGGCAACCATGCGTCCCAAGGTCGATTTGCCGCAGCCCGACTCGCCCACCAGCCCGACCACTTCACCGCGCATGATGCGCAGATCGACACGATCCACCGCATGGGTCAGCGGTTTTGCACGGGTAAGGTGCAGCCGTTGCAGGAGCCCCTGAAGGGAGCGCTTATCCACGGCTTTGCCGAAGGTCTTGCTGACCTGATGCAGCTCGATGAGGGGAATCTGATCACTGGGCATCGGCCGCTCCTGGGTGAAAACAGCGAACCATCTGGCCCGGTCGTGCCTCGTGGGGTTGAGGCTCCTGCGCACAAACCTGCGAGGCTCTGGGGCAACGCGCCGCGAAAGCACAACCGACCGGCATCGACAGCAGGTCGGGTGCCATGCCCGGGATCTGCCGCAGGCGCTGGCCACGCTTGTTGCGACTTGGCAGGCTGTCGATCAGCCCCTGTGTATAAGGATGTTGCGGGCGATCCAGCACCTCGGCGACCGGGCCTTGTTCGACAATGCGTCCGGCGTACATCACTGCCACGTCATCAGCCAGCCCGGCAATCACGGAAAGATCATGGGTGATCCAGATCAGTGAGGTGCCCTGCTCACGTACCAGCTTCTGCACCTCACTGAGAATTTGCGCCTGAATGGTGACGTCCAGCGCAGTGGTTGGCTCATCGGCAATGATCAGGTCCGGGGCGTGCAGCAGCGCAATGGCAATCGCCACTCGCTGGCGCATGCCGCCAGACAGTTGATGCGGATAGGCGCGCAGGCGTTCTTCAGGGCTGGCGATGCCCATCAGCGCCAGAGTACGACTGGCATGCTCACGGGCCTCTCGCCTGCCGAGCGGGCTATGCGCGCGCACCGCTTCGATCATTTGCGTGTCGACCCGTAGCACCGGGTTGAGGGTCATCATCGGGTCCTGAAAAATCATCGCCACCCGGTTGCCCTGAATGCCGCGCAGTTGCGAGGCAGACAGTTTGGTCAGATCACGCCCTTTGAACAGCACCTGCCCGCCACTGATGCGCCCTGGCTCATCGACAAGGCCGAGAATCGAAAACCCGGTGACCGATTTGCCCGAACCCGACTCACCGACCAGGCCGAGAATACGCCCCGGCTGCACGCTCAAGGACACATCACGCACCGCCGGCAGCACGCCTGCGCGGGTATGGAACGAGGTGCACAGCCCTCGCACATCAAGGGTTGGCTGTGTAACCGGGGTTGACGCGAATGACACTTCAGGCAGGCTCATCGCTGCAACCTCGGGTTAAGAACATCACGTAGACGGTCACCGACCAGATTGATCGCCACGATGGTGATCAACAGTGCCAGCCCCGGAAACAGGCTGATCCAGTATTCATTACTGAGCATGTACTGAAAGCCGTTGGCAATCAGCAGCCCCAGTGAAGGCTCGGTCACCGGCACACCCAGACCGAGAAACGACAGGGTCGCTTCCAGGGTAATGGCGCGGGCGATTTGCAAAGCGCCGATCACGATCAGCGGCGGCAGGCAGTTGGGCAGAATGTGGCCGATCACAATGCGCAGCGGACCAACGCCCTGCCCGCGCGCTGCATCGACGTATTCGCGACGGCTTTCGGTTAGCGCCTGACCACGCGCTGTACGGGCGTAATAGGCCCATTCAAGCACTATCAGGGTAAGCATCACGTTGCCGACGCCCTTGCCCAGCCAGGCGAGAATCATCAGCGCCATTAGAATGACCGGGAATGACAGCAGCAAGTCGACCAGACGCATCAGCAAGGCATCGACCCAGCCGCCGACATACGCAGATACAAGCCCCAACAACGTGCCGATCACTGCCGCAATCAGCGCCGAGCCAATGCCGACCCACAGGCTGATGCGCAGGCCATAGATAATCGCCGAGACCAGATCGCGACCCTGTCCGTCGGTGCCCAGCCAATAGGTATAGCCGCTGTCCATGTTGAGGCTGCCTGGCGGCATTCGCGCATCCATCACGTTGAGCTGCATCAGGTCGTAGGGGTTCTGCACCACGATCCAGGGTGCCAGGACAGCCACCAGCACAATGACCAAAAGGACCATCAGGCCTGTCACCGCAGTCGGTGAGCTGAAGAACTCGGTCAGCACCCGCCGCCATGGCGATTGAGCCTGCAACAGCGTGCTGCCGATCGGGGCTTTTTCAATGACATTCATCGGGAGGCCTCGATGCGTACGCGTGGGTCCAGCAGGTAATACAGGCCATCCACGATCAGGTTGAGCACCACGAAAATCACCACGACCACCATTAGGTAAGCGACCACCACCGGGCGATCAAGCATGTTGATGCTGTCGAGGATCAGCTTGCCGGCACCGGGCCAGGCAAAAATGCTCTCGGTTACCACGGCGTAGGCGATAGTCGAACCCAGTTCCATGGCCAGCACCGTCACCACCGGGATCATGGTGTTGCGCATGACATGCATGCACATCACACGCATCGGCGACAGGCCCTTGGCCCGGGCGAATTTGACGAATTCCTGAGGCAGCACCTCACGCACTCCGGCACGGGTCAGGCGCAGCACCAGCGAAATCTTGAACAGCGCCAGGTTCAGCGCAGGCAGTAGCAGATGTTGCAAACCGTCCAGCGTCAGCCATGACCATTGCACACCCAGCCACTCACGGGTTTCGCCCCGACCGCTGGCCGGCAGCCAGCCCAGCGTGATCGAGAACAGCATGATCATCATCAATGCCACCCAGAACGCCGGCAGCGAAAAACCGACGATGCTGGCAGCCATCATCAGCCGGGAAAGCGGGTGCTCGGGGTACATACCAGCGAACATGCCCAACGGCACACCGATGACTACGGCCAGAAACAAGGCGCTGAACGCCAGCTCAAAGGTCGCGGGCAAGCGCTGCAGAATCAGGCGCATGGCATCTTCGTGGTACACAAAACTTTGCCCAAGATTGCCGTGAACCGCGCCTTTGAGAAAAATCAGGTACTGCTGCCACAGCGGCTGATCCAGCCCCAGGTGAGCGATGGCCTGCAGACGTTCGGCCTGATTGAGGTCTTCACCAACCAGAATATCCATCGGATTACCGATGGCGTTGAGGCCGACGAACACCACCACGGTCATCAACAGAATGACCAGCAACGACTGAGTGAGCCTGCGCAGCGCCCAGCCGATCATTGGCGCAGCTCTTCAGCGGTCGGCTGGCTGGCCACCCACTCATCGCCCAGCAGCTCTGGTTCGGCGTAATCGAGCATGGTGTCGAAATGCAGAACGATGTCCTCATTGAACAACTGCCCGACCAAGGCATGAGCCAGACGCTTGGAGCCTTCGCTGATGGCAGGAATATCCCCGGATACCGCGCCATAGCTCAGCGCTGCCGGGTAACTGAAGCAATGGATATGGTTAAGCCCCGGGCAGGCGCCCGGGGTCTTTTCCTGAAACTCGAAGCAATTGCCCAAATCCGGCAGCACCGCCAGTTCGCTGTCGGTTTCGCCTTGCGGCGCTTCGAAACGATCCTGCCAGACGCGAATCTGCGACGAAAACGGGGCAAATTCGGGGCGCTGGCGGAAGTCGGTGCGAAACCCGGTGGCAAACACCACAAAATCGGCCTCGATACGCGCTTTGGGCGTGTTCAGCCACACGCCGCCAGCTGGGTTCTGCTCAACTGAAAGCACCGGGCTGTCGAGCATGAAGCGGGCTTTGCCCGAACCAGAAACTCTGAGCGTACTGCCGCGTGGCGGTGGCACTTGCTGAGTGTTCAGGTAGTGGCGAATACGCCATTTCCAGATATCCGGCAGGCGCCAATAACCGTGAACCATTCCCGGGTTACCGACCCCCTTGCCTTTGTTGATGCGAGGCAGCTCGGCGCGCCGGATGAGCAGGTCAACCCGCGTTGCGCCCGCTTCAAGCGCAGTGGCGGCGCTGTCCATGGCCGATGCGCCACCACCGATGACTGCCACACGTTTACCGGTGAACCAGCCATCCTGCAGGCCCGCCGCCGAATGCGTCCAAAAATGCTCCGGCAACTGCCGGGCAAAATCCGGCACCCAGGGGCCACCCAGACCGTCACGGCCCGTGGCGAGCACCACATGCCGGGCCAGCAGGAATTGCGTTTGCACAGGCGTCACGATATCCAGTTCGATCAGGCCGTCCGCTCTGGGTGCGACTCGGCTCACCCGGTGTTCGTTGCGCACGTCCAGCGCCAGCACCTTGCGATACCAACGCAAGTATTCGGCCCATTGCAGGCGTGGAATCTTGTCCAGTAATGCCCAGCCGTCGATACCGAATTGCGCTTCGTACCAGGCGCGGAACGTCAGCGCCGGTAGCCCCAGCGCCGGTCCGGTCAGTTGCTTTGGCGAGCGCAGGGTTTCCATTCGCGCGGTGGTTGCCCAAGGGCCTTCGAAACCGGCCGGGGACTGATCGAAAATCACCGCCGCCACGCCGAGGTTGCGCAGTTCTGCGGCCAGAGCAAGACCGGCCATGCCACCGCCGATGATCGCCACATCAAGCACTGCCTGCCCGGCGCTCATCCTGGCTTTGACCCAGGGCCTGGCAGGCAGGTCCAGCCAGGCCAGATCCTGCTGCAAACGAGCTTCCAGGGCGGCCAGACCAGCGGGTGCATTTACATCTGACATTGATCGGTACTCGAAAAAATGTTCGGGCCACAAGCCCAAGCGGTGACTCAAACACTTCAAGAATCATTCCAATGTCGCATTAAATGAATTCTTTAAGCCCTTGAATGCTTAATTCGAATAGTAAGAGGCGCTTTTTATTCTCGCAATGCGCAAAAAAGCATATTGATATTACTGAATGGAATTTTAACGGGCTCTGCGTGCGGTGCCGTGGAGCGTCATGACACGCATTGCACCTCACGCTCACTCGGCATAAATGCTCTGCAACAGGGCATCGTGCGCGCAGGCTTCGTGCATGATCATTGCCGGCAACAGGTTTTTTGCGCTGTCGGCAATCTCATCGATCAGCGCGCTTGCCACATCGGACAACGGGCTGGCGAAGGCTGAAATCAGACCGAAGAAGAACGGGATGTTGCAGGCGATCGGCCGGACCACTACACCTTGCAACGGCACGCCGATAGCGGTGAACGGATCGACCAGCGCAATGCCCAGCCCGACTCTGGCCATTTGCATGGCGATCAGGGACGTATTGGTGTCAAGCATGCGCGGCGGCTGACCGCCCGCGTCCTGAAACGCCTTGTCGATGCGTCGACGAAAGCGATACGGGTTGGCCATGGTGATCAGCGTTTGCTGACGCAGCAGCTCCATCGACAGCACTTCATGCGCGGCCAGCGCAGAATCGGCAGGCAATACCGCCACGCAAGGCGCTTCGCCGATCCAGTGGATTTCCAGGCCGCGATGCTCCAGCGGCAGGCTGACCGCGCCCAGGTCCATGGTTTTCGACAATACAGCCTGAACCACATTCTCCGGGGACATGCTCTGCAACTGGATCTGTTGCGGACGCAGATGTTCAGGCAAGCGCGACAAGGCCGTGGGCAGCAAACCAGCCGCCAGGGCCGAGATCGCTACCAGCTTGATCTGGTGATTTTCTTCCTGGGCAATATGCTGCGCACGTTGGCGGATATTCCGCACGCCCAGCAGCGCGCTCTCCACTTCGCCATACATCATGAACGCCTTGTGGGTAGGCGTGACCTTCGGCCCGCTGCGCTCAAACAATGCAAAACCCAACTCCTGCTCTAGCTCCTGAATGGCTCGGGTCACTGATGGCTGGGAACGGCCGAGCATTTTCCCGGCAGCAGTGACACTGCCTGCCGACATGACCGCCGCGAAGGCTTCGAGCTGACGCAAATCCATAAGCATGCCTTGATCGATACATAGCCAATGAGGAAGCGCGACGCAATGCGCCCTCTGTTCAAAGCGCGAAAGTCTACACGCTGATGGAGCACTGGGTGAATGAACACCTCACCCGGCGATCATTACCCGGTTTCGGCCTTGTTGTTTGCCCAGATAAAGCGACGTGTCGGCACGATTGAGGGTTATCTGAAAGGTCTCGCCCGCGGCAAGGGTTGCCATGGCAAGGGTTGCGGTGACCGCAATGCTGCGTTCATCGATCTGACCGGCCTCTTCAGCAATACGCCGCCAGATGCGCTCCGCCACCCGCAGTGCATCATCGGGCGCGGTGTCCGGCATCAGCACCAAAAACTCCTCACCGCCCCAACGGGCAGCCATATCGCTGTTGCGCACGCTTGAACTGATGACTTCGGCCACCCGCTGCAACACCGCGTCACCGGTCTCATGCCCATGAAGATCATTGATCTGTTTGAAATGATCGATGTCGAGCAGGATCAGTGAAGCCGAGAACCCCTGACGCCTTGCCTCCAGCTCGCGTATGCGATGCAGGACTCTCCTGCGCGTATAAAGATTGGTCAGGCTGTCGCGGTTGGCAATATGAAACAGGCTCAGTTGCATCGACGACGTGAAACGTACCGAGAGTGCGGTGGCATAAATCGAAAGGACAGTGGCCACCAGCGCATTGACGATACCGAACGCATCGAGCACGTTCTGGCTAAGGCCTGATTCCTGGCCCATGTGCCGGCGAAAGGCGAAGCATCCGACCAGCGACAGGAGTATCGCCAGGCTATAGGCAATGCGTCTGATAGCGACCAGTTGAAAGGTAAAGGCAATGATCGGGATCACGCAGAACAGGTAGAAGCTGAAGTTGCTTTCCCAGCCCAACTCCCATGTCGCGAGCAGTGCATGGCCGATGATTTCCAGACACATCAGCTGTCCGGCCTGGCGATAGCGCTGTCTGCGGATCAGGTAAAGGCAGTTGATGTAGAGCAGCGTGCTGACGATGTTCGCTACCCACAGGACCTTCATGCCCAGCCCTAGGAACACCACCAGCAAGACACAGTGAATGCCCAGCGCGACATACACGATCGGAGTGATGTGGTTCCAGAACTGGATAGCCGTGTCCTTGAACAGCTGGGTGCGGTCTTCCGTCGGGAGGGTCATCATCACGTTATCTCGAAATGCAGGTGGAATATGACCATGAGCGTGGGGTGAAGATCATGATGTGTTGTCGGCCTGAACCGACGCTGCTTGATACGGCGGCTCGATAATATGTTGGTTTGCACAGCGCAAACGCCATGGCATGTGCCGAAGGAGTCAAATGGACATCACTGATGGCAAGTAGTGCAATTAGATGCCTGATTTTCCTGAACCACTGGCAGCAGGCACGGGCCTGCACATCAGGCTCGTTGGCGAGATCGGTAAGGGATGACGGCTTTTCTTCAATTTGCAGTAGCGATCCCGGTGTTCTGGAAATACTATCGGGACCGGACATTGTGTTGATCGCGCTGCGCCCATCAGCCCGCCAACACGCAGGCAGCCCTGAATGATTCAGAAGGAAGCGTACTGATGGAACGTCTCACTGCAAAAGACTTTGCCCCTGAATTGCTTGAGCTTTACGACTACTACGCGCACGGCCGGATCAATCGACGCGAGTTTCTCGATCGGGCTGCGCTGTTCACCTTCGGCGGCCTGACCGCCAGCGCGTTGCTCGCTTCCCTCAGCCCCAACTACGCGCTGGCCGAACAGGTGGAATTCACCGATCCGGATATCGTTGCCGAGTATGTGTCCTACCCCTCACCCAAGGGGCATGGTCAGGTTCGTGGCTATCTGGTACGCCCGGCAAAAGCCACCGGCAAAGTACCGGCAGTGGTCGTGGTGCATGAAAACCGCGGTTTGAACCCCTATATCGAAGACGTTGCCCGTCGTGTGGCCAAAGCCGGTTTCATCGCGCTGGCACCTGACGGCCTGTCCTCGGTTGGCGGCTATCCGGGCAATGACGACAAGGGTCGGGAGCTCCAGCAGACCGTTAACCCGGAAAAGCTCATGAACGATTTCTTCGCTGCCATCGAGTGGCTGATGAAGCATGACGCGAGCACCGGCAAGGTCGGCATCACCGGTTTCTGTTATGGCGGCGGCGTGGCCAATGCTGCAGCCGTGGCGTACCCGGAACTGGGCGCTGCCGTATCGTTCTATGGCCGCCAGCCCAACGCCGAAGACGTGGTGAAGATCAAGGCGCCAGTCATGATTCACTACGGCGAACTGGACACCCGCATCAACGAAGGATGGCCCGCGTACGAGAAAGCCCTGAAAGCGGCTGGCACGACGTACGAAACGTACATCTATCCGGGCGCCAACCACGGCTTCCACAATGACTCCACCCCGCGTTACGACGAAGCCGCGGCCAAACTGGCCTGGGACCGCACATTGGGGTGGTTCAACAAGTACCTGGTCTAAGTTCTGGCCGAACGGCGCGGCACAGATCTGTGACGCGCAGCATCACGCAAGGCATTCCCACGCAGGAGCGTGAGGAACGATAGTTTTGTAACTATCGTGCCCATGCTCCGCGTGGGCATGCCGTTCTGGACGCTCTGCGTCCTCTCTATAGCGCCCTCACCCGTTCCAGCAGTACCTGTAGTGGATGCTGCACCACTTTGCCATCCTGGCGCTTGACCTGGCTGCGGCATGAGTAGCCATCGGCGACCAGTCGACCTTCAACGCCATGCCGGGCCACCAGCGGCTGCCAGGACTGACGATAGATGGTGTCGCTGGTTTTCGCGTTTCGGGTTTCATGCCCATAAGTGCCGGACATGCCACAGCAACCGCTGGCCAGCACATCAAGCCTGAGCCCGGCGCGAGCGAAGGCTTTCTGCCAAAGGCCGACACTGGCGGGCTCGTTGGTCTTTTCAGTGCAATGCGGCAGGAAGTAATACGTCTCACCTGACGGAGCGTCACACTGCTCCTCAAGCGCAGAAGCCAGCCATTCCTGCGGCAGCATGACCTCGGGTACATTCTCGCTGCCCAGCGTCTTGCTGTACTCCTGGCGATAGACCAGGGTCATGGCCGGGTCCAGACCGATCAGCGGAATGCCGTACCCTGCCAGCTTGCCAAGCGACTGGCTGTTGAAACTGGCAGCCTTCTCGAACGCGGCCAGAAAACCCTGCACGTGCAGCGGCTTGCCGTTGGGTGCGAACGGTGCGAGATAAACCTGATAACCCATGCGCGAGATCAGCTCCAGCCAGTCTGCTGCCAGCGGGGTTTCAAAGTATCGGGTGAACGCATCCTGAACCAGCACCACCGTACGTTTGCGCTCCTGCTCGCTCAACGCGGCCAGACGCTGCGGCGTGGCAATGCCGACATTCCAGCGGGCGCAGGCCGCGCGAAAGTCCATCAGGCTGAGCAATGGGCTGTCGACCATACCGGCGACGTGCTCAAGCAGGTAACGCACCGGTTTTGCGCCCATGATCGCGTTGTACAACCGGGGAAAGCGCGCCAGGTGCGGAATGCTGAACTCCAGCGAGCCAATCAGGTAATCCTTGATCGGGCGCAGGTAACGGCTGTGGTACAGCTCCAGAAAACGCGAACGGAACTCAGGCACGTTGACCTTGACCGGGCACTGCCCCGCGCAGGACTTGCAGGCCAGACAACCGGCCATGGCATCGTAGACTTCATGAGAGAAATCCTTCTGCCCTGCTACTCTGGCCACGCTGTTGACAGTTCGCTCGGCAAGACTTTTCAGCACATTGGCATTCCGCGCCCTGGCGCTGGCGGTCAGGACGTCGACATCCTGCTCGCCTTGCAGACGCAGCCATTCCCGGACCAGCGAAGCGCGGCCCTTGGGTGAGTGAATGCGGTCACGCGTGGCTTTCCATGACGGACACATGGCATCGTCGGTGTCGTAGTTGTAACAGGCACCGTTGCCATTACAGTGCAGCGCGCTGTCGTAGCTCTGCCAGACCCGTTCATCGATAGTGCGATCCAGATCACCGCGCAACGTCACTTCATCCACCAGCGTCAAGCGTGATTCCGGCACCGTCGCAGGCGTGGCGATCTTGCCGGGGTTCAGCTGGTTGAACGGGTCGCAGGCAGCCTTAAGGGCCTGCAATGCGGGATACAACTCGCCGAAATACTCAGGCACGTATTGCGAACGCAGGCCCTTGCCATGTTCGCCCCACAGCAGCCCGCCGTAGCGCTTGGTCAGCGCGGCGACGGCGTCGGATATTGGCCGAATCAACGCAGCCTGCGCAGGGTCCTTCATGTCCAGAATCGGTCGTACGTGCAACACGCCTGCATCAACATGGCCAAACATGCCGTATTGCAGGCCGTAGCTGTCCAGCAGCGCACGAAACTCCTGAATGTAATCGGCAAGGTTTTCCGGTGGCACAGCCGTGTCTTCAACAAACGGCTGCGGCCGCGCTTCACCCTTGACGTTGCCGAGCAGCCCTACCGAACGCTTGCGCATGGCGTAGACGCGGTTTACCGCAGCGCTGCCGGTTGCCAGGGTATGACCTAGGCGCACCACCGAGGTGTCTTTTTGCAGGTGAGCGACGAATGCATGGACGCGCTGTTCCACTTCGTCCAGCTCATCACCACTGAACTCGATCAGGTTGATGCCCAGAGTCGGCGTGGCCGGGTCCTGCGGGAAATACTCGGCCACGCCGTGCCAGACGATATCCTGCATGGCCAGCATCAGCACTTTGGAGTCCACGGTCTCGATGGACAGCGGCTTGTGCGCCATCAACGCCTTGGCATCCCGCAGAGCGTCCATGAAACCGGCATAACGAACGTTGACCAGAATCGAATGTTTGGGGATTGGCAGGACGTTGAGTCGAGCCTCGACGATAAACCCCAGCGACCCCTCGGAACCGCAAAGCACGCTGTTGAGGTTGAAACGGCCGTCTTCCTCACGCAGGTGCGCCAGATCGTAACCGGTCAGGCAACGGTTGAGCGGCGGAAAAACGTCCTTGATCAATTGCGCCTGCGTATCGGCGATCTGCTGCGCACAGCGATACACATCGCCAGCACGGTCAACACGCGCTTGCTCGCTGGCCAGCTGCTCAGCGCTGAATGCCTGACTGTTGACGTAGGAACCACCGAGCAGCACGGTCGTCAGTTCCAGCACATGGTCACGGGTCTTGCCGTAGGTGCAACTGCCCTGCCCGCTGGCGTCGGTGTTGATCATGCCGCCAATCGTGGCGCGGTTGGAGGTCGACAGTTCCGGCGCGAAAAACAGCCCGTGCGGCTTCAGCGCTGCGTTGAGCTGGTCCTTGACCACGCCGGTCTGCACCCGCACCCAGCGTTCCTCGACGTTGATTTCAAGGATATTGTTCATGTGCCGCGACAGGTCGACCACCACGCCGTCGGTCAACGACTGCCCATTGGTCCCTGTGCCTCCGCCACGCGGGGTCAGCACCACCTGCTTGTACTCGGGCCGCGCTGCCAGGCGGGCGACAATTGCCACATCGTGGCTGTCCATCGGGAACACCGCAGCCTGCGGCAGGCGCTGATAGATGGAGTTGTCAGTGGCCAGCACAGTACGCGAGCCGAGGTCCCTGGCTATTTCGCCGCGAAAGCCGCCCTCCACCAGGGCATTGAGGAAACGGTCATAGTGACCGACCTGCTCAGAGGTCGGTTTCAACAGCGCAATCATGGTGGTCTTCCTGGCTGGCTAGGCGTTTTATATGCAAAGCACGTATGCTTCGAAACGCTCGTATGCATGGCGTCATCGACGGTTATCGTGATTCTCCGGCGTGTCATGCTTCAGTGCAAACGTAAAAGATGCCGTTTTTCCATGAGTTTTATGAATGAACACCAGAAGACTGACGCCCTCCATGTCTTTGTTGCTCGCTTTCGAGGCGGCCGCGCGGCATGGCAGCTTCACCAAAGCCGCAGACGAACTGGCCTTGACCCAGAGCGCCGTCAGCCGCCAGGTGCAGGCGCTGGAGGCCCAGCTGGAAGTCGAGCTGTTCAAGCGTGATGGCAGGCGTATCGAACTGACCACTGCCGGTGCGTTGTACCAGCATGAGCTGGCCGCCGCGCTGGGCCGCATTCGCAGTGCAACCCTGCAAACCATCGCGCACAAGGCCGAGGGCGGTACGCTGCATCTGGCCGTGCTGCCCACCTTCGGCTCCAAATGGCTGCTGCCGCGGATGAATGATTTTTACACCCGGCATCCGGGCTATGTGGTGCACATCCACTCACGCATCGTGCATGCCGACCTGACGCCGGCAGCCAGCGAAATGAACGCGATCATCTGTGCGGGTAGCGGCAACTGGCCCGGTTACATCGCCCACCCGCTGGTCAGCGAAAAACTGGTGGTCATTGCTAGCCCTGCTGCGCTTGTCGGCTACCAAGCGATGCCCCCGGCGCAGGTTGCCCAGCATTCGTTGCTGAGCGTGGTGTCACGGCCCAATGCCTGGTCGGACTGGTTCGACAGTAATCGGCTGGACCACCACATCATGCGCCCCGGCCCGAGTTTCGAACTGACCTCGCACCTGATCCAGGCTGTGGCGGCGGGCATCGGTATCGCACTGGTACCGCGCATTCTGGTGCAGGACGAAATCAACAGCGGCGAACTGGTCACCCTGTTCGAACCGCTGGACAGTGGGCGCAATTACTACCTGGCGTACGCGACGCGCTTTCAGAACCTGCCATCGCTGTGCGTGTTCAGGGACTGGCTGCTATCGACACCGTTTCCTGACCCTTTGTAAAACCTGCCCGCAACAGGAGCCGCTGTGCGTATCGAGCCCCTTCCACCCTTGCAGAACCTGATCGCCTTCGAAGCCGCCGTTCGGCACGCTAGTTTTACCCGTGCCGCCAGCGAACTGAACCTCACCCAGAGCGCGATCAGCCGTCAGGTCGCGCAACTGGAGGAATTTCTCGGCCGCGCGCTGTTTCGTCGCGAGCACAAGCGCATTCATCTGACGGTCGCCGGGCAGATTTACGCCGAGCAGATCCAGCGCGTACTGACCCTATGTGCAGAGGCCACGGCACAAGTTATTACCCACAGCGGCGAACAACAACTGACGCTGGCGTGTTCCAGCGGCGTAGCCGCACTGTGGCTGGGCCCTTTGCTGGGACGCTATCGCGATGCCTTCCCCGCCGTGGATATCCGCCTGCGAGTGGTCGACGGGCTGGACTCGCTGATTCGTGCGGAATTCGATCTGGCGCTGTATTTCCTGCGCGAAACATCACCAACGGGCCTCGACAGTCGTTTGCTGTTCGCCGAATCGGTAAATGCCTACTGCTCGCCAGACTACCTGAACGGCCAACTGCTGGAACCTGCACAGTTGCTGGACCACTGCCTGCTGATGCTGGAAGACGGGCAACGTCAGTGGCTGTCCTGGGGAGACTGGTTCGGCCGTCAGGGCGTTGATGCGTCGCTGATCCGCAAGCGCATGACCGTCAACCTGTATCCGGTGCTGGTCGACCTGGCTGTCGCCGGGCACGGTATCGTGCTTGGCTGGCAACCGATGATTGACCGTCACGTGCAGTCCGGTGCGCTGGTGCCGGCCTGCCAGAAAAGTGTGGGTGCAATAGGCGGCTATTACCTGCTGACCCCCAGCGGCAAGACGCCCCGGCGCGCTGCGCGAGCGTTCGAGAAATGGCTGACAGATGAAATAGCCACGCTGACACCCTGCCCCTGACGCTTGCATGCGTCTGGCGCATGCAAACCTGCGCAATAAGCGTTTTCTTAAAATCGGCCCAACACCTACTCTCGACTGAAACGGGCAAAAAGACCTGACTCAGCCGCACTTACATCAACCCTGCCCCTTAATCAATGCAGCCACTGCAGGGGGCCTCCCTGCGTGTATCGCATGCAGGAGCCTATTCAGTGAGCACATTACGATCCTCTGCTTCACGCACCCATGAACAAAAGACACGCCGCGCGGTGACCGCTACGGTGATCGGCAATGGCCTGGAATGGTTTGACTTCACGGTCTACAGCTTCTTCTCGGTGATCATTGCCAAAGTGTTCTTCCCCACCGGCAGCGAGCTGACCTCTTACCTGTTGGCGCTGGCGACCTTCGGGGTCGGCTTCTTCATGCGTCCGGTGGGCGGCATTGTTCTGGGCATCTACAGTGACAGGCGCGGGCGCAAGGCGGCTTTATCCCTGACCATCCTGCTGATGGCGCTGGGGACGCTGATCATCGGATTGACGCCCAGCTTCGCGCAAATTGGCTATCTAGCACCGCTGCTGATTGTTCTGGCGCGACTGCTGCAAGGGTTCTCTGCCGGTGGCGAGATGGGCAGTGCCACCGCATTCCTGACCGAGCATGCGCCTGAGGGCAAAAAAGCCTTTTACTCCAGCTGGATTCAGGCCAGCATCGGCGTCGCGGTGCTGCTGGGTTCCGCGCTGGGCGCGGTGCTGTCCAGTTACCTGACCCAGGCGCAGCTGGAAAGCTGGGGCTGGCGGGTGCCGTTTCTGATCGGCACACTGATCGGGCCGGTCGGCTTTTATATTCGCAGCCGGGTGGATGAGACGCCTGCCTACAAGGCCGCAAAACCAGTCGAGTCGCCTCTGCGCGAAGTCATCAAGACCTACCCGCGCCAGACCCTGATCAGCTTTTCGCTGGTCGTGCTGTGGACCGTCTGCACCTATGCCATCCTGTTTTACATCCCCTCCTACGCCCAGCGCGTGCTCGGCCTGCCGTCATGGATGGGCTTCAGCGCCGGCATGATGGGCGGCGCGGTACTGATCGTCGCCACACCGATTGTCGGCGCCCTGGCAGACCGTAGCGGGCATCGCCCATGGTTGTTGGGCTCGGCAATTGCCATCTTCTTCAGCGCCTACCCGATGTTCCTGTTCATCAACCAGATGCCGGGACTGTTTTCGCTGCTGGTCTTTGAGCTGGTACTCGGCCTGCTGATTTCCGGTTACATCGGTTCGATCCTTGCGGCCTTTGGCGAATTACTGCCCACCCACGTGCTATCCACCGGGCTTTCGGTGGCCTACAACTTTGCCGTCACCATTTTCGGCGGCTTTGCCACCTTTACCATCACCTGGCTGATTGCCTCGACCGGCAGCAACCTGGCACCCGCTTTCTACATCATGTTCGCGGCCGTCGTCAGCGGTATTGGTGCGCTGCTGTATCGCGACCGTGCGCCTGCTGCCCATCGTCCCCTGTCTGGAGCTTTCCAATGAGTATTGCTGATCCTACACGCCTGATCCTGCGCAACGGTCGCCTGCTGGACCTGCAAAAAGGGCAATTGATTTCCGGCCAGGAAGTCGTGATCGAGGGTGAGCGCATTATCGACGTGCGTGCCGAAGGCGAGCCTGCCGCGGTTGGCGCGCGGATTATCGATCTGGGCGGCAGAACCCTGATGCCCGGCCTGATCGACTGCCATGTGCATGTGCTGGCTTCCAACGCCAACCTGGGCATGAATGCCCTGCAACCCAACGCAATCATCATGTACCGCGCATTACCGATTCTGGCTGCGATGCTCAACCGCGGTTTTACCACTGTTCGTGATGCCGGGGGTGCCGACTGGGCGCTGGCGCGTTCGATCCAGATGGGGCTGATTCCAGGTCCGCGCATCTTCGCATCGGGCAAAGCACTGTCGCAGACCGGCGGCCATGGCGACATGCGCGCACGCGGCGAATTGCTGCTCAACGAGCCTTGCTCGTGCTGCTTTCGGGCCGGGGCCATCGCCCGCGTAGTGGACGGCGTCGATAACGTGCGTCTGGCCGTGCGCGAAGAGCTGCAACAGGGCGCCAACCAGATCAAGATCATGGCTTCGGGCGGCGTCTCGTCACCAACCGATCCGATTGCCAACACTCAATACAGCGAGGCAGAGATTCGCGCCATCGTTGACGAAGCCGCCGCTGCGAACACCTACGTGATGGCCCATGCCTATACCGCACGAGCGATTCGGCGCGCTATCGAATGCGGCGTAAGAACCATCGAGCACGGCAACCTGGTGGATGCCGACACCGCCCGACTGATGGCCGAAAAAGGCGCATTTGCGGTGCCGACTCAGGTCACCTATGAAATGCTTGCCGAGTACGGCGAGCGCTTCGGCCTGCCAGCGGACTCGGTGGCCAAAATCGAGGATGTGCGCCAGGCCGGCCGCAACGCCCTGCTGCTGTTCGCCGAAGCGGGCGTACCGATGGGCTATGGCTCGGATTTACTGGGGGAAATGCACGAGTACCAGACCCACGAACTGAAGATTCGCGCCGAACTGCTCGGTAATCTGGCGGCGTTACGCAGTGCAACAAGTGTTGCGGCGCAGATACTCCAGCGCGAGGGTGAACTGGGTTGCATCAGCGCCGGTGCGATAGCCGATCTGCTGGTGGTGGATGGCGACCCGCTGAGCGATATCGGTTGTCTGGTCGGTCAGGGCGAGCATCTGGCGATGATTGTTCAGGGCGGCCACGTGCGTAAGAACACCCTGGTCTGACCGGGCGTCAGTGAGCGTTGTGGTCCCAGATCCAGTTCCATGCGCCGGGTAGCCGTACAGGCTGCCCCGCGTCCTTGACCGTGCGCGCCAGGGCAGCGCGCTGCAACTGCGCGCTGTCGTCGTAGAACGGCTTGTCGGCAAGTCGCACGCCGGTCTGATGGGCACTGTCGACCAGTATCTGCAGGTACTCTTGCGCATGCCGTGCGGTGTAGCGGTTCAGGTCGTGAAAGGTCATCACCACCGGAATCACCCCGTCCACTGCAGGCAGCTCTCCGGCGGCGATGCGTTCACGTACTTGCGAGAGCTGACTGACCATGTTCGAACGGCGGCGCAGGCTGAAGTTATAGCCCCAGATCTTGCCGTCATTGGCGCTCAGGTCAGTCAGTAATACATGCAGGTCATGACGCTGGTAGGCGCTGAACGTGCGTTTGTCGTAGTTCCAGAACGGCGGGCGCAACAACGTGGTCGGCACGCCGGTAATCGAGGCGATGATGGCGCAGCCTTGGGTCAGGGACTGCTCCAACTCCTCATCGGTCAACGAACGATGATTGGTGTGGTGCGGCGTGGCGGTATGAAAGCCGAGCAAATGCCCCTCTTCATGCTGACGATGCATGATCGCCCGCCCCTGATCACTATTCCCTGCGCCTGTGGCGCCGGTCTGCACGAAGAACACGGCCTTGATGTTCGGCTGCAACGGATTGTCGGCCAGGCTGTCGAGTACGGTGATACTGGGGTTGTAAAAAGTCGACGCACTGGGGCCGTCATCAAAGCTCAGCAGGAACCGCACTGGTGGCTGCTGCCGCAACTGTTCGGCAGTTTTTGGCGTCAAAGGGACTGGCGCGCTGATGCAGGCCGACAGGCTCGCGGCGATGGCCAATGCGCAAAGGGCCTTGAGGGCTGACTTGATCAATGTACGGGATCCTGTGGCCGGGCTGCTGAAGCCGCTTGGGAAGCGCACGCATGATCATCCACAGGCGCGGCAAACACAATCACTGCGGCGCGCAGTTTATCGCTGCCGAAACAACTCATGCGGTTGAAGTCGGCATGGCTTACCGGCATATGCTGGCAGTCGATGGCCTGGCGATGCAGGCTGTGATCAATATCAGGATCGTGCAGGTAGACGAAATCGCTGTCGCAATCGGTGACCATCACCCAGTGCGGTGCCTTGGAGCGTGTCAGGCGATAGCTGCTGATCAGCACCAGCGGCTTGCCACCCTCGGCCAGTAAGCGCGGCAGGTTCAATGAGCGGTTGGGCAGCGTCTCTACACCGCAGGTTCGCAGCTCATGACAGAACTGCTCATGAACCAGGCGAATCACCTGTTTCTTGTTGTCGCTGCGCACGCCGCCCAGAAACAGCGGGCCTGCCATCGACACCAGCAACTTCACGGCGAAGCCCCGTCGCCGGGCAGCCAGCGCCAGCCCTTGAGGACTGCATCCACCGTGGCCGGAGGTCATGAACACCGTGGTCGCCTCGCGCCAGATCTGCAGTTCTTCGGCGCGGTCCATCAAACGCGCAGGTTGCAGAGCCTTCATCGCCATCAACAGGCAGGCCGGGCCACAGGTGAATTCCAGAGTCTGCTGGTAGTAAGGCACTGAACGACTGTCCAGCCGGGCATGCTCGACGATGCGCTTCTCGTAACGCAGCGCCGGGGCATGGTCCTGGTAATAGTCGTCGACCTGAGCGAAGCGCCGGTAGCCGTTGCGTTCGTACAGCCCGATAGCCGCGTGGTTATCAGGGCGCACCTCAAGGCGCAGGTAAGCGCAGTCGCGGCCCACGGCCTGCTGCTCGGCACGTTGCAACAACTGCCTGCCCAGCCCCTTGCCCCGCGCCGCATCGGCAATCGCCAGCGAATACAAACGCCCCAGCGAGGTGCCCCGATGAAACAGCACCAGCGCATAGCCGGTGAGCTGTCCGGCCTGCTCGGCGACGATCAGGCTGGCATTGGCGCGGCGAATCATCCAGTGAAAGCTGCGCGCGGTCAGACGGTCGCCGTCAAAGCACTGGTTCTCCAAGAGCAGCAATTCGTCGACATCGGTTTCAACTGCATCGCGAAATATAAAGTCCATCTGCACCGCCGTAAAAGTTGTGTAACGAAACGGGACATTTCAAAAAGCACATGCTTAATAGAAAGGACTTGTTTCCCATCGGATCGATTACACATGTCAGCGGCACAGGTGAAGATGAACGAAGTATCTGCGCAACTTGCGCTTTCAGCAACAACCCGACGAGCAGACCCCACAACACTCTTTGCAGCGCAGAGGCAACTGGTGATTATTGTCGAACGGCTCGAAGACTGGGCATCGTACTTCCCCAGCGAAAACCTGATCAGCGCCCAGGATTATCTGGAAAAGCCGCTGAAAGCCACGGCAGGCAAGCGTGTGCAAGTCATCAACCTGTGCCGCAGCTACAAGTACCTGGGCCACGGTTATTACTGTTCCCTGCTGGCCGAAGCGCGCCAGCACAATGTCATTCCCTCGGTAAAGACCATCAGCGAATTGACCCGCAAGTCACTCTACGGCCTGGCCCTCGATGACCTGGACAAGTTGCTGGAAACCGCACTTCAGGATCACCCTTATGACGACACCGAAGGGTTTACCCTGACACTTTACTTCGGTCAGACCACACTTGAGCCGTTGAAGGATCTCGCCCGTCAATTGTTTGAAGTCTTCCCCTGCCCGATCCTGATGGTGGAGTTTCGCAAGCGTGACAATTGGCACATTGCTGGTATCAAGGCCGGCGCTCTGCCGCGCCTGCGCGATGATCAGCAGGATGAGTTCGCCATGGCGCTGGAAGGCTTCAGCCGCAACGTCTGGCGCCAGCCCAGCTCCCGGCGCATGGCCCGCTATGACCTGGCGATCCTGCATGACCCGCAGGAACAGCTGCCACCGTCCAACACCGAGGCGCTGGCCAATTTCATCCGCGTCGGTCAGCGCCTGGGCATCGATGTCGAGCTGATTGAGAAGAAAGACTACGCCCGATTGGCCGAGTACGACGCGCTGCTGATTCGTGAAACCACCAGCGTTGACAACCACACCTATCGCTCTGCCAAGAAAGCCGAAAGCGAGGGGCTGGTGGTCATGGATGACTCCACCTCGATCCTGCGCTGCACCAACAAGGTGTACCTGACCGATCTGCTCAAAAGCCATGATCTGGGCATGCCGCGAACGGAAATCCTCTACAAGGATCGCCCGGAAGAACTGCAGCACGTGGCCACACGCCTGGGTTTCCCGCTGGTATTGAAGATTCCCGATGGCTGTTTTTCCAGAGGCGTGATCAAGGTCAGCACACCCGAGGAAATGCACACGGCAACGACCCAGCTGTTCGAGCATTCGGTGTTGTTGCTGGCTCAGGAGTTTTTCTACACCGAGTACGACTGGCGCATTGGCATTCTCAACCGCAAACCGATATTCGCCTGCCAGTACTTCATGTCCAAAGGGCATTGGCAGATCTACAACCACAAGGCAATCGGTGCCGAGGTCATTGGCGAATGCCGTACCCTGGCGGTGCACGAAGCGCCGCGCGCCGTGGTCGAACTGGCGCTCAAGACCGCCAACCTGATTGGTGACGGCTTGTATGGCGTGGACTTGAAACAGTCAGGCGATCAAGTGGTGGTGATCGAGGTCAACGACAACCCGAATCTGGACGCCGGCATCGAAGACGCTTATCTGCAGGATGATCTGTACAGCCTGGTGCTGGAAGAATTCGTCCGCCGTCTTGAGCTCAAACGCCTCGGCCAGGCATGGTGAAACGATGATTCAGGGCCTGAAACTCGACAACAACCAGTTGCTGGCATGTGACCCGCAAAAGGCTCAGGTGCTGTGGTTCAGCAAACCCGATGCCGGGGAACGCAGATTATTGCTGGAGCGATTTCACCTTGATGAGCATGCCGTTGCCTCGGCACTCGACCCCGACGAAATTTCGCGCATCGAGTTTCACCCTGATGCGTTGTTCGTTATCTGGAAACGTCCCGAGAACTATTCGGGCAAGGACAGCTTCTCGTTCGACGTTTCGTCCTTTGGCGTGCTGTTGAGCCGGGACCAGCTGGTGCTGATCTGCGATGACGAGCTACCCTTGAGCGCGCTGGGGGCTCACCGCCCGTTAGACCAGCCGCTGGATATCCTTCTGGAGCTGCTGTTCAACAATATTCATCACTATCTGGGCCATTTGAAAGTCATCAAGATGGTCGCCCGGGAATTGCAGCAGAAATTCAACTCTTCCCTGGAAAACCGCCATTTGCTGCAGATGTTCAACCTCAGCGAAAGTCTGGTGTATTACATCAATGCCATCCACAGCAACGGGGCGGTCCTGACGCGTTTGCGCAACCATGCGCAAGGCCGGCAATACGCAGCCGACAGCCTGGCGCTGATCGACGACATGATCATCGAGAACGACCAGTGCTACAAACAGGCGGAGATCTATTCCACGGTGTTCGCCGGGTTGATGGATGCACGCGGAAATCTGGTCAATAACAGCACCAACACCCTGCTGCGCAAACTGACGCTAATCAATGTGGTGTTTCTGCCCCTGAACCTGATTGCCGGGATCGGCGGCATGTCGGAATTCAGCATGATGACCGCCCCGCTGCACTGGTGGGTGGCCTACCCGGCACTGCTTCTGGCCATGCTCGGGCTGGGGGCGGTGATGGTCTGGGGGCTGCGCAAGATGGCTCGCGCAGCCTGAGCGGTTATTTTTCCCATTCAGCCTTGGCAATCTGCAAGCCATGCTGACCGTTATAAGCTGCACGTTCGGGAGACTGCCAACCCTCCAGCAACGCAGCGTCGAGATCGTAGATTTCGACGCCCAGCGGACGGCAAACGCTTAACGGGTCCTGCGCGTCAGGCCCCCACATCGGCAGTGACAGGTCGCCACCCGGACAGGTCGACAAGGCGCACAGCAGGTCGATTTCAGCAAAGAACTCCAGGTAATCGCCCTTTTGCGCCGGACAGGCTTTCATGAAGTACATGTCGTCATGGTTCAGGCCGGTGCACTGGAAGATATTCAACACGTCATGCACATCGAATTCGGTCAGCCCGTGCGGCAACACTGCGCGGGTCAGGTTGGAATGGCAGTGATGGTGAAAGTCTTCACCGGTCAGCATCTTGTTGACGTAGGGATCACAGCGCGTGCCGAGCAAATCGTGCAGGCGGCCACCATGCTCGTCGATCCCGTAGCTGGCCAGGCTGTCATCGGTGATGGTGACCAGCGGCCGTAAAAACGGCAGATTCGACCACAGCCGATCGTGGGTGCTGATATGCGCACCCTGCAACTGCCGCGTGCGCGCAGCCCACAGGCGCTCGCGGGGGTCGTTGGCGTTCCAGACATTGAAATCACCCACCTGCGGGCCCACCGGTGTGGTGACCCGAAACACCTGACCGGCCTTGACCTTCCAGGCCCGTCCGGTGCGGATCGGCACTTCAAATTGCTCGACGAGGTTACGCTGCTGCGCATTCGTGCGGATACGCTCGTAAAAGGCCGTATCCACTTGCAGCGCCGCGCCTTTGCTGACCTGGTAAGCGGCTGGGTAGTCTTTGTACATACAGGGCTACTCGTTGGCAGGATGTACCGATTGCTACTGCAAATTACAGGCCCGATTACTGAAAATCCCGGCTGCGCACATCCAGTCCAGTCAACAGCGGCGTCAGGTCATAAAGCCGCTGGGCGATCAGGTGCCGTACGCCGCTTTTCGATTCCAGTCGCCCGAACACCTGCAGCAATTGCGAGCCCACCAAGACCTTGCGCTGTCGCTCGGCCAGGTCGCGCCAGACCACGACGTTGACCATGCCGAATTCGTCTTCCAGCGTCACGAAGGTCACGCCACTGGCGGTGCCCGGTCGTTGGCGGCCGATGACCAGCCCCGCCACGCTGAGGGTTCGGTCGTTTTCCAAGCTCAGCAAGTCTTGTGAGCTGCGAAAGCGTTTGGCAGCCAGTTGCCGACGCAGCAAGGCCAGTGGGTGCGGACCAAGGGTGGTACCCAGAGTGGCGTAGTCGGCCATCAGGTCTTCGGCCACCGTCGGCAGCGGCAGCGTTACCTGTGTGTCTTCGCTGGGCAAGTCGTTGAACAACGGTCGCTGGGCTTCCACCCCTGCCACTTCCCAGCGCGCCCGGTGCCGATGACCAATCAGGCCACGCAAGGCCCCGGAATCCGCCAGTGCTTCAGCGGCGCGAGCGTCCAAACCGGCACGCAGGCTAAGGTCTGTGGCATCGCTGAACAGCCGTTTCGAGCGGGCCGTTTCGATGCGCCGGGCATCATCCTCGCGAAAACCACGCACCATGCGCAGCCCCAGGCGAATCGCCAGATTGCGCGTGCTGTCGGGATGATCGAGCGGCTCCAGCGAACAATCCCAGTCGCTGTAGCGCACATCCACCGGGCGGATTTCAATGTGGTGGCGACGGGCGTCCTGTAACAATTGATCCGGGCTGTAAAACCCCATCGGCCAGCTGTTGATCAGTGCGCAGGTGAACGCTGCCGGTTCATGGCACTTAAGCCAGCAACTGGCGTAGGTCAGCAAGGCGAAACTGGCGGCATGGGATTCGGGAAAACCATAACTGCCAAAGCCCTTGATCTGTTCGAAGATCCGGTCGGCAAAGTCCGCTTCATAGCCGTTTTTCAGCATGCCCGTGCGCAGCCGTTCGCGATGCGGCTCCAGCCCGCCGTGGCGTTTCCACGCGGCCATCGCTCGGCGCAGTTCGTCCGCCTCGCCCGGTGTGTAACCAGCGGCGATGATCGCCACTTCCATGACCTGCTCCTGGAACAGCGGCACGCCCAGGGTGCGCTCAAAGACGCTTTTTAGTTTAGGCGGATAGGTAATGGCTTCCTCTTTATTACGCCGACGCAGATATGGGTGAACCATGTCGCCCTGGATCGGCCCCGGCCGGACAATGGCGACTTCGATGACCAGGTCGTAGAATTTTTCCGGTCTGAGGCGCGGCAGCATGGCCATCTGCGCACGCGACTCGATCTGGAACACGCCGATGGTGTCGGCCCGGCTGATCATTTCGTAGGTTTTCCGGTCGTCGCCCGGCAGGTCTGCGAGGGTCCAGCGCTTGCCCCGGTGCAGATGCACCAGATCGAACGTGCGGCGCAAAGCGCTGAGCATGCCCAGTGCAAGTATGTCGACTTTCAACAGGCCGACCAGGTCCAGATCATCCTTGTCCCACTGAATGATCGTGCGGTCGGCCATCGCGGCGTTCTCGACAGGCACCAGCGTCTCCAGCGGATGCTCGGAAATCACGAAGCCGCCCGGATGTTGCGACAAATGCCGAGGAAAGCCGATCAGCTCGCCGGTGAGTGCCAGCACACGCTTGAGGATTGGCATGTCGGCATCGAAGCCGTATTCGCGCAGGCGTTCGGGCGACGGCAGCGAATCGCTCCAGCGGCTAAAGGCATCGGCCAGGGCGTTGATCTGGTCAGGCGGCAAACCCAGCACCTTGGCCACATCACGCACTGCGCCCGAGCCGTGATACGTGCTGGCCACTGCGGTCAGCGCCGCCCTGCCCCGACCATAACGCCTGAATATGTACTGAATGACTTCTTCGCGGCGGTCGTGCTCGAAATCCACGTCGATGTCCGGTGGCTCGTTGCGCTCTTTGGAGATAAAGCGCTCGAACAGCAGGTTGCTCTTTTCCGGGTTCAGCTCGGTGATCCCCAGCGCATAACACACTGCCGAGTTGGCCGCCGAGCCGCGTCCCTGACAAAGGATGTGCTGGCTGCGGGCAAACTCGACGATGTCATGCACGGTCAGAAAGTAGCTGTCGAACTTCTTTTCCGTGATCAGGGCCAGTTCCTTCTCGACCTGCGCGCGGGTGGCTGGCGTCAGCCCGTTCGGCCAGCGTTTGCGGGCACCGCGCTCGGTCAGTTCACGCAGCCACGACGTGGGTGTCTGGCCTTTGGGGACCAGCTCGTGCGGGTATTCATATTTCAATTGTTTGAGATCAAACGTGCAGCGCCGGGCAATACGCACCGATTCGGCCAGCAGCCAGTCCGGGTAATGCTCGGCAAGCGCATCCAGTGGCCGTAAATGGCGCTCGCCGTTGGCAAACAACAGGTGCCCTGCTTCGGCCACGGTCGTGTGATGGCGAATGGCAGTCATGGTGTCCTGCAGGGCACGCCGACCGCGCGCGTGCATGTGCACATCACCGCTGGCAACTGCCGGGATACCCAACGATTGCGCCAGCGCCAGCAAGTCGGCCAGACGCTGCTCGTCATCCGCGCCGCGATGTAACTCCACGCCGAGCCAGAGGCGCTCGGCAAAGCGCTCACGCAACCAGCGTCCATGCGCCAGGCAGGCTTGCGCGTCGCCTTCGATTTCCGGCAGCCAGATGGCCAGCAACCCGTCCGGAGACGGCTCGAAATCTTCACGCAACAACCGGTACTCACCTTTTCTGGCTCTGCGGCGTGCCACCGTGATCAATTTGCACAACGCCTCATAACCTGTCTGGCTTTCCACCAGCAGCACGGCTTTCGGCCCGTTCTCGATGTGCATTTCGCTGCCGATGATCAACGGCAGGCCGGTGCTGATGGACGCCTGCCAGGCACGTACGATACCGGCCAGCGTGCACTCGTCAGTGATGGCCAGCGCCTGATAGCCGTGGCGCAAGGCTCGTTCGAACAGCTCACGGGCGCTTGAGGCGCCGCGCTGAAAACTGAAGTTGGACAAGCAATGCAGCTCGGCGTATTCGCTGGTCATGCGAACCAGCCATGCAGCAGCAGTTCACCCTGCTCGCCCACGCTGCGATAGGCCCAGGCGCGCTGGCCGCTGGAGGTTTCGACCAGATAGTAGTCGCGGCGTACATCGCCGCCGTCCCACCAGCCTGACTCGATTCGCTCGGGCCCCGCCACGATGCGCGTGGCATGAAGTGGCAGCGGCTGGGGTTCTCGCAGCAACCAGCCCGGGCGCATACAAGCTTTGGCCGGCAAGACCGGTTTGCTTGTGCTGTGTGGTTGCCAGGCACATTCAGGACGGTGATCGGCCTGAGCGCGCAAGCCATTCACAGACTCGTCACCCAGTCGCGCACGCAGGCGCTCGCGCAGTTGCTCCCAGGGCAAGGTCTGCTGCACGCGCTCATCGAACAACTGACGGTGCGCCGGGACAAAATCCGGCAAGTCTCGCGCCAGCAGGCGCACGGCACGTACCGGCGACGCGACCAGCACCTGCTCAAGCCTGCCGCGGGCCAGTTCGAACAGCATCGACGCATCGCGCTCGGCGCTCAGCAGTCCGACTGGCACCACAGTCTCCGGACCTTCAACGTGCTCCAGATGCAGGGAAAATCGCTGCACACCGCTGTCGCGTCCGGCCAGGAACAAAGCCAGATCGGCGATCAGCCGCTTGAGCGGAAACAACAGGGCCTGATGCGACTCGACGTCGAAATTCAGCTCGATGCGTACATCGAAGAAGTCCGGCGGTGTGTAGCACTCCAGTGCCACCGGTCGTTCGCCAAGCAATGTATCGAGATGCTGCAGCACGCTGGCCGGGAACCGCCGCGCCAGTGTATCGCGCGGCAGGGCCAGCACCTGCCGCACAGAGCGCAGCCCCATGCGTGTCAGGGCCGTGGCGGTTTCACGGCTCAGACCGATGCGTTCCAGCGGCATATGCTCCAGGCTGCGGCGCAACGCCTGCGGGCAATCAATGCTCAGCCCGTCATGCATGTTGGCCAGCATCCGTGCGGCTATCGGGTTGGGCGCGACCACGATGCGATGCCGGAAACCCTGCGTGGTCAGCTCTTCACGCAAGCGTGCCTCGAACACCGGCCAAGGGCCGAACAGCTTGAGACTGGACTCAATCTCCATCAGCAACACTCGAGGGTACTTGAGGCTGACATTGGAGCTGAAACCGTACGCCCAGGCCGCGAGCAGTTGCTGCAAGCGCTCAATGTCGGCCGGGTCATGCTCGACCGTGGAGAAGTTCGACACCAGCGCCTGAGCGGCCGTCAGCGACTGCCCGGCTTTCAAACCCAGCGCACGCGCCGCCGGATTGACGGCTTGCAACACGCGACGTTGAGCACTGCCGCTGATCAGCGCCAGAGGTTCATCGGGATCGTTACGACGACGCATGACGCCGTCGAGCGCCAGTTGCGGCAGCAAGACACAGGCCCAGAGCATAAGAACCTCAGGCGTCGGTCGAAAATGGAATGGGGAAAGGCGGCGCAAGCCCGCCACGGCACTTGAGCACCCGCAATTGTGCAGGACGGGTATCGACAGCGATGCGCAGGGCCGCCGGTGACGGATTGGCGGCGGCCTGCTGCGGGCGACAGGCAAACGCCAGGGTCTGCCCGGTTTCGGCAGCGACCTGCAAACGTCGCAGCGCACGGTCATCGACCATGCCGGGCCAGCACACGACCGCGCCACAGCTGCCGGAGCGCAGGCACTGTTCGGCAGCCCACAGGGCATCGCGCGGACCGGCCTCGATGACGACCAATTGGCGCAGATCGACCCCGGCGGCCAGCCAGGCTTGCGGGTACGGAATGTAGGGCGGTGCAACCAGCACAATGCGCTCACCGATCGCGGACAACCTTGCCAGACTTGGCCACAGCAGACGCAATTCCCCACTGCCATTGGCCGGGATGAGAATTTCAGTCAGGGCGGCAGCAGGCCAGCCGCCAGTGGGCAAGGCGCTATCGAGCAGCGCATGGCCACTGGGGTGCGGGCTGACCTGCGGCGCGCTCTGCTGACGGCCTTTCCAGACCCTGCGCTCATCCAGCAAGGCGTCAAGGCTGACCACCGCGCCCATCATTCGCGCCGGACCAGCCCGCAGAATACGCCTTCGATGGCGAAGTCCTGATCAGGCGTGACAATGATCGGTTCGTAGGCCGGGTTGCGCGGCAACAGGCGCACCTGATCGGCACTGCGATGCAGGCGCTTGATAGTGACTTCGCCGTCCAGGCGGGCAACGACGATCTGGCCGTCACTGGCCTGCGGGTTACGGTGCACGCCGACCAGATCGCCATCAAGGATACCGTCTTCGATCATCGAGTCGCCCTGCACGCGCAACAGGTAGTCCGGCACACGGGTAAACGTGCTGCGGTCCAGATGCAGTGTGGTGTGAATATCGAGGTCCGGCCCGATAGGTGCGCCCGCAGCTACGCGCCCCAATACCGGAAGTTCGAGCAATTCGGGCCGTGGCTCACTGTTGAGCAGGCGAATACCCCGGGCCTGGTGCGCTACGACCTCGATCAGACCGGCTTCTGTGAGGGCCACAATGTGCTTGCGCGCCACGCTGCGTGAAGCAAAACCGAAAGCCTCGGAGATTTCCGCCAGGCTCGGCGATTGCCCTTGCTGCGCGATGCGATCGCGGATGAAGGTAAGGATTGCGCTGCGACGGGGAGATAATGTGCTCATGGAGTACATTTGTACTCCACTCGTGATTTTATGACTAGTACGGTTTGTCGGATTGACGCCGCACGCTCTCGCGCTTTGTGAACGTTAATTATTCGGATTTTCACAACAGTGAAATAAGAAACACCCGGTTTATTGCGCCAGCCAAAGCGTAGAGACTTGATGGCTCTTTCAACGATCAGGAGAGTTCATTGTGATCACGCGCCAACTGGGTCACCACGGTCCGCAGGTTTCTGCCATCGGGCTGGGCTGCATGGGAATGTCGGACTTCTACACCACCGGCATCGACGAAAAGGAATCCATCGCCACCTTGCACCGCGCACTGGAGCTGGGTGTCACCTTTTTCGATACAGCGGACATGTACGGCCCGCACACCAACGAGACGTTGCTCGGCCGGGCTCTTGAAGGCAAACGCGAAGGTATTTACCTGGCCAGCAAGTTCGGCATCGTGCGTGGCGATGACCCGCATGCGCGTGGCGTGAATGGCAGCCCGGCGTACATTCACCAGTCCATCGATGCCAGCCTGAAACGGCTGAATACCGATTATCTTGATCTCTACTATCAGCACCGTGTCGACCCCAATGTGCCCATCGAGGACACCATCGGTGCCATGGCCGAGCTGGTCAAGGCTGGCAAGGTTCGCCATATAGGTATCTGCGAAGCCAGCGCAGCGACCATCGAAAGAGCCCACAACGTGCATCCGCTGGCCGCCGTGCAAAGTGAATATTCGTTATGGTCACGCGATCCGGAGCACGACAATGTGCTCGCCACTTGCCGTCGCCTGGGTATTGCTTTCGTGGCTTACAGCCCGCTGGGCCGTGGCTTTCTGACTGGCGCATTGCGCACCCCGGACGATTTCGCTGCCGATGACTATCGTCGTTTCAGCCCGCGCTTTCAGGACGAAAACTTCAAACGCAATCTGGCACTGGTAGAAAAGGTCAAGGCACTGGCTGCGGCCAAAGGCGTCAGCGCGTCGCAACTGGCGCTGGCCTGGGTACTTGCTCAAGGCGACGACATCATTCCGATCCCGGGCACCAAACAGCGCAAGTACCTGGAAAGCAATGTGGCAGCAGCTTCATTGACGCTGAGTACCGATGAGCTGGCTCAACTGGATGCGATCTTCCCGGCGCAAGGGGCCGTGTCGGGCGAGCGTTACAGCCCGGAGTCGATGAAGTCGCTCAACGGCTGAAAACGTTTGTGGTTCGAGATCAGGTCGCCTCAGGGCAGGTCTCGGTGCCGTTGTTGAGGCCCTGTTTTTGATTCTTGTAATCGAGCGTGGCCTTGCCATCGACCCATTTCAGGGTGACGACAATCACTGAGTCGAAATCATCGTTCGTCCAGTCATCAAGCAGGTTAGTGCTCTTGCCGGACGCTTCTTCAGCAACCTTGTTGATCAGCTCCGGCAGGTAGCCATGCGACCAGGCGGTGTAGACAACTGCGTTGTGGTACTTGTCCCGCATCAGCTCATCGGCCAGGTCTGCGGTGTCGTTGGCACCAAAGTCGAGGTTGACGGGCAGACCCAGTTTGATTGCGCTGGGCCCTACCGTCATCAGCGGACGCACGTAGCTGTAGGACAGGTCGCCCTCACCCTCTTCCACGTGTCGGCTGGGGTTGGCGGCGAAGATAAAGTCAGCTTTGCCGAATTCCCTGGGCAAGACCTCCGACAGTTCGATGGCCCGGTTGAGCCCTTGGCAGTTCAGTTGCCCCAGCCCCATGGCCGGTTTTTCGGCATGACGAAGAAATACCAGTGTCTGCGTGCCGTTCTTGGGCTCGGCATGAACCCCCTTGCCCATGGTGAACAGGGCCAGGGCAGAAGCCACCAGTAATGATGGGAAGAAGCACCATGCGATGCGGCGCTGGAGTCGGGTGATCGAAGGCATTTTCGGCATATTCATTATTTTCTGAGTCCGGTGCGCATTTGAAAGGGATCAGCCATCTGGCTGGTGCGAATACGCAGGCTTATGCAGCTCGCCCCAAGAATTTCTGCGGATCAGTCAACCAAGGGCGCAGTGGGCGCACACTCATGGATCACGCGCGAATCTTAGTGCTCACATGTTTCGAAATTAAGAATGTGGACGATTAGGAGTGTCAAAAAACGATTCTGTTGCAAACCTGGCGAAAAAAATCACCCGAAAAGCAGAAAAACTGTCAGAAAATCGTCGAAAAACAGGCCGTGAGCCTTACTGTTTACCAGGCAACAACAGTTCAACACCTTGCTGCCAGATCAACATCACTCACACTGGAAAATTGCCCTGATACCTTGCTGTTCAAGCACCCGGACCCTTGGCACAGAGCATGCAATATTCCATTTGTGAATTTCATGCTCTCTGGACTGCTGTTTTTGAAATATGCAAACCAGTCTTGCAGCCCTTGTCTCCCCGATCTGGACGCTCACTATGCCACAACCCCCTATTTCTTTTTGGTTGCAAACGCCGCGAGCCCTGATTCGCTGGATGGTAACGACCTGCACATTGGCGATTAGCCTGCAGGGAGTAGCACAGGCCGCTGAAACCGCGCCTGCCGAAGTCCGCCTGGATTACGCCTATTATTCGCCGGTCAGCCTGGCGCTCAAGCATTTTGGCTGGCTGGAGAAAGCCCTGCCGGAGGCGAAAGTCACCTGGGTGTTGAGCCAGGGCAGCAACCGCTCGCTGGAATACCTGAACAGTGGCAGCGTCGACTTTGCTTCGTCGGCCAGCCTGTCTGCGGTGCTGGCCAGGGCCAACGGCAGCCCGATCAAATCGGTGTATGTCTACAGCCGGGCAGAATGGACGGCTCTGGTGGTGCGCAAGGATTCTCCCCTGCAATCGGTTGCCGAACTCAAAGGCAAGAAAATCGCCGCCACCAAAGGCACCGACCCTTATCTGTTCACCTTGCGCGCGCTGCAGAAGGCCGGGCTGAAAAAGGATGATGTCGAGTTGCTGCACCTGCAGCATCCCGATGGACGCACCGCCCTCGAAAAAGGCGACGTAGATGCCTGGGCAGGGCTTGACCCGCACATGGCGGCCAGTGAAATACAGTCCGGCTCGCGCCTGCTTTACCGCAACAAGGACTTCAACAGCTATGGCGTACTGAGCGTCACGGAAACCTACGCCAAGGAGCATCCACAGGCGATCAGGACGGTATTGAGCGCTTATGAAAAAGCCCGCGAATGGGCGCTGAAGAACCCCGACGAATTGGCCAGATTGCTGGCTGACGAGTCAGGCCTGCCGCTGGAAGTCGCCAGGTTGCAATTGACCCGCACAGACCTGAGCAACCCGCAGCTGAGCGAAAAAGATGTAGAAGCATCCAAGTCCGCAGCACCGATTCTGGTGTCCGAGGACCTGGTGCGCAAAGGCGTGAAAGTCGAACAAGTGATCGATCAGTTGATCACGCCAGAGTTTTCCAAAGCCGTGATCGCAACGCCATGACCAGCCCAGACAAGTCCCTGCCTGCCTGTGCGCAGGCGGCCTTGCCTGACAAGGCGCAGCGCACGTTTTGGCAGCGCTACAAAACGCCGCTCAAAGGCCTGGTAGTCCCCGCTGTAATCATTGTTTTGCTGGAAATTATCGTGCGCATCGGCTGGCTGCCCTCCTACCAGATGCCAGCACCCAGCGAGATCGTGCTGACACTGCGCGATCTGGCCGATGGTGCGTTGTGGAAACACATAAGTGCCAGCCTGTTGCGTGTGCTCAGCGGCTTTGTGATCGGCGCAAGCCTGGCCTTGGTATTTGCCGCGTGGGTGGGGCTCAGCCGTGAGGCGGAGGCGTATCTGGAGCCGACGTTCGCCGGGCTTCGTTCCATCCCCAGCCTGGCCTGGGTGCCGCTTCTACTGCTGTGGCTGGGCATTGGCGAGACATCCAAGATTGTGCTGATCGCCATCGGTGCGTTTTTTCCGGTCTACCTCAACGGCGTGGCCGCGATTCGGGGCATTGACCGAAAGCTGGTGGAAGTCGGCCAGATGTATGGCTTCAGCCGCTATCGCCTGACCCGGCGTATTCTTCTGCCCGCCGCCCTGCCCGGCCTGTTCACCGGTTTGCGCAACGGCATGAGCCTGTCATGGATGTTTCTGGTAGCCGCCGAGCTGATCGCGGCCACAAAAGGCCTGGGCTACCTGCTCAGTGATGGACGCGAAACCTCGCGCCCGGACATCGTGCTGGCGGCCATCATCGTTCTGGCGACACTGGGCAAGTTGAGCGACGGCCTGTTGGCAGGCCTGGAAAAACGCTTTCTGGCCTGGCGGGACACATTCACCGGTCAAAGCCGCGAGGGTCGATAGATGCCGGAATCGTTGATGAACATACGCGTAGACCGCAAGGCATTCGCTGGCAATACCATACTGCAGGATATCGATCTGTCATTACAGTCAGGTGAGATCGTCAGCCTGCTGGGGCCAAGCGGTTGCGGTAAAAGCACGCTGCTCAGAATTGTCGCCGGGCTGGAGCAGGACTTTCGTGGCTCGGTGGACAACATTGAGGGAGAAGTCGCGTTTGTGTTTCAGGAACCGCGCCTGATGCCCTGGCTGACCGTCGAACAGAATATCGGCTTCAGTGACGATGCTGGCTACGACCGCAGATGGGTCGGTCAATTGATCGAGGAAGTGGGCCTGTCCGGTTTCGCCGATGCCTTGCCAAAAGCATTGTCCGGAGGCATGGCGCAACGCGTGGCCATTGCTCGCGGTCTGTACTCGCACCCTACGGTATTGCTACTGGATGAGCCTTTCAGCGCAGTGGACGCGTTTACCCGAATGAAGCTTCAGGACCTGCTGCTGCAATTGGCCGAGCGTCACGCTATCACCCTGTTGCTGGTGACTCACGATGTCGACGAGGCGTTGTACCTGAGCGACCGGGTATTAGTGATGGGCAGCCGCCCCGGCACGATCACCCAGCAACTGCCGGTCGGGCTGCAAGCACCAAGGGATCGCCGCGATCCGTTACTGGCTCGACTGAAAGCTCAGGCACTGACCGAGCTGCATCAGGCGCATATCATTTGACGTCGGTCGCCTCGCAGCCTTACTTGTCGGCCTTGAACTCTTTCCAGAGTCCCTGGCGCAACGCCTCGATATTAACCGGGACCTGAGACATCACGAACAAGCGGCTCAGCATGTCGGCGTCTGGATAGACAGTGGTATCCGTCCACAGGCCGGGATTGATCAGGGCGTCGGCCTTTTCGTTACCGTTGGCGTAATGCACCGTATTGGTAATGTTGGCGATCACTTCCGGGCGCAGCAGGTAGTTCATGAACGCGTAGGCACCTTTGACATCAGGGGCATCAGCCGGGATGGCGATCATGTCAAACCACATTGGCGCGCCCTCCTTTGGAACCACATAGCTGATTGTGATGTTGTTACCCGCTTTTTGGGCCTGCTCCTGCGCCAGGGAAATATCCCCTGAGTAGCCCACTGCCACACAGATCTTGCCCGTAGCGAGGTCGCCAATATAGTCGGCTGAACTGAAATTGCGCACATACGGCCGTACCTCATCCAGCAGCGCCTTGGCCTTTTTGTAGTCGTCCGGCACCTCGCTGTGCGGTGGCAGGCCGAGGTAGTTCAGAGCGATAGGGATCAGCGCCGGTGCGCTGTCCAGAAAAGCGACACCACACTGGGCGAGCTTTTTCATGTTTTCCGGCTTGAGCACCAGATCCCATGAGTCAAGCGGTGTGTCCTTGCCAAGAATGGCCTTGACCTTCGCCATGTCATAGCCGATTCCGGTGCTGCCCCACAGGTAGGGAAACCCATGCTGGTTGCCCGGATCACTGCCCTCCAGTGCCTTGAGCAGAACCGGGTTGAGGTTTTTCCAGTTGGGGAGCTGCCGTTTGTCGAGGGTCTTGAGCAAGCCGTTTTCAATCTGTCGACCCATGAAATGAATGGACGGAAAGACCAGGTCGTACCCGGAATGGCCAGCAATCAGCTTTGTGTTCAGCGTCTCATTGGTTTCGAAAGTCTCGTAAGAGGTCTTGAAACCGGTGGCCGCTTCAAAATTTTTCAGAGTGTCCGGGGCGATATAATCCGTCCAGTTGTAGATATTGACCGTCTCCGCCGCATGGCTGGTCGAGGCCAGCAACATCAGTGCAGCAAGGGATTTTCTCAGCATTTTCAGCTCCTCGGGTCAATATCGATAGCTTGCCCCAGACCGGGCATGAAAACCACCTTCGTCAAGCAAATTCAGTTCACTACGGGGCCTTCTCCGGGGTGAATGACAAATGCATGGAACGTGCCCATTGATACCTTGCGATGATGACAGCCATATAATTGATTTTTTTGTGCTGCGTCATAAAAAATTTTTCCAGAACGGTGCTGGCAAATGCTATTTTCAGTACTCGTCAGACCGCTCAGCGATCCTGCTGGAAAGCAACCCGACCGACCGATAGTCCGCTGCGCTGATTATCTTCTCGGCATCATGCTTTACCGGACGAATTCTGGCTGTCTGCCTACCCATTGGAGCAAGGGAAATGCTCGATTGATTAAGGTGGGCCATTGTCATGAACAAAGTCACATTCCCCAATGCGTGCCAACTGATGCGCTGGCACTTCCATCCGGTAGGCTTTGAAGCCTCGATGGATGCTCCCGGCAGCATGATTGCACGACTTTTCGACCGCGCCAGCGGTGAGACAGTCGTCGCCATCGCAGGCCTGCCGTGTTCCACGGTGATGAATGCCGCAGATGTAGAGCGCATCATCGAAGCCATCGAGGATGAGCTGGAATTGTTCGGCACTCATACGCAGCAACAGGTCGCCGGTTTTTCCTGAGATGACAGCCTCAGCCTGTTCGGACTTTACCGCGCAAGTCTTCAAAGAAAGGCTTGTCATGGGCAATTCTGTCTGAAGCTTTAGGCATCTGGGCACTTTCCCCGCCGCCGGTGCCTTGATCGATATACCAATAGCAATGCAGCGCCGCACGAGTAATGGCGACATAAGCCAGGCGCAAGACTTCATCCTTCTGCGCTGTATCAAAGGGCTGAAGATCGCTCGCATCACCCAGCCCTGCCAAACGGTAAACCTGATTCTTGTAAGGCGAGACAGTCAGATGCTGGCAGTCGCCCAACAAAAACACAGCATCCGCCTGCAAGCCTTTGGAACTGTGGTACGTCAACGTCCTGATGCGACGACCTTGCGCGCCCATCGCCGCGTCAGCATCGATCAATGTCTGCAAACGCTCCGAGAACCGGCTTTTCTCGCTGCCTTTGCGGTACAGCAGCAGAATCGAGTCACCGTCGTTGTAGTGCTCGGCTACACGCTCGGCCAGTTCGTCTTCGTCACGATCCAGCACCGTGACCGGCAGCAACTCTTGCGGCATGCCGCTGGCACGAGCCTTCTTGCCCGCAATCGCCGGAGCTGCCCGGACAATATGCTCTGCGGCATCGATAATGTGCTGATGGCTGCGGAAGTTGTCACTGAGCATGACTCTGGTGGTCGCCGGTGACGAAAACTCCCTGGCGAACTCCATGAAATACTTGGGTGAGCTGCCGCGCCAGCCGTAGATCGATTGCCAGTCATCGCCGACACACAGCAGTGATGAATGCTGAGCGATCCGGCCTGTATGCAGAGCGGGACCACGACGCCGGATTTCGCGCAGGCTGGCGCGTATCCATGAGACGATCTGCGGCGACACATCCTGGAACTCGTCGATCATCAAATGCGACAGCGGTCTGAGCATCTGGTCGCTGACGTGTTTGAGGTTTTCCGGCGATGTTTCACCGAACAACGCAAACATCCGGTTATAGGTCATGATCGGAGGCGACTGAGCCAGCAGGTGCGTTTCGAAAGCTTTCCAGAAAAGACTCAGCGCTTCGAAGAAGAAACGATCCGGGTCGTCGCTGGCAAAGCTCATCTCGGACACGGCATTGGGTACATCCAGTCCCAGGTTCTCGATGAAGCTGGCGGCGGTGACAAAACAGTCCAGTAGCGGCGCAGCACCGAGCTCACCCTTGACCCGATAGTCGAATCCGGGCCCGGCAACTGCGTCGCCCGCCAATGACTGCAATAGCTTGCTGGCAGACTGATAGTTATCCAGCCAGATCAAAGGCTTACTGCAGAAAGCTTGAAACAGGGTGCGCTTTATGACCCCCTCGGCCCACACTGGCAATTTGGCACCCGGCCGCTTGAGTTGCTGGTCTTCACTGGCGTCCAGGCCCAGCACAACCCAGGCGTCCAGCTCGGCAATATAGCCGTGAAAATAAAAGGTAAATCCATTTATTTCAACAGCTTGGCGCATAGGCTCAATGCCCTTTATAGGCCATGCTCCTGCGCGAATCCACAAGTCCTCGACGGTGTCACACCACTCCTCATCCCGTTTCGAGGATAGCTCGGTCACCGCGACACGCTTCTGCACGTCAGGATGGTCGCGATCCAGTTCCTTGAGCTGCAAGGCATGGCGATACAGCGGCGCCATGACTTCGCGGAAACGCTCATTGCCGGCGTACAGGTCGCGGTAGCAGAGATTGAGTTGCTGACGCTGCGCGTCGTTGATCCGCAGGTCGAAAGGATTGCTGTCCGCCTCTTCCAGGCCGGATGACTGGCTGCTCAGGTTCTCGAACGCCCTGAGCTGCTCAAAACCCGGCAGGCTGCGCACCAGCGGCAGAATACGCGAATGAAAGGTGCGAACCAGGTCACGAGCCTGTTTCTGCCCCGTCACATGCCCCCACAAGGCCATCACCTCGATCAGCTTGCCGATGAAGTCCTTGCGCGACTCACGGGTGAAGGTCACGACTGTCATCGCATTCAGTTCAAAGCCCAGGTAGTGATGCAACAGCAGAATGCGCAGCACCAGCGATGTAGATTTGCCTGCGCCCGCCCCGGCAATGACGTAGGTAGATGGCGTATCGCTGAAAATCATCTTCCACTGCGCCGTGCTGGGCTGAGCATGCGCAGGGAGCTTTTCGGCGACATCGGCCTTGATACGCTTTTTCAGTTCAGGCGTGAGCGCCAGCCGCCAGTCGTCGAACAGATGGTCGTCAACTCTGGGGCCGCGATGTCGGACAGGCCGGGTGTCGTTGATGACCAGCACCTGACGCCCTGCTTCCTCACCATCCAGGTAGCCGTCGGCATAACCCTCGCGCACGCCCTCTATGTGCCCGTTCAGATAGCCGTCGGCATGGCCCTGGAACCACGACGGCGTGTGCTGCGAGCCCAGCGCTGTAAGCCCGCGGCCCATCAGGCGCGATAACAGACGTCTGAAAAACGGCAGTTGCCGAGGCGGCATGAGATCGACATCCAGGTCATGAGGAAGCGCAGAAGGAAGGTCGTCAGGCACGCAGACTCCGGTGGATGGCTTGCAGGCAAAAAGGTCGCCTATGGTGGCCGGATTTACGCGCAGGTTCCAGCGAAATGCTTGTCTGTCAGTGCGTTAGCCGATCAACTGCATGTTCCGTCGCAGGTGCCATCAGACTGGCATGACCGATTTTGGTACCAGCGCACCCGGGTGTTGAATCACCACACTGGCCAGACGATGACCTGCTTCGGCAGCCTGTCGCAGGTGTTCCCCCATGAGCCGGGCGGCCAGATAGGCAGCGCTGAACGAGTCCCCTGCTGCCGTGGTATCGACGACACGCTCGACCTTTTGCGACGCAACGTCGAAACGCTCGCCGCCGGCTTCCACAAGACAACTTTGCGCGCCGCGCTTGACGACGATCTCACCGATGCCGCGACCTCGATAGGCCGCCAGTAATTGCTCACTGTCGGCATAACCATAGAGCGCCTGCTCATCGTCTTCGGTGAGCAACGCCAGATCCACATGCTGCAGGCATGCCTGATAGGCCTCGCGAGCCTGCTCCACGCTGGCCCACAGCCGAGGCCGATAGTTATTGTCGAAGGCAACCCTGACCCCACGTTGACGAGCACGGTCCAGTGCTTCCAGCAATCGGGCGCGGCCTTGCTCGCCAAGTACCGCCAGGGTGATACCACTGAAATACAGCACGTCGTAGCTGGCCAGCGCCGCGAGGATCGGCTCGGCCGCAGGCGTCATGAAACAGTCCCGCACGGCGGCTTCGTTGCGCCAGTAGAGGAAACGACGCTCGCCATTGGCATCGGTCTGAATGCAGTAGAGCCCGGGTAAACGCCCCGGCAGGCGTTGCACCTTGCCCAGACCAATGCCCTCATCGGCCCAGATCCGGCACATTGCATCGCTGAAGCTGTCGTCACCCAGCGCCGTGACGTAATCCACCTTGGCGCGCTCACCCAACAATCGGGCAAGGTAAACCGCCGTATTGAGCGTGTCACCGCCGAAGCTCTGACGCAGGCTGCCGTCGGCATGCTGCTGTAACTCGATCATGCATTCGCCGATCAGGGCGACCCGTGGAAGGCTCATGAGACGATTACTCCTGCCAATACCGGAATTAGAAATAGGTGCTGAAAGGCTCGATCACTCGCATATCATTATCCACCAGACAACCTGAACGCCACTTGTCGAAGGTCAGACACGGGTGTGAGGTACCGAAGGAAATGATGTCGCCAACCTTCAACTCGCATCCGGGCGCGACTGTCATGAAAGCGTGCTGATCCATCACAGCAGTCACCTTGCAGGCACTGACGTCGTCGCCTGATGCAGGCTGCACACCCGCCTTGTAACGCAGCAGCGGGTTGGGCAAGCCGGCATCGTAGGCAACGTCGCGCTTGCCCATGGCGATCACCGCAAAACCCGGCTCCGGCATGGACTGCACATGCGCCCAGACCTCCAGCGCAGGGCGCAGCGCTTCGCTCAGCTCGGTACGTCGGTCCAGCACGCAGCACTGCGCGTCCTTGTAGATGCCGTGGTCATGCACCACATAACTGCCGGGGCGCAGCACGCTGAGGAACCGTTCGCGAACGGCCCGGGCATCGAATGCTTCAGCGATCAGGTCGTACCACGCCGAGCCGGATGCAGTGACAATCGGGCGATCCAAAGCGAATGCGCCCTTGTCCTGCAGGTCGACAGCCAGGCGCACCAGCGACGCCGCAAAAGCCTTGATGCCATCGATGGCATGGTCGCCGTGGATGACGCCTTCGTAACCCTCGATACCCGTCAACGCCAGCGCCGGTTGCGCCTGAACAGCATCCGCCAGGGCCAAGACCTGCTCTTCGGTACGGCAGCCGCAGCGTCCACCGGGTACGCCATATTCGATCATCACGTTCAGGCGCAGGCCGCGTGCCGCGAAAAACTGGCCCAGTGCAGCGACATTGTCCGGGTGATCGACCATGCAGTGAAACTCGAACATCGGGTCAGCCAACAGATCGGCAATCACCGCCATGTTCGGCGCGCCGACCAGCTGATTGGCCATTAACACCCGCCGTACGCCATGCGCATAAGCGGCCTGGGTCTGGACCGCCGTGGCGAGGGTCATGCCCCATGCGCCCGCGTCCAACTGTCGCCGAAACAGCGCTGGCACCATGCTGGTCTTGCCATGCGGTGCAAGCTCTGCACCGCTGTCAGTGACAAAACGTTGCATCCAGCGAATATTGTGATCCAGCGCCTGACGATGGATGACCAGTGCAGGCAGGCTGACATCAGTGACCAGGCTGTCACCCGGTTGCGCAATACCCTTGTCCATTACGGCGGTGCTCATCAGTAATCTCCTGCAGTTATTCGTTGATTCGACGAGCCAGGCTGTTGGCGCTGTCGATCAGCACCCGCCGATAATCGTCGTAATGGGTCTTGGCATCGGCACGCGGCGCGACAATGCACAGGGTTGCGATGCACTGACCGTGCTCGTTTTTCACCGGCGCGGCGAAGCAGTGCGTGAAGGTGTCGGCCACGCTATCGAAGGAGAAGAAACCCTCTTCGCCTGCCTTACGGATCTCCCGCAAAAAGGTTTCCAGCGGCAGACGCTCGCCACCCGGGAGGATGAAATCTTCGGGATCAATCAGGTCGATGATCTGCTGATCGCTGAGGTGGCTGAGCAGCAGACGCCCGGAAGCGGTCCACGGGATGGGCGCGTTTTCACCGATGTCCGAGGAAATCCTGAAATGCCGCTCACCCTCTTTCATCAGCGCAACGGTGTATTTCCGGCCGTTGAGCAGGCACATCTGCGCGGTTTCCCGCGTCTGGCTGACGATCTCGCCCAGGCAGACTTCCGCCTCGCGAGTGAAATCGAAGTGCCGCAAGTGTGCCTGCCCCAGAAAATACAATTGACGGCCCAGATAGACATGCCCGTCCTTGCCCACCGTCTCCAGAATCCGCCGCTCCAGCAACGATGCCACCAGCTCGTAAACCGTCGATTTGGGGCTGCCGATCCCGCTGGCAATCTCATTGGGGCGCATGGGCCTGGCCTTTTCCTTGAGAAAATCCAGGATATCGAACGCCCGGTCCAGTCCACGTGCCCGGCGCTTGATAGTGTCTTCGGTCATGAGATTCGTTCCTTGGGAAAGCGGCAAGCCAAAAGCCTCAGGTGATCGGGCTTCCGGCTTGCAACGTGTAGCTGTACGTGTGCTATTTGCGTTTGTAGGCAATACAGTCGATTTCGACCTTGCAGTCGACCATCATGCTGGCCTGCACGCAAGCGCGCGCCGGTGCATGCTCGGGGCTGAAGTATTCACCGAACACCTTGTTGAAACTCCAGAAGTCCCGTGGGTCTTCCAGCCACACGCCGACACGTACTACGTCTTCGAGCGCATAACCGGCTTCGTCGAGGATCGCGATCAGATTACGCATGGTCTGGTGGGTCTGCTCGACGATACCGCCGACGATAATCTCGCCATCCTGCGCAGGCACCTGGCCAGAAACGTGCAACCAGCCGTCGGCCTCGACTGCTCGGGCGAATGGACGTGGCTGGCCGCCCCCTGCGGTGCTGCCTGCGCCATAACGGGTAATAGTCATGAGTTTTTCCTTGTCTTGAAGCATTGGACGTCGTGAAACGTTAAAAACGGATGTTCTTGAGAAACTCGCTCAAGCGCGTCGATTTCGGTTGCTCGAACAGTGTCTTGGGTGGCCCCTGCTCCTCGATACGCCCCTGATTCATGAATACAATCTGGTCTGAAACCTCATAGGCGAAACGCATTTCGTGAGTCACCAGCAGCATGGTCATGCCGTCTTCGGCCAGGTCCTTGATAACGCTCAGCACTTCGCCGACCAACTCCGGGTCGAGCGCAGAAGTGACTTCATCGAACAACATCAGGCTGGGATTCATGGCAATGGCACGGGCAATTGCGACCCGCTGCTGCTGACCACCGGACAACTGGCCGGGGAAGTGATTGCGGCGCTCCAGCAGCCCGACCCGGTCCAGCCACTTTTCCGCCAGGGCAATGGCTTGATCCTTGGGCATCTTCTTGACCTTGAGCAAGCCCAGGGTGACGTTCTGCAAGGCGCTGAGGTGCGGAAACAGGTTGAATTGCTGGAAGGCCATGCCGGTCATTGCCCGGTGTTGCGCGATCAGACGCTCCGGATGGCGGGTGCGCTTGCCGTCTACGTTGCTGTAGCCGATGTCCTGCCCCTCAAGACGGATATGCCCGCCCTGAAACTCTTCCAGCAGGTTGACGCAGCGCAGCAAGGTGGTCTTGCCCGAGCCGCTGGAACCGATCAGGGTCACGACATTGCCTTTCTGCATGCGCAGATCGACACCCTTTAGCACCTCCACTGCGCCGTAGGATTTATGCAGGCCCTCGATGCTGAGCAGCGCCGGGCCGGGGTTATGAGTCTGTGTCATGGCAATGCCACCCGTTTTTCGATTTGCCGCCCAAGAAGCTCGATGGCGTAGTTGATTAGAAAGAACAGGAAACCTGCAAACAGGTAGAACTCCAGGGTCATGAACGTGCGCGCAATTACCTGCTGGGTGCTGAGCAGCAGTTCAGCCACACCGATCACCGAAAGCAGCGTCGACGCCTTGACGATCTCGGTCGAGGAGTTGACCCAGGTCGGCAGGATCTGGCGCATGGCCTGAGGCAGCAACACATAGCGCAGCGACTGGCCGAAGCGCAGACCGATGGCCTTGCCGGCTTCCAGTTGGCCACGGGGAATGGCCTGCAGGGCGCCGCGCACGATTTCCGAAACGTGAGAGCCGCAGAACAGCGTCAGGCCTATTGCGCCGGCCTGAAACGCGCTGATCTGCCAACCCAGCGCCGGCACCATGTAAAAGACCGCCAGTACCAGCACGAACACCGGGGTACCGCGAATCAGATCCACATAGAGCCGAATCGGCAAGCGGGCGAAAAAACCGCCGTAGGTCAGCACCAGACCGGCCAGCATGCCGATCAGCGTACCTGCGGCAATCGCCAGCGCCGAGCACTGGATACTGGTCAAAAAGCCGGACCAGAGCACTTCTCGCGCGGTCCACAACTCCTGCAACCAGCCAGGGGGTTGATACATGACAGCCTCCTAGCGGCGAATCGCCAGACGTTGTTCGAGGGTGCGCAAGAGCATGGCGATCACATAGCAGGCCACTACATAGAGTGCAGTGGTCACCAGCCAGGTTTCGATCACCCGGTAGCTTTCGACGTTGATCTTGCGCGCGTAGTAGGTCAGCTCCGGCACCGCAATGGCGGCTGCCAGTGAGGTGTCCTTGAACAGCGAAATGAAGTTGTTGGATAGCGCTGGCAACACGTTGCGCAACATGACCGGCACGATGATGTATGCCCTCACCTGCCACTCGCCCAGACCGATGGCCAACCCTGCTTCGCGCTGACCTTTGTGGATGCTCAGCAAACCGGCACGGAAAACTTCGGTCAGATAGGCGCCAGCGTACAGCGACAGCGTGACAATGAACGACGCCAGCTTGTCCAGGCGAATGCCCAGCCCGGGCAAGGCGAAGTAGATCAGCAGGATCAACACCAGAATGGGCGTGTTGCGCACCACGGTGACGTAGATCGACGCGACAACTCGCAGTGCCTTGTAACGTGACAGCAGCGCAAATGCATTTGCCAACCCGATCACACAGCCGATGGCGATCGAGATCAGGGCCAGTTCCAGCCCCAGGCCCAACCCCGCCAGCAAGCTGGGAAAGTCGCGCCATACGGCATCAAAATTCAATTGATAATTCATGCTTGCCCGTACCTGGCAGGGAAAGCCCGATGGCCTGCCCTGCCCTTGAAGGTCAGAGTGGACTTATTTGTATTCCATCGGGAAACCGATTGCAGGCACAGGCAGATCGACACCGAACCATTGCTTGAACGAAGCGGCGTAAGCCGGGAACTCGACACCGGTCATGGCTTCATGCAAGGCGGTGTTGACGAAGTTCAACCAGTCCTGATCGCCACGTTTGACGGCACAAGCGTAGGTTTGCGGGCTCCAGGCAAAAGCCGGCGAGCGGTAGCGCCCAGGGTTCTGCACCATCAGGTATTTCACCGAAGACTGGTCGGTGGCTGCCGTGTCGGCGCGCCCCGAGTTGATCGCCTGGTACATCAGGTCAACGCTGTCGTACTGATCGACCTTGGCCTTGGGCAGTGCCTGATGCACCAGTTCTTCGGCATATACGTTCTGCAGCACGGCAACGGTCACGCCGTCGCCTGCGGCTTTAAGGTCATCTATTTCCTTGTATTTGCTGTTGGCAGGCAGCAACAACGCTACGCCTTCGCGGTAGTACGGCAAGGTGAACGCCACCTGCTGTGCACGACTGGCGGTAACGGTGATGAACTGGCAACTGATGTCAACCTTGTCGGTCAGCAGGTTGGGAATTCGCGCATCCGAGGACTGCACCACGAACTCGACCTTGCTCGGGTCATTGAACAGGCCCTTGGCGATGATCCTGCCGATGTCGATATCGAAACCCTGCAACTTGCCGTCCGCTCCCTGAAAATGCCATGGGGCATTGGTACTGCCTGTACCCACCACCAGATTGCCACGTTTCAATACTGCATCCAGCTTGCTGCCTTCGGCGGCCTGAGCCGCGTTGACCAGCGTGAATGAGGCTGCAAGGACAAACGCACAAGCTTTCACAAAAGAAGGTCCGCGATGCATGACATAGACTCCGCCGAAGTATTTTTATTCCGCTATAGCGGACAATGGTATGTAACAACGGAATAGATAGCAGAAAGTGTGCCATACGAGGCCTGCGAAAAACACCGCATAAAAATGTCGAGGCAAATCAAAAGGCTGGAGATGAAGGAGTTGATGGCTGGGTGATATTACGGCTTGAGGACATCGCTACCATTTGTCACGTTTGAGTGGTAAGGCCCCACTCTTGTGCGCGCGCGCTATCGAGTACGCAGTACTGGTGCAGGCGCAATGGTCGCGCCGCAGTGAAGATAGGAGGCAAAGCGCCACGAACTGCTTGCCAATGCGGGAGCATTGGCAAGAGATTCAGTCAGAGGCAGGTAGCAATCGCAGCAGATCGCAAGGCGGCCTGGGTATCGCCCTGCGGGGCGTAGAACTCGACAGCAGTGGCAGGACCTTTGGCGTGTACGTCTGCGAAATACCTGGATTCGGTAGTGAACACGGTGAAGCCGCCACCGGAAAGATCATGCAGGAACACATCTGAAGATGTGCCAAACATCGCTTCGTTCTGCCAGGTCACCTGAATGCACTGGGCAACGGCGGCATCCTGCTTGGCACTCGACAGGACCTTGAATGGCCCTGCCGCACGTGCTGAGTTTGAAGGCGCTGCGCACCCGGCCAGAACCGTTGCCGCAATCACCGTTGCGCTCGTCAAAAACAGAAGCTTCATGTCGTGCCTTAGCTGATAAAAAAGCCGATTCTAGCACTGCACGGGCCTGTTACCCCTCAGCCAATTGCTCTTCGTATTCCTTCACGTACTCACCAGCCAGGCTCTCTTTCTGCTTTTCATCAAGTAACTTGCCTGCCATCTGAAAGAACTTCTGCTCTTCTTCCTTCAAGTGGTGATGCACTTTTTCCGACAACTTTTTCGCAGTCGCCAGCCAGGCCGGGCTCGACATCTCGGTTTCATCGAGCTCTTCCATCATCTCGTCCATTTCATGATGCTCGGAAATGGCATGGCGACTGAGGTCCACGCCGTTGTCGTGGGCCATCAGGGGAATGTAGAAAAACCGCTCTTCGGCTGTCTCATGAGCTTGAAGCTCATCCTTGAGCTGTTTGTAGGCTTTTTCCCGTTCGACACTGTCGCCGCTGGTCTGGATCAGTGCGTCGGCGTAACCGCGCTGACGATCATGGCTTTCACGCAATGCTTCAAAGATATTCAAGGTCTTGTCTCCAGGTCGGCTTCCGGGAGCTGGAAGCATTGTGGACTAGACCCCTGGCGAAGATCAGCAGTTCCGAGAAATGCTGGCAAATGACTACTGCGCAATAACCGCAGGCTCAGGCCAGCTCGAAAACCACATCCTGAGCGCCTTCCCAAAGCGTCTTGACGCCCAGTTTGCGAAGGTTTTCCTTGCCTTGAGTGATGGTCAGAAAGTGATTGCCGGCCAGTTGCCCCATCTTGCTGGCGAAACAGCACGAACCGTACGCCAGGATAATCTCGGTTTCGCTGTAACCACCCGGATAAAACAGAATGTCGCCCACAGAAGGATGACTCGTTGCGTTCTCGAAACCGATCAACGTGTCATTCAGCTTCAGTTGATAATCATCCAGCGGCACCCAGCAGCCTTCGCCACTCCAGCGCACATGAATGAATTTCTGCCGATAAGGCAGCAGCTTGAGAAACGCTTCCACCGTTTGCGGCGCATCCGGATTGGCTTCGGCCAGAAACTCGTATCCGCCTGCGGTAATTTTGATGGTGGTCACTGCAACGACTCCTTGAAGGCAACAATGCTCAGAATGATGCGCAAGGATAAACGCGAGTCTTGTGAGGCGTCACGGAGTTCCGCTGCGCTCACAGGGACACACATCTGCAATCGTTGATCAAACAGAATTCCGCGTCAGATTTGACCCGCCGAGCAGTTTGGCGAATAGCCTATTCTCATGCGTTTCGCCCTGAAACTCATAACGTGGCGAACCTTTTACTTCATAACCCTGCCGCGGATAAAACCCCAACGCGCGCGGGTTGCCAACCCAGACAGTCGCCCACATCAACGCCGCCTTTCTGGCCGTAGCGCGCTGCTCGGCGGCTTCGAGTAACAGTCGCCCTGCTCCACATCCAGTGAAGCGTTCCTGCACATAGAGGCGTTGCAACTCGGCAGCCGTCGATACGCCGAGCATCGGGTGATCGACGCACAGCGTTACCTGAGCGAAGCCGATCAGATGCCCAAGAGATTCAGCCACGATAATGAGCGTTTCCGATGCGCCAAGCAGATGCGCAAACGCCTGCGGGGAAAATGCGTCGAGGGCTTCGCGTGCGATGGACTCACGGATGCCCTGCGTTGCGTAGGTGTCGAGAAAGACCTGCATGCCCAGCGCGCTCAGGCATATAGCGTCAGCGGGCACTGCTTCACGCAGGGCAATCGTCGATAAGAGAGGTTTGATTATCAAACAGGCAGGCCCCGGGTCAGGCAAACAGACACGCGAATCATACCCGACATACGGCCTGGCCCGGCAACAAGGCCGGGGCAAGCTGCCAGATCAGTCTCAGCGACCGGTCATGAGCGATTGCAGGCGAGCCTGAGCCTGCTGAGCGTTTTTGCCCTGCTCGTTCAGCTCTTGCAGCAATTTGTTGAGTTCAGCCTGTACGACCGGATCCTTGACGGTTATCGCCGAACCGGAGATATCGATTTGCGATTTGTGCGCGTCCACATAATCGGCAACCTTCAGACCGCTCGAAAACGTGCCCTTTATTTGCGGCAAGACTTCACGGAACGTGTTGGCGGGCACGCTCACAGTCCGGTCATAAGCCTTGTCGTAAACGACTTTCAAGTCATCGGGCTGCTTGAGTTTGGCATGTGCCGCATCGGCCTTGCCCTGCTCGATGGTCAACTTCTCGCCGACCTCATCCAGACCTGTCTGCACGGCAGCCAGGTCTGCGCGACGTTGAATGACATCGCTTACCGAGCGAAAGGATCCTTTCTGCATCAAGCCAGCGAGAGGCTGCACTGCAGTGTCCATGCCCGCGCCGAAGTCGGAAATAACGGCATAGTGCGAGCTGTAGTCACCAAAGGCTTTCTTTTCATCGTCCGTCAGTTTGGGAACGTGCACACCTGGCTTGTCGATAATTCGGGTTTGCAGAAACTGAGTGAACGCAGTGCGTTGTTCGGGCTCCTTATCCCCGCAGCCAGTCAGCAACAGGGGTAAAGCAACAGCCAGCAGCAAGACTGGACGGAAAAGGGACTTCATGTCAGGAACCTCCGGGTGATGAGAATGCGCGCTCATAGGCACGGCCCGATGAACGCGAGCGTGCTTATAGTCTCGTCGTCACCTCATCTAGTTCCGCGACAGGTGAATTTTGAGAAGTCCCGTCCCCAGACCGGCTCACGGAAAATCCGCTCCTTCTCAGCTATTTGAGTCAACAAACGCGAGTACTTCATAGCTTCGGCGCGACAGCACTAGCCAGGCAAAAGCTCGCCTCGCGGCGCCCGCCTGGAAAGTTCATTAACTTTTCTTCATGAGGTGAAACGTTTCAGCGGCTAGTCTTCAGCGGACCGACAAAGTGAACAACAGGAGTCAATCACTATGTTTGCACACGAGGGCCTTGGCCTGATCCTTGTCTCCATCGTCTTTCTGCTCGGAGCGATTGCGATGTTCATTCACCCTTTCCACGCGTTGGGGAGCTGGTTCAGGAGGAAGCGGCAGGAACGGAAATCCGATTAGCCACCAACAAATTCGTCACAACAAGGAGGCCCGGTAATAGCCGGGCCTTGCAGCCTCACCCTCTCGCGCCTTCCTTCCCCCGCACAGCGCCAAGACTGTGTGCATACACAGTATTGTTGCGTTAAGTGCATCTAGCGACAGGAGCATTAACCACTAGTTTGATACTAGCCAATTAACATTAAACAACGCCGCGCGCCATGCCTTACATCCGAGAACATTGTAAAGAAATGGCAAATTCTCAAAAATGAGCCATCAATCTGTGGCGTGATGTTTCCAGTATGATACGCTTTCGAAACTCTTTGATGTTGAACTAATGGCCACCAGCCAGTAGTATTGCGCGCAAAATGTCCCAACTAATTTGCCACTAGTGCTTACAGGGTAGTCATGACTAGTCAATCCATCAATGCGACTGCTTATCTTCGCAAATCGGCTGAAGACCACATTCCGAAGCCGACCCGCGTACTTGATTTCGGCAAATGTAGAGGCACCAGAAAAGGCCCGGTTCTTCTGATTGGCTCAGGTCAATCTGCCCGAAACTTCCCGATTCAAGATTTTTCGGACGTCCCTATGATTACCATGAACGGGGCGTTCTCGATGTTTGCAGAAACGAACATCAAACCATTGTTCTACGTGTGTACTGACCGGGACTTTCCCAATCAGCAGCCCGAGCTGTTCGCCGCGGCAATGCGCGAGAGCGAGAATGTCGGCCTCTGGGAAGACCAGTTCAGCTCCGGCATTCCCAGGCCTTCCGGGCGCGCCTATGCGCTGAAGAAATCACCGAGGTTATCCACGGTTGCGGCGCTCTGCTCACGAGACGACGCACTGGTCAGAAAAGTGTCTTTATGGAGTCATAGAAGCAGGGATATCGGCTTCAGCAAAAACCTGGAATTGGGGTTTTTCGACGCTCGCACGGTCATGTATCTCGCCTTGCAATTGTCTTATCACCTTGGTTTTGATAGCGTCTTTCTTGTGGGCTTTGATATGAACCAGTCTGCAGGCCGATTCTATGAATCGTCGACAGATGTGTGCTCGCCTTGTGGACTGGACCAGCACTACGAATCAAGAATTCTCCCGTCACTGGAACTTATGTCGAAGCATGTAGTCGGGGATGATTTTCAAGTGTTCAATTTATCCGACAGCTCGCGAGTTCCGGATGAAGTCATTCCCAAGTTGAGCATTGATGAAGCCCGGCTTAAAGTAAGCGTTGCCCGTTACAGCGCTAGCCGAACGTAAACGACCTCCCGATCAGGCAATGTGACGACTCAGTATCTTTCTTCTGCGACTTCTTTTGAAATCGCGCCTGCCTCTGCCTTGTGCACACGCTTTGAGCAAGGCTACCCAACAGGCTCCTGAGCAGGCCGGAACGTGGACAACTCGGCAATCCGGCACCGTCCACCATGTCACTGCCGCCCGACCTATGCGACAATGCGCGCCAATGTCTGGCATGAACCCCCACATTCATATCCCGGCAACGCGGCCATGGCAGGCTGCCGTTGCTGTAGACGTATGCCCGTTGGATCAGCTCATGCTCAGGCGGAGCAGGCTGAACAGCTCCGGTCGGGTCTAAAACCCGACACCCGCTGACACCAGCGCTCCCCAGTTATTGCCCAAGTTATTGATAGGTAAAGTAATTGATCTCCACAGCTAACATCACGATGCAGTTCGGCCCCAAACCCTTGTTCGAGAACGTCTCGGTCAAGTTTGGCGCCGGTAACCGTTACGGCCTTATTGGCGCGAACGGCTGCGGCAAGTCCACCTTCATGAAAATCCTCGGTGGCGACCTCGAGCCTTCGGGCGGTCAGGTGATGCTGGAGCCGAACGTACGACTGGGTAAGCTGCGCCAGGATCAGTTCGCCTACGAAGAATTCACGGTGCTCGACACCGTGATCATGGGCCATGAAGAGCTGTGGAAGGTCAAGGCCGAGCGCGACCGCATCTACTCGCTGCCGGAAATGAGCGAAGACGACGGCATGGCCGTGGCCGAGCTGGAAACCGAGTTTGCGGAAATGGACGGCTACACTGCCGAGTCCCGTGCCGGCGAACTGCTGCTGGGCCTGGGTATCGGCATCGAGCAGCACAACGGTCCTATGAGCGAAGTATCGCCCGGCTGGAAACTGCGCGTGCTGCTCGCGCAGGCACTGTTCTCCGATCCGGAAGTGCTGTTGCTCGACGAACCGACCAACCACCTGGACATCAACACCATTCGCTGGCTGGAAAACATCCTCACCCAGCGCAACAGCCTGATGATCATCATCTCCCACGACCGTCACTTCCTGAACAGCGTGTGCACGCACATGGCCGACCTGGATTACGGCGAGTTGCGCCTGTTCCCGGGCAACTATGACGAGTACATGACCGTCGCGACCCAGTCCCGCGAGCAATTGCTGTCCGACAACGCCAAGAAGAAGGCACAGATCTCCGAGCTGCAATCGTTCGTCAGCCGCTTTTCGGCCAACGCATCGAAAGCCAAGCAGGCAACGTCCCGAGCCAAGGCGATCGACAAGATCCAGCTGGCCGAGGTCAAGCCGTCCAGCCGTGTCAGCCCGTTCATTCGTTTCGAACAAACCAAAAAGCTGCACCGTCAGGCGGTCATTGTCGATCGCATGGCCAAAGGCTTCGATGGCAAGACACTGTTCAAGGACTTCAGCTTCCAGGTCGAAGCCGGCGAACGTGTTGCAATCATCGGTCCGAACGGCATCGGCAAGACCACCCTGCTGCGCACCCTGGTCAACGAGTTGCAACCCGATGCAGGCACGGTCAAGTGGACCGAAGCAGCGGAAATCGGTTACTACGCTCAGGACCACGCTCACGATTTTGAAGACGAATCTACCCTCTTCGACTGGATGGGCCAGTGGACGCAAGGCGGCGAGCAAATGGTACGTGGCACTCTGGGCCGCATGCTGTTCTCCAATGACGAGATCCTCAAGTCGGTCAAAGTGATTTCCGGTGGTGAACAGGGCCGCATGCTGTTCGGCAAGCTGATCCTGCAAAAACCGAACGTGCTGGTGATGGACGAACCGACCAACCACCTGGACATGGAATCCATCGAAGCGCTGAACCTTGCGCTGGAAAACTACCCGGGCACCCTGATTTTCGTCAGCCACGACCGCGAGTTCGTGTCCTCGCTGGCAACCCGCATCATCGAACTCAGCCCAAGCGGCGTGATCGACTTCAGCGGTACCTACGACGACTACCTGCGCAGCCAGGGCGTTTCGTTCTAAGCCTGTCAGGCTGCTACAGCAAAAAGCCCTGTCTTGTGACAGGGCTTTTTATTTTCAAAACCGCTACTGGCCCGGCTGGCTGAGCATTTCAATCCACAGCGCACCCTTGCCCGAGGGCGCTTCGCTGACCCGCTGCAAGGCACCGTTCGCCGCAATGGCGTAACTACCGACCTTGTCGCTTTTCTCACCGCTCACCAGCAACCAGCGCCCATTGGGTGACACAGCGATATTGCGTGGCTGTTTTTCCTGCACCGGATAGTTTTCGACAAACGTCACCTTGCCACTGGCAGGCTCGATCTTGAACACCGACACGCTGCTGGTGGTGCGCTCGCTGATAAACAGCCACTTGCCATTCGGCGCGAGGCGAATGTCTGCCGCCCAGATACGCGGGGTAGGATCGTCCTTGAGATCGTTGTTGCGTGCATCGCGGGCTTGCCCCTGCGCCAGGTTCAAGCGTTTCGGGATACCGTCCGCCTCGCCTGTCTGCTTCAACGCACCGGTTTTCTGGTTGATCGCGAAGGCAGTGACGGTGCCACTCATTTCGCCAACCACGTACAGAAATTTGCCATCGGAAGAGAATGCCAAGTGGCGCGGGCCGGTATTCTCGGCAACCGCAACGTAGCCCTCGCCAATGGGAACAAGCTTGCCGTCTTTTGGCTCCAGCCGGTATTGCAGAACACGATCAACGCCAAGATTACCGGCGTATACAAAACGGTTGCTCGGGTCGGTGCGCACCGAATGCGCATGCATGCCGGTCTTGTAGGTCTGGATACTGTCGCTTGGGCGGTGTTGCGCATCGATGGGCTGTACGCTGAGCAAATCGGCACCATAGGATGCGCCGAACAGGAAGCGCCCGCTGCGATCGGTAGACAAATAGGCCAGGCTCTCGGCCAATGGTGCCTGGCTCAGCGGCTTGAGATGCCCTGTTGCAGGCTCGATGCTGAAACTCAGCACTTGATAAGGCTTGGAACGCAGCGCTGCAAATAACGCTTTGCCGTCCGGTGAGATGGCCATCGGATTGACCTGGTCTCCGGCTTTGGTCTGCTCGACCAGGCTGAGCGCGCCGCTCTGCTCATCCAGACGGTATTGGGATATAAGGCCGTCAGTGGGACTGGAAATGTAAGCAAACGTGGCTGCCTGGGCAGGCAGGCCAAACGAACAACCGACTGCAGCGGCCAGCAATAGAATATTTCTCATGGTGAACCTTTTTATTATTGTGGTGTGATCAGTCATCCTATGACCATATCTACAGAACAGCAACTGCCTGATAATCAGCCCCCATAAAACCGTTAGCCTGCTTTCTTTTAGTCACAGTGCACGCCATGATGAGGCACTCCCACCGCCTGCCAGCGAAGAGCCCAATGCCTGCCGCACACTCCGGTTCCATGACGATTACCCTGCAGATCGTTTCCATCGTTTTATACACCTTCATCGCCTTCCTGTGCATCGGCCTGCCTATTGCGGTGCTGCCCGGCTATGTTCACGACCAGCTGGGTTTCAGCCCGTTGATTGCAGGCCTGACCATTGCCTCGCAATACCTGGCAACGCTGCTGAGTCGACCTTTTGCCGGCCGGGCGACCGACACGCTGGGCAGCAAGCGCTCTATCGTGTTCGGACTGTGGGGCATCGTCATCAGTGGCAGCATGACGTTACTGGCAACGCTGCTTCAGGAGTTCGCCACGTTGAGCCTGTTGATTCTGATCGTTGCGCGACTGTTTCTCGGCGTTTCCCAAGGGCTTATCGGAGTTGGCACTATCAGTTGGTGCATCGGCAAACTCGGCGCAGAACATACGGCCCGATCAATCTCGTGGAACGGCATCGCGTCCTATGGTGCGATAGCCATTGGTGCACCGCTGGGCGTGATTGTCATTGATGCCGTGGGTTTCAACAGCCTGGGGATCGCCTTGATCGTGATGGCAGGGCTGGCACTTTGGCTGATCCGCAACAAGCCATCGGTACCGGTCGTAGTCGGTGAGCGCCTGCCCTATTGGTCAGTGTTCGGCCGGATCGCGCCTTATGGTCTGGGACTGACGTTGTCCTCCATCGGCTACGGCACGCTGACCACCTTCATCACCCTGTTTTATCTAAGCCGCGGCTGGGAAGGTGCGGCCTATTGCCTGAGCATGTTTGGCGTGTGCTTTATCCTCGCCCGCCTGCTGTTCATCGGTGCCATCAACCGCCTCGGCGGCTACAACGCGGCCATCGTCTGCATGGCTGTGGAGATCTGCGGACTGCTGATGCTCTGGCTTTCACCGAGCAGCGGCATTGCTCTGGCTGGGGCCGGACTAACCGGTGTGGGGCTTTCACTGGTCTACCCGGCGCTGGGCGTGGAAGCGATCAAAAGCGTACCTACCCCCAGCCGAGGCGCAGGCCTGAGTGCCTACGCTGTGTTCTTCGATCTGGCCTTGGCAATTGCCGGCCCTGTAATGGGGGCTATTGCCTTGGGTCAGGGCTATGACTGGATATTTTTTTACGCGGCGTTGCTGTCGGTGTGCGCGCTGGCGCTGACAATCTGGTTATCACGCCGCACCGCCAACCAAACATATCCAGCATGAACACTACTTTTAGCGCATAAGTTTTTTACTTGTAATTCCAATAGTTGGTAGAAAAAGTTTAAATCTCGCCACCGGTCGGTCAACTTCTTGACGCATCGGCCAACGACCTCTTGACTTCGTACTGCGGGCCTTGAAAACAGGCCCGCAAAGCGACCGTCGCCAGCCTTGGGGCGACGTCACTGAGCGTGGCAGTCTGGCGCCTTGATCCGTTTCGATTGCCTCCCTGCTGCCTGCCTGGCCGGGAGAGCTGTCATGAAAATCCGTTGTATTCATCTGTACCACACCCGTAATGTTCTGCCATTCATTATGCTGGCCATTATCCCGTCCTGTGCGGAGGGAGCCTGCGCACTTGGGTCCTCGACGTCGTCCGGCGTTCAAGTCTGCGACAGTGACATCAGCGGCCCATTTATCGGTCTGAGCGGCAATCACATTCTGATATTTCCCAAAGGCGGAACAGGCACGGTCGCCGGCGATATCAGCTATGGGTCAGGAATCGACAGCGTTGATATGCAGTCAGGCCGTATTCTCGGCAACGTCACCCAGAGTGCCGGAATCGACTCATTCACGTTGTCGGCGGGCGAGATCAGCGGCGGCCTGAACCAGGGCGACGATCCCGACGACTTTTTCATGAGCGGCGGTACGCTGGGCTCGCTGGCCCAGGGCGACGGGCGAGATACCTTTCTGATGACCGGAGGCACCATCACTCGTGCGTTCGAGGACGGCGACGTTGCGGTGATGACCGGCGGCAGCATTGGCCGAGTTGACATGAAGCTCGACAACAACGTGTTCGAGATGTCCGGTGGCACGATCATCAACAACCTGGTAACCGGCTTTGGCAGGGATACGATCACCCTCTTGGGCGGCTCTGTGGGCGGCAATGTCAGCGTCAGCGGCGGCGACGACCTGATCACCCTCAGCGGTGGCGATATTCGTGGTGAAGTTCGTGCCAGCGCCGGTAATGACAGCTTCAATTGGCTGAACGGTGGCTACGCCCGCAACAGTGTGTTGATGGCCGACGGCGATGATGCGGCGCGGCTGTACAACCTGAGCGAATATTACCTGAGCGCCAACCCGCTGCTTGACGGCGGCCCTGGCAATGACGTGCTGACGTTTGATAACACTGTGTCTTTGCAGCCGGGTCGCTATGGCAACTGGGAGACCGTCAACCTGAGCAACGGCTCGCAGCTGGATCTGGCCGGGGCGCTGGTGCTGGGCGACAGCACAAGCGATACAGGTGCGCTGAATATCGACGCGGGCAGTAGGCTGACCTCAACCTCCGGCAGTGTCGTCCCGTTTAACCCGGCATCCCAAGCCACGCTCGATAATGCCGGAACGCTGGCCCTGATCGGCGCAGGTCATTCGCTCACCGACACACTGACTGTGAGAGGCAATTACACCGGTCGCGATGGGAGACTGCTGTTGCAGTCGGCGCTTGGCGATGACGCATCTGCCAGCGACACGCTGGTAGTTGCACAGGGACATATCAGTGGTTCAACCCGGATAACCGTCAGCCGTTCGGGCGGCCTGGGTGCCTTGACTCAAGGCAATGGCATCGAAGTGGTGCAAGCTATCGAGGGTGCCAGCAGCGACAATGCAGCGTTTTCGTTGCAAGACCCACTGTCCGCTGGTGCCTATCAATATTATCTGTTCAAGGGAGGAGCCTCTGCCGGCTCAGAGAATAGCTGGTTCCTGCGCTCTGCCATGATTTCTCCGCCGCAGCCAGCGCCCTCGCCTGTCGAGCCAGCACCTGAACCAGTACCGTCTCCTTCACCGTCACCCATCCCGACACCTGAACCTGAGCCTATAGCCGAGCCACCAACAACCTCCGAGCCTGCGCCTCAGCCCGCACCGCCCAATCCACCGGTCAGCCCGGTGCCTTCCCTGCCCGCAGCTACATTGCCAGTACCCGCCCCGGGAACCCCGCCATTACCGCAACCTGTTCGCGGCGCAGCGCCGATTGCCCTGTATCGCCCCGAGGTCGCCAATTACTCGGTAGTGACGCCCGTAGCAGCATTACTGACCCAGAGTTCACTGGGCACCTTTCATGAGCGCCAGGGTGATCAGGCGCTACTGGCCCAATACGGCATGGCGCCTGCCGGATGGGCACGTGTGTTTGGCAGCGACTTCAGGCAACGCTGGTCTGGAGACGTGAGCCCAAGCCTGGACGCTTCATTCAAGGGCTACCAGATCGGCCATGATCTGTATGCCTGGCACTTGGAAAACGGGTGGAGCCAGCGCGTCGGGCTGTTCGTCGCGCATAACCGTCTGGATGGCAAGGTGAAGGGTTTTGCTGAAGGTTTCAGAAACTACGAAACAGGCCATCTGAAACTGAACGGGGAAAGCCTGGGTGCCTACTGGACGCTGACGACACCCGGTGGCGGGTACGTTGACGCAGTCGCGATGGGCACTCGCCTGGACGGCCGCAGCCGCTCCGTCAGGGGCTCAGGTGTCGACATTGAAGGCCATGTGATGAGCCTGTCTGCAGAGGCCGGGTATCCGCTGCCACTCTCACAGCGCTGGGTTGCAGAGCCTCAGCTACAGATCATCTACCAACGCATAGACCTTCAGGACCAGCATGACGGCATTGCCCATCTTGGATTCGACAGCCAGGCTTACACCACAGGGCGTATTGGTATGCGTTTCAAGGGCAGCTATCAGGTAGCAGGCGCACCGCTAGAGCCCTACCTACGGGCCAGCTTTTGGCGCACTGCGGGTGGCCATGACGCGCTTACGTTCGATCATGCAGAGCAGATCAGGGCTCAGCATCGGTCAACGACGGGCAGCCTGGGCGCAGGAATGATTGCGAAACTGAGCAACAGCGCCAGTGTGCACTGGAATGCTGACTGCCTCCGTGATCTGGACGACCACGGCGCAGTCGGAACAAGTACCAGCCTGGGCATCAGGCTGGTGTGGTAATGCATAAAACTTTGGCTTACACCTTGACTGGTTTCAGGATCAGCACGGCAAGTGGCGGCAGGTTCAGTTTCAGTGAAGCCTCCATCCCATGTGCTGGCTCGTCTTCGGTGTTCACTTCCCCACCATTGCCCATGTTAGAACCTGCGTAGGTTTCCGCGTCGCTGTTCAGCAACTCAGTCCATGCACCTGACACCGGCGCGCCGACACGATAATCCAGGCGCGGCACTGGCGTCATGTTGGCCACCACCAGCAGCGGCTCGCCATCATTGCTCCAGCGCAGGTAGGCAAACACGCTATTGGCCTGGTCGTCGCCGATCAGCCACTGGAAGCCCGCTGGATCAGCATCGCGCTGGTGCAACGCCTTTTCCTGACGATAGATTCGGTTCAGGTCGCTGACCAGCTTCTTCACGCCAATATGTTCAGCGTATTTCATCAAGTACCAGTCCAGTTCACGGTCGTGATTCCACTCACGCCACTGACCGAATTCACAGCCCATGAACAGCAGTTTCTTGCCCGGGTGCGTCCACATGAACGACAGATAAGCGCGCAGGTTGGCGAACTTCTGCCAGTGGTCACCCGGCATCTTGTCGATCAGCGAATGTTTGCCGTGTACCACTTCGTCATGGGAAATAGGCAGTACGAAGCGCTCTGACCACGCGTACACCAGGCCGAAGCTCAGCTTGCCGTGGTGGTGTCCGCGATTGATCGGGTCCTCCTCCATGTACTGCAGCGAATCATGCATCCAGCCCATGTTCCACTTGTAGTTGAAGCCCAGCCCACCCTGCTGGGTCGGCTCGCTGACACCCGGCCACGCGGTCGACTCTTCCGCAATCACCATGGTCCCTGGGGCTTCCAGCGCAACTACGTCGTTCAAATGACGCAGAAAGTCGATTGCCTCGAGGTTTTCGCGTCCGCCAAAGCGATTTGGCACCCATTCGCCTGCATTACGCGAATAGTCGCGGTACAGCATTGACGCCACCGCATCCACGCGCAGACCGTCGATGTGGTAATGCTTGAGCCAGTGCAACGCCGAAGCCAGCATGAAGCCGTGAACTTCGGTGCGCCCCAGGTTGTAGATCAGCGTGTTCCAGTCCTGATGGAAGCCTTCCTTGGGGTCGGCGTACTCGTACAGCGCGGTGCCGTCGAACTGCGCCAGGCCGTGGGTATCGGTCGGGAAATGCGCAGGCACCCAGTCAAGAATCACGCCTATTTCAGCCCGATGACAGGCGTCAACGAACGCGGCGAAATCTTCCGGCGAACCGTAGCGAGCAGTCGGTGCAAACTGGGCCAGCAACTGATAGCCCCATGACCCCCCGAACGGGTGCTCCATGATCGGCATCAGCTCAATGTGGGTGAAGCCGAGTTCCTTCACATAGGGAATCAAGCGGTCAGCCAGCTCGCGCCAGTTGTACTGTCGCCATTGACCGTCTTCGTGCTGCTCCATCTGCCACGAGCCTGCGTGCAGTTCGTAGATCGACAGCGGCGCGGCAACATCGTGGCGGCCTGTCCGTGATTGCAGCCATTCCTGGTCGTTCCACTCGAATTGCAGTGGCGCAGAGACCTTTGACGCGGTGTCGGGCGGCAGCGTAGTGGCCAGAGCCATAGGGTCGCTTTTCAGCGGTAGAATCCCGTGGGCACCGAGGATCTCGTATTTGTAGACTTCACCGGGCTGCAGACGCGGAACGAAAATCTCCCATACGCCGGTCGGGTGACGCAGGCGCATCGGGTGACGACGACCATCCCAGCTGTTGAAACTGCCGACCACCGACACACGGCGGGCATTCGGCGCCCAGACCGCAAAGCGCACACCGTCGACGCCATCGACGTTGGTCACTTGCGCGCCCAGGCAACTGCTCAGGTCGCGGTGGTTGCCTTCGGCAAACAGATAAAGGTCCATCTCGCCCAGCAGCGGACCGAAGCTGTAAGGGTCCTCGGTGATCTGCTCGCCGCCAGCCCATTGGATTTTCAGCAGGTAAGGCTGTGGCTGCTCGAGATGACCGACGAAAAACCCCGGCACCTCGCTCATTTCCATCTCGCCCAGCTCGCGACCATCATCTTTGGCCAGCAGACGCACGCTCAACGCAGCGGGCAGATAGGCACGAACGTATTGCCCGCTGCCGCCGTCACCGTGCGGACCCAGGATCGAGAAAGGATCACGGTGTTCCGCGCGGATCAGCGCGTCGAGGTCCGCAGCAGCGGGAATCGCGCGGCGGCCTGTGCCGGTTTTGTGAGGCGCATTCATATTGGCTCTCCATCAGACGGTTGCAGCAACCCACGCAAGCCTTGCAAGGGAACGGCCAACCAGGCTGGACGATTCTCGGCTTCGTAGATCACTTCATAAGCAGCTTTTTCAAGAGTGAACAATTCCAGTGCGGCGTCCTCCCCTTTTGCATCTTTCCAGGCATGAGCCATTCCGCTCGTTGCCGAGCGATAACCTTCGATAAAGGCTTCCCGCGCCTGCGCCAGGTAGGTCTCGGCGACACGTTTGCGAGCACCGGCAGCCTCAGGCGAGGTATCGACGCTTTGTGCGCTGCGTACTGCCATGGCGGCAGCGTAGTCAAACGAGCGCAAAACACCGCTGACATCCTTGAACGGGCTGTGCTTGGCACGGCGTTCTTCAAGTGCGCGGGCCGGTTCACCCTCGAAATCGATCAGGTAGGCATCGCCTTTGACCACCAGCACTTGCCCGAGGTGCAAGTCACCATGCACGCGAATCCGCAGGCCACCTGCCGAGCGCTTGGCCAGACCTTCGACGCGCTGACGAATCTGCTTGCGCTGTGCAAGCAAATCGCTGACCAGTTGCTGATCGTCCTGTTCCAGATCGCCCTTGCGCTGCTCAAGCAGTTGCAAGGCGCGCTCAAGCTGAGCATTGACGCTGGTTCCGGAGGCCTTGCTGTCCTGACTGCTGGTGACTTCAACAGCGAAGTCTGCATTGTCGGTAGGCGACGCCAGAATCTGGTGCATTTCACCGAGACGCTGACCAAGGCTACGCGAAAAGTCCGCCAGCTCCAGCAACGCATTGTAATGCTGTTCCTGGCCGGAAACGCCATGCGCCAACTCATCGCGTACTGCGCGTTCCAGATTGTTCTGTGTCCACTCCCAAGCGTCACCCTGATTGCTCAGGTAGCCTTGGGCAATCATCAGCAGATTCGGTTTTCCGTCGTTGCCGACACGCACCACAGAGCCCAGCAACGGCGAGATATTCTTGAAGCCAGCGTTGGTCAGGAAAGCACCCATTTCCAGCTCCGGGTGCGTCCCGGCACTGACTTTACGAATCAGTTTGAGCACCAGGCTGCCACCGACGACCACCGAGCTGTTCGACTGCTCGGCAGACAGGTAGCGCACTTCCGACTCTGCGGTGAGGGCGAGCGGTGCCAGCTGCGAACTTTGCTCGAAACGCAACTCGCCGTCAGCGCAGGGGATGACCGTATCCGACTGCATGCCCTGAATCACTGCACGAATGAAGGTTTCCAGGGTAAACGCATCGGTGATCAGCCCTACATCACGATTACGCCGCACTCTGGCAAGTGCCAGTTGCTGTGGCAACGCGCTGCTGATGTCGTCTTCGGCGAGCAAGCCGAATGGCAGCTGATAGCGATCGGTCTGGCCGTCTGCAGTCACTTCTATTTCGCTGAGCAACACAGGGTGCGCCTCATCGCCGAAACGCACCGCATACGCGATATTGACCTGCTCTATGTCCTTGCCCTTGCCTGCGAACCAGCGGCGTTTTGGCAAGTAAACAGCCAGTGACGTTTTTTCCATGGTGCTGCGCAGCGGCTCTTCGAGCAACTCCTCAAGGCGCTTCTTGAGCACCAGAGTCGGGAAGTCCGGCATGCTCTGCGCGGGTTCAACGTGCCAACTGGGCATTTGATTCTCCGAAGCCAGTAAAAACCAGTAAAAACCATACGGCGGGAGCGTCAGCAAATAGCTTAACTGCCCGATAGGCGGAAATGCGCTGCCACCGAGCATTTCCACCGGCACTGTGCCTGCGTAAGCCGACAGCTCAAGCTCTGCAGCCTGAGCGGCGCTGGAAACGTTGGCAACACACAACACCACTTCGCTGTGACCATCGGGTGCCGTGTACTCGCGGGTATACGCAAGAATGCGGCGGTTCGACGGCGAGAGCATTTTCAGCGTGCCACGCCCGAATGCCTTCTGCTGTTTGCGCACCGCCAGCATGCGTCGATTCCAGTTCAGCAGCGAGTGCGGGTCACGCTCCTGAATTTCGACGTTGACCGACTGAAAGCCGTACATCGGGTCCATGATCGGCGGCAATACCAGGCTGGCCGGGTCGGCCCGCGAAAAGCCGCCGTTGCGGTCGATCGACCATTGCATGGGCGTGCGCACACCGTCCCGGTCGCCCAGGTAGATGTTATCGCCCATGCCGATCTCGTCGCCGTAATACAGCGTCGGCGTGCCGGGCATCGACAACAGCATGCTGTTCAACAGTTCGACCCGGCGGCGGTCCCGATCAACCAGTGGTGCCAAGCGTCGACGAATACCCAGGTTGATCCGCGCGCGGCGGTCAGCGGCATAGTAATTCCAGAGGTAATCACGCTCACGATCCGTCACCATTTCCAAGGTCAGCTCGTCGTGGTTGCGGAGGAAAATCGCCCACTGGCAATTCTCCGGAATTTCCGGTGTCTGGCGCAGAATATCGGTGATCGGAAAGCGGTCTTCCTGCGCCAGCGCCATGTACATGCGCGGCATCAGCGGGAAGTGAAACGCCATGTGACATTCGTCTCCATCCGGCCCCTTGCTGTCGCCGAAATACAGCTGGGTGTCTTCCGGCCATTGATTGGCCTCGGCCAGCAGCATGCGGTCCGGGTAGTTCGCATCGATCTCGGCGCGAATACGCTTGAGCACCTGATGGGTTTCCGGAAGGTTCTCGTTATTGGTGCCATCGCGTTCGATCAGGTACGGGATAGCGTCCAGACGCAAACCGTCAATGCCCAGGTCCAGCCAGAAGCGCATGACTTCAAGCACCGCATCAAGTACATGCGGGTTATCGAAGTTCAGGTCTGGTTGGTGGGAGTAAAAACGGTGCCAGAAGTATTGACCGGCGACCGGGTCCCAGGTCCAGTTGGACGTTTCTGTGTCGAGAAAAATGATCCGCGTGCCGTCGTATTTCTGGTCGGTGTCCGACCAGACATAGAAATCCCGTGCCTTGGAGCCGGGCTTGGCATGACGCGCTTTCTGAAACCACGGGTGCTGGTCGGACGTATGGTTGATAACCAGCTCACTGATCACCCGCAGGCCACGCTTGTGCGCCTGGGCAATGAAGCGCTTGGCATCGGCCATGGTGCCGTAATCGCTATGCACATCGCGGTATTCGGAAATATCGTAGCCATCGTCCCGGCGCGGCGACGGGTAGAACGGCAGCAACCAGATGGTGTTGACCCCCAGCGCGGCAATGTAGTCGAGCTTTTCGATCAAGCCCGCGAAATCGCCGATCCCGTCGTTATTGGAATCGAAGAACGATTTCACATGAACCTGGTAAATCACCGCATCCTTGTACCAGAGCGGGTCTTTGATGAATGTCGCGTCACCGGGCTTCTTGGCCATTATTGACTCCTTGGGAGTGTTATTGCGCAGCCTGGATACGCCAGATTCCAAACGGTTGTGATGGATCAAGACGCGTGTGCTGATACTTGCCGTACCAGGTCCAGCGGTGTCCGGTCATCAGGTCTTCACCCGACGTCGCCGCGTCATCCGGCAGGCCCATTTCCCACAGCGGCAGCTCGAAATCTGCGTCCTGTGCGTTGAAGGGGTCAAGGTTGACGGCAATCAGAATGAAGTTGCTGCCATCCGCCGAACGCTTGCCGAAGTACAGAATGTTGTCATTCCACGCGTTATACAGTTTCAAGCCCAAGTGCGTTTGCAGCGCGGGGTTCTGCCTGCGAATGCGGTTAAGCTGGGCGATCTCGGCAATGATGTTGCCCGGTGCGGCATAGTCCCGAACGCGAATCTCGTACTTTTCCGAGTCCAGATACTCTTCCTTGCCGGGAATCGGTGCCGCTTCACACAACTCAAACCCCGAATACATGCCCCACAGCCCGGAGCCCATGGTGGCCAGCGCTGCACGGATCAGAAATCCAGGACGGCCAGACTCGTGCAGGAAGCGCGGGTTGATATCAGGTGTGTTGACGAAAAAGTTCGGGCGATAGCAATCACGCCAAGGCACGTCGTTTAGCTGGGTGAAATACTCGGACAGCTCTGCCTTGGTGTTGCGCCATGTGAAATACGTGTAGCTCTGGCTGTAACCGACCTTGCCCAGCCGCGCCATCATGGCAGGCTTGGTGAACGCTTCGGCAAGGAACATGACCTCAGGATGCTGATTGCGCACCTCGCCAATCATCCACTGCCAGAAAGGCAGCGGCTTGGTGTGCGGATTATCGACGCGGAAAATCTTCACGCCTTCATTCACCCAGCCCAGAACGATGTCACGCAATTCCAGCCACAGACCAGGAATGGCATCAGGCGCGTAGAAATCGACGTTAACGATGTCCTGATACTTCTTCGGCGGGTTTTCCGCATAGCGGATCGTGCCGTCCGGACGCCATGAGAACCAGCCCGGATGCTGCTTGAGCCAAGGGTGGTCCTGCGAACATTGAATGGCGAAGTCCAGTGCGATTTCCAGCCCGTGATCGGCCGCAGCCTTCACCAGGTTACGGAAGTCTTCACGGCTGCCCAACTGCGGGTGAATGGCTTCATGGCCGCCATCCTCGCTGCCAATTGCGTACGGGCTGCCCGGATCATCCGGCCCTGCGGTCAGAGAGTTGTTCGGCCCCTTGCGATGGGCACGGCCGATAGGGTGAATCGGCGGGAAGTACAACACGTCGAAACCCATGTCGCGGATGATCGGCAGACGCGAATGGACATCGTTGAAGGTGCCGTGGCGCGCAGGGTCATCAGTGATCGAGCGAGGAAACAGCTCGTACCAGCTGGCGAACTGCGCCAGCTCACGCTCGACATCCAGCGGAAATTCAACGCTACGACTCAGGAAGGCCTGATTATCAGCCAGCTTCATCAGGTTTGCGGTTTCGCTGTGCAACAGCAACGCGACTTTCTCGTCTTTATCGCCCTGCTCCAGCTGACCTAGCAGGCTTTCAATCTGCTGGCGCTGCTCGTGCTGGCTGCGCTCAGCGGCATGCACCAGATGAATGCGCCCCTCTTCCAGTTCCAGGTCGACATGCACGCCAGCGCCGAACTTTTTGTCCAGTTCATAACGATAGCTGCCGAACTGATCGATCCAGGCTTCAAGGCGAAACACATAGCGACTGACCGAAGTCGGGGTGAACTCACCGACCCAGCTGTCATTGCCCAGTTCGTGCATTGGCGCGCTATGCCAGGTGTCCTCATCGGCAGCACGCCAGCGGATATTGACCGCCATCTTGTCGTGCCCGTCGGCGTAGACCTTGCTGGTCACGGTGACCGGTTGCCCGATGATCGCCTTGGCCGCAAACAGGCCACCGTCGATCACTGGCAACGTGTCTTCGATCACGATGCGGGGCAATTGCAGCGCCTGGGTCAGTGACAAGGGTTGGGTTGGGTGCGGTACATCGGTGGCCAGGGAATCCGGACCGTATGGCTGTTCACTCATCGAGCATCACTCCTCACGCCCCAGGGACGCTCCTGTGCATTCCATGCAATGGAAAAATTGACGGTATGGCAGCGGACAATCGCGAAATGCAGAAGACTCGTCGAATTCAGCTGCCTAGGTTCCGAGCGGTCAACGAAGGTAAAGTTCAAAGGTTTTGAGGTTGTCAGGTGGGCGCATTGAACATGAGCCAAACGCAGGGCAGAACAATCGGGCAAGGGTTATCCGGTTCAAATCAATTGAATCATCAATCAGGCCGGGGGGTCGTAAAAAGGGTCAACAAGGAGGCAGCAACCATGACTCTACCCAATCCTGTAGAAGTACCTGATCCAAACATCGACGACCCTGTTCTGCCCGAGCCAGTACCCGAGCAGGAGCCACCGCCCTCAACGCCGCCACCCAATCAGACGCCGGTAGGCGATCCGCCCGCCAATGCGCCACCTGTAACAGTGTGACGGATCAGTAAGCGGTGTCTGAAGGCGCTTGCCAGATCATGCACGCCTTCAGCGCCCGCCCGCCAGATCGATGAACGTTCCAGTGGCATACGACGCGTTGTCCGACAGCAACCAGAGAATGGCCTCGGCCACTTCCTCCGCCGTACCGCCACGGCCCATTGGCAGTGCGCCCTCGAGTTTGCTGACGCGGAACGGATCGCCGCTCAGGGCGTGAAAGTCGGTGAAGATGAACCCTGGCCGCACTGCGTTGACGCGAATGTTCTCCCCGGCCACTTCCTTGGAAAGCCCGATGGTGAACGTGTCCAGCGCGCCTTTCGAAGCCGCGTAGTCTACATATTCGCCTGCCGAGCCCAGACGGGCCGCGAGCGAGGATACGTTGACGATGCTGCCACCGTGCCCGCCGTGACTCGGCAGCATGCGTAACAAGGCATGTTTGCTGCACAGCATCGGCCCGACGACGTTGCTCATCATCATTTTAAGCATGCGGAATTCGGACATGTCCTCGACTCTAGAAGCCTGAGCGAGCGTGCCTGCATTGTTGACCAGATGGGTAACGCGGCCGAGTTCCGAATCGACCCTGGAGAACAGGCGCATGATCTCGTCTTCGTTGCTGACGTCGGCCTGCAAGGTGATCGCCTGAGCACCCAAGGCCCTGACCTGACCTGCCGTCTTTTCGGCTGCGGCATGGTCAGACAGATAATTGATACAGATCCGATAGCCCTGTACAGCGGCCAGACGCGCAGTGGCTGCGCCGATTCCGCGCGAGCCACCGGTAATAATGAGGACTTTTTCCATGATTTTTCTCTGAAGCCAGCATCAAGGCGCAGCTAACACCCGCAGGTTAGCCAGACGTTTCTGATCGTGCCAGCCTTTGCCGTCCAGCGCCATCCATGCGCTTCAGAAAGCCGGTTGCCCAACATCGGGCACGTCGATTGCCACTTTCGCCTCGGCGGCGCGAATTTCGTCGAGAAATTGCTCAGCCGGCAAAGGATAACCGAGCAGGAAGCCTTGCAGGGAGTGACATCCCAAGTGCGTCAGGAAGCGCTTCTGAACCGCTGTTTCTACGCCTTCGGCGACGATCCGCAGGTTCAACGCCTGCCCTACCGCAACGATGGCCGACACGATGGCGGCATCGTCGGTGTCATGCTCAAGGTCACGCACAAAACCTCGATCAATCTTGATTTCATTGGCGGGTAGGCGCTTCAGGTACATAAGGCTGGAGTAACCGGTGCCAAAATCGTCAATCGATAGATCCACGCCCATTTCCGACAGCCTTTGCAACACCGCCAGGCTGGCATCGGCGTCATGCATGGCCGTAGTCTCGGTGATTTCCAGGGTCAGGCAGTTGGCCGGGAGCTGATGTCTGGCCAGGGTATCCGCCACCGCAGTGACCAGCCCGGCATGACAGAACTGCAACGCTGACAGGTTCACCGCAATGCGCCAGTGCGCGTAGCCCTGGGTGTACCACTCACGCATCTGTCGGCAAGCCTCATCCAGTACCCACTCGCCGATCTGAATGATCAGCCCGGTTTTCTCTGCCATGGCGATGAACTGATCGGGGCCCATAACGCCTTGTTCCGGATGGTTCCAGCGCAATAGCGCTTCTGCGCCGAGTGGCAATCCGGTCAAAGCGTCGAACTTGGGCTGGTAATAGATACAGAACTGCCTGTGCTTGATCGCCTTGCGCAAGTCCTGAGACATCTGCAGCTGATTGCGTGCGTTGCTGTTCATCGACGCATCGAAAAAGCTGTAGCCGTTCTTGCCGGCCGCTTTGGTGTGATACATGGCGGCATCGGCGTTGATCAGAAGTTCGTGCTGGGTATTGCCATTGCCCGGGTACATGCAGATGCCGATGCTCAGCGAGATCTGCAATTGATGCTCGCCGATGGTAAACGGATTGCCTATTTCATTGACCTGACGCGTTGCGACAGCCAACGCATCCTGCGGGTCATGCAGTTCGACCAGCAGCACGAATTCATCACCACCGATCCTTGCCAGCGTGTCGTGCCGGTGCAGGTTGTTACGAAGACGCAAAGCGACCTGCCGCAACAGCAAGTCCCCGGTATGGTGGCCGAATGCGTCATTCACCGGTTTGAAACCATCCAGGTCCATGAACATCAACGCAAAGCAGCCGCCGCTTTCGCTGACTTTCTTCATCGCCTGCTCGATGCGATCCGTCAACAACACACGGTTCGGCAGCCCGGTGAGGTTGTCATGCAGAGCCAGGTGGGTAAGCTCCTGATTGGCTTCAGTCAGGGAATTGGCCAGGACAGCGGTACGTGTCTCGAGGTGGGAGTCGAGAATACAACTGAACAGCGCGATACCCAGTATCGAAAGACTGGCGACCAGAACAATCCTGTCCAGTCCATTGCTGCTCAATCCATCGGGCAACGCACCACAAAAGCTGCCATCGGCAAAGGTGGCCGCCGCCATGCCGGTGTAATGCATACCGATGATGGCCGTTCCCAGCAGAATTGCCGCTACCGCACGCATCAGGTATACCCTGGGCCTTTGCTGGCGAAGACGAAACGCTATCCATAACGCCGCCGCAGAGGCGGCAATGCTGATCGCCAGGGAAAGCGCAAACAACCAGGGCGTGTATTCGATGCCGGGTTGCATGCGCATTGCCGCCATGCCGGTGTAATGCATGGCGCTGATGCCAAGCCCCAGCAACAACCCACCCAGGCCAATCTGCGCGGCGGATAACAGCGGCCGGGCGGCCAGCCACAGCGCGAAACCGGAAGACAGTATTGCGATCAGCAAGGACAACAGCGCCAACGGCACATCATAGCCAACGTCGATAGGCAGGACGAATGCCAGCATACCGATGAAGTGCGTCGACCAACTGCCAACGCCCATTGCGAATGCGCCGCCCGCAATCCATACATAAACGGCGCGGCCCCTGGCCGAAACAATACGGCCAACCAGATCGAGAGCAGTGTACGCAGCAACAATTGCGACGAGAACGGAGACCACGACGAGCGACGGGGTGTAGCTGCCAATCAACATAAACGCACCTGGAGCCCAATGAGCGCGTCCATGCCGATACTGCGGGGGATGATTGTACGCAATAGCTGCCAAATGTCGCGGTATCTGGTCGAAAAGATGGCAACTAGCTATTGATTTTTCATTTATCACGAACAGTTCAAGAAAAAACGCCTTTGCTCCGTGAAGCACTCACTCCCTGAGGGTCAAACCTGTTTCGGCATTCCAGCCGCCACCCAATGCGGCAATCAACTGAACGCTGGCAATCAAGCGACTTTGCAGGACGTTCAGCACACTGCGTTCATTGCTCAAAGCAGTGGCCTGTACGTTGACGACGTCAAGATAACCGATCAGCCCGGCCTTGTACTGGTTGTTGGTCAGGCGCAACGAGTCGCGAGCCGATACCAGCGCTTCCTGGCGCACGGCGGCCTCCTGCTCGTAGACCTTGAGTTGAACGAGGTAATTTTCGACTTCCTGAAAACCATTCAGCACGGTCTGCCGGTACTGGGCGACAGTCTGGTCGTACACGGCCTCGGTACGATCAACTTCCGCCGTCCGCCTGCCACCGTCGAACAACGTCAACGCCAGTTGCGGCCCTACCGACCAGAAGCGGTTGGGCAGGCTGATCCAGTTGGCGAACGTACTGCTGCTGTAACCGCCGCTCATGCTCAGCGTGAAGTCTGGGTAGTAAGCGGCCTTGGCGACGCCGATGTTGGCATTGGCCGCCATGACCGAGCGTTCGGCCGCGGCAATGTCCGGTCGGCGTTCAAGCAACTGTGACGGCAGCCCTGGCGGGATCTGCGGCAATTGCGGAATCGAAGTGCTGGCCGGCAGATTGAAGTCAGCGGGCGCCATACCCATCAGCACGGCTATGGCGTTCTCGAATTGTGCACGCTGCCAGGCCAGATCGATCAGGTCGGCCTGAGTGCTTTTCAACTGTGTCTGCGCCTGGGCGACAGCGTCACTTCCTGAAATACCGGCGCGGTATTGATTCTGGGTGAGGGTCAGAGAGCGCTGATAGGTGTCCACAGTGGATTCCAGCAGACGTTTCTGTTCGTCAATGACCCGCAATTGCAGATAATTCTGCACCAGCTCCGATTGCAGGCTGAGGCGCATCGCTGCCAGGTCCGCAAGACTTGCCTGCGCACTGGCGGTGTCAGCCTCCAGCCCACGGCGCAACTTGCCCCACACATCGGCTTCCCAACTGACGCCCAGTTGAGCGTTGTAACTGTTGCGAATTCCCGAGGCGCCGGTATTCGTACCGGTATTGGATGTGCCTGTGCCCTGCCCCGAGCGGGTCTTGCCGGTGGTCAGATCCAGTGTCGGCAGAAATGCGCCTCTGGAGCTACGCACCAGTGCTTGTGCCTGCCGGTACTGCGCATCGTACTGGGCGACGGTCTGGTTGGAGGTGTTGAGCCGTTCGACCAGCGCATTCAGTTGCGGATCCCTGTACACCTCCCACCACGCACCTTTGGCCATCGCATCACTGGGTGTAGCTGCACGCCAGCCTTCAGCGGCCTTGAACTTCGCAGGCGCGGCCATCGACGGTTTCTGGTAATCCGGACCAACAGCGCAAGCGCTGAGCAGCACAACGCAGAGCCCCAGCGCGAGTGGACGAATCAGCCCTGTCGGGCGGGATATAAAGGCCAGGCGTTCGGTCATAGCGGGGTTTCCAGAGCAGCATCGGTACGCACGCCACGCCATTTATTGTAACGATGGCGCAGACGGTCGAGATAAAGGTAAACCACCGGGGTGGTGTAGAGGGTCAGGATCTGGCTGAAGATCAGCCCACCAATAATGGTCAGGCCCAGCGGCTTGCGCATTTCAGCGCCCTCCGCGGTACTTAGCAGCAGCGGCAATGCACCCAGAATGGCGGCCATCGTGGTCATCAGAATGGGGCGCAGGCGTTGCAGGCATGCACTGCGTATCGACTCTTGCGGCGTCATTCCCTGATCACGTTCAAGGTGCAGGGCCAGGTCGATCATCATGATTGCGTTCTTCTTAACCACGCCAATCAGCAGGAACAGCCCTAACAGGGAGATCAGGCTGAATTCGCTGCCAAGCACATAGATCGTCAGCAATGCACCCACGCCTGCCGATGGCAGTGTCGAGAGTATCGTCAATGGATGGATGTAGCTTTCATAAAGAATCCCCAGCACCAGATACACCGCCAGCAACGCACCGAGAATCATCCAGGGCTGGCTTTTCTGGGTTGAGGCGAAGGCGTTGGCGGTCCCGGCCATCTTGGAAATGATGTCGGACGGCAGTCCGATGGCGGCAATTGCGCGCTCGATAGCCACCGTCGCCTTGTCGAGGCTGGCACCTTCGGCCAGATCAAAGGAAATGTTTTCGGCAGCGAACTGACCGTCATGCGAAACCCGATCATTCGCCAGACTGCGCTCGTAATGAGCAATGCTCGACAGCGGCACGCGCTGCCCGTCGGCAGTAATCACCTGAACCTGCTCGAGCGTCGCCGGGTCCTGAGCGTATTTGGGATTGACCTCCATCACCACCTTGTACTGGTTAAGGCTGTCATAGATGGTCGAGACCTGACGCTGGCTGTAGGCATTGTTGAGCACCGCCGTGACCGTGTTCATATCGATGCCCAGCCGTTTGGCCGTATCACGATTGACCACCAGGGTCACTTGCTGCGCCCCACGCCCTTCCCTGGCGTCAATGGCCGTCAGCTCCGGAATCGATTTGAGCGCCGCAACGATCTTCGGATACCACAGCCGCAGGCTGCTCAGGTCTGCACTTTGCACAATGTACTGATACTGCGAACTGGTCTGCTCGCGACCACCCCCCAGTTGCAGGTCCTGATCAGGCGCCAGAAATAGTCTGCCACCGGGCACATGCGGCATGTTCTTGCGCAGGCGCTCGACCACTTTTTCGGCAGACAGCTTGCGCTCGGCAATCGGCTTGAGGCGTACGATCATGAAGGCGTTATTGGTGCCACCGCTACCGCCGATAAAACCGGCAACGCTCTCCACCGCAGGGTCTGCCAGAATCGAACGGCGAAAGATTTCCATTTTCGGCTGCATGACCGAGAACGAAAGACCGTCGTCACCGCGTACAAAACCCATCAGTTGCCCGGTGTCCTGCTGTGGCAGAAAGGTCTTGGGCACCACCACATACAGCGCGACATTCACCACAACGGTAATCAGCAGGCTGAGCAGTGTCAGCCTGCGATGCCGCATGACCCAGCCGAGCGAGCGGTCATAGCCAGCGACCATGCGGTCGTTGACCCGCTCGCTCCAGCGCTGAAAGGCATTGTCCTTGCCCGAATCGTGGGGTTTGAGCCAGCGCGCGCACAACATCGGCGTCAGGGTCAGGGATACGATCAGCGAGACGACGATCGACACCGACAAGGTAATGGAAAACTCGCGAAACAGACTTTCGACCAGCCCACCCATGAACAGAATGGAAATGAACACCGCCACCAGCGAGACGTTCATCGACAGCAAGGTGAAGCCCACCTCTTTGGCCCCCAGAAAGGCCGCTTTCATGGGGTCGAGACCGTTGTGAATGTGCCGGGAAATGTTTTCCAGCACCACGATTGCATCGTCCACCACAAGTCCGGTGGCGAGGATCAAGGCCATCAACGACAGATTGTTCAGGGAAAAACCGAGCAGGTGCATGATCGCAAAGGTGCCTACCAGCGATACCGGAACCGCCAGAGTGGGGATCAGCGATGCGCGAAAACTGCCGAGAAACAGAAATACCACCATCACCACCAGAACCACGGCAATCAGCAGGGTCATCTCTGCCTCGTGAAGCGTCGCCTTGATCACCGGCGAGCGATCCATCGCGACGTTGAGGCTCACGCTGGCAGGCAGCACGGCCCGCAGGGCTGGCAATTGCGCCTTGATCTGCGCCACGGTTTCAATGATGTTGGCACCCGCCTGGCGGTTGACGACCAGTAACACCGCCCGGTCATTGTTATAAAACCCGCTGTTGTAGCGATCTTCCACGGCATCGCTGACTTTCGCGACGTCCTTGAGGCGCAAGGTCGCCCCATCCTTGTAGCGAATGATCAGCGGCGCATAGTCCTTTGCGGTTTCCAGCTGGTCGTTGGCCTGAACCTGCCAGTTATGCTGATCATCCTCCACAAAACCCTTTGGCCGCCGCACGTTCGCACCGGTAATCGCGGTACGCACGTCGTCAAGCGATACGCCGTACTGGGAGAGCATCTGTGGCTCCAGCTCGATACGCACCGCTGGCAGCGAACTGCCGCCGATCTGCACTTCGCCGACCCCGGAAACCTGCGACAGGCTCTGTGACAGGATGGTGGATGCCAGGTCGTAAAGCTGACCTTTTTCCAGCACCGTCGACGTCATAGACAGGACCATGATCGGCGCCTGGGACGGGTTGACCTTCTTGTAGGTCGGCATGCTGCGCATACCGCTGGGCAGCAGGTTGCGTGAAGCATTGATTGCCGCCTGCACTTCCCGCGCCGCGCCATTGATGTCGCGATTGAGATCGAACTGCAGAATGATCCGTGTCGTGCCCTGGCTTGAATTGCTGGTCATGGTATTGACCCCGGCAATACTGCCCAGCGAACGCTCCAGCGGAGTGGCCACAGTGGAGGCCATTACCTCGGGGCTGGCACCCGCCAGACTGGCGGACACCACAATCACCGGGAAGTCCATATTCGGCAACGGCGCGACCGGCAACAAGCGGAAGCTGACCGCGCCCAGCAGCAGGATCGCCAGGCTCAGCAGTACGGTCGCAACCGGGCGACGGATAAACGGTGCGGACAGGTTCATGCGTCAGCCCGTTCCAGCCGGTCCGGGTCGGCAGGCCTGCGACTCCAGCGACGGCCAAGCCGGTCGAAATACAGATAGATGACCGGCGTGGTAAACAGCGTCAGTACCTGGCTGACCAGCAGACCGCCGACCATCACCAGCCCCAGTGGCTGGCGCAACTCTGCGCCGGAGCCGCTGGCAAGCATCAACGGAATGGCGCCGAACAATGCTGCCAGGGTGGTCATGAGAATCGGCCGGAAACGCAGCAGCGCCGCTTCGTAGATCGCCGTTTCCGGTGCAACACCCCGGTTGCGCTCTGCGTCGAGCGCGAAGTCGATCATCATGATCGCGTTCTTCTTGACGATGCCGATCAGCAAAATGATACCGATGATCGCGATCATCCCCAGATCATTTCCGCTGATCAGCAAGGCCAGCAAGGCACCCACTGCTGCCGACGGCAGTGTCGAGAGGATGGTGATCGGGTGGATATAGCTCTCGTAGAGCACGCCCAGCACGATGTACATGGTCACTACAGCCGCCAGAATCAGCAGCAACGTGCTCGACAACGATGCCTGAAATGCCTCGGCAGCGCCCTGAAACTGGGTCTGCACACCAATCGGCATGCCGATGTCCTGCTCAACCTGTTCGATGACCTGCACGGCCTTGCCCAATGCAACGCCGGGCGCAAGGTTGAACGACATCATCACTGCCGGAAACTGCCCGAGGTGAGCGATGGCCAACTGCGCCTGACGCTGCTCGACGCGTGCCAGGCTCGACAGTTTTACCTGTGCGCCATCGGTGGTCTTGACGTGGATCTGCTCAAGTGCGGCAGGACCGAGCTCACTGCCCGACGCGGCTTGCAGCACCACGCGGTACTGGCTGGCCTGGGTATAGATGGTGGAAATCTGTCGCTGACCGAATGCGTCGTACAGCGCATCGGTAATATTTGCAACGGTGACCCCTACCCGACTGGCCGCATCACGATCGATGTTCAGATATACCTGCAGGCCCTTGTCCTGCAGGTCGCTGGCCACATCCGTCAACTCGGACCGTTTGCCGAGCGCCTCGACCAGCCTTTCGCTCCACAGCGTCAGCAGCTCGGCGTCGGGCGATGACATGCTGAACTGGTACTGAGTACGACTGACCCGGTCTTCAATGGTCAGGTCTTGCACCGGCTGCATGAACAGACGAATGTCCGAAAGCTTGTCTACCTCTGGCTGCAGGCGCTGGATCACCTCGGATGCGGTGAGGTCACGCTCTGCGTGGGGCTTGAGGTTGATCAGCAGACGCCCGCTGTTGAGCGTTGCGTTATCACCGTCAACACCAATGTAGGAAGACAGACTGACCACTGCAGGGTCTTTGAGAATGATGTCAGCCAGCGCCTGCTGACGCTGGCTCATGGCAGCAAAGGAGACCGACTGTGGCGCTTCCGAAATACCCTGGATCACGCCGGTGTCCTGCACCGGAAAGAAGCCCTTGGGCACAACGATGTACAGCAGCACAGTCAGTGCCAGAGTGGCCAATGCCGCCAACAGGGTCAGTGGTTGATGCCTGAGCACCCAGCGCAACCCGCCCGCGTAGATATCGATCAGCCAGTCGATCCAGGCACCGCTGGCACGATAGAAACGGCTCTGCTCTTCTTCCTTTGGCTCGCGCTTGAGCAACCGCGCGCACATCATGGGCGTCAGGGTCAGCGATACCACCAGCGATATCAGGATGGCGACTGCCAGGGTTATCGCGAACTCGCGAAACAGCCGCCCGACCACATCAGCCATGAATAACAGCGGGATCAGTACTGCAATCAGCGACAGGGTCAGGGAAATCAGGGTGAAACCGATCTGTTTCGCGCCCTTCAGGGCGGCCTGCAGAGGTGTTTCGCCCTCCTCGATATGCCGGGAGATGTTTTCCAGCATCACGATGGCGTCATCAACAACGAAACCGGTCGCGATGGTCATGGCCATCAGCGTGAGGTTGTTGACCGAGAAGCCCGCCAGGTACATGACGCCGAAGGTGCCTACCAGTGACAGCGGGACGGCGATAGAGGGAATGATCGTCGCGCTGAAACGACGCAGGAACAGGAAGGTTACCAGCACCACCAGGATAATCGCGATCAACAGTTCGTGCTGAACATCGGTCACCGACGCGCGGATCGTCTGAGTGCGGTCCGTCAGGACCACGACGTCGAGGCCGGCCGGAAGGTTCTCGGTGATTGACGGCAGCAATGCCTTGATCCGGTCGACCACTTCGATCACGTTGGCGCCCGGCTGGCGCTGAATGTTCAGCAGCACCGCCTGACTCCGATTGGCCCAGGCCGCCAGACGTTCGTTTTCGGCACCGTCGACGATTTCGGCCACATCCTTCAGACGCAGGGGAGCGCCATCCTTGTAGGCCAGAATAAGGTTGGCGTACTCCTCTGGAGACTTCAACTGGTCGTTGGCATCCAGCATCGAAACCCGGGTTGGCCCGTCGAAGTTACCCTTGGGCTGGTTGACGTTGGACGCGCCGATCAGGGTCCGCACATCAGACAGGTTCAGGCTGTTGGCGGCCAGCGCTTCCGGATTGACCTTGATCCGCACAGCCTGACGCTGGCCGCCGGCAATGCTGACCATGCCGACACCGCTGATCTGCGAGATTTTCTGCGCCATGCGTGTATCGACCAGATCATTGAGCTTGGGCAGCAGCATGGTTTTCGAGGTAATCGCCAGGGTCAGAACCGGCGTGTCTGCCGGGTTGACCTTGTTATAGACCGGCGGTGCCGGAAGATCGGTAGGCAGAAGGTTGGTGGCCGCGTTGATCGCGGCCTGGACCTGCTGCTCAGCCACATCCATATTGATTTCGAGGCTGAAACGCAAAGTAATGACCGACGCGCCGCCCGAGCTCGTCGAGGCCATCTGGGTCAAACCGGGCATCTGCCCGAATTGACGCTCAAGAGGCGCAGTGACGGAGCTGGTCATGACCTGCGGACTGGCACCGGGATACAGCGTCATCACCCGAATGGTCGGATAGTCGACCTGAGGCAGCGCCGACACCGGCAGCAAGGTGTAGGCGATCAGACCCGCCAGGACGATTGCCAGCATACTCAGCGTGGTGGCAACCGGACGCAGGATGAACAGGCGCGACATGTTCATACGTTTGGTTTTTCCACCTTGCCGAGTGCTGCCGACTTGTCAGTCTTGCTGTCAGGCTTGCCCTGCAGCTTCTGAACCGGACCCGCCGGTACATCCTTGCTGTCGTTGACGACCTCGACTTCAGCGCCGTCGCGCAGACGGTCGGTGCCTTCAAGCACGACCCGTTCGCCGGCTGCCAGACCTTCGGTGATCACCGTCGATGTCTCGTCGCTCGGGCCGGTCTTCAACAATTTGAGTTTGACCTTCTTGTCACCGTCCAGGACATAGACAAAGGTCCCGTCGGTGCCGAACTGCACGGCAGCCGTTGGCACCAGTGTCACCTGTTTCAACGTATCGGCGCGCAGACGCACATTGACGAACTGGTTGGGGAACAGGATCTCGTCACCGTTATCGAAACGGGCCTTGAACTTCAGTGTGCCGGTCGTCACATCGATCTGGTTATCGAGGCTGGCGAGTACACCGGAAGCCTGCATTTTCGTATCGCCACGGTCCCAGGCTTCGACGGGCAACTTGTCGCCGGTGCGGTATCGGGAAATGACTTTCGACAGGTCCTTTTCCGGGAGCGTGAAGGCGACCGAAATGGGCTGGGTCTGGGTAATCACCACCAGCGCCGTGGTGTCGTTGGCGGCAACCAGGTTGCCGACATCCAGCTGTTTGAGGCCGACACGACCTGCAATAGGCGCACGAATGCGTGTGAAGTCCAGGCTCAGCTTCGCGTCAGCCACGGCAGCCTGATTGGTCTTGATCGTGCCTTTGTACTGATTGACCAGCGACTCGGCAGTGTCGAGGGTCTGCTTGGCAATGCTGTCCTCGGCAAAAAGCCCACGGTAACGCTGTACGTCGAGCTGAGCATTCTTGAGCAGCGCCTGATTGGTGGCCAGCGTACCTTCGGCCTGCTGTAATGCCACCTGATAGCTGCGCGGATCGATTTCCGCCAGCAGGTCACCCGCCTTGACCATCTGCCCTTCCTGGAAATAGAGCTTGACCAGCTCTCCCGCCACACGGCTGCGCACATTGATGGTATTCATCGCCGTTACCGTGCCAAGCGCCTTGTAGTAGATAGGGAAATCGCCTTCGGTTGCCGGGGCGACCCGCACCGGGACAGCGACAGCCGATGCACCGAAGCCAGGCCGCGCCATGCCACCTGCACCATGCTTCTTGCTCTCGGCCCCTTTGCCGGGAGTGGAGGCAGGCCAGAGCCACCAGCACAGGGCAACAATGACCAACAGGATCAACAAACTGATCAACCAGCGACGGGATTTACGAGAGCCAGACGATTGCATGAATAAATCAACCATTACAGGTGGGGGCTTCTTCAGAAGGCTGAACAATAAGCACAGATGCGTTACAAGCAAAGCGCCTTTACCAAGCACTTACTTTCGATAAACGTATGAAGCACAAACAAAAAAACGGCCTGAGCGGATTCAGGCCGTCGAAGTGTTGCGGAAAGTTACTTAAGCACAGCCAATGCAGCGTCGTAGTCGGGTTCGTTAGCGATCTCTGTTACCAGTTCGCTGTGCAGCACTTTGTCGTTTTCGTCCAGAACAACCACCGCACGAGCGGTCAGACCTTTCAGTGGACCGTCTGCAATTGCAACGCCGTAATGCTCGCTGAAATCGGCAGCGCGGAAAGAAGACAGGTTCTTGACGTTTTCCAGACCCTCGGAGCCGCAGAAGCGGGACTGGGCAAACGGCAGGTCAGCAGAGATACACAGAACAACAGCATTGCTCAGCTCGTTTGCCTGGGCGTTGAATTTGCGTACCGACGTTGCACAGGTCGGTGTATCGACGCTCGGAAAAATGTTCAGCACCTTGCGCTTGCCAGCGAAGTCAGCCAGGGTCTTGTCGGCAAGACCTTCACCCACCAGCGTGAAGGCAGGTGCCTTGCTGCCGACTTCAGGCAGCTTGCCATTGACTTGAACAGGGCCGCCTTTGAGGGTTACTTGAGCCATGAAACACATTCCTTTTTTGAGATGAATAAAAGAACCGGAAGTTAAACACGAAAGTGTGCCGTGTCCTATATAGGATAATTCCGAATTTTCTCAGGAAACCAGTCTGTCCCTGATATCTGGGTGGGCACATAATTCCACCAGCCAATCGACGAATACCCTGATCCGTCGTGACAGCTGGCGATGAGGTGGGTAAAGCACCGTCAACGCCAGCGGCGGCGGACGATGCAACCGCAGCACCTCGACCAGTATGCCGCTGCGCAATTGTGCGGCGACATGGTAACGCGGCACCTGTATCAGGCCGAAACCCGCCTCGCAAGCCGCTACATAACCGTCGGCACTGTTGACCGAAATAGAACAGGCCAACGCTTGATCGACCTCCACGCCACCGGCCATGAACTCCAGACCATAGCGTTTGCCGGTGCTGGTCGAGAAATATTCGATTACCTGATGTTGCGCGAGGTCCGGCAGATTTAGCGGCATACCGTATCGCTGCAGGTAATCGCGACTGGCGCAAGTGATCTGGGTCAGGCTGCCCAGCGGCCTGGCGACCAGCGTTTCGTCCAATGCTGCTCCGGCGCGCAAGACACAGTCCACGCCCTCGCGGATCAGGTCGACCGGTCTGTCGCTCATGCCGATTTCCAGCCGGATCTGCGGGTAGCGCCGGGCAAATTCAGGCAACGCGGGTATCACGATCATGCGCCCCAGGCTCACTGGCAGGTCAACACGCAGCAACCCCTTGGGCTCGGCACCTGCCGCAGAGAAGGAAGCTTCGGCGTCATCCAGATCGGCCAGCAGGCTTACGCAGCGCTGGTAGTAGGCCTTGCCGTCAGGCGTGGTGCTGACCTGACGCGTAGTGCGTTGCAAGAGCTGCACGCCCAGGTGAGCTTCCAGTTGTTTGATCAGAATCGTCACGGATGCACGGGGCATATGCAGGCTCTCGGCCGCCCTGGCGAAACCGCCCAGCTCGACGATACGGGTGAATACGCGCATGGCGTTGAATCGATCCATGATTACCGGCAGCCTGAATAGAGAGAGCGTGAGAAGGGTCACACTGTTTTAACAGGGTAAACCGGTTGAACGCAGGCCAGCGCCATTACAGCCGCAGGCCAGTATTCAGAAGTCTCTTTTATAGAAAATATCCAGCGAACTGGCAACACCGCTTGCAGCCTCAAGGTACACGCGCTTGCTGAGCAGATAGCGCAACGCAATGGTATTGGCCGGTTCAAACACACCGACGCCATAACGCAGGCTGAGCTTCTCGGTGATTTTGCCGCTGGCAACCACATTGGTCTTGTCGCCGGTTCCCGAGGTGTCCAGTTCGAAGTCTTTGATACCCAGATTGTCCGCGAGCTTGCCGGTGGTCGACGAGCTACCGGCAACGCCAAGCGCCAGTGCAGCCTGAGCGACCATGTTGTTGTCTTCGCCCGAGGTACTCAGCGGTCTGCCCATGACCAGATAGGAGAGCGCCTGCTCCTGGCTCATCGCGGGTTCGGAAAACACTTCGGTGGTGGGTTGCTCGGCACTGCCGGTCAGACGAATGCCTGCGATCACGTCATCTGTCTGGCGAATGGCCTCGATATCCAGATAGGGCTGGTCCACAGGGCCTGCAAACAGCAGGCGCGCCTTGCGGATGGTCAGCCGCTGCCCGTAGGCACGGTAACGGCCATCATTCAGGTTCAGCTCACCACGGGTGTCCAGGTTGTCGCCAATGTGCACCCTTCCGACCAGATTGGCAGTAAGCCCAAAACCGCTGAAGGCGAGCTTTTCCTGACCAACCTCCACATCGATATCCATGGCCACTGCCAGCGGTGGCGCGCCCTCCTCGGTCTGCTGCCCGACGATCACCGTATCGCCCGAGAGCTTGACCGTAGAAGGCGGCAGCTCACGCACGGTGATAGCTCCCTTAGGCACCAGCACCTTGCCAGAAATGGCCAGCCGCTCACCCTGCATGGAAATTTTCAGGTCAGGCGCCACCTCCACTTCCGCGTAGGGCTCGACATTGATAGGCAGACGCGCGCCCTTGAGGCTGACATCAACGTTCAGATTCTGCCCCCAGGCCACCTGACCGCCGATGCTCCCCTGCCCGGTGCTGCCACTTTTCCAGCCACCGGTGAGCTGTACGCTCTCTCCGGCGATCAACGCCTGCACCTTGAGGTCATGCAGTTCCATCGGCAACTCGGCACCCGCCACTTCACCACCTTCAAGTGTCACGCCGCCGTTGACCAGAGGTGCCAGCAAGCTGCCTGACAATCGGCCATTGCCGTTCAGGCGGCCATTGAGTTTCTGCACCATTGGCGCAAAGGGTCGTGCCACCGAGATGTCCAGCCCGGAGAGACTAAAATCGCCTGATAGAGGCTTGTCTCTGGCCAGTGGATCGATCTGCGCATTGAGCAGTAACCGGCCCAGCTTGCCGCCTTCGAAATCCAGACGCGTATCGATACGTCTGGGTGCCAGTGTGGTGTTGAATTTGAGTGCCTGATACGGAAAGTCCAGCCACTGGTCTTTGTTGCGCACCCGCAGCGTGCCGCCTCCGGCATCAATCGTAACCTTGCCGGAGGGGCCCGCTGCGGGAAGATCAAGCTGAACGTCGGCATTCAGCGCGCCCTGCCAGGCAAAATCCTTTGGCATCCATTGCGCCAGGCTGTCGAGCGGAAAGTTCTTCAGCTGATAGCGCAAACGTGGCTCCGGCATCAGTCGTTGATCGCCACCGCACAGGCTGGAGGCACCGGACAGCCAGCAATGCGCACCGAAGTTCAGCCGACCATCAGCCAGGCGTTCAATCTTCGCCGGTTGCTGCAAACGCCAGTTCTGTCCGCCGCTCTGTACGGTGCCGCTGGCCAGCCGACCACGCCAGTCGCCCTTGTCCAGGCCGCCGTCCAATGCGATCGCAAGCTTGAGCAACGGCCCTTGCAGGTCCAGCTTCAATTGTTGCGCCTTGAGCGTACCCTGACCGTCCACCAGCAACGTACCCAACCCGGTGTCGCCGGCCTGAATGCCAACGCCCTTTAGGTTGATGGTCGCGCGCTGCGATTGATCCAGGCGGGCATTGAGAGTCAGGCTTTGCAGACGATTGTCCTGCAAGGCGAGCTGACTGCCCTGCAATGCCAGTTGCCCTTGCGGTGCCTGAAGCGTTCCTGTCAGGTCGAGCCTGCCTTTGGCCTGCCCCTGCAAGCGCGGCCACAACTGAGCCAGACGCGGCAGGTCAAGATCCAGCTGCCCTTTGAGACGCTCCTGCAAACTGCCATTACCCTGAACCCGGTTGTCACCCAATCGAATGTTCACATTGCTGACATTCCACTGCTGATCACGACCGTCAGCCTTGGCTTGCAGCAGCGCAGGCTGGCCACGCAGACGTCCCTTGAGGTCCAGGTCGGCAGTCAGTTCAAGCTTCTCGTTGACCCGTTGACCTTTGCTGCGCAAGGGCCCTGCCAGTGTGCCGGGCAATTCGGCAACCCAGAATGAAGGGTCCAGCGCGCTCAGATCAAGTGCAGTGTCCCAGCCGAAGCCATTGGCAAATTGCAGGTTCAGAAAACCGCTGGCCTTACCCTGCCCTGCGACCAGCTCCAGTTGCGGCAGATGGACTTCCTGCAAATTGCCGCTGAAGGGACTGATCAGCGTGAACGCACCAGCAGGTCCTTTGAGGCTGGCGTTGAAATTGCCAAGATAATTGCCGTCCGTGTAGGAAATCTCACCTTTGAAGGCGTGCAACGACACTTGCGGTTCGGACGCCAGCGGATACAGACGCTGCCAGGGGAAATCCAGCCAGTCGATGCTCGCATCAGCCGAGAAACCACTCTGCCAGTTCAACGTGCCGTTGATGGCCAGACGCTGTTGATCGTTGGCGGCCAGATCAAGCGCTGCAATGGTTGCCCCGTTGGCATCCGCACGCCCCTGCAACGACAACGCTACAGGGCCTTTTTCTGCGGGCAGGCTGGCAGTGCCGTTGATCTGGTAACCCGAGTCGAGATCGCCTTCGGCCGTCAACAGCAACTGGTCGAGTTGCAGGGTATCGGGCAATGCTGCGCTGGGTTTGAAATGTTCTGCCGTCAGTTTCAATCGTGCTGGCAAATGCTCGGTCAAAGGTTGCAGCTCACCGGTCAGTTGCCCTGGTAGATAGCCGCTGCTGTCCGCCTTGAGTTGCAGGGTCTTGAGCACGTCACCGTGAATATCCAGCGCCAGCGTCCAGGGCTGACCGTCCTGTGGCGGCAGTTGCAGCTGACCTTTTACGCTCAATGGCCAGTCGCCCTCGGGCTTCAGCAGACCATTGAGGTCCAGCACCAGCGCATCACGTTGCAGGTGCGCGCTGTCGATTTGCAAGCCTTCGGCGGTCCAGTGCGCCTCCAGCTTGAGGTCGCGCAGCTGTTCGACGCCATCCAGCTGGAGGCTGCCCAGCTGTATATCACCCAGTTGCAGGGCGAGCGGCAACTTGACGGCTGGCAAATTCATGGGGCTTTCGTCGCTCGGCGCACTGCTTGGAGGAAAGCGCAGCAGTACTTGACCCGCGTGCAGGCGATCAATGCATAAGGTCATCTTCAGCAGGCAGGCTGGCGTCCAGGCGAAATCGACAGAATGCACCTCGACACGGTCTGCGCCTTGCTGCCACACCAGGCGCTCGGCACTCCACTGCCCGCCCAGGCGGCCCTGAAAGTTTTCCAGTTGCACGCCGGGCACGCGAGCCAGCGCCCACCGGCTGCCTGCCTGGGTCCCAAGCAGCACCCCGACGCTGACGATCACCAGCAGCAGTAATGCGATCACGCTCAGTCCGGCAATCGTTGCACCACGCCTGATGTTCATCCTGTTCAAAGTTCCGGCCCCATCGAGAAGTGCAGGCGAATGCCACCGTCGTCATCCAGCGCGTGCGCCAGATCGAGACGCAGCGGACCCACCGGAGATACCCAGCGCACCCCAAAACCGACGCCGGTTTTCAGGTCTGGCTTGTCCAGACTGTTGAATGAGTTGCCCTGATCGATGAAAGTCGCGAGCCGCCATTTATCCGCAATGGAATACTGGTACTCGACGCTCCCGGCAAACATGTAACGCCCACCAATGCGGTCGCCGTCCGAGTTGGTCGGTGACAGTTTCTGGTAGTCATACCCTCGTACGCTTTGATCGCCACCGGCAAAAAAACGCAGCGACGGCGGTATCGAGGTGTAACCGTCAGTCAGGTTGCCACCCAGTTGCACGCGCCCGAGAAAGCGATGGTTCTGAGCGACTGTCGTCAGCCCTTTGAGCAGCACATTGGCATGCACCAGATTGGCATCCGACAACATGCCCTCCTTGGCCACCTGGGTGTCGAACTGTAAACGGTAGCCCTGGTGGGGATCGATACTGTTATCGCTGCGCAGGTACGAATAACTGATGCCGGGCATTAGCAGCGTGCTCAGACCCGAATCGTCGCCCAGCCGGTATTCTTCACGCTGCCATTTCAGTGAGATAACCCGTTCCCAGCCGCTGGGCAGTTTGCTGTGCCATTCGGGCCCGGCAGTCAGCAGCTTGCTGAGGCTGTCGGTTCCAGCAATCTCTTCGTATTGATAGCCACCGGCATAACGCAGTTTATCGGTCAACGGCGGATCGAGCGGCACGTCGTACCACAGGCCGACATTCTGCCGAGGCGCGGATATTTCCGATTCGAACCCGTAGCTGTGCCCTTGTGGATTGGCCCAGTGTCGGGTCCAGTTGGCTTTGCCACGCGGACCGACATCGGTTGAGTACCCCAGGCCAAGGCCCATGGTTCGGGGTTTACGGGTTTCAAGCTGAACGGTTACCGGAATGACCTGATGGTCAGCTGCGGTAGGCGCGGCATCGACCCGCACGCCTTCAAAATAGCCACTGCCCTGCATGGCCTGGGTCAATTCGGCGATCAGTTGTGAATCGTAAGGAGTATTTTCCTTGAACGGCACCATGCGCTTGAGCAAATCTTCATCGAAGGGCGCATTGCCACTGAACATGACCTTGCCCAGCGAGTAGCGCGGACCACTGTCATAGACCAGCTCGATGTCGGCAAGCCCGGCTCGCGGGTCAACAGCCAGGCGCTGGCTGGTAAAGTGGCCGCTGAAAAAGCCGTAGCGCGACGCCTGATTCTGGATCAGGCGTTTGGCATCCTCATAGTTGCCATGATTGAGCACCGCGCCGGTTTTCAGCGCGTCGCTTTTGGGTACCCGAAAGGCTTTCAGCGATGCTGCCGGACCCTCGACGCGGATTACCACATTGCGCAGGTGAATCGGCTCGCCCGGCTGGATATTGATCACCAGGCGCGGCTGGTCAGCGTCCTTGATCTCGCTGTCGATCTGCGCCTGATAATAGCCAAGCGCCTGAGCCGCTTTCTCTGCCTGCTGTTCGGCACCCAGGCTGAAGTTACGCAACGCCTGAACGTCACGCTCGCCCAGGTCCCCCACATACCCTTCGACGTTGGCCTTGAGTTCCGGGTTGGCGGGCTTGATCCTGACGTCGAGGCGGGCCTGTGCAAGCGCCGCTGCACTCATGGTCATCAGAAACAGGCTGCTGAATAGTCTGAAAAGCTTCATGGGCGTAGATGCTAACACGATCGACGGGCCGCACTGGAAGCCCACGAATTGTCGGAGATTCAGACCGTTACGTCAGGGACCGGCAGTGAAACCTGAGGATTAGGGTGAAAAAACACATGCTCTCGGACAGGTCCTACTGCAATCTCGCCGATTTCCTCATAGCCTTGTCGCTTATAGAACTCGAGATAACGAGGATTTCCCGTGTCTACGACGATGCCCTGAGAGTGCTCATCCACCGCGCACCAATCGTGCAGCGCCCGAAGCAGTTGTTCACTCAAATCCTGCCCCAGCTTCTGACCCTGAAATTCCGGGTCCAGGCCTATCAACGGCAGCACATGCACGGTTTCGGACGGAACACAGGCCAGCACCGCGTTGTAATAAGCCAGATAACGCTGGGTGCAACCAAGGCCGGTGTCCATCACCATGCGCAGACGCCAGGCCCAGCTTTCAGTGACGCCCAGACGACGTTGCGGTGGCGCGATCAGCGCTACGCCGACCAGCCGATCCTGCAGAAACAGACCGAGTGCAGGCTGGTCCTGCAGGAAGTGTTGTTTGACCAGTTGGCGAATGGTCGCCAATACGCGTTGCTCATATCCCTCGCGCTCGGCATTGAACAGATAGGCGAACGTCGGATCGTGCCGATAGGCCCTGAACAGCAAGGAGCGGGTTTCACGGGAATAACCACTGTCGAGTTGACGAACTTCACCCGTGATGGCAGCAGGTAGGGACATAAAGGGCCTCGTGTTAACGGAACTGCGTCTGGCGCAGCAGTTTTGGCAAGCAGGCTTTCGAGTGATGGCACTTGATAACAGTTCCAACGATTTGTCCGGGCCTGTGTTTGCGCGGTGCCTTACACGGTGCTGGTCCTGAAACCACAGGTCAGCTAGCATCGCTGTTTGTTTTTGCTCAGGACCGCCGTTTTATGAAAATCGTCTCGTTCAACATCAATGGTCTGCGCGCTCGACCTCATCAGTTGGCGGCGCTGATCGACAAACATCAGCCTGACGTAATCGGCCTTCAGGAAACCAAGGTTTCTGACGAGCAGTTCCCCCACGCGGAAGTCGAAGCGCTGGGCTATCACGTGCATTTCCACGGCCAGAAAGGCCATTACGGTGTTGCCCTGCTATCACGCAATCCTCCGCTGGCCCTGCATAAGGGTTTTGAAGGCGACGACGAGGAATCGCAGAAGCGCTTCATCTGGGGCACTTATGCCGACAGCAATGGGCAGCCGGTCACCATCATGAATGGCTACTTTCCGCAGGGCGAGAGCCGTGATCACCCGACCAAATTTCCAGCCAAACAGCGTTTTTACGAGAATCTGCAGACCTTGCTGGAGAGCCATTTCAGCAACGAGCAGCCGCTTATCGTGATGGGTGACGTAAACATTTCTCCGCAGGACTGCGACATCGGCATCGGTGCCGACAACGCCAAGCGCTGGCTGAAGACCGGCAAGTGCAGCTTTCTCCCCGAAGAGCGCGAGTGGATGGAACGCTTGAAAAACTGGGGCTTGGTGGACAGCTTCCGTCATCTGTACCCTGAAGTCGTCGACCGATTCAGCTGGTTTGACTATCGCAGCCGCGGCTTTGAAGACGAACCCAAGCGCGGCCTGCGCATCGACCTGATCATGACCTCTACCGGCCTGCAGCCACGCATCAAGGCGGCCGGGGTGGACTACGATTTGCGCGGCATGGAAAAGCCGTCGGACCATGCGCCGATCTGGCTGGAACTGAACTGAAAAAGCGCCCTATCGTGCGATCCGGCTTTATGCATAAACGGGTCGCGCGCGCAGTGGTCGAGCAATCGTCATATTCCGGAAATCTTTCTGTCTTATTCTCCCGGCACCCTCCCGTGACTCATGGTGACGCCGATGTTGCGCGCTTTGCTAACGGCGCTGACTCTGTCGAGCGCCACCCTGCCCGCCCTTGCGCTGGCGGCACTGCCGCTGCCCGCGGGTGAAATACCGGCCTTGCGCATTCAAGGCTCAAATACCATCAATGCCCAATTGGGCCCCGCACTGGCTGAAGGGTTGATGCGCCAGCAAGGCCTGCAATCAGTGCAGACTGTTGCCGGCAGTGTCATGAATGAACAGCGCGTCGTCGGTACTACCGCCGCAGGGCAGACGGTCAGTATCGAAGTCGCCGCACATGGTTCAGGCACCGGGTTTACTGCGCTCAAAGCAGGTAACGCCGATATTGCCGCCTCTTCACGACCTATCAAGGATCAGGAAGCCAAGGACCTGGCTGGCCTGGGCGACCTGAAAAGCGCAGCAAGCGAGCAAACCATTGCCATCGATGGCGTTGCTGTGATTCTGCATCCAGGCAATCCGGTCAGACAGCTGGATACGCTGCAGCTGGCGCGCATTTTCAGCGGGGAAGTCAGGGACTGGGCCGAAGTGGGTGGAAATCCGGGAGCGATTCATCTTTATGTTCGCGATGAGAAGTCCGGCACCTATGAAACATTCAAGGACCTGATACTTGTAAAGTACGGCAAGAACCTGTCCGGCACAGCCGCGCGCTTTGAGTCCAGCGAACAGCTCTCCGACGACGTCAGCAAGGACATCAATGGCATCGGTTTTATCGGGCTACCATCCATCAGGCGTGCCAAAGCGGTGGCCATTGCCGATGGTGACTCCAGACCGATGCTCCCGACTGTCAGTCTGATTGCCACCGAGGATTATCCTCTGTCGCGACGGCTCTACTTTTATGTGCCCACCTCAACTCATCAACGCTGGGCGCAGGCGTTGGTCCGTTTCGCGCAGAGCGCCGAGGGTCAGGCCATCGTCGCACAGAGCGGCTTTGTCGCGCAGACCGTGCAGGCACTCAAGGTGCAGCCTACCGCGCAGATGCCTGCGGACTATCAGGCACTGGCGCGCAAGGCCGAACGGCTGTCGGTCAACTTTCGCTTTGCCCAGGGCAGCGCGAGGCTGGACAACAAGGCGCAGCAGGACCTCAAGCGGGTAGCGGAGTACCTGAAAACCAGCGATAAGCTCAATCAACATGTCACGCTGGTCGGCTTTGGTGATGCCAAAAGCGACCCGGCTCGCGCAGCCCTGCTCTCAAGGCTGCGCGCCATGGCAGTGCGCCGCGAGCTGCTGAAAAGCGGCGTGACATTTCGCGACATCGTTGGCCTGGGAGATGAGATGCCGGTAGCCACCAATGAGATCGATGACGGCCGGATCAAGAACCGTCGGGTCGAAGTCTGGGTGCAGTAGCCTGGGCGCAATTATCGACTACCAGTTCAGGACTGGCTGCGCTCCCTGTCTGCCGGCAGGTATTTGCCCAGTTCATACTTGCCGACAGCGGCGCGGTGTACTTCATCCGGGCCGTCTGCCAGACGCAGCGTGCGCTGCATGGCATACATGTAGGCCAAGGGGAAATCATTGGAAACACCCGCACCGCCGTGCATCTGGATCGCCCGATCGATGACCTTCAGCGCCACGTTCGGCGCTACCACCTTGATCTGCGCGATTTCGCTTCTGGCGACCTTGTTGCCTGCTGTGTCCATCATGTAGGCAGCCTTCAGGGTCAGCAGGCGGGCCATATCGATCTCCATGCGCGAATCGGCAATCCTGTCGATATTGCCCCCCAGCCTGGCCAGTGGTTTGCCGAAGGCAACCCGGTCTACGGAGCGCCTGCACATCAGCTCAAGTGCCCGTTCAGCCATACCGATGGAGCGCATGCAGTGGTGAATGCGGCCTGGTCCCAACCGGCCTTGAGCGATTTCAAAGCCGCGCCCCTCACCCAGCAAGACGTTTTCAAACGGCACCCTGACGTTATCGAACACCACTTCGGCATGCCCGTGGGGCGCGTCGTCGTAGCCGAACACAGGCAGCGGCCTGACAATCTTCACGCCCGGCGTGTCGACCGGGACCAGAATCATCGAGTGTTGCTGATGGCGCGGCCCGTCAGGATTGCTCAGGCCCATGAAAATCAGAATTTTGCAGCGTGGGTCGCAGGCACCTGAAGTCCACCACTTGCGGCCATTGATCACCCATTCGTCGCCATCGTGCTCGGCGCGCGCGGCCATATTGGTGGCGTCCGATGACGCCACCTCGGGCTCGGTCATGGCAAAAGCAGAACGAATTTCGCCGCGCAGCAACGGTTCCAGCCAGCGAGCTTTCTGTTCCTCGCTGGCATAGCGAACCAGCACCTCCATGTTGCCGGTGTCAGGCGCAGAGCAATTGAACGGCTCGGGGCCCAGCATCGAACGCCCCATGATTTCCGCCAGCGGCGCGTATTCCAGATTGCTCAGGCCAGCACCGAGCGCAGACTCCGGCAAAAACAGGTTCCACAACCCCTCAGCCCTTGCACGGGCTTTCAGTTCTTCCATGATCGCGGTGGGCTGCCAGCGGTCGCCTTCGGCCACTTGCTGTTCGAAAACCGGCTCGGCCGGATAAACGTATGCATCCATGAACGCGGTGACGCGCTCACGCAATGCCTGCACCTTTGGGGAATACGCGAAATCCATGGGCCACTACCTTCTCGATCAGGGTGTCGAATGCATGATCCTGATGCTAGAGAAACGCCATACATTTATCTAATCTATTCTCGGCGTGTATAAACATTCATAACCGATATATGATCCATCACCGCTGCGGCGTCCCCAGCCTGCCGAACAGCGAATCAAAATAACAGCACGAGGCGCTCATCAATGAACCTGAGCAAGGTCGATCTCAATCTTTTCATTGTCTTCGACGCCATCTACACCGAAGCCAATCTGACCCGGGCCGGGCAGATCGTCGGCATTACCCAGCCTGCGGTGTCCAACGCCCTGGCGCGGCTGCGAGAGACCTTCAACGACCCACTGTTTGTGCGCACGGCTCAAGGCATGGTGCCGACACCGATGGCACAAAACATCATCGGCCCGGTGCGCAGTGCACTCTCATTGCTCAGGGTCTCAGTGCAGGAAAGCCGTATATTCAACCCGTTGCAGGCCAACAAGAATTACCGCATCAGCATGACCGACCTGACCGAGGCCGTGATCCTGCCGACGCTGTTCCAGCGGCTGCGACGCCTTGCGCCTGCAGTGACCATCGAAAGCTTTCTGTCCAAGCGTCGGGAAACCACCAAGGAGCTGGCTGCCGGGCGCCTCGACTTCGCCGTGGATGCACCGCTCAATACCGACCCGCAGGTTCGCCACGTCAAACTGATGGAAGACCGCTATGTGTGCGGCATGCGCAAGACGCATCCGCTGGCAAACAAGGCCACGTTGACGCTGGATGATTACATGAGCCAGGCACACATCCATATTTCCAGTCGGCGTAGCGGACTGGGGCACGTGGACCTGGCGTTGGGCAAGATGGGCATTCAGCGCAGGATTGCGTTGCGCTCGCAGCATTACCTGATGGCGACACAGGTCCTGCAGCAGACTGATATGGTCATGACCATACCGGAACGCTTCGCCCGCCGTAACGATTTGCACTATGTCCACTTACCGGTCAACGATGTGCCTTCGGTCGAAACCCATCTGTACTGGCATGAAAGCACTGATCAGGACCCAGCCAACCGCTGGATGCGCGAACAGATCATCGAGCTTTCACAGCGGGTCGTGGCGCAGGAACAAAGCCTCGAGAAAGCATGAGATAAAAACACCAAGCCATTGTTTTTAAATTAAATATTTAAATTTGTTAAAGTCGTTTCTAATTTGGCAGGCGCGGCTTGGCGCGCCTTGACAACACGACTTCTGCTTGACGCTTACGTAAAGCACGCCGTAGGTTGAGTGCTGAATATCTCTTTGAGCGACACCATGAGCAGTCAGACTTACAGCATTTCCGAGCTCGCCCGTGAGCTGGATATCACCACCCGCGCGATCCGCTTTTACGAAGAGCAAGGCATGCTCAGCCCTGAACGCAAGGGACTGGAGCGCATCTACACCGCCCGTGACAAAGTCACCCTGAAACTGATCCTGCGCGGCAAACGCATCGGTTTTTCGCTGGCTGAATGCAAGGAACTGATCTCGCTGTACGACCCTGCCGGTGATAACCAGAAGCAGTTGCAGACCATGCTCGGCAAGATCGCCGAGCGCCGTGAACAGCTCGAACAACAATTGCTGGACATCCGGCAAATGCAACTGGAGCTGGACACCGCCGAAGAGCGTTGCCGGGCTGCGCTCGATAAAACTGCTGCCACTTCACACTGACCACCAAAAGGCACTGCCATGTCTCTTCCACAAAAGGTAAATATCGTTGAAGTCGGCCCGCGTGACGGCCTGCAGAATGAAGCACAACCGATCAGTATCGACGACAAGGTGCGCTTGGTGGATGACCTGACGGCAGCCGGACTGAGCCACATTGAAGTCGGCAGTTTTGTCTCGGCCAAATGGGTGCCGCAGATGGCTGGCTCCGCCCAGGTGTTCGAAAATATCCAGCGGCGTGAAGGCGTTATCTACTCTGCCCTGGCACCCAACCTGCGCGGGTTCGAAGATGCGTTGGCGGCCGGCGTCAGAGAGGTCGCGGTGTTTGCAGCGGCAACCGAAGGGTTCTCCCGGCGTAACCTCAATTGCTCGATCAGCGAAAGCCTGGAGCGCTTTGCGCCCATCATGGCGGCGGCGCAGATGCATGGTGTGCAGGTTCGGGGTTATGTGTCGTGCGTGTTGGGCTGCCCTTATGAGGGCAGTGTCTCGCCGCAGCAGGTCGCAGCCGTCGCCAACGAACTCTACGCGATGGGTTGCTATGAAGTTTCGCTGGGCGACACCATCGGCACCGGCACGCCGGGGGCCACGCGAGCGCTGTTCAACGCCGTCTCTGCGCAGATCCCGCGAGGCAAGCTTGCCGGGCACTTCCACGACACTTACGGTCAGGCGCTGGTGAATATCTACGCCAGCCTGGAGGAAGGTATCCAGGTCTTCGACAGTTCCGTGGCAGGCCTGGGCGGCTGCCCGTACGCCAAGGGTGCCAGCGGCAATGTTGCCACTGAGGACGTGCAGTACATGTTGCAGGGCATGGGCATTGAAACCGGGGTAGATCTGGACCAGGTCATCGCCGCAGGCCAGCGCATCTGCGACGTACTGCAACGCAGCAATGGCTCGCGCGTGGCCAGGGCCCGGCTGTCTGCGTAACGACTGTCACCTGTCGGTAACAGGGTGCGACAACTTGTCACACAGTGTTACCCTGCCCCGCGTTCAGTCGAGACAAACGGGTAACACAGAAACACTCGGCCACTGAATCAGATGGCCCGATGCCCGAAAAAGACGTTCAGCTCCCGGTATTACGGGGCTTTTAAAAAACTGGCACGGGTCCTGCTATATCCTTTGTACAACAAAAATAAAAACACGCAGCAACCCAATAAAAACAACACGTACCGGCTCTGACACAACAAGAACAACACGGACAGAGACGTAGCTAACAGATTTTTTTGAAGTGGACAGCTTTTCTGAACTGCTTGCCTTGCAAGTCGTTCTGCAGCCAGACAGAGAATAACAAAACTGCCCCGAGGCAGCTCCCGAACTGGTTGGATCACATGATGAAAGCTTGATCAGCGCTCAAAAAAATACGTTTGCTCTTGGTCCCGCATGCGGACCGCTCAAAAAAGCAGTAAAGGGCCAGGTCGCCAAAAACAACAACAGGCCACCCGAAAAACAAAAAAGAGCATAGAGACATACCTTGAAGGGGAGCCCAGGCTCCCCTTCGTGCTTTCCAGCGTTTGCTTTTGCCTCCCGACTCTCCCCCACCCTCTGCGCACAAGCCTGATTGACAGCACACATCCGCAGGTTTACGTTAACGTAAAGGTCATAGCCAATCCGCAAAGAATCATCTCCAAGAATAAAACAGGAACGCTACCCATGAGTTACCCCAGCCTGAACTTCGCCTTGGGCGAAACCATCGACATGCTGCGCGACCAGTTGCAATCCTTCGTCGCCGCAGAGCTCGCCCCGCGCGCCGCGCAGATCGACAAGGACAACCTGTTCCCAGTCGACATGTGGCGCAAATTCGGTGAGATGGGCGTGCTCGGCATCACGGTCAGCGAGGAATACGGTGGCGCAGGCCTGGGTTATCTGGCGCATGTCGTGGCGATGGAAGAAATCAGCCGTGGCTCGGCATCGGTGGCACTTTCCTACGGCGCACATTCCAACCTGTGCGTGAATCAGATCAACCGCAATGGCAGCCCGGCGCAGAAAGCCCGATACCTGCCCAAGCTGATCAGCGGCGAGCACATTGGCGCGCTGGCCATGAGCGAACCCAATGCTGGCTCGGACGTGGTATCGATGAAGCTGCGCGCCGACAAGCGCGGCGATCACTACGTACTCAACGGCAGCAAGACCTGGATTACCAACGGTCCTGACGCCAATACCTACGTGATCTACGCCAAGACCGATCTGCAAAAGGCTGCGCATGGCATTAGCGCATTCATCGTCGAGCGTGACTGGAAAGGCTTCTCGCGCGGCAGCAAGTTCGACAAGCTGGGCATGCGCGGCTCCAATACCTGCGAGCTGTTTTTCGACAACGTAGAGGTGCCTGAGGAAAACCTGCTGGGCGTACTGGACGGTGGTGTCAGAGTCCTGATGAGCGGCCTCGATTATGAACGCGTCGTGCTCTCTGGCGGGCCGACCGGAATCATGCAGGCCTGCATGGACGTGGTGGTGCCCTACATTCACGACCGCAAGCAGTTCGGCCAGAGCATCGGCGAGTTCCAGCTGATTCAGGGCAAGGTCGCAGACATGTACACCCAGCTTAACGCCAGCCGGGCCTATCTGTACGCCGTCGCCCAAGCCTGTGATCGTGGCGAGACCACGCGCAAGGACGCAGCGGGCGTGATCCTCTACAGCGCCGAACGCGCCACGCAGATGGCGCTGGATGCCATTCAGATTCTGGGCGGCAATGGCTACATCAACGAATTCCCGGCCGGTCGACTGCTGCGCGACGCCAAACTCTACGAGATCGGTGCAGGCACCAGCGAGATCCGGCGCATGCTCATCGGTCGCGAACTGTTCAACGAAACCCGTTGATTGCGGAGCTACCATGACCATTCTGCAGACTCGCATCAACGCCCGCTCGCCGGAATTTGCCCTTAATCGCACCACGCTGCTCAAGCAGGTCGAAGAGCTCCGTATGTTGCTGAGCATCGTTCGCCAAGGCGGCGGGCCCAAGGCCCAGGAGCGTCATACGTCACGCGGCAAGCTGCTGCCGCGCGAACGTATCAACCGTCTACTGGACAGCGGCTCGCCGTTTCTGGAAATCGGCCAACTGGCCGCCCATCAGGTGTACGGCGAAGAGGTTCCAGCCGCTGGGGTAATTGCCGGTATTGGCCGGGTCGAGGGCGTCGAGTGCATGATCATCGCCAACGACGCGACGGTCAAAGGTGGCTCCTATTACCCGCTGACCGTCAAAAAGCACCTGCGCGCGCAGACCATCGCCCAGCAAAACCGCCTGCCGTGCATTTACCTGGTGGACTCCGGTGGTGCCAACCTGCCGCGCCAGGACGAAGTGTTTCCGGACCGCGAACACTTCGGGCGAATCTTCTTCAATCAAGCCAACATGAGCGCACAAGGCATTCCCCAGATTGCCGTGGTCATGGGTTCCTGTACCGCAGGCGGGGCCTATGTTCCGGCCATGGCCGACGAAGCGATCATGGTGCGTCAGCAAGCCACCATCTTCCTCGCAGGCCCGCCACTGGTAAAAGCTGCCACCGGAGAAATAGTCAGCGCTGAAGACCTGGGCGGTGCCGATGTGCATTGCCGCACCTCCGGGGTGGCCGACCACTATGCCGACAGCGACGAGCACGCGCTGGCATTGGCGCGACGCAGCATCGCCAATCTGAACTGGCGCAAGCAAGGTCAACTGAACACTGTCACACCTGTTGCGCCGCTGTACGCAAGCGATGACCTGTACGGCATTATCCCGGCCGACACAAAACAGCCGTTTGACGTACGCGAAGTCATCGCGCGGTTGGTGGATGGCTCGGTACTGGATGAATTCAAGGCGTTGTTTGGCACCACGCTGGTCTGCGGTTTCGCTCGCCTGCATGGCTACCCGATCGCGATTCTGGCCAACAATGGCATCCTGTTCGCAGAAGCCGCTCAGAAAGGCGCGCACTTTATCGAACTGGCCTGCCAGAGAGGAATTCCCCTGCTGTTTCTGCAAAACATCACCGGCTTCATGGTCGGTCAGAAGTATGAAGCCGGGGGTATCGCCAAGCATGGGGCCAAGCTGGTGACCGCCGTGGCTTGCGCGAAGGTGCCGAAGTTCACGGTCATTATCGGCGGCAGTTTCGGCGCAGGAAATTACGGCATGTGTGGCCGCGCCTACGACCCGCGCTTTCTATGGATGTGGCCCAACGCGAGAATCGGCGTGATGGGCGGCGAGCAGGCAGCGGGCGTGCTGGTGCAGGTCAAGTGCGAGCAGGCGGAACGTGCCGGCCAGGCCTTCAGCGCCGAGCAGCAGGCCGAACTGAAGCAGCCGATTCTCGATCAGTACGAGCATCAAGGGCATCCTTATTACTCCAGCGCCCGACTGTGGGACGACGGAGTCATCGACCCGGCACAAACCCGCGACATTCTTGCGCTGGCCCTGTCCGCCTCGCTCAATGCGCCCATCGAACCTACCACCTTCGGCCTGTTCCGGATGTGAGGCGGGAAATGACCATGACTTCGACCTCGTTCGCGACCATAGAGTTGATCACCGACCCACGTGGTTTCGCCACGCTGTGGCTAAATAGACCGGACAAGAACAATGCCTTCAATGCGCAGATGATTCGCGAGTTGATCCTCGCGCTGGACCAGGTGCAAAGTGATGCCGGCCTGCGCTTTCTGCTGGTGCGCGGGCGTGGCAGGCATTTCAGCGCCGGTGCCGATCTGGCCTGGATGCAGCAGGCCGCAGAGCTGGACTACAACACCAATCTGGATGATGCCCGTGAACTGGCAGAGCTGATGTACAGCCTCGCCAAATTGAAAATCCCGACGCTTGCGGTGGTGCAAGGTGCAGCGTTCGGTGGCGCGCTGGGCCTGATCAGTTGCTGCGACATGGCCATTGCGACGGCAGATGCGCAGTTCTGCCTGTCAGAAGTACGCATAGGTCTGGCTCCAGCGGTTATCAGTCCGTTTGTGGTACAGGCCATCGGCGAACGCGCCGCGCGGCGCTACGCCCTGACCGCCGAGCGTTTCGATGGCCAGCGAGCGCAGCAGATGGGGCTGATAGCCGAGTGCTACCCGGCTGCCGACCTGCAAGCCCGCACGCAGGAGTGGATCGACAACCTGCTGCTCAACAGCCCGCAGGCCATGCGAGTCAGCAAGGAGTTGCTGCGCGAAGTCGGTAGCGGCGAACTCACACCCGCATTGCGTCGCTACTGTGAAAGCGCCATCGCGCGCATCCGCACCAGCGCCGAAGGCCAGGAAGGCCTGCGCGCCTTCCTGCAAAAACGTACACCCGGCTGGCAGCCACACGGCGATCAAACGCCAGCAGCGCTTGCAGCCCGGCAAGAATCACAGAAGGACTCGCAATCATGAGCACCCCCGAGCTGACCACGCTGTTGATCGCCAACCGTGGTGAAATTGCCTGTCGTATCATGCGTACCGCGAAAACCATGGGGCTCACCACAGTCGCCGTGCACAGTGCCATTGACCGTGACGCACGGCATAGCCGTGAGGCTGATATCCGTGTGGACCTTGGAGGCAGCAAGGCAGCAGAAAGCTACCTGGCGATCGACAAGCTTATCGATGCGGCCAGGGCAAGCGGCGCGCAAGCGATTCACCCCGGTTATGGTTTTTTGTCCGAAAATGCCGACTTTGCCCGTGCCATTGAAGAGGCCGGGCTGATTCTCCTCGGCCCACCCGCCTCGGCCATCGACGCCATGGGCAGCAAATCTGCCGCCAAGTCGCTGATGGAGCAGGCTGGCGTGCCGTTGGTGCCTGGCTATCACGGCGACGCACAGGACATCGAGACGTTCCGCAGCGCCGCTGAACGCATCGGTTATCCCGTGCTGTTGAAAGCCACGGCAGGCGGTGGCGGCAAAGGCATGAAGGTGGTGGAGCACAGCGGCGAACTGGCCGAAGCGCTGGCCTCTGCGCAACGCGAGGCGCTTTCTTCGTTCGGCGACGCGCGAATGCTGGTGGAGAAATATGTCCTCACCCCACGCCACGTCGAGATTCAGGTGTTTGCCGACCGCCATGGTCACTGTCTCTACCTCAATGAGCGCGACTGCTCCATTCAGCGCCGACACCAGAAGGTCGTCGAAGAAGCACCTGCGCCCGGCCTGACACCCGAACTGCGCAAGGCCATGGGTGAAGCGGCGGTCAAGGCCGCACAGGCCATCGGCTACGTGGGCGCAGGCACAGTGGAATTCCTGCTGGACGCGCGCGGCGAGTTTTTCTTCATGGAGATGAATACCCGCCTGCAAGTCGAGCACCCGGTGACCGAGTACATCACGGGCCTGGATCTGGTGGAATGGCAGATTCGGGTGGCCAGAGGCGAACCGCTGCCTATTACTCAGGAACAAGTGCCACTGATCGGTCACGCCATTGAGGTCCGGTTATACGCCGAAGACCCGGCCAACGATTTTCTGCCTGCGACCGGCACGCTGGAACTCTACAGAGAATCCGCGTCCGGCCCCGGCAAGCGTGTGGACAGTGGCGTTAGCGAGGGTGACAGCATTTCACCCTTCTATGACCCCATGCTCGGCAAACTGATTGCCTGGGGCGAAAACCGTGAGCAGGCCCGTTTGCGCCTGCTCGCTATGCTGGATGAGTTTGCAGTGGGCGGTGTCAGAACCAACCTCGCATTTTTGCGCAGAATCATCGCCCATCCAGCGTTTGCCGTCGCGGAACTGGACACTGGCTTCATCCCCCTCTATCAGTATAAATTGCTGCCGCAAACGGGTGAACTGTGTGAGGAACTCTGGCAGGCCGCCGCCGAGGCCTTCAGCCAGAGCGAACCGGCACGTGTCGATCAAGACGACCTGCACTCGCCCTGGGCGGTCACGACAGGCTTTCGTGCAGGCCTGCCTGCGGAGACGGATCTGCGGCTGAGCTGCAATGGTCAAACCCGAACCGTCTACCTGCGCAACAGCAGCGACTCACCATTTAAACTCAGCAACGAGCATCTGACTGTCGAACACAACGGCGTGCGCCGCTCGCATCTGGCGATACGCCGTGGCGATACGCTTTACCTCAAATGGCAAGGCGACCTGCACACCATCACGCGACTGGACCCCATCGCCCAGGCCGACCTCAGCGATAGCCAGCATGGCGGCCTGACCGCCCCCATGAATGGCAACATAGTGCGCGTGCTGGTTGAAGTGGGTCAGGCGGTCGAGTGCGGGGCGCAACTGGTGGTGCTGGAGGCCATGAAGATGGAACACAGCATCCGCGCAGCCAGTACCGGAGTCGTTACAGCGCTTTACTGCCATGAGGGAGAGATGGTCAACGAAGGCGCAGTACTGGTGGAACTGAACTAATCACCAGCGACGGCCGCACATGAAAACGCCCTGAACAGTCAGGGCGTTTTGCACAGCAGAGAACGGCTTAGTAGTAAGCGTTTTCTTTCTGCGTATGGTCGGTCACATCGCGAACGCCCGACAGCTCGGGAATGCGCTCAAGCAACGTACGCTCGATACCTTCCTTCAACGTGACATCAGCCTGACCGCAACCCTGGCAACCGCCACCGAATTGCAGAACAGCAATATTTTTCGCCTCTTCTTCAACCACATCGATCAGCGTGACCTGACCGCCGTGACTGGCAAGGCCCGGATTGATCTCGGTTTGCAGATAATAATTGATGCGCTCGTTGATCGGGCTGTCGGCATTGACCATTGGCACCTTGGCGTTTGGTGCCTTGATGGTCAACTGGCCGCCCATGCGATCAGTGGCGTAATCAACTACGGCATCATCCAGAAAGGCTTCGCTGAAACCATCGATCCAGGCGGTGAAGCTCTTCAGGCCGATAGCCTTGTCTTCCGGCTTTTCTTCACCCGGCTTGCAGTAGGCAATGCAGGTTTCGGCGTACTGAGTGCCGGGCTGAGTAATAAATACGCGGATGCCAATGCCCGGGGTGTTCTGCTTTTCCAGCAGATCGGCCAGATAATCGTGGGCGGCATCGGTAATAGTGATAGCGGTCATGAAAATTCCTCGCAGACGTGCCAGCAGTTTACGCCAATCGGCACCGTCACACAAAGTCCTAGTATTTTTGTCAGGTTAATGCCTGCGCCCGGCTCACCGCTCGGCGTCCGTCCAGCCAGCTCTTCATCCTTCGGTAAAGGCCCTTCTCGATCCATTCATAACTGACCCAGGCACCGATGGCGATAATCGGCACGCAGAACGCGAACACCACATAAGGACTGAGGCCAAAGCGCTGCGCCATCAGCAACCCGCCGTACAGCACCAAGACATGCAGCAGGTAGACCGAGTACGAGCAATCGCCCAGTACCTTGAGCAACCTGTTGCCCTGGAAATACGGTTCCAGCGAGATGCACGACAGCACGATCAAGGCACTCGGCAGGCCCCAGTTGAGCAGACGCTGCTCATTGGTCAGGTGATTGATCGCATACAGCCCTACCGCAATACCCGCCAGCGGCAGCCATAGCGCCTGTTTGATCCAGCCACGGCGATAGAGGATGCCGATGCCGATACCCAGCAGGAATTCGTAAATAATGTCGTTGCCATAGAAGCGGCTGATCAGCCCGGTGCGGGCCAGAACCTCACTGACCGCAAACAGCGCTGCGGCAATGATCAGCGGCCGGTGACGCTGTTGAAAGAGGAATACCACCGAGAACAGCAGGTAGAAAAACATCTCATAGTTGAGCGTCCAGCCGACGTTAAGCGTCGGGTAAAGGCCATAACCACCGGGGTTTTCGGAAGGAATGAATACCAGTGACAAGAGGAAGTTCTGCCAGCCGATGACCTGGTGCGGGAGCATTGGTGCTGCAATCAGCAACAACAACGCCATGGCGGCGGTATACAGCCAATAGGCCGGAACAATTCGAATCAGACGATGCAGGATGAAGCGCCGTGCAGGCATATCGCTGTTCTGCGTCGACAAAAAGATAACCAGACCACTGATGACAAAGAAGATATCAACGCCGACCGCGCCCTTCGACACAAAGAATTGTCCCACCGGGCCGCTGGCCTTGAAATCGAAAAAAATCTGCATGAAGTGATGACACACCACGACCCACGCTGCGAACGCCCGTAGCGCCTGAACTGAAATCAACATCACAAAAAACCTCTACTGCCTGACTTTCAATCATGGGTCGTTTGATAAAACGGCCTATGACGCGCACCATTTCGGACCACCTTTTTGGAAAAAAGATCGCGCGAGATACATTTCGTTCAGGAAGTAAAGATGGCCGCAGGCCATGTTGCACAAGGGCCTGCGGCGTGAAGCCCTGGTTTTTCAGAGGTTCTCGTAGCGATTCATGTCCAGCACACCCGCTTCGCGTGGTTCAGTTTCCTGAACGTAGCGATTCAGATCGTGGAAGTAACTCCAGAACAGTGGATGAGTACGACGGATGCCCCAACGCTGGACGATTTGTTCGAAACTCGCCTGATCCTTGCTCTGCTGCATGGCATCGACAAAGGCCGGCACCTGTGCGACCGGAATATTGAAGATGAAATTCGGATAACTGCTGAGCACGCCCGGGTAGACGGTCAGTGTGTCCAGCCCCGGTATATAGCGATAAGACTCGCCCAGCAGAAACGCGACGTTACTGTGTGCACGGTTGCGCAGCATGCTGTAGATCATGCGTTTGCCGTCGCTGCCCTCGATGCGCAGCATGCTTGCTTCCGGCAATTGATCGATGACTTTCAGGCCTGCCGCCGGGCGTGAGGTCAAACGGCTCAGTGCCTGCTCCGCCTGGGCAAAACTGCTGTCGAGGTTCGGCCGAGAACAATACGCCCCGCTACAGCGGTTGATTGGATCAGGCGCGGCATTCAGGCTGCCGGAACGCTCGATCAGCTTGAACGCAAAGTCACGCTGCGGGGCCTTTTCATCGAGTTTGATACCGGTTGGCGTATCGTCATCGATCTTCTGGTAATCCAGCCACATCTTGATCTTGCCGCCATCCTGATAAAGATCGCTGAGTATGTCTTCCCGGCGATCGGCTGGCATCAGGCGCAGGAAGTTGATCTCGGCACCGTTGCGGATCAAATCGAAATACAGCCGGGTCTGTGCCTGATGTGAAACGTTGCCATAGACATCGAAGTTCACCGCCAACTGGTAATAGGTGCGCTCCAGCAGCGGGAAGTCGAACAACCACATGGAGTGCGGCACGTCGCCAATCAGGCCTTTATTGACCGAAGCGCTGTCGAAATGACGGAAAACGGTCAGCAAGGCATTGTCGTTGCCTGCCCACAGCGTGCTCCAGCCCGGCGCTGGCATTTTCGCGTAACTGTCGCGGCGCAGGTCTTCATATTGATTACGCCGGTCCCGGTACGACAGCCACAGGCTGAGCACGCTGCCGACGTCATCGTTCTGCCCCGGCATGGCCAGTAAAGGCGTGGCCTGCCCGCGATAAGCCGCATCGGTGATGTAGTGGTCGTGCGCCGGGTCCTGAAACAGCACCCAGAACTGATCGCGAATCACATCGGTCGCGATTTGCCCACGACAGACCGGTCCGCGAATGAAGGTGCGGACGAAATACTCGGCATTGTCGAGCATGAACTGATAGCGCGACGCTGCCGGGATGGCTTCAAAGGTCAGAAACGGATTGGCCCGATGGCCAGGGCCATAGCCAGGCAGTGCGTTGACCTTCCAGTCGTTACCATAGAACAACTGCCTGACCCGCGTCAGTTTCTGCGGGCTCATGGCATAGGTAATGTGGGTCTTGTGAACGATCACGCCCTGCACAGGGATCAATCGATAATAAAAGTCACTGCCCGGATCATCGTCGGGGCGACGAGTAGCGATCAGGTCCACAGGCTTGCCGCTTGGGGTTCGCGAGCGCACCCACTGAAAGAAGTGCCCCGCTTCGCCGCCCTCGAAATAGATGTGTGCCAGAAACAGGTGCTCAAACAGCCAGCGACCGACCAGCGCCTGATTTGCGCCAGGCTGGTTGAGCTGCGCCTCCCAGGCATTGATTTGCGCCGTTTCCGCGACGCTCGGAGTAATGCCCTGCTGCTCGACCGGGGCACCGGCAGCCAGCCAGCGCTGCAGCGTCTGGTATTCGGCATCGGTAAGGCCAGCCACCGCCAGTGGCATGCCTTGTTGCGCATGAGCTGCGGCATAGGCGTTGAATTCGCCGGGCAGCGGGCAGACATTTTCCCGATTGATGCCCAGTGCGATCTCGTCCGGAATTTTGCTGTTGGCTGGCAAAGGCACGCTGCGCCCCAGATCGAGCATGCGCGCCATCAGGGCTGCCTGACTGCCCTGGGCCTCCAGCACAGAGTAAAAACCCTTGCCGCGCCACGCCTCGGTATCATGCGCATCATAAAACAGTCGGGTCGGCGCTACCGCCTCACTGCGCTCGCCCTGGTAAACCGGGATCTTGCTGGCACCACGGCTCACGCCTTCCCCGCTGCCCAGGTTCAACTGGCAGGGAGCGTCGTTGCAGGCATGGCAGGCAACGCATTTCTCGGTAAGGATCGGCTGAATATCCTTTACGTAGGAAATAGCCGGGCTTGCGGATGTGGCTGAGGGTGTCTGGGCCTGTGCAGCACAGCAGATAAAAAGCAAGGCGATGCTTGCCAACAAACGGTGCGGCATATCCCGTAGGCTCTGTCATTAAAAATGGCACAATTCTACTAGGCCGTCATTGCCTCCAACATGAATGATTTTCATGCAAAAGCCGCAGCACCACCAAAACCGTTCCGGTTTGCTATCATCCCGTCCTTTAAAGTATCGACCTTCTCAAGGTAGCCCCCATGTCTGACCGCAGCGCCCGCCATCAAGCCTTTCTCACTGCTCTGAAACAGAGGATTCTGATCCTCGATGGCGGCATGGGCACCATGATTCAGAGCTACAGGCTTGAAGAGCAGGACTATCGGGGCAAGCGTTTCGCCGATTGGCCAAGCGATGTCAAGGGCAACAACGACCTGTTGATCCTGACCCGGCCTGACGTTATCGGCGCCATTGAGAAGGCTTATCTGGATGCCGGTGCCGACATTCTCGAAACCAATACCTTCAACGCCACTCAGGTCTCCCAGGCCGACTATGGCATGGAGTCGATCGTCTACGAACTGAACGTGGAAGGCGCGCGCCTGGCACGCAAGGTCGCGGACGCCAAAACCCTTGAAACGCCGGACAAGCCGCGCTTCGTGGCGGGCGTGCTGGGCCCTACCAGCCGCACCTGCTCGCTGTCGCCGGACGTCAACAACCCTGGCTATCGCAACGTCACGTTCGACGAGTTGGTCGAGAACTACAGCGAAGCCACCAAGGGGCTGATCGAGGGCGGTGCCGACCTGATCCTGATCGAAACCATTTTCGACACACTTAACGCCAAAGCGGCGATCTTTGCCGTGCAGGGCGTGTTCGAAGAAGTGGGTTTTGAACTGCCGATCATGATTTCCGGGACCATCACCGACGCTTCGGGACGTACCCTGTCGGGACAGACCACAGAAGCCTTCTGGAACTCGATCAGCCACGCCAAACCGATCTCGGTCGGTCTGAACTGCGCGCTGGGTGCCAGCGAGCTGCGCCCTTACCTGCAAGAGCTGGCCAACAAGGCCAACACCCATGTATCTGCGCACCCCAACGCCGGTCTGCCCAACGCCTTTGGCGAATACGACGAACTGCCGAGCCAGACGGCGAAGATCATCGAAGAGTTCGCCCAGAGCGGTTTCCTGAACATTGTCGGCGGCTGCTGCGGCACCACCCCGGCGCACATCATGGCGATTGCCGAGGCAGTCTCGGGCTATGCGCCACGCGAAATTCCGGACATTCCAAAGGCCTGCCGTCTGTCGGGCCTTGAGCCTTTCACCATCGATCGCCAGTCGCTGTTCGTCAACGTCGGCGAGCGTACCAACATCACCGGCTCTGCCCGCTTCGCCCGCCTGATCCGTGAAGACAATTACACCGAAGCGCTGGAGGTCGCCCTGCAGCAGGTCGAGGCCGGTGCCCAGGTGATCGATATCAACATGGACGAAGGGATGCTCGACTCGAAGAAGGCCATGGTGACCTTCCTCAACCTGATCGCAGGCGAGCCGGACATTTCCCGCGTACCGATCATGATCGACTCGTCCAAGTGGGAAGTGATCGAGGCCGGCCTCAAATGCATCCAGGGCAAGGGCATCGTCAACTCCATCAGCATGAAGGAAGGCGTCGAGCAGTTCATTCATCACGCCCGCCTGTGCAAGCGCTATGGTGCAGCCGTGGTGGTCATGGCCTTCGATGAACAGGGGCAGGCCGACACCGAGGCGCGCAAGAAGGAAATCTGCAAGCGCTCCTACGACATTCTGGTCAACGAAGTGGGCTTCCCGCCGGAAGACATTATCTTCGACCCGAACATCTTCGCCATCGCTACCGGTATTGAAGAGCACAACAACTATGCCGTGGACTTCATCAACGCCTGCGCCTACATCCGTGACGAGCTGCCGTATGCGTTGACCTCGGGTGGCGTGTCCAACGTGTCGTTCTCGTTCCGCGGCAACAACCCGGTGCGCGAGGCGATTCACTCGGTGTTCCTGCTGCATGCGATCCGCAACGGCCTGAGCATGGGCATCGTCAACGCCGGCCAGCTGGAAATCTACGACCAGATCCCTGCTGAACTGCGTGACTGCGTCGAAGACGTGGTGCTCAACCGTAACGCCGAAGGCACCGACGCACTGCTGGCAATTGCCGACAAGTTCAAGGGTGATGGCAGCGTCAAGGAAGCGGAAACCGAGGAGTGGCGCAGCTGGCCGGTCAATCAACGGCTGGAGCATGCGCTGGTCAAGGGCATCACCACTCATATCGTGCAGGACACCGAAGAGTCGCGTCTGGCATTCACCCGCCCCATCGAAGTGATTGAAGGCCCATTGATGGCGGGCATGAACGTGGTCGGTGACCTGTTTGGCGCAGGCAAGATGTTCCTGCCTCAGGTGGTGAAGTCCGCACGGGTCATGAAACAGGCAGTTGCGCACCTGATCCCGTTCATCGAGCTGGAAAAAGGCGACAAGCCCGAAGCCAAGGGCAAGATCCTCATGGCCACGGTCAAGGGCGACGTCCATGACATTGGCAAGAACATCGTCGGCGTGGTGCTGGGCTGTAACGGTTACGACATCGTCGATCTCGGGGTGATGGTGCCTGCCGAGAAAATCCTTCAGGTGGCGCGCGACGAAAAGTGCGACATCATTGGTCTGTCAGGCCTGATCACCCCATCGCTGGACGAAATGGTCCATGTTGCCCGGGAAATGCAGCGCCAGGACTTCCATCTGCCCTTGATGATCGGTGGCGCGACCACCTCCAAAGCCCACACTGCGGTCAAGATCGAGCCTAAATACAGCAATGATGCAGTCATCTACGTCACCGACGCTTCACGTGCAGTGGGCGTGGCGACCCAGTTACTGTCGAAAGAACTGAAACCGGCCTTCATCGAAAAGACCCGCCTGGAATACGTCGAAGTACGTGAGCGTACCTCGGCACGCAGTGCGCGCACCGAGCGTTTGAGCTATGGCGCGGCGGTGGCGAAGAAGCCGCAGTTCGACTGGGAAAACTACACCCCTGCCCAACCGACCTTCACCGGCACCCGGGTTCTGCAGGATATCGACCTTAACGTGCTGGCCGAATACATCGACTGGACACCGTTCTTCATCTCCTGGGATCTGGCCGGTAAATACCCGCGCATCCTGACCGACGAAGTGGTCGGTGAAGCGGCCACCGCGCTGTATGCGGACGCCACCCAGATGCTGCGCAAGCTGATCGACGAGAAACTGATCAGCGCTCGTGCAGTATTCGGCTTCTGGCCAGCCAATCAGGTCAACGATGATGATCTGGAAGTCTATGGCGACGACGGCAAGCCGCTGGCGAAGCTGCATCACCTGCGCCAACAGACCATAAAGCCTGACGGCAAGCCGAATTTCTCGCTGGCCGACTTCGTCGCGCCGAAAGACAGTGGCCTGACCGACTACATCGGTGGCTTCATCACCACAGCCGGCATTGGTGCCGAAGAAGTTGCCAAGGCGTATCAGGACAAGGGCGACGACTACAACTCGATCATGGTCAAGGCGCTCGCCGACCGTCTGGCCGAGGCCTGTGCCGAATGGCTGCACCAGCAGGTGCGCAAGGAATACTGGGGTTACGCGAAAGACGAGGCGCTGGACAACGAGGCGTTGATCAAGGAGCAATACATGGGCATTCGTCCGGCTCCCGGCTACCCGGCCTGCCCGGATCACACCGAAAAAGGCACCCTGTTCGCCCTGCTCGATCCACTGCCGGAAGGCACACCCGAACATACGCCCGGCAAAAGCGGCGTGTTCCTGACCGAGCACTACGCAATGTTCCCGGCTGCGGCCGTCAGCGGCTGGTATTTTGCCCATCCTCAGGCGCAGTACTTTGCGGTAGGCAAGGTGGATAAGGATCAGGTCGAAAGCTACACCGCCCGCAAAGGCCAGGACCTGAGCGTCACCGAGCGCTGGCTGGCACCGAACCTGGGTTATGACGAGTAAGCACTGACCCGGCTACTTGCCGCCTGGGCGATCAGGCGGCAACATGTTTTTCAGGGAAAACGGTGAGTCCGCGCCAAAAGCCCCCACGTTGAATGCCTGAATATCAAGCCGGTAGCGCTCCTCGCGGGTTGCGTTTAGAAAGCGCTGCGTGTCCTTCGGCTCGACCAGGTGCAGTACATCGATAGTGCGCGCGCCGACCTGTTGCCGGGCTTGCCGCTGGGCAGTGTCATAGCGGTGCAACAGGATGATTGCCCATCCGCCCAGGGTGAAATGCCCGGTAGCAACCACGCTCAGGTTGCCATTGAGCTGGGCCTGCAATGAAAGCGAGGTGCCATTAATGGCACTGAACAACACATCTTCACCCGGTTTACCGCCTTTTTCCCGCAATGCATCCATCGCACCGAACGCCATTTGCTCATTGGCAGCCCATACCAGGCGTGTCTGCGGGTAGCGTTTGAACAACACGCGCGCCTGCTCGAGTGCGCGATCCCGACGCCATCCTCCCAGCGCAATTTGCCGCAAATGCACCTCCGGGTGCTCTGACAAGGCGCGCAGCATGCCTTTTTCACGCAACAGGGACACAGGCGTGGTGTTGGTGCCCGAGAACGCGAGCATTTCAACCTCCTGCCCGTCCATGACCGGGTGAGCAAGGCTGATAAGCCTTTTCGCCGTCAGATAACCACCCTGCTCGTCGTTGCCGACCAGGCTGCCAATGAAATCCGGATAGCGCGACGGCAGATCACCCAGAATACGAATCTGATCCGCCGTCAGTGTATTGTTGACGGCGAACAGCTTGACCCCGCTGCCTGTAGACATACGCAGGATTTCAGGGGCGACATTCAACTCATTGGAAAACATCAGGTAGTCCGGACGCACATACCCTTGCAGCGTATCGCGCGCCATGGCCAGCAACTTGCGGGTGTCGCGATCGGTATAGAGAATTTTGAGTGACATACCGGTGGTATCGGCGGCCGTCTGCATCACCCGGGCATGGCTCTGCCAATAGCCATCGGTTTCTGTACCGGGACTCAGAAATACCACCGAGGCGGCACATGCGGATCCGGCCCACCAAAAGCCGAATAGCATTAGCCAGCCAACAAATAGCGCCTTCATATCAACGAACCTTGAGGTAGCAGGAATTTATCGCTACACGCGAGTTATCGGCTGCTACAGCAAGGTTCTGGAGACTCCGGCAAATTCTTTGTTCAGCCTGTCACTGGCTGCTGGCCCAGAACATCGCGGCGCCCACGGCCAGTACGACAATGAATAGAATGGCCCAGGTGTCCACGGATCTGCCCGGCTTGGTTACTTTCGGGTGCTTGCTCATCGCATCGCCTCTTGTCGGTCTTATGGGTGATTGCATATGAAAGGAAGGGTTACGACACTCATTCGGCATCGGTCAATTCACAGTTAAGTCGAGTCTTGCCCACACGGCAAGCAGGGATATGACCGAACGCCTTTTTGCTTATCGCTTTTAGTGATTTGCATATATATAAACATCACTTTTATCGATATCTGCAAACTGCTATCGTCGCCTTCGCTCCCGACGGAGTGCGCGGCCGTGCGCGCAGAATTGACCAGATGAAGCAGGCTACCGCAAGTGACGGGCGTGTGCCCGGACTGACGCAACTGCCCTGCTTCATGACGAAGCCTGAGAACAGGACCTATATGTACGTATACGACGATTACGATCAGAAGATCATCGAGGACCGCGTAAAGCAGTTCCGGGATCAGACCCGACGCTACCTTGCCGGGGAACTGAGCGAAGAAGAGTTTCGACCGTTGCGCCTGCAAAACGGTCTTTATGTGCAGCGCTTTGCGCCGATGTTGCGTGTGGCGGTTCCATACGGCCAGCTGACCTCGCGTCAGGCGCGCATGATGGCCAAAATTGCCCGTGACTACGACAAGGGCTACGCGCACATCAGTACTCGCCAGAACGTACAGTTCAACTGGCCTGCGCTTGAAGATGTACCGGATATTCTCGCTGAACTGGCGACCGTGCAGATGCACGCGATCCAGACCAGCGGCAACTGCCTGCGCAACGTGACCACCGACCAGTTTGCCGGTGTTGCTGCAGACGAGCTGGTGGACCCACGCCCATGGTGCGAAATCGTCCGTCAGTGGACCACGTTCCACCCGGAGTTCGCCTACCTGCCGCGCAAGTTCAAGATCGCAATCAACGGTTCGACCAGTGATCGCGCCGCCATCGAAGTACATGACATCGGTCTTGAACCGTTGCGCAACGAAGCCGGCGAGCTGGGCTTTCGTGTCCTGGTGGGTGGCGGCCTTGGCCGTACGCCGGTTGTAGGTGCCTTCATCAACGAGTTCCTGCCGTGGCAGGACCTGCTGAGTTACCTCGACGCCATCCTGCGGGTCTACAACCGTTATGGCCGTCGCGATAACAAGTACAAGGCGCGGATCAAGATTCTGGTCAAGGCACTGACGCCTGAGGTGTTCGCCGCCAAGGTCGACGCCGAAATGGCGCACTTGCGTGGTGGCCAGACCACCCTGACCGAAGCCGAAGTGCAGCGCGTTTCCCGGCACTTCGTCGACCCGCAATACAAGGCTCTCAGCGACCAGCACGCCGAACTGGCAGCACTGGACGCTCAACACCCAGGTTTCGCTCGCTGGCGTCAACGCAATGTGCTGGCCCACAAAAAGCCTGGCTACATTGCTGTGACCCTGTCGCTCAAGCCCACCGGCGTTGCGCCGGGCGACGTGACCGACAAGCAGCTGGACGCCATCGCCGATCTGGCTGATCGCTACAGCTTTGGTCAACTGCGCACTTCCCACGAGCAGAACATCATCCTGGCCGACGTCGAGCAGGCCGAGCTGTTCACCCTGTGGAACGAGCTGCGCGACAATGGTTTTGCCACACCGAACATTGGTCTTCTGACCGACATCATCTGCTGCCCTGGCGGTGATTTCTGCTCGCTGGCCAACGCCAAGTCGATTCCGATTGCAGAATCCATCCAGCGCCGCTTCGACGATCTGGACTACCTGTTCGATATCGGCGAGCTGGACCTGAATATTTCCGGCTGCATGAATGCTTGCGGCCACCACCACGTCGGCCATATCGGCGTGCTGGGCGTGGACAAGAAAGGTGAAGAGTTTTATCAGGTCTCACTCGGCGGCAGTGCCAGCCGTGATGCGAGCCTCGGCAAGATCCTCGGCCCTTCCTTTGCCCAGGAGGCGATGCCGGACGTGATCGAGAAGCTGATCGACGTCTACGTTGAAAAACGTACCGAAGACGAGCGCTTTATCGACACCTACCAACGTATTGGCATTGACCCTTTCAAGGAGCGCGTCTATGCAGCGAATCATTAAGAACAACGAAGTCATTGATGAAACCTGGCACTTGCTGCCGAAGGAAACCACCTTTGACAGCCTGTCGAACTGCGACGACCTGCTCGTGCCATTGGCACTGTGGCGCGAACACGCGCATGCATTGAAGGCACGCGATGGCGGTTTGGGCGTATGGCTGGACAGTGATGAAGAAGCCGAAGAGATTGGCGCAGATGTGGACCAGTTTCAGGTCATCGCCCTGAACTTTCCGGCTTTCACTGACGGTCGTAGCTTCTCGAACGCCCGCCTGTTGCGTGATCGCTTTGGCTACAAGGGCGAATTGCGTGCCATCGGCGACGTGTTGCGCGATCAGTTGTTCTACATGCGCCGCTGTGGCTTCGACGCCTTTGCAGTGCGTGCCGACAAGGACCCGTACGAGGCGCTGGAAGGCCTCAAGGACTTTTCGGTGACCTATCAGGCTGCAACCGACGAGCCGCTACCGCTGTTCCGGCGCCGCTGATTCAGGCGACCTGCTCCATCGTCCCTTCGCTCACTTGAGATGACTATCGTGCCTGCGCTCCGCGTAGGCATGCAGTTCGTGGTTCTGTGGTGTCAGGTGATTGGCGTTCGGCTCAGATTATCGTTCCCACGCCCCGAGTGGTAATGTCTTTCGTGACGCTCTGCGTCACATGGTCGTCCTGCGAGATCAGGCACCCTGTCACTAACGTCGCACTCTGCGTCGCCAGTGCCATCGTGATAAAAAGCGCTTTGGTTTATGTGCCGTGATTACGGGCAAGGCATGACGTTGCGCGGCAGCCCAATTGTGACGCAGAGCGTCACGAGACAGCGTGACGACGCGGAGCGTCGCACGATAGTTGGAGATTATCGTTCCGCACGCTCCAGCGTGGAAACGCGGCTCTGGACGCTCTGCGTCCGATCTTGATGTGCGACGCAGAGCGCCGCACGATAGTTGAGGTTATCGCTCGCACCGGAGCATTGGCGCAAGTCGTTACCCCCTTAAACAATGCCTACCAGAACCGCTGCTGAGTCAAACGTCCCCACCACTTTGTGGCCAGTTGATCCGCCGAGGTGGCTGCAGCCATGCCCATGCGCTCTTGCAGGCTCTTGCGTTGCACGTAGTGCAGGTGGAACACGTCTGCATCCTTGGCGCGCTCGGCCAGGTATTCGTCGCTGGTCTTGAGTTCGTCGACCAGCAGTTTGTCGACCGCTGCCATGCCCAGCCATACCTCACCCGTCGCCACTTCGTCGATGGACAACTGCGGGCGGTAGCTGGAAACGAAGTTCTTGAACAGGTCGTGGGTGATGTCCAGGTCCTGCTGGAATTTCTCGCGACCCTTCTCGGTGTTTTCGCCAAACACCGTCAGGGTGCGTTTGTATTCGCCTGCGGTCAGCACTTCAAAATCGATGTCGTGCTTCTTCAGCAAGCGATTGACGTTCGGCAACTGCGCCACGACGCCGATGGACCCGAGGATGGCGAAGGGTGCGCTGATGATCTTGTTGCCGATGCAGGCCATCATGTACCCGCCACTGGCCGCAACGTTGTCGATGCATACGGTCAGTGGAATACCGGCCTGCCGAATGCGTGCCAGTTGCGAGGACGCCAGACCATAGCTGTGCACCATGCCGCCACCGCTTTCCAGACGCAGGACCACTTCGTCCTTGTCGGTGGCCAGCGTCAGCAGAGCGGTAATTTCATGACGCATGCTTTCAGTAGCCGAGGCCTTGATGTCACCGTCGAAATCCAGCACATAGACACGGGATTTTGGCTCGGCCTGCTTTTTTTCTTTTTTCAGGGCCTTGCCCTGCTCCTTGCGCAGCGTCTTGAGGCGCTCTTTGTCGAGCAAGGATTGCTCGAGCCGCTCACGCAGGCCTTTATAGAAATCATTGAGCCGGGTGACCTGCAGTTGCCCGGCCGTTTTGCGACGCCCCTTGCCACGCATGGACGCAATGGCAACCAGCACCACCACGATGGCGATCACCAGCGTCACGGTTTTGGCCAGAAAACTTGCGTAATCGACAACGAAATCCACGAATATCCCTCATTTGCGTCAGGCCCTTACCAATCAAGGGCCCCAATGAATGCAGCATACCGACGCCCCGTGCGACGCACCAGCTATCGAGCCGTTACAAACCATTAAAACGATGATTTCAAACGAGCGTATGTTTTTTCATTGACAGTCGCCCGGCATCCCTCATAACCTCGACCCACCTTCAACGTACCGAGACAACACGGACGTGGGCAGCATCTATCTGATACGACATGGCCAGGCCTCATTTGGTGCAGACAATTACGACGTCCTGTCGCCCATGGGCATTCGTCAGTCACAAGTGCTGGGGGCTCACCTCGCGCAGTCGGGCATGACCTTTGACCGGTGTGTATCGGGTGAGCTCCTGCGCCAGAAAGACACGGCACAGCATGTGCTGGGCCAGTACACAGAAGCAGGTATTGAAACGCCTCCCGTACAGCTCGACAGCGCCTTCGATGAATTCGACGCTGAAGGCGTGATCAGGGCGCTGATACCGGCGATGCTTGTCGATGAACCGCAAGCACTGGATATTCTGCGCGACGTCGCCGGCAACCCCGCAGGGTTTCATCGGTTGTTCAACCTGATTACCAAACGCTGGCTGAGTGGCGAGCACGACACACCGGGGCTGCAAAGCTGGCAAGGTTTCGTGGACCGCGTCAAGGCCGGCCTGGACAGAGTTCTTCAGGACGCAGGTCCGCATGAGCGTATTGCCGTGTTCACCTCCGGCGGCACCATTACTGCCCTGCTCCACCTCGTTACCGGAATGCCTGCAGCAAAGGCACTGGAGCTGCACTGGCATATCGTCAACACTTCGCTGCATCAGCTCAAATTCAAAGGCAACGACGTTACCCTGGCTTCCTTCAACGGTTACACACACTTGCAACTGCTGAAGACGCCGGCGCTCATTACCTATCGCTGAGCCCGGCCAATCGCGTCCTTGCGGACGCAAGTACTCACCACAAAAGGATCAAGACATGACCTCAGTAGCAGACGCCGTACAAACCATGAAGAACAAGTTCAACCCGGCTGCTGCTGCCGGTCTGGACCTGGTCTTCGGTTTCCATATTACCGACGAAGACAAGCACTACGCCCTGATCGTCAAGGACAGCACCTGCGAATTGCAGGAAGGCGAAAACCCGGACGCCAACGTGACCCTGGTCATGGACAGCGAAACCCTCAAGGGCATTGTCAGCGGCGAGACCGATGGCATGCAGGCATTCATGGGCGGCAAGCTGCGCGCCGAAGGCGACATGATGCTGGCCATGAAGCTCAGCGAACTGTTCCCGGTTTAAACACCTGACGCTTTGCAAGCTGCACCAAAAAAACCGAAGCCCCGCCGGCTTCGGTTTTTTTGTCTGTGCCGCTCTGTACAAAGCAGCAATCAGAGCCGCTGATTGCCCGGCAACACGCTAGTCTATAACGCTGCCGCGAGCTTGCTCGTGGTTCAGACGATCATTAGATTAGTCAATAGTTTGAGCTGACCATAATAAACACAAGGTATACGTATGGCACTGACTGACCAGTCCACCGGGATTCGCAGCGGCGAAGAACTGGACTCCTCCCTGATAGATCCGTACCTGAAGGCGCATCTGACGGATCTGCATGGCACCCCGGCGATCAGTCAGTTCCCCGGAGGCGCATCGAACCTGACCTACCTGATTCAGTACCCAGAGCGCGAGTTGGTGCTGCGGCGCCCGCCGTTCGGACACAAGGCGCGATCGGCACATGACATGGGTCGTGAGTACCGCATTCTCAATCAGCTCAGGAATGCCTTCCCCTATTGCCCGCAAGCGTACCTGCACTGCACGGATGAGTCGGTGATCGGCTCGGAGTTTTACGTGATGCAGCGCGTCAAGGGGATCATCCTGCGCTCTGACCTGCCGCCCGAATTGGCGCTGGATGCACGACAGACTGAAGACCTGTGCAAGAGCTTCATCAACAAACTGGTGGACTTGCACCGCGTTGATTACCAAGCGTGCGGCCTGGGTGATCTGGGCAAACCCCAGGGTTACGTGCAACGGCAGATTTCGGGCTGGTCGGAGCGTTATGAAAAAGCGCGAACCCCGGACGCCCCGGCATGGGAGCAGGTCCAGGCGTGGCTGGCAGACAAAATGCCCGCCGACTCGCCCACCTCCAGCATCGTGCATAACGACTACCGCTTCGACAATGTGATCCTCGATCCGGATAACCCGATGAACATCATCGGCGTGCTGGACTGGGAACTGACCACGCTCGGTGATCCGCTGATGGACCTGGGCAATACCCTCGCCTACTGGGTCCAGACTGACGACCCGCTGCCGGTTCAGTTGACACGTCGCCAGCCGAGCAATGCCCCCGGCATGCTGACGCGCCAGGCGTTCGTCGACTATTACGCCGAACGTTCGGGCATCCGTATCGACAATTTCGACTTCTACTACACCTACGGCCTGTTTCGTCTGGCCGGTATCGTGCAACAGATTTACTACCGTTTTTTCCATGGACAGACTCAGGACAAACGCTTTGCCCGGTTCATTGACATGAACAGGCTACTGGAGCAGATGAGCCTGAATGTAATCACCAAATCCAGCCTTTGACCGCCAACGCCAAGACAAGGAAACGACATGTCCAGAACCCAGCTTTTCGACCTTGATGGCAAGGTTGCTTTTGTTTCAGGTGCGAGCCGGGGAATCGGTGAAGCCATTGCCAGGCTGCTCGCTCAACAGGGCGCGCACGTTGTTGTGTCGAGCCGCAAGCTCGACGGGTGTCAGGCGGTTGCCGACGCCATCATCAGCGAGGGCGGCAAGGCCACAGCCATTGCCTGCCATATTGGCGAGATGGAGCAGATAACCAGCGTTTTCGCCCAGATTCGCGAGCAATTCGGGCGCCTGGATATACTGGTCAACAACGCAGCCACCAACCCGCAATTCTGCAATGTGCTGGACACCGACCTCAGCGCGTTTCAAAAGACCATCGACGTTAACATTCGCGGCTATTTCTTCATGTCGGTGGAAGCCGGCAAGCTGATGCGCGAAGGCGGCGGTGGCAGCATTATCAATGTTGCATCCATCAATGCGGTGTCGCCGGGTGCCTATCAAGGTGTCTATTCAATGACCAAAGCGGCGGTGGTCAACATGACCAAGGTGTTCGCCAAGGAATGCGCCGAGTTCGGAATTCGCTGCAACGCTTTGCTGCCCGGCCTCACAGATACCCGATTTGCATCGGCGCTGGTCAAGAACGATGCGATTCTCAACATGGCCCTGGCGCAGATTCCGCTGAAACGCGTCGCAGCGCCCAGCGAAATGGCTGGCGCGGTCTTGTATCTGGCGAGCGCAGCATCCAGCTACACCACCGGCGTTGCACTTAATGTCGACGGCGGATTTTTATCCTGATGTCTGGAACTGACTGCCACGCTGAAAAATGAATTAATTTTCCATATTTTATATTTATGGAATATATTTTCCGCATAACAACAATCCTCTCTGGAGAATGTCATGCGGGAAAACCCTTCTACGTCGCTGGCGCAACTGGGCATCGGGCTGATCGGCACCGGTTTCATGGGCCGTGCCCACGCCCTGGCCTTCGGCAATGCCAATGCCGCCCTTGATCTGCCGGCACGCATTCGGCTGACCGCCCTGGCGGATGCGGACAGCGTCAGGGCCGAGCAGTGCGCTAGCGCCTGGGGCTTCGATCACAGCCACGCTGACTGGCAGAACCTGATCAGTGATCCGCAGGTGCAGATCGTGGCGATCACAACGCCCAATCACCTGCATTTCCCCATGGCCATGGCCGCCATCGCCGCAGGCAAGGCAGTGTATTGCGAAAAACCGCTGGCGGTGAGCCTCGCCCAAGCCGACGACATGCGCCGTAGCGCCAAGGCCGCCGGGGTTGTTACTCAGGTTGGCTACAACTACCAGCACAACCCTATGATCGGCCTTGCCAGGGAAATGATCGACGCGGGCGAACTGGGCGATATCGTCAGTTTTCAGGGTGAGTTCTGCGAGGACTTCATGGGCAACCCGTCGTCCCCTTGGTCGTGGCGTTGCGAAGCGGCGCATGCGGGCGGCGCGCTGGCTGATCTGGGCAGCCACTTGCTGGCGATGGCTCGCCATTTGCTGGGCGATGTCGAAGCGGTCTGCGCTGACTCCAGCACCGTACACCGCCAACGCCCTGCGAGTAACGGAAGCCAGGAAATGCGCAGCATCGCAGTGGATGACCAGACCCACGCACTGCTGCGTTTTGCCAATGGTGCGCGCGGAACCTTCAGTAGCAGTTGGCTGAAACACGGCTACAAAAACCACCTGAGTTTCGAAATCAGCGGCACCAAGGGCACACTGGCATTCGATCAGGAACGCCTTAACGAACTGCGCATTTACCGCACTGGCGCAGCTGGGCGCGATGGTTTTCAACGTCTTCTGGCAGGCCCTGCGCAACCCGGTTACGCGGCATTCTGCCCGGCACCGGGCCATCAGCTGGGTTACAACGAACTCAAGGCACTTGAGGTACAGGCACTCATTCTTGCGGTATGCGGCAAGGGCAGCCGTGGTCCGGACTTCGAAGAAGCCTGGCAGATCGAGCGTCTGGCGACTGCCATTCGCCTCGCCGCCGCCGAGCAGCGCTGGGTCGCGCTCAGCGATATCTGACTTCCTGCAACGCTTGGCAAGGGGGTAGAATGGGCCACATTCAGGCAGCCATTCTGCCCCCTCCCGCCTCCCCTATAAGCACGCTTGCCACCATGCCTTTTGAACTCAGCGTCGACCTGACCACCCTCGCCATTCTTGCTGTCGTTGCGTTCATCGCGGGCTTTATAGACGCCATCGCCGGTGGTGGCGGACTGCTTACTACACCCGCCCTGATGACAGCCGGTCTGCCACCGCATCTGGTGCTGGGCACCAACAAGCTCAGTTCGACGTTCGGTTCGGCAACCGCCAGTTTCACGTTCTATCGCCGCAAACTGTTTCACCCCAGACAGTGGATACACGCAGTGGTCGGCACTGCGGTGGGTGCTGCAGCCGGCGCGATCATTGCTCATTACCTGCCAGCCGAATGGCTGAACCAGATGTTGCCGGTCATTGTGTTCGGTTGCGGGCTGTACTTGCTGTTTGGCGGCACGCCCAAGGCACCACTGGATAGCAATGCTCCGATCAAAAAGAAATGGCAACTGCCACAAGGGCTGGGGCTGGGCTTCTATGACGGTGTTGCCGGGCCCGGTACCGGCGCCTTCTGGACGGTCAGCACACTGCTGCTCTACCCGGTGGATCTGGTCAAGGCCAGCGGCGTGGCACGCAGCATGAATTTCGTCAGCAATGCCGTGGCGCTTTCGGTATTCATATTTTCCGGCCAGGTGGACTACATCATCGGCCTGAGCATGGGCCTTGCGGTAATGCTGGGTGCCTACTTCGGCGCAGGCACTGCAATCAAGGGCGGTGCCAAATTCATCCGCCCTGTGTTCATCACCGTGGTATTGGGCCTGACCGTGCGCCTAGCCTGGCAGCACTGGTTCGGGGGCGCCTGAGCGCTCGGCCAGATACGCCTCGATAAGATAGCGGGCGATAGAACGGTTGGCCGGTAACGGCGGCAAGTCATCAACATGAAACCAGCGTGCGTCCTCGATTTCTTCCGCCTGGGGCACTATGTCGCCGCTATCATATTCGGCATGGAAGCCAAGCATCATCGAGTGCGGAAACGGCCAGCACTGGCTGCCCATGTATTTCAGGTTCTTGATGCGCACCTGCACTTCTTCCATCACTTCGCGGTGCACGCAGTCTTCGGCAGACTCGCCCGGCTCTACAAACCCTGCCAGCGCGCTGTACATGCCGGTGACAAACCGTGGTGAGCGGGCCAGCAGTATTTCATCGCCCCGCGTGACCAGCACGATCATGCTCGGGGAAATACGCGGGTACAGACGCAGGTTGTCGTGCTCGCAGAACATCGCCCGCTCTCCACGGATCTGCACCGTCGCACGACCGCAGGCTCCGCAAAAGCGATGTTCTCTGGCCCACGTACTGACTTGCGCGGCGTAGCCGAGCATCTGGAAGACCGCAAAATCGCCTTCCAGCATGAACTGACGCAAGCCTTGCCACGAACAGCCCTCGACCGCAACCGAGCGCTCAAGCACCAGCAGGTAGACAGACTCACCCTCAAAATAGCCGATGCCGTGCTCGCTCTGCACTGGCAAATCCAGCCCCGCCAGCCAGCCTCTGGGGAACATTGCCCCATTGGTATCCAGCAAAAAACCCTGATCACTCTGGACCACAGCCAAACCACCATCGGCCTCGACATCCAGAACTGCAGTTGTCCAACGCTCCGGGTGCGCCATGGAAAAACTCCTTTGCTCAGATTCGAGCTCTATCATGAATCAATTATCGAAGACCGGCTTGTGCTTGTTCATCTGCGCAACCATCGCCAGCTTCAGGTCAGGTGATTGCAGCATGGCTGCGTTCCAGATGGCAACGTGTTCCAGGCCGTCCTCCACTCGGTGATCGCGCATGTAGCTGATCATTTGCTTGGTGCCTTCGATGGCAATGGGTGATTTGCCGGCTATCTCCCGGGCCACCGCGAAGACGCCCTGCAACAGACCTTCCAGGTCATCGAAGGTGCGATTGACCAGCCCGATCCTCTGCGCCTCTTCAGCTCCCACGGTACGCCCGGTATAAGCCAGCTCACGCAGCACGCCATCGCCGATGATTCGCGGCAGACGTTGCAGGGTTCCTACATCCGCCGCCATGCCCATGTCGATCTCGCGAATGGCAAACTGGGCGTCGGCGGCGGCGTAACGCATGTCACAGGCCGAAATCAGGTCTATGGCACCACCCAGGCAATAGCCCTGAATAGCAGCCAGAACCGGCTTTCGGCAATTTGCCACTGCAGTGAACGAAGCCTGCATGTCACGGATCTTGCGCCTCAACAGCCGGGCATTACGGCCTGGATCCTTGCCCATCTGGTTGGCAACAGAAGCCAGCAATGCCAGATCGATACCCGACGAAAAATGTTTACCCGCTCCGCTGAGTATTACTGCCCGCACTTCGTCATTGCGCTCAATCCAGTCGAATATGCCGATTATTTCAGTCCAGAACGCCTCGTTCATTGCGTTGAGCTTTTCAGGCCGGTTGATCTGTACGTGAGCAATGCTGTCAGCCAGCTCGACCCGGAAACTTTGATAATCGGTCACGACGTGATCCTCAGGGCATGTTGAGTATTCAGGCGCTGGACTATAACAACAGCGACGCAATCATCGTAACCGGGCTTAAGTGACATTTACCGGACCGACCGCCAGCCGCGTTTATATATTCGCTGTACCCGCTACCGTTAAATAGTGTGAACGGTCAGAATGCCGGGAGGTCCAGTAATCAGTGATAGCAAAACCTATATGGGTTATTAGAGGGCGATACTTGAATACGTCAAAAGCGGCAACCGGGATTGAAGGTCTGGATGACATCCTTGCGGGTGGTCTTTCACGCAGTCATGTTTTTCTCCTTGAAGGAGAACCCGGAACCGGCAAGACAACTGTGGCACTGCAGTTCCTGAAGGCAGGCGCAGCAGCGGGTGAAATATCGCTGTACATCACCCTTTCCGAGACTGAAAGCGAGCTACGCTCGGGTGCTGCCTCACACGGCTGGGAGCTTGACGAGCAGATCAATATTTTCGAGCTGACGCCGCCTGAAAGCTTGCTTGATGCGGATCATCATCAAAGCCTGCTGTACTCCTCGGATCTGGAGCTGGGCGAAGCGACGCGGCAGATATTCGAGGTGGTGGAGCGGGTCAAACCCTCTCGCGTGGTGATCGACAGCCTCTCGGAAATTCGTCTTCTGGCGCAAAGTTCATTGCGCTACAGACGCCAGATTCTAGCCATCAAACATTACTTCACGCGTTATAACGCGACGGTATTGCTGCTCGATGACCTGACCACCGAAGCGCTGGATAAAACCGTACACAGTGTGGCCCACGGGGTTATCCGTCTTGAAGCGCTGACACCCACCTATGGTGCCGAGCGCAGACGGTTGAAGATCGTCAAATACCGCGGCCAGAAATACCGCGGCGGTTTCCACGACTTCACCATCGCCGAGAACGGCATCCATGTATTCCCACGTCTTGTAGCGGCCGAGCACCGCTCCAATTACGCCCGCACTCAGGTCAGCAGCGGCATCACAGAACTGGACGACCTGCTGGGCGGCGGCATAGAAAGCGGCTCCAGCACGCTGATTCTGGGCCCTGCCGGGACCGGTAAATCGCTTATTTCACTGGTTTTCGCGGCACAGGCAGTGGCACGTGGCGAGCGCGTGGGGCTGTTCATATTCGATGAAGAAATGGGCCTGCTGTTCGAGCGCATGCTCAAGCTCGGGATTGACCTGCGGGCGCTTCAGGAGACCGGCAATCTGGTGGTCGAGCAGATCGACGCGGCTGAGCTTTCTCCTGGCGAGTTTGCGCACCGCGTAAGGCGCGCAGTGGACCGTAAGCAGATAAAGACCGTGATCATCGACAGCATCAACGGTTATCAGGCGGCAATGCCGGAAGAGAGCGCACTGGTTTTGCACATGCATGAGCTTCTGCTCTACCTCAATCGCCAGGGCGCATCGACCTTCATGACCGTTGCACAACACGGGCTGGTCGGTGACATGCGCTCACCGGTCGACATTACCTACCTTGCCGACAGCGTTATTCTGTTGCGTTATTTCGAAGCTTTGGGTCAGGTGCGTCGCGCGATATCCATCATCAAGAAGCGCACGGGCACTCACGAGTCCACTATTCGTGAATACCGCATCAGTGCCAACGGTCTGAAGATCGGCAAGCCGCTTGAAGCCTTCCAAGGCGTACTGCGCGGGGTGCCGTCATACTTTGGCGACAAGAAACCGCTGCTTGAGGATGACGACCTGTGAGTATTCCAGGACTGTTGTCGGAGCGCGCAATCATTCTGGCGCCCAGAGGTCGAGACAGTCAGATCGCTATGCGGATCCTCGATGAAGCCGGCTACCTGGCAACGGTGGCCCATGACTTGTTCGAACTGGTCAAAGAGTTGAGCTCGGGCGCTGGCCTGGCAATCATCGCCGATGAGGCGTTGCGCAACAGTGACATTAAACCGCTGCTGGACCTCATCAGTCGTCAGCCAGCGTGGTCGGATCTGCCGATCGTCCTGATGACTCATCATGGCGGTCCGGATCACAATCCGTCTGCACGGATGGGTAATCTACTGGGCAATGTGACCTTTCTCGAACGCCCCTTCCATCCTGCGACTCTGGTCAGCCTGGTCGTCACGGCCGTGCGCGGGCGCAGACGTCAGTATGAAGCACGAGCGCGCATGGAGGACCTGCACGAAAGTGAAGGCCGTCTGCAGAATGCGCTCAAGGCCGGCAGGCTGGGCTCCTGGTTGCTGGAAGCGGAATACCTCAAACTGACTTGTTCGGATATTACTAAAAGTCACTATGGCCGCAACGAACAGGACACGTTCAATTACGACGACTGGCTCGCTGCTGTGTATTTCGAAGATCAGCCCAGAATGCAGTCGGCGCTTCAGCGCAGCCTGGACACCGGTGTTGATCTGATCATCGAATACCGCAACGTCTGGCCGGATGGCTCACTCAGTTGGGTGGATGTGCGCGCCCGCGCCATTTGCGGCAAGAACGGTCTGGTCAGTTCTCTGGCAGGCGTGACCTCTGACATCACCGAACGCAAGCAAGCCGAGTCGCAATTGCGGCGTCTCAATGAAACATTGGAGCAACAGGTCGAAGAGCGCACCTCGCAGTTGCGCCACAAGGAAGACATTCTTCGTCAGTCACAGAAAATGGAAGCAGTCGGCCAATTGACCGGCGGTATTGCGCATGACTTCAACAACATGCTGACCGGGATCATCGGCAGCCTGGAATTGATAAGAAGACGCCTGGCGCGCGGCAATATAGAGGACCTCAACAGCCTGATCGACCTGGGTGTGACCTCGGCGAATCGCGCCGCAGCACTTACCCATCGCTTGCTGGCATTCTCGCGGCGCCAGTCACTGGACTCAAAGCCGGTGGAGATGAACCATCTGGTCAATGCCATGGACGAACTGTTGCAGCGCAGTGTCAACGAGAGCATTCATTTGCAATTGCGCATGGCCAGCGATCTGTGGACTGCAGAAGCGGACCCTAACCAGCTGGAGAGCGCCCTGCTCAACCTGGTGCTCAACGCACGCGATGCAATGCCCGACGGCGGCACGCTGGTAGTCGAAACCTTCAATCAGCAGCTGGACAGATCGTTTACCAATGCCCATGAGAACCTGCTGCCCGGTGATTACGTGGTGCTGAGCGTCAGTGACAATGGCTGCGGCATGCCGGAAACAGTGATCAGCCGTGCGTTTGACCCGTTCTTTACCACAAAGCCTATCGGCCAGGGCACCGGCTTGGGTCTTTCAATGATCTACGGTTTCAGCAAACAGTCGCATGGTCATGTTTCAATCAAGAGTGAAGTAGGCCGAGGCACTACCGTACAGCTGTTCCTGCCGCGCTTTAAGGGGCTTGCAGATGAAGCCGAGCAGAGTTTCCAGAGCAATGCCGTTTACGCCGAAAATGGCGAAACCGTGCTGATTGTCGAAGACGACCCTGCTGTCCGGACGCTGGTCAGTGAGGTGCTCAGCGAATTGGGTTACACCTTCATCGAGGCCGGCGAAGCACTGGATGCCGTGCCGATACTGGAATCAGGCCAGCGTATTGATTTGCTGATCAGCGATGTAGGGCTGCCGGGCATGAATGGCCGGCAGCTTGCAGAAATCGCAAGGCAGCTGCGACCGGGACTCAAAGTGTTGTTCATCACAGGTTATGCAGAACATGCCGCGGTTCGCGGAGGTTTTCTGGACACCGGTATGCAACTGATCACCAAACCCTTTGCGTTCGATCACCTGACCTCGAAAGTGCGGGAAATGATAGAAGCCTGAGAAACGCTCAGGCTGTGCACGACTCCTGCCTGAAAGGCGGCCTGCTCACTCGACGGTTAAAGCGCGTTGTCAGGCCAGCAGTTCCTGAATACGCGAATGCAGCGTTTCCATGGTGAACGGTTTGGCGAGAATGGGTGCCTTCAGCGCAATGGGGCTGCCCGAATCGAGTATTTCCGCCGGATAGCCGCTGATGAAGATCACTTTCAACTCCGGTCGAAGCATCACCGCAGGCTCGGCAATCTGTACACCCGAGACACCACCCGGCAATCGATAATCGGTGATCATCAGGTCAAGGTGGGGTTTGGTCGCCAGAATCTCGAAAGCCTGCTCACCATTCTCGGCTTTCAGGACTCGATACCCCTCACCAGACAGATAATCGGCCAGGAGCATCAGGATCAGGGGTTCGTCTTCGACGATTAATACGACGTTTTCTGCATCAGCGCTCATTGAACTGCCTTTGATCTTATAAATAGCTGCCATTACGACCACGGCATGCATGGGAGGTTGCGCCGATGTGTGATTAAACTTGATTGCCAGTGGCTATCACCTACATCGCCAACGGCTGTCACCTGTATCGACAGCAGCTGTCATCTATAAAGGCAGGCAGATACGAAAGACCGAACCCTTGCCTTCTTCGCTCTCCACCTCGATACGACCGCCGTGAGCCATGACGATCTGATCGGAAATGAACAACCCCAAGCCAAGCCCGGCAACAGCGTGATTGCTCGATACTCGCTCGAATTGCTGAAAGATGCGCTTCTGGTTTTCAGCAGTAATACCGATGCCTTGATCCCGAACCTCAATGAAGGCTTCGCCCTCCCTGCTGTACACATGCACTTCAATCGGTTTGCGCGCACCGTAGCGCAGCGCATTGGTCAACAGGTTGGCAACCACTTGCTCGATACGGAACTCGTCCCAGACGCCGATCACCGGCTCTTCGGCAAACCGGGTGACCGTCGAATCGGCGGCGGCAATCTGTGCGGCAAAGCTTTCCAGCAACTGACAGACCAGTTCGCTCAAGTCAAACGGGCTCGGCCTGATCGACAGCTTGCCGGTACGAATTCTGGAGACATCAAGCATGTCTTCTATCAGGCGGATAAGGCTCTGAATCTGCCGCTCGTCGCGGTCGACCATTGCCCGCAGCTTTTCCATGGTGAACGCTGAAGCGTTGTCTTTGGCCAGGTGAAGTTTGCGCAGCTGGGTCTCCAGAATCAGACCGTTGAGCGGCGTACGCACCTCGTGGGAAACGATGGACATGAAGTCATCACGCATACGGATCGCGTGTTCCAGTTCGCCCTGGGTCGACTGCAGACGCTTGAGCAAGGCTTCCTGCTCCTGGCGACTGCGCTCCAGCTCTTCGACCTGTAGTTTCATGGCCTTGCGCTGCCGATACAGATCAACGAAAACATTGACCTTGCTCTTTACCGCATGGATATCCAGCGGCTTGTGCAGGAAGTCCACGGCACCACTTTCATAGCCCTTGAAGGCATAATTGAGCTCGCGACCGGCAGCGCTGACGAAAACGATCGGTATGCTCTTGGTCTTCTCGGTGCTGCGCATCATCTCGGCCAGTTCGAACCCGTTCATTCCAGGCATCTGGACGTCGAGGATGGCCAGCGCGAACTCGTGCTGCAACAGCAGTGACAACGCTTCGTCCGCCGAGAGTGCCTTGTAGACGAGTCGATCACCGCGCTTGATCAGCGCCTCGAGGGCCAGCAGGTTTTCCGGCAAATCATCAACAATGAGCAGTTTTGCCTGAATTTCACTTAACATGCGGTTCGTTCCAACTCGACCAGCAAGCGGCCAATATCGTTCAGGGAAAGAAGGTAATCCGGCGAGTGCAACGCCAGGCCCGCCTGGGGCATGGTCGACGCCTGGGCCTGCGAGGGGTCTTGAATCACCGTTAAACCACCATACTTCTTGATCTGCAGCAAACCTTGTGCGCCGTCATTATTGGCACCAGTCAGCAATACGCCAGCCAGTCGCGGGCCGTAGGCATCCGCGGCCGAACCGAACAAAATGTCGATACTGGGCCTTGAGTAAAACACCCTGTCTTCCTGACTCAATGACAGTGAAAAGTCAGACTCCACCGAGACGTGGTAACCCGCTGGCGCAACGTACAAAGTGCCCGGCACGATATCTTCCTTGTCATCGGCTTCCTTGACCGGGATCGCCAAGCGACTCTGAAATACATGGGCCAACTGGCTGCGCCGGTCATCGGGCAAATGCAACACCATCAATATAGGCAGACTGAAACCCGGCCGCAGATTTTTGAATATTTTCAGCAGGGCCTCTACACCACCCGCTGACGCGCCTACGACAATAGCATCGACCACGGGCAACGGGCCGCAGGACAGGTCATCGTCAAAGGTGGTTCTCATAATTTCCGGTAGATCCGCTCGGGTTTCACCAGCGTCTCGAACGCCCCGCCGTAGGCAGAGAAATCCAGGGTTTCCTTACTGCCCAGCGCCAGAAAGCCGCGATGACACAGCGAGTCATGAAATAACCCGAAAGCTCGATCCTGAAGTTTTTTGTTGAAGTAAATCAGTACGTTACGGCAGGAAACAAATTGCGTTTCGGAGAATACACTATCTGTAGCCAGACTGTGATCGGCAAAAGTGACGTTCTCGCACAGTGTCTTGTCGAAGATCGCGTAATCGTAGGCAGACGTGTAGTAATCGGCGAAATTGCGCTGCCCTCCCGAGTTACGGTAGTTCTCCGTATAGGTGCGCAGGTTATCCATGGAAAAGATGCCCTGCTTGGCCTTCTCCAAAGAGCTGGGATTGATATCGGTCGCATAAATGATGGTCCGCTCCAGCAGCCCCTCTTCGCGCAATAGAATAGCCGTTGAATAAACCTCCTCACCCGTACTGCAACCGGCAATCCACACCTTGATCGACGGATAAGTGCGTAGCACCGGCACGACCTCGTTGCGGATCGCCAGAAAGTGCGAGGGGTCACGGAACATCTCACTCACCGGGATGGTGAGAATCTGCAACAGCTGCATGAATGCTGCCGGGTCATGAAGGACACGCTCCTGCAGGGCCGAGATGGTCGCGCAATCGAACTGACGCAACGCATGGATCACGCGGCGCTTGATCGACGCACCGGAATAGTCGCGGAAATCGTAGCTGTACTGGAGGTAGATAGCCTCTATCAGCAGGCGCAGCTCGATCTCTATGCTTCGATCAAGGTGCATGATGCCATCCGTTTTTGCGCCCCGGAAAGCACGGCCACTGAGCCCTCATTCAAATGCGCTCCATCTTCGGCAGCCAGACGCGAATCAGTGAAAACAGTCGATCCAGGTCAATGGGCTTGGCCAGGTAATCGTTGGAACCTGCCTGCAGACAACGCTCCTGATCATCTTTCATGGCCTTGGCAGTAACGGCGATGATCGGCAGCTTGCGCCAGCGCGGGTCTTTGCGGATCTCGATGGTCGCTTCGTAACCGTCCATTTCAGGCATCATCACGTCCATCAGGACCAGATCGATGTCTTCGACCTCATTGAGCTTTGCAATCGCTTCAAGACCATTGCGGGCAATTTCCACCACTGCCCCCTTGTGCTCCAGGGCGCTGGTCAGGGCGAAGATGTTACGCACGTCGTCATCGACCACAAGGATCTTGCGCGCTTCAAAGACCTTGTCACGGCTGCGCGCGGTCTTGAGCATCTTTTGTCGCTCGTTGGACAGTTGCGACTCGACCTTGTGCAGGAACAGCGTGACCTCGTCCAGCAGGCGTTCAGGCGAGCGTGCGCCCTTGATGATGATAGAGCGCGAATATTTCATCAGCTCGGCTTCTTCATCACGGGTCATGTTGCGCCCGGTATAGACAATCACCGGCGGAAAGGCGCAGATGTCTTCCGTGGACATGCGCTTGAGCAGCTCATTGCCGAGCATGTCCGGCAGTTTCAAGTCGATGATCATGCAGTCGTAGACATTCTCGCGCAGCAGGTCCAATGCCTCCTGGGCAAAACCCACCGCAGTGATTTCAATATCATCGTCGCCGATAAGGCGAGCAATGCTGTCACGTTGCAGCGCATCGTCTTCGACCAGCAGGATGCGTTTGACCTTCTGGGTCAGTTTGGCCTCCAGCTTGGCGAATACATCCTTGAGCTCTTCGCGGGTGGTCGGCTTGACGGCGTAGCCAATGGCGCCCATGTGCAGCGCAGCTTCCTGGCGATCCTCGACCGAAATTACATGCACCGGAATGTGTCGGGTAGGTGCCAGCTCCTTGAGACGCTGAAGCACGGTCAGGCCCGAGTGATCCGGCAGGCGCATGTCCAGCAGGATCGCGTCCGGCGTGTAGCGTGACGCCAGGTTGAACCCTTCATCCGCAGCATGCGCGACCAGACAGTCATAGCCCAGCTCATGGGCCAGATCGAAGAGGATCTGAGCGAAGCGCACTTCATCTTCGATGACCAGAATGCAGCGCCGCTGAAACGGTGCCTTGTCACGATCATCGGCAAACACGGCTACAGGTGTTTCCACCGGCACCGGGGCCGACTGCTGGATGACCGGCGCGGCAGGAACCGGCAACGATGGCGCGGGAGGCGCAAGCATGACCGCAGACTCATTGCCTGGCTCTTGAGGGCCTTGCTCGACATAGCTTTCCGGCAACACCAGGCTGAAAATACTGCCCTGCCCTGGCGCGCTGGTCACACTGATGGAGCCGCCCAGCAATGCCGCCAGATCGCGGGAGATCGACAACCCCAGCCCGGTACCGCCATAACGCCGGTTGGTGGTGCCATCTGCCTGACGGAATGCCTCGAATATACCCTGCTGATGCTCCTCGGCGATGCCGATGCCCGAGTCGCGCACGATAAACACGATGCCTGCACCCGGCTGGCGCGAAACGACCATGCTGACGGCGCCCGCTTCGGTGAATTTGATCGCGTTGGACAGCAGGTTCTTGAGAATCTGTTCAAGACGCTGGCGGTCCGTGAACAGCATGGTCGGCGCGCCTGCCTGTATGTCGACCGTGAACGCCAGCTTTTTCTCGGCGGCAAGCGGCTGGAACATGCTGCGCAGGCCTTCGACAAGACGAGATACGCTGCTGTTTTCCGGGCGCATTTCGAGCTTGCCGGCTTCAACCTTGGAAATATCCAGAATGTCGTTGATCAGGTTCAACAGGTCATTACCCGCCGAATAGATCGACTCGGCAAACTTGACCTGTTCGGCGGTCAGATTTTCGCCAGGATTTTCGGCCAGCAGCTTGGCCAGGATCAGCGAACTGTTGAGCGGCGTGCGCAGCTCATGGGACATGTTGGCAAGGAACTCGGACTTGTACTTGCTGGCGCGCTGCAGCTCGTCCGCACGCGCCTGCAACTCGGCCTGAGCGATGCTCAGTTCCTCGTTGTTGCGGTCCAGCGCATCACGCTGATCGGCCAGCGCCTGACTCTGATCGGCCAGCTGCTCGTTGGTCTGTTCCAGCTCGGCCTGCTGAGTTTCCAGGTGTGCCTGAGACTCCTTGAGAATACGCGACTGCTCTTCCAGCTCTTCGTTGGCCGTGCGTAATTCTTCCTGCTGCACCTGCAATTCTTCGTTGAGTTGCTGGGTCTCGGCCAGCACCTCTTGCAGACGCTGGCGATAACGGGCCGCTTCAATCGAAGTGCCGATGTTGTCCGCGATCAGCTCAAGAAACTCTAGATCCTGCTCGGTAAGCGGGCGCAGAAAGCCCAACTCGATCACCCCGTTGACCTGATCGTCATTGCTGGTAGGCACTGCCACAATGCTGCGCGGCGAGCCTTCACCCAAACCGGAAGCCACTTTGAAGTAATTTTCGGGCAGTTCATCCAGCGTGATGATCCGGTCCTGTTGTGCGGCCTGCCCCACAATGCCTTCATCGCTATGAATGGTCTGCTCCTGCTGCTCCTGTTCGCGAGAAAAACCGTAGGAAGCAGCACGCGTCAAGCCGCCGTGATCCTGGCGAATGTAGACCGCCGCCACCGACGCGCCCAGATACTGAGTCAGAAACTGAAGGATGTTTCGACCCAGCATATTGAGTGTCAACTGACCCAGTACCTGTTCGGCCAGTTCGCTCTGACCGTTGCGCAACCAGGCGACTTTTTGCAGACGCTCGGCATTGATTTCCTGCAGCCTGAGGTTTTCGCTGTAGGTGGCCGAAAGCGACAGCAAATCACGTCGTCCGATATACGCCAGGATAGCGCTGACAATCACCACGAATATCAGATACAGGCAGACGGAAAGAATGGTACTGCGCGTGACCTCTGCGTTGCGGGTCAACCGAAGTTGCTGTTCCATTTCGACAGCCTGATCGTACTCGGTGCGGATCTGATCAGTAATTCGCTTGCCACGTCCGGCCAGCACAGCAGTTTGATAGTCGCCGTTGTTGCGCCGCAGATTGATCATCTCCTGAGCAAACGCATTCCACTCCTGCTGCATCGTGGACAGACGCCTGAACCGGTCCTGTTGCGTCGGGTTGTCTTCGACCAGACTCTTGAGTCCGTCCAGCTCGGCAACCAGCAACGGTTTGGCGATTTCATAGGGGTCGAGAAAGTGTTGATCGCCGGTCAGCAGAAAACCGCGCATGCCGGTTTCCATGTCTATCGACAGTTTCATCGAACGGTTGGTGTTATTGATCACCCGGTCAGTGTGCTCGACCCACTGTATGGCCGTGAGCAGATAACTGATCAGCAAAATGAAGAAAACGGCGCTCAGTACCCCCACACCCAATGGCAAGCCGACGTTACGCCCCAGCAGTTTTCGAAAGCGTTGTTCATCGACAACAGACGTCCGATTCATGAAATATCCCTGACGAGTGGATCAAAACCGTAGAGTTTGCCGCAAACCCACGAAAAACACTCTTATTTCTGACATAGAGGATTGAAATTTCACACATAAATCGGTGATAAGCTCACGCACATATCGCGTTCATGACGTAAAGCCATCAATCACCCTCACAATTCACCGTATTTGTGCGCCGATTGAACTTCCACCCGGTTTTTATTTACTGATACAGGGACAGTATCAACAGTGGACAGGACGGCGCTCGGTTACTCTGAGCTGCCGGAAAAGGAAGCATCGCATTCCATGCTGTCTGCGCTATCACCATTTTTCAGGTTTAAGGAGTCAACAATGCCGGACACAGCCCGCACCATTCTCGTGGTCGAAGACGACGCCATTGTGCGCATGCTGATTGTCGACGTGCTCGAAGAGCTGGAATACAAGGTACTGGAAGCCGAGGACGCCACTTCAGCCCTGACTTTCGTTGTTGACGATACCAGGCACATCGACCTGTTGATGACTGATCAGGGGTTGCCCGACATGAAGGGCACCGCGTTGGCTAAAAAGGTCATCGAACTGCGGCCTCAATTGCCGGTACTGTTCGCCAGCGGTTACTCCGAGAACATCGATGTGCCGCCAGGCATGCATTCGATCGGCAAGCCTTTTTCGATCGACCAGTTGCGTGACAAGGTAAAAAGCATCCTTGACTGACATCAAAGCTGCTTTCAGTCACACCGACACGCACGCCAGTACACGTGTATTGATCATCGGCTACGTATGGCCCGAGCCACGCTCTTCGGCTGCCAGCGGGCACATGATGCAACTGATCCAATGCTTCCTCGAGCAGAACTGGCAGATTACCTTTGCCAGCCCTGCCACTGAAGGTGAACATAGGGCCGATCTGGTCAGCCTGGGCATCGAGGAAGTACGAATCGCGCTCAATGACAGCAGTTTTGACCTTTTTGTCAGCAGATTGCAGCCCGATATCGTTGTTTTTGATCAGTTCATGATCGAAGAGCAGTTCGGCTGGCGCGTCGAGCAACAATGCCCCGACGCCCTGCGCATTCTGGAAACGTCGGATTTTCAAAGCCTGCGCCATGCACGCCATCAGATGTTGAAGGACTCGCTGAACAGCGATTTCGCGGGTGATCCGAGCGATATCTGCGACACTTCAACGCCGGGGCTTTTCAAGCAGATCGCCTCCAGCGAGCTGGCGCAGCGCGAGGTCGCATCGTTGTATCGCTGCGACCTGAACCTGATGACATCCGACGTTGAAATGGCATTGCTGACCGGTTCCTTTGGGCTGCCCGCCTCGCTGCTGCACTGGTGTCCGCTAATGATTGACGGCGTTCCCGACAGCGTTCGGCCTTTTGCAGAGCGCGCGCACTTCCTCAGCATCGGTAATTTCCGTCACGCCCCCAACTGGGATGCGGTGCTATGGATGAAAACCGCAATCTGGCCGCTGATCCGTCAGCAATTGCCTGAAGCGCAGCTGCATATTTACGGTGCCTACACGCCACCCAAGGCAACAGCGCTGCACAATGGCGCTCAAGGGTTTCATGTGAAGCACTGGGCTGAAGATGCGTTGCAGGTCATGTCATCAGCACGCATTTGTCTTGCGCCGTTGCGTTTCGGTGCCGGCATCAAGGGCAAATTGATGGATGCCATGCTCTGCGGCACTCCGTCAATCACCACTGTGATCGGCGCAGAAGCCATGAGCGGCGGGCTGCCGTGGCCTGGCGTCATCGCCGATAACCCGAAAGACATCGCTGATGCTGCGGTCAGACTCTATCAAGACCAGACCCGCTGGCTAGAGGCGCAGAACGCCGGGCTGGCGTTGCTGCAGGCGCGTTACCAGCATCGGCAACACTGTGCGAGCCTGATCGAGCGCATTCAGACCCTTCGTAACCAGTTGCCCGAGCATCGTCTGGCGAACTTCACCGGTGCCATGCTTCGCCATCATCACCACAAGAGCACCAAGTACATGGCGCAGTGGATCGAAGCCAAGAACCGTAACAAGGCTGAAGATACGGTCTAAGCTGGTTTGCGCAGCAGATAGGTATCCATGATCCACCCCCTGCGGTCGCGCGCTTCGGCGCGCAACAGCTTGATCTGCTCACACACGTCATCGAGCCTGCCAGACACCAGTATCTCGTCCGCGGTGCCCAGATAAGCGCCCCAATAGATATCCAGCCCCTGCCCGACGTAACGCTCGAATGTGCACTGTGCATCCAGCATCACCACGACATTGCTGTGTTGCTCAAGCGCTGCCGCCGCCAGGCGTCGCCCTGTGGTGATGTGAATCGACTCACCAATACGATTGAGCGGTATCCGGTGTTGCGCCACCAGGCTCTGGACACTGGTGATGCCGGGAATCACCTGATATTCGAATGTTTCCCTGCCGCGCGCCAATACGCGGTCAAGGATGCGCATGGTGCTGTCATACAGTGACGGATCGCCCCAGACCAGAAATGCACCAACCTGATCTGCGCCAAGCTCATCGGTCAACAGCCGTTCGAACAATGCAGCGCGCTGCTCGTGCCAACTTTCGATACCCCGCTCGTAGGCATCAGGGTCGCCTTCGCGCCGAGGGTCCTGAACCTGTACCAGACGATAGTCCTGATGAGTGATATGCCGCTGGCAAAGCGCTTTGCGCAGGCGCAGCAGCTCATCGTCGACATAGCCCTTGTCGAGGATGAAGATCACGTCGGCACGGTTCAGCGCAGCAATGGCCTGCAAGGTAATCTGCTCGGGATCACCGGCCCCCATGCCAATCAGCAGGATCTGTTTCATCGGATAACCACTCCACTGTGGCAAATCATGTGAGACGTGTGATCGTAGGTGATTTTTGTCAGCGACCGGGCATTGAAGCTGAAAATCAGGCACATTATCGTTCTGGCAACTGCTGAACACGACATAGCCATGAGTAAAACAACAAGAATCGCCGACCCTTCCTACGAATTGATGGACGACCACAACGGGCTGTCGATCATTTATCGCGAGCACGGATTCCCCTGTCCGCTGGTGCGCTGGCACTTTCACAAGGAATACGAGCTGCATTTGATTGTGGCCAGCTCAGGCAAGGTATTTGTCGGCGATTACATCGGCAATTTCAACCCTGCCAGCCTGTTTCTGACCGGCCCCAACCTGCCGCATAACTGGATCAGTCAGATCGATGAGGGTGAAGTTGTGGCCAAACGCGACATGCTGGTCAACTTCACCGATGAACTGCTGGAAAGTGGCAATCAGGTGTTTGCCGAACTAAAAACCCTGACACCATTACTGGAACGCGCCCGCTACGGCATCGAATTTCGCTGCAAACGTACGATTCGTCAGGCCATGAAGCTGATGCAGAAGATTGCCGACTCACGTGGCATCACCCGCCTGGGTCATTTCTTCATTCTTCTCGAGTTGCTGGCGGCCAGCGACGACTATCAGTTGCTCTCTGGCACTGCGGTCGCCCATACGGCTGACGAGCACAGCGTCGATCGCACCAATCGGGCGGTGGATTACATCTTTGCCCACTATGGCCGGGAGCTGCCGCTGGAGGAAGTGGCCGAGTATCTGGGCATGAAGCCAACCTATTTTTCCAGAGTGTTCAAGCAGGCCACAGGGCGATGCTTTGTAGAGTTCGTCAATCGACTGCGCATCAGCAAGTCGTGCGAATTGCTGGCTGATGGCGACAAACCGGTCACTGATGTGTGCTTTGAATCCGGGTTCAACAATATCTCCAACTTCAATCGACGCTTCCAGCAACTCAAGGGCATGACGCCTTCGCATTATCGCCGCCTGGCCGTGCAGCGCCTGACCGAACAAAACCTGTACTGATTCACCCTGCCCTTGCGCCTATCGTCTACGCTGCAGTTGCGGCGAAGCCAGCCTATGGGCGATTCGGCTATATAGGCCTTTCGTGCATCAGTGCAAAAAAGTATCAGTCAGAGTGCGGCGCAGGATTTGTCTTTCCGACCGAACGCCGGTGTAATCAATCCACATCTTCCTCACCTCCGGAAGAGAAAAAAACAATAACCATCCTTCTACTGCTCACTGGGCGTGGAAGAGGAGTGATCAATGAAGAACTCAGCAAAACTTCTGCTCGCCAGTTCCGTCCTCAGTACCTGTTTCGCGTTCAGTGGCAGTGCCACAGCGGGGACCGTGACCATCGCCACGGTCAACAACAGTGACATGATTCGCATGCAGCGCCTCTCCAAGACCTTCGAAGAAAAGCACCCCGACATCAAGCTCAACTGGGTCGTGCTGGAAGAGAACGTCCTGCGCCAACGACTGACCACCGACATCGCCACCAAGGGCGGCCAGTTCGACGTGCTGACCATCGGCATGTACGAAGCCTCACTCTGGGGTCAGAAAGGCTGGTTGCAGGAAATGAAAGACCTGCCTGCCAGTTACGAGCTGGACGATGTGTTCCCTTCCGTGCGTGACGGCCTGTCGGTGGACGGAAAACTGTTCGCCCTGCCGTTTTATGCTGAAGCTTCGATCACTTACTACCGCACCGACCTGTTCAAGGCCGCCGGCCTGACCATGCCAGAGCGCCCTACCTGGACGCAGATCGCCGAGTTCGCCGGCAAACTGACCGACAAATCCAAGGAACAGTACGGTCTCTGTCTGCGCGGCAAGGCTGGCTGGGGCGAGAACATGGCGCTGATCACCACGCTGGCCAACGCCTTTGGCGGACGCTGGTTCGATGAGCAGTGGACGCCACAGTTCGATCAGCCAGAGTGGAAGAATGCGCTGAACTTCTACGTCAACACCATGAAGCAGTCCGGGCCGCCGGGCGCCTCCAGCAACGGTTTCAACGAGAACCTTGCGCTGTTCAACAGCGGCAAGTGCGCCATCTGGGTCGACGCCAGCGTTGCCGGTTCGTTCGTGACCGACAAGAAGCAGAGCAAAGTGGCCGACAGCGTCGGCTTCACCTACGCCCCGCATGAGGTGACCGACAAGGGCTCGTCGTGGCTGTACTCGTGGTCGCTGGCGATCCCGACCAGCGCCAAGAACACCAAGGACGCTGCCGAGTTCACCCAGTGGGCCACCTCGAAAGAGTACGCCAAACTGGTTGCCGATACCGACGGCGTGTCCAACGTACCGCCGGGCACCCGCGCCTCGACCTACACCGACGAGTACAAAAAGGCAGCACCGTTTGCCAACATCACGCTTGAGTCGTTGAAGAAGGTCGATCCCAAGTCGCCAACCCTCAAGCCCGTGCCTTACGTCGGCATTCAACTGGTCACCATTCCCGAGTTCCAGGCCATCGGCACCAGCGTCGGTCAGCAGTTCTCCGCAGCACTCATAGGTCAGTCTACTGTGGATCAAGCCTTGCAGAATGCGCAAACCGCTACCGCGCGCGACATGAAACGAGCGGGTTACCCGAAAAAGTAACCGTCACGCACCAGGGCGAAAGCCGATGCTTTCGCCCTGCCGCTCAACTGCGCAACAACTCTGGTGCAATCCGGTTCGGAGCTCTCCATGAATACCTCAGCCTCCCCTGAACGCACGGACCTGTCCGGCGAACAGCAACCGCTCAAAAGCCGTCGATTCAAGCCGGGCTGGTTTCTGGTCAGTCCTTCAGTGGCGCTTCTGCTGGTGTGGATGATCGTGCCGCTGGGCATGACCATTTATTTCTCGCTGATCCGCTACAACCTGCTCTCCCCTGGCGAAAACGAATTCGTCGGCCTGGAAAACTTCCAGTACTTCGTGACCGACAGCGGCTTTTTGCCGGGTGCCGGCAATACCTTACTGCTGGTCGGCAGTGTGCTGGCGATCAGCGTGATCTTCGGCGTGCTGATCTCGGCGCTGCTGGAAGCCAGTGAGTTTTTCGGTCGTGGCATCGTCCGTGTGCTGTTGATCTCGCCGTTCTTCATCATGCCCACGGTCAGCGCGCTGATCTGGAAAAACCTGATTTTCCATCCGGTGTCCGGCGTACTCGCGGCGGTGTGGAAGTTCTTTGGTGCGCAGCCCATCGACTGGTTTGCCCATTACCCGATGCTGTCGATCATCATCATCGTGTCCTGGCAATGGCTGCCGTTCGCGATTCTGATCCTGATGACCGCCATGCAGTCGCTGGACCAGGAACAGAAAGAGGCGGCGCGTCTGGATGGAGCCGGCCCCATCGCGATCTTCTGGCACCTGACCCTGCCGCACCTGGCACGTCCGATTGCCGTGGTGGTCATGATCGAGACAATCTTCCTGCTCTCGGTGTTCGCTGAAATATTCACTACCACCAATGGCGGGCCGGGCTTTGCCTCGACCAACCTGGCATACCTGATCTACATCCAGGCGCTGCTGCAGTTCGACGTCGGTATGGCCTCGGCGGGCGGACTGATCGCCGTAGTAATCGCCAACATCGCGGCGATCATCCTGATCCGGATGATCGGCAAAAACCTCACCGACAAGTCATGAGGACCTTGCCATGATGACCCTCAAACAATCACGCCGCCTGCAAAGCCTGCTACTCGGGAGCTTGTGCTGGCTGATCGCTGCGCTGGTGTTCTTCCCGATCTTCTGGATGGTGCTGACCAGCTTCAAGACCGAGATCGACGCCTTTGCGACGCCGCCGCAATTGTTCTTTACCCCAACGCTGGAAAACTACCTGCACATTCAGGAGCGCAGCGATTACTTCCATTTTGCCTGGAACTCGGTGCTGATTTCCTTCAGCGCCACCTCCCTGGCCATGCTGATCGCCATTCCTGCGGCGTATTCCATGGCGTTCTTCGAAACCAAACGCACCAAAAGCACCCTGCTGTGGATGCTCTCGACCAAGATGCTGCCGCCAGTGGGCGTGCTGATGCCGATCTACCTGCTGGCCAAGACCTTTGGCCTGCTGGATTCGCGGCTGGCGCTGATCATCATCTACACGCTGATCAACCTGCCGATCGTGGTCTGGATGATCTACACCTATTTCAAGGATATTCCCGGTGAGATCCTTGAGGCCTCACGGCTGGACGGAGCCAGCACCCGCCAGGAGATCTTTCGCGTGCTGATGCCGATCTGCAAGGGCGGGCTGGCCTCTACAGCACTGCTATCGCTGATCCTGTGCTGGAACGAAGCGTTCTGGTCACTGAACCTGACCTCGTCCGCAGCGGCACCGTTGACGGCACTGATCGCCTCCTACTCCAGCCCCGAAGGGCTGTTCTGGGCCAAGCTGTCGGCGGTCTCGACCCTGGCGTGTGCGCCCATCCTGATTTTCGGCTGGATCAGTCAGAAACAGCTGGTTCGCGGCCTGTCGTTCGGCGCTGTCAAATAGCCCGCCTCAAAGAACAAGAAGGAATCCAACATGGCTAACCTGAGCATCCGCAACCTGCAAAAAGGCTTTGATGGTCATCAAATCATCAAGGGTATCGATCTGGACGTGAATGACCGCGAGTTCGTGGTCTTTGTCGGGCCTTCGGGCTGTGGCAAATCCACCCTGCTGCGGCTCATCGCCGGGCTTGAGGAAGTCACCTCGGGGACCATCGAACTCGATGGCCGCGACATTACCCAGGTCACGCCGGCCAAACGCGATCTGGCGATGGTGTTCCAGACCTACGCGCTTTACCCGCACATGACGGTAGGCAAGAACCTGTCATTCGCGCTGGATCTGGCGGGTGGCGACAAGGCCGAGATCAAGAAGAAGGTCGATGAAGCCGCGCGCATTCTGGAACTCGGCCCGTTGCTGGAACGCAAACCCAAGCAGTTGTCCGGTGGGCAACGACAGCGTGTTGCGATTGGTCGAGCCATCGTGCGCAACCCGAAGATTTTTCTCTTCGATGAACCATTGTCCAACCTCGACGCCGCGCTGCGCGTGCAAACCCGCCTGGAGCTGTCGCGCCTGCACAAAGAGCTGCAGGCCACGATGATTTATGTGACCCACGACCAGGTTGAGGCCATGACCCTGGCCGACAAGGTGGTCGTGCTCAACGGCGGCAAGGTCGAGCAGGTCGGCTCGCCGCTGGAGCTTTATCACCACCCGGCCAATCTGTTTGTCGCAGGCTTTCTCGGCACGCCGAAAATGGGCTTCCTCAAGGGCAAGATCAGTCGAGTGGACAACGCCGGCTGTGAAGTCGAGCTGGATGCCGGAACGCGCATCAGTCTGCCGGTCAATGGCGCAGGACAGAGCGTTGGCGCGGCTGTAACGCTGGGCATCCGCCCGGAACACCTGAACCTTGCCCAGAGCGAAGATTGCCAGTTGCAGGTGATTGCCGATGTCAGCGAACGTCTTGGCAGCGACACCTATTGCCATGTGCGCACCCGTTCGGGCGAGGCGCTGACCATGCGTATTCGTGGCGACCTGGCCAGCCAGTACGGCGAGACGCTGAACCTGCACCTGGACAGTGCCCAATGCCACCTGTTCGACGCTCAAGGTCTGGTGATTGCCAAAGCCTTGCAGACTGTCGCCGCCTGAGTTCCGGAGAGCCCTTCATGAAACTGACCAAAAACAATCTGTCCCGACTGGACGCCGACATTGCCCTGCCAGCCTACACCGTCGAAAGCACTCGCCAGGGCATTGCCCATATCGGCGTTGGCGGCTTCCATCGGGCGCATCAGGCGTTTTACACCGATGCACTGATGAACAGCGGCGAAGGCTTTGAATGGAGCATCTGCGGCGTCGGTCTGCGCCCTGAAGACAAAGCCGTACGTGACGCACTGGCGCAGCAGGACTATCTGTACACGCTCTACGAACTGGGCGACACGCCAGATACCGAAACCCGCGTCATTGCCTCGATCAGCGGCATGCTGCTGGCCGACGACAGCACTCAGGCGTTGATCGACAAGCTGTCCAGCCCGGACATCCGCATCGTCTCGCTGACCATCACCGAAGGCGGCTATTGCATCGACGACAGCAATGGCCAGTTCATGGCGCATCTGCCACAGATCCAGCATGACCTGGCACACCCGGACCAGCCAAAGACGGTATTCGGCTTCCTCTGCGCGGCACTGGCGCGCCGCCGTGCCGAAGGTACGCCAGCCTTTACCCTGATGTCCTGCGATAACCTGCCGCATAATGGCGCAGTCACTCGCAAGGCGCTGCTGGCATTTGCCACCTTGCGCGATGCCGACCTGCACGACTGGATCAAAGACAACGTCAGCTTCCCCAACGCGATGGTCGACCGCATCACCCCCATGACCAGCGCGGCTCACCGGCTGAAGCTGGCGGACGAGAAGCACATCGACGACGCCTGGCCGGTGGTCTGCGAACCGTTCGTGCAATGGGTGCTGGAAGACAAGTTCGTCAACGGTCGCCCGGCCTGGGAAAAGGTCGGCGTGCAGTTCACCGATGATGTAACGCCCTATGAGGAAATGAAGATCAAGCTGCTCAACGGCAGCCACCTTGCCCTGACCTATCTGGGCTTCCTCAAGGGTTATCGTTTTGTCCACGAAACCATGAATGACCCGCTGTTCGTGCGCTACATCCGTGCTTACATGGACCTGGACGTCACGCCGCAGCTGGCGTCGGTGCCGGGCATCGACCTGGAAGGCTATAAAGACACGCTGATCGAGCGCTTTTCCAACCAGGCGATCGCCGATCAGCTGGAGCGGGTTTGTTCGGACGGTTCGTCCAAATTCCCCAAATTCACCATTCCGACGATCAATCGTCTGATCGTCGATCAGGGCAATGTCGAGCGCGCCTCGCTGGTCGTTGCCGCGTGGGCGCTGTATCTGAAAGGTGTCGACGAGAACGGCACGACCTACAAAATTCCCGACCCGCGCGCCGAGTTCTGTCAGGCACTGGTGGTCGACGACGAGCTGATTACCCGGCGGCTGTTGCAGGTTGAGGAAATATTTGGCGTTGCAATTCCGAAATCAGCCGAGTTTGTCGCAGCGTTCGAGCAGAACCTCAATGACCTGCGCACGCTGGGCGTCAGTGGCACGCTGGAAAAACTTCTGGCCAACCGCCTTTGAGGTGCGCCCATGTTTCTTGGAATTGACTGCGGCACCCAGGGCACCAAGGTGCTGGTGCTCGATACCGAAAGCGGTACTGTGCTGGGCGAGGGTTCGGCCTCGCATAGCCTGATCAGCGACCATAACGGCCGCCGCGAGCAGGACGTAGGGCAATGGCTGAACGCGCTGCAACAGGCCACCCGCGATGCATTGGCACAGTCTGGCGTGTCGGGGCAACAGATTCTCGGCATCGGCGTATCGGGCCAGCAACATGGTCTGGTGCTACTCGATGCTCAAGGTGAGGTGCTGCGCCCGGCCAAACTGTGGTGCGACACTGAATCGGCCCCGGAAAACCAGCGCTTGCTGGATTACCTGGGCGGCGCGCAGGGTTCCCTGCAACGCCTTGGTCTGGTCATTGCGCCGGGCTATACCGTGTCCAAACTGCTGTGGACCAAGGAACAGTACCCGCAGCTGTTTGAGCGTATAGACAAGGTGCTGCTGCCCCACGACTACCTCAACTATTGGCTGACCGGCCGCTGCTGCACTGAATTCGGAGACGCATCGGGCACCGGTTATTTCAATGTGCGCACCCGTGAGTGGGACCTGCCGCTGCTCGCGCACATCGACCCGAGCGGCCGTCTGGGCAAGGCGCTGCCGCAATTGGTGCAAGCACACGAAGCGGTTGGCGTGCTGCGTCCTGAAATCGCCCGACTGCTGGACCTGAACCCCGCAGCACTGGTGTCCAGTGGTGGCGGCGACAACATGATGGGCGCCATTGGCACGGGCAATATCCAGCCCGGTCTGATCACCATGAGCCTGGGCTCGTCAGGCACTGTCTACGCCTACGCCGATGAGGCGCGGGTCAGCGAGCATGAGTCGGTCGCTACCTTCTGCTCATCCTCCGGTGGCTGGCTGCCATTGATCTGCACCATGAACCTGACCAATGCGACCACGGCAATTCGTGAGCTGTTCGCTCTGGATATCGCCGGGTTCAACCAGGCCGTCGCCCAGGCTCCGATAGGGGCCGAAGGCGTGCTGATATTGCCTTTTCTGAACGGTGAACGCGTGCCCGCCCTTCCTGATGCCACTGGCAGCATCGTCGGGCTGGACAGTACCAATCTGACCCAGGCCAACCTGTCCCGCGCCGTGGTCGAAGGCACCACCTTCGGCCTTCGCTATGGATTGGACCTGCTGCGCGACAGTGGTATCAAAAGTGAGAAAATCCGCCTGATTGGCGGCGGTTCCAAAAGTGCGGTATGGCGGCAGATCGTAGCTGACATCATGAATACTCCGGTGATCTGCACCGACCACGCAGAAGCCGCCGCGCTGGGCGCGGCCATTCAGGCCGCATGGTGCTGGTCGCATGCCGACGGCAAGGCTGAGGGCCTGCAGCAACTGTGCGAACGCTGTGTAAGTCTCGATCAAAGCAGTGAGACGCACCCCGTGGTGCATAATGTGGCCGCCTATCAGCAGGTCTATCAGCGTTATCAGGCGCAACTGCGCAAGGTTTGAACCGTTTTTTCATGGAGCACTTATGTTTCTGGTTTGTGGCGAAGCACTGTTCGATATTTTTACCCGCGCTGATGACAGCGGTTCCCTGAACAGATTGGGGTTTGATGCGATTGCCGGCGGCTCTCCATTCAACGTTGCGATCGGACTGCGCCGCCTGGGTGTGGAGGCAGGCTTCTTTGCCGGGCTGTCCACCGATTACCTGGGCCGCCGTCTGCGTGCCGTGCTGGAAAAGGAAACGGTCAATACCGATCACCTGGTTGAGTTCGACGCGCCCACGACACTGGCCATGGTCGCCGTGGGCAGCGACGGCTCGCCGACTTACAGCTTTCGCGGCGACGGCTGCGCGGACCGGCAGTTACGCCTTGAACATCTGCCGGAACTCGATGCGCAGGTACGCGGCATTCACGTCGGCTCGTTTTCGCTGGTGGTGCAGCCGATTGCCGACACACTGCTGGCGCTGGTCGCCCGCGAAAGTGCGACGCGCCTGATTTCACTGGACCCCAACGTGCGCCTCAACCCGGCACCGGACATTCAGCGCTGGCGCAGCCAGGTCGCAGCGTTCGCCGAACATGCGCACCTGATCAAGGTCAGTGATGAAGATCTGCACCTGTTGTACCCGGACAGTGACCCACAAAAAATCGCCGAAGGCTGGCTCGGCAAGCGTACGCAACTGGTCATCGTCACCCGCGGCACGCAAGGTGCCAGCGTCTTTACCCGGCAGCATGGTACTTGGTCAGTGCCGGCAAAAACGGTGGTCACCGCCGATACCGTCGGGGCCGGGGATACTTTTCAGGCGGCGCTGCTGACCTTCCTCAGCGAGCGTCAGCTCGATACGCCACAAGGCTTGTCGACGCTGTCACGGGAAACCCTGGACGAGATGCTGAATTTTGCCGTCGGCGCAGCCGCGCTGACCTGCACAAAGGTCGGGCCGGATCTGCCGTATCGGCATCAGTTGGGGTGATTCAGTTTTCGACGAGAAACAAAAACAGCGGTACATCCGCAACATGTAACGCATGAACTAAAGTCTTCGTGAGCAAGCTCACTCCCACATTCCGAACCTGTTCCAAGCGGGAGAAGTTTCAGGATTCACTCCCATTTGGAAAGCATTCCATTTGTGGGAGTGAGCTTGCTCACGAAAGAGCCATTACAGTCGCCGAACAAGCAACTGAACCCACTGCCCGGTCAAGCCAGCATGCCGGCCTTGATACCTCTGATGCGGGTGTTGATGTCATCTGCAACGTTGTTCTGCTTGTCCTTGAGCGCGTCCTGGACTTTCTGGTCAATGGCCAGTTGGTCCTGAGGTGCCATGGCGTCGTAGTCTTTCTGGGTGACGCCCGTCAGCTTCTCGCGCACTTTCTCTTCGGCTGTCTGCTTCAGAGAGTCCATGAACTTCTGTTCTACCGAACCCGTCGACGCAGTGTCAGTGGTGCTGGTGGAGCTGGCCACTGAACCGATGACACCGTTGTCGCGATCAGCCGTCTTTTCCGACAGTGACGAATCACCGGCAGACTTGAGATTGATCATCATCCGCGCGAAGGATTCGTTGTAACCGCTGTTGTCCTGCTTGCTGTCTTGCGATGTTGAATTGCTGACCGGCGTGGTAACCGGTGCTGAACCTGATGTCAGGCCAGCTGCGGCAACCGAGCTGAATGCGTCCTGAGACACCTCATCTACGGTTTTGCGCCCAACCACAGCCCGGGAAACAAGCTGCTCAAGCGCACTCGTGCCAATAATCATCTTTCACCTCCTGATGAACCTGTTGCTCAGGTTCAACAGCAAGTCCAGTGCCAAGTGCACAGTAAATCCATAAGTTACTGATTTTTATAACTTAAATTCAAAAGCTAAAGATCGGCACTGTCAAAAAAACCCATACATTCTGCCGTTTGCGGCAAACATTCGCCGACACAGGCTGCTTTCAGCCTGCCGCACGACCGGTATTGACGTTCAACAGCTCGATCGGCAACGGTTCAGAGAAGTAGTAACCCTGCGCCTGGGTCGCGCCGATCTCGCGCAGCAACTCGAGTGTTTCCAGATCTTCGACACCTTCGGCGACGACGTTCAGATCAAGGGATTCGGCCATGCGTACGATGGCCCGCACGATGGCCCGGCTGCGTATGCTGGAGGCCAGTCCGAAGATAAACGATTTGTCGATTTTCAAGCCGCTGAAATGGTACTGATGCACATAGCTGAGCGAAGAAAACCCCGCGCCAAAATCGTCCAGCATGACCGACATGCCCTGCTCGGCCAGTTGCTTCATTGACAGGCGTGCCTGCTCAGGGTCGGCCACCAATGCCCCCTCCGTAAGCTCCAGGCACAGACGCCAGGGCGCAACATTCTGTTCAGCAAGCATCGCCAGCACTTCTGCAGCGAATGCCGGGCGGGTGATGCTGTAGCTGGAGCAGTTCACATGCACTGGCGGCCAGTGGCCGTTCTCGGGTTGCGCCAGGATGTTCACCACGCATTTGAGCATGTAGATATCCAGACGACCAATCAGGCGCAAACCCTCCAGCGCGGGCAAAAAGCTTTCCGGCCCGACGATCCGTCCATCCGGCATGCGCCAGCGGATCAACGCTTCGAACGCCAGTAACTCTCCGGTCCTGACACAGATGACCGGCTGAAAATAGGGGATCAGTTGATCAGTACGCTTCAGGGCCGTGCGCAACGCTCCCTCTTGCTCGACCTGATCCGACACCTCCCGACGCAGAGCCTGATTGAACACGGCGAAGCTGTCACGCCCACCATTCTTGACCCGATACATGGCGGTGTCGGCATCACGCAAGAGGTCCGCCGGCTCCTGATGGAAGCGGCTGTCAGCACCCACCACGCCGATGCTGCAAGAAGAAAAGACGCTGTTATCGTCAATCACGAACGGTTGCTCGAACGCGGTCAGGATCCGCTGGGCTATATCCGTACCGGCCTGTAACGGTGCATCGATGCTTAGCACCGCAAATTCGTCACCTCCAAGCCTGGCCAGCAGATCCCCTTCACGCATGCAACTGCGCAGCCGCTCGGCGGCCTGCACCAGGAGGATATCGCCGCAGTGGTGGCCAAGGCTGTCATTGATCATCTTGAAACGATCCAGATCGATGAACATGACAATCAGCTGCTGGCCGTTCAGGCAAAAGTCCTGCCACGCCTGTTTCAGGCGATGTTGCAAGTGACTGCGGTTAGGCAGTCCGGTCAACGAGTCGTGGGAGTTTTCATGCTGCAACCTGGCGTTGGCCTGATCCAGCTCCCGGGTCCGGTCGCGAACCCGGGCTTCGAGGAGCACATTGGCGGTGTGGATCGCCTCTGCCGCGCTGCGCCGGGACAGTGCCGTGTCGATGTGGCGAGAGACAAAGGTCAGCAGTTCCTGATCACGCAAGGTATAGCTGACATCCTTCGAATAGCTTTGCACCACCAGCACGCCGCGCACCTCCTCGCCATCGAACAGCGGGATACCCAGCCAGGAAGAAGAACGACCGGTATTTTTTTGCACCTCGATTTCGCCCAGGCTTTCCAGCCTGCGGGCATCGTCGTAATCGATCAGGCACGGTCGCCGCTGGCCTATCACATACTCGGTAAAGCCGCGCTGCCCACGCCGTGAACGTGGCGGCGTGGGCTGGAATTCGTCGATGTAATAAGGAAAGGTCACTTCGCCTGTAGCGCTGTCGTAAAGGGCGATGTAGAAATTGAGTGCTACCAGCAGCTCGCCGACAATCATGTGCAGGCTGCGAAACAGCTCATTCATATCGCCCGGCTGGCTGGAAAGCTCGGCAATCTGGAACAGAGCACTCTGCAAGTGCTCGGCGCGTTCACGGTCGCGCACTTCCTGGCGCAGGGCGTCATTGGCTGCCGAAAGCTGTTGTGTGCGCAGTGCCACAATCTGCTCCAGGTCGGTACGGCGCAGCAGTCGGTCCAGGGCCATCGCCACATGCCGTGACACCACGGAAAACAACGCGCGATCCTGAGCACTGTAGACGCGGGACACGTCATAGACCTGCATCGCAACCATGCCGAATACTTCGTCCGAGGCGTTTTTCAGGGGCGCGCCCATCCAGAACTCCGGCAGACGCCCCACCCAGAAAAAACGACCTTCGGCTTTTGCCCGCTCGATACAGGCTGCTTCCAGAAACAAGGGTTGCCCGGTGCTCAAGACATACCCGGTGAGCGACATTCGATCGGCGTCGATGAATTCGAACGTCTCGTGGCCCATCGCTTCGTCATCGAAACGGTCGATGTAATACGGATAAGTGATCTTGCGGCTTTGCTGGTCATACAGCGCGACGTAGAAGTTCTCGGCATCGATCAGCGCACTCAACTGCTCATGAATACCCTGCAGAAAAGCCCCACGATCCAGCGTGGAGCTGGCCAGCAGGCTGATTTCATAGAGAACCCGCTGGGTGTTCTGCGCCCGGATCAACGCAGCGGTCTGCAACAGTGAACCCAGTCTGGCAGCGAGATCCACCAGCGCGGGATGGTCTTTTTCGGCCATTGGCGCCAGCACCCAGCCCAACACGCCCTCGCCCTGCCCGGCGACTCGGCAATGAAGCTGCGATTGAGCACAGTATGTGTCGAAGTCTTCAGCAGCGATGTGCGCAGGCCAGACGACTGCAGGGTCGCCCTGCCCGAGCAGACATTTCAGCTCGCCTGCAGCGTAGGCTGCCCAGGCGATATCCGGTATCTGTTCCCGTGCAGCGCTCAAAAGTGCGTCAATGGGCGCGTGACCGGCGAATCGGTCATGGTTGGCAGCCAACGTGGTGTCTGGACTGAACGCTACGCTCGGGCATATACCCGTGGCCAGATGTGAGACTGTCATGGAAACACCAGATGCATGAGCCGACGACGGTCATCCGTAAAAACCATGACCAAAGGTAACAAGTGTGCTGCTGCATTGTTGCAAAGTTCATACCTTTTTGGCAGACCCTTTGCCTGTCAGATGACATCCATGTGACATGGGGCACTACACGGCTGCCATACGGGTCAGATTCAGGTGTGTCGCGAGACCGCCAAGGTGAATGAGCAGGGCTCGGCTATGCTTGCTCGCGGCGTTACATATTCTTCCCCCACTGAACAGGTGACAGTCATGGTCAAGACTTACAGTTACGCAGCGCAGTCTGCTCAGGAAGTGCTCAAACCGTATCAGTTCGAACGCCGCTCACCCGGTGCCGAAGACGTTCAGATCGACATTCTCTACTGCGGCGTTTGTCACTCGGACCTGCATACCGCACGCAATGAGTGGCACAACACACTCTATCCTTCGGTTCCGGGCCACGAAATCGTTGGCCGGGTAACGGCAGTCGGTGCAGACGTCAAACATTTCAAGGTCGGCGACCTCGCGGGTGTCGGCTGCATGGTAGACAGTTGCCAGCAATGTACACCCTGCGCAGAGGGTGACGAGCAATATTGCGAGAGCGGCTTCACAGGCACCTACAACGGCCCGGTATTTGGCGGCGAGAACACCTTCGGGGGCTACTCCGACAAGATCGTGGTCAAGGAGAAGTTCGTCCTGCGCATCTCTCACGACGCCAATCTGGCCGCCGTCGCGCCGCTGTTGTGCGCAGGTATCACCACGTACTCGCCATTGCGCCACTGGAAGGTCGGCCCGGGCAAAAAAGTGGGCATTGTCGGGCTCGGAGGGCTCGGCCACATGGGCGTCAAGATCGCGCACGCCATGGGCGCTCATGTGGTGCTGTTCACGACATCGCCCGACAAGCGTGAAGATGGCTTGCGGCTGGGTGCCGACGAAGTTGTTGTATCCAAAGATGCTGCGCAGATGGCAGCCCAGGCCAATAGCCTGGATTTCATCCTCAATACAGTCGCAGCACCGCATGATCTGGATGCATTTCTGTCCCTTCTCAAGCGTGACGGCACCATGACGCTGGTCGGCGCACCGGCAGAGCCGCACCCGTCTCCGGCAGTCTTCAATTTGATCTTCAAACGCCGCAGTCTGGCAGGCTCGTTGATCGGCGGCATTCAGGAAACCCAGGAAATGCTGGACTTCTGCGCCGAACACGGCATCGTTTCAGACATTGAAATGATCGCCATGCAGGACATCAACGAGGCTTACGAGCGGATGCTCAAAGGCGACGTGAAATATCGTTTCGTCATCGACATGGCCAGCCTCAAGCAGGAAATTCCTGCTGACTCAAACGCCGCATGATGCGGGCTGAATGCACCTGAAGAGCCTGGCGCTGCCATGGATGGCTGCGCGCACGAGACATGCCGTACGTCGCAAGGCATGAACTGACTACAGACAATAACCCACTGATACTCATACTCACTGTAAGTGTCGGTAACGGCTTGAAGCCCGCACTTGCGCCTGGCCCACCCTGCTTCATGCTGGCATGAGCTTGTCCTGGCCAGAAAAATGAACTATTTATTACATTTTAGTGACTATCATTGACTGCCTTTGGGTCTCAAGTTCACGAAGTCCTTGCAGATACTCATGTCAACGGACGTTTTAACAGGTGAACAAATCATGAAACAACGAGCGACAGTCATCTGCAAACGCGACGGCCAGGTCCTCTACGTGCGCAAACCAAAATCGCGCTGGGCATTGCCTGGTGGCAAGATCGAGGCTGGTGAAACGCCTGCTCAGGCCGCCATGCGTGAATTGTGCGAGGAAACAGGCCTGAAAAATCTTGATCTGCTCTATCTCGAGGTTTATGAGAAAGATCGGGTTACTCACTACGTGTTCACTACGCAGGTCCCGGCCTCAAGCGAGCCTTCGCCACAGAATGAGATTGCCGCTTGCAAATGGCTGGCTCCGAAGAAACTCGCAGACTTGAAGGCCAGCAGTGCGACCAAGACCATCGTCAAGTCATATGCCCAGCGGGCCTGAGAGCATTTCGAGCATCTGGCGCAACGCCAAAGGGTGATCAGCCAGATCGGGTTGAACGGTCAGGCCTGAAGCTGTTCTGAGAGAGCAGACGGTTCATTACCTTCATCCCCGTCTCAGGAGATCCCCTATGACTCAGACCGCCCTGGTTGTTGGCGCAAGTGGCATTGTCGGCAGTGCAATCACACAGTTGTTACTGGAAAACGATTGGCAGGTTGCCGCCCTCTCCCGTAGTCCGTCAGCGCGGCCCGGCGTAATTCCAGTGGCTGCAGACCTGCAGAACCCGGAGTCCGTCAGTGCGGCCCTGGCTGATTTGAAGCCCACCCACGTTTTCATCACCACATGGTCGCGTCAGGCCACTGAAGCAGAGAACATCCGCGTCAATGCTGCGATGGTGCGCAATGTGCTGGATGCTGTACGGCCCGCTGGCAGTGTGAAACACGTTGCGCTGGTCACCGGGCTCAAACACTACCTTGGCCCGTTCGAAGCCTACGGTAAGGGCACGCTGCCACAAACGCCGTTCAGGGAGACGCAAGCGCGCCTGGATATCGAGAACTTCTATTACGCGCAGGAAGATGAAGTCTTCGCTGCCGCCGAGAAAGACGGTTTTACCTGGAGCGTCCATCGCCCGCACACCGTGACAGGTGTCGCGGTCGGCAATGCGATGAACATGGCGACCACCCTCGCCGTCTATGCCTCGATCTGCAAGGCAACCGGCCGACCTTTCGTGTTTCCGGGCTCACGCGTGCAGTGGGACAGTCTGACCGACATGACCGATGCGCGTCAGCTCGCCCATCAGCAACTGTGGGCCGCCACGACGCCTGCTGCGGCAAATCAGGCGTTCAACATCACCAATGGCGACGTATTCCGCTGGAGCTGGATGTGGGGGCAGATCGCCGAGTACTTCGACCTGCAGCCAGCCGATTTTCCGAGCGAGCCAGCCCCGCTGGAAACGCAGATGGCCGATGATCAGGCTGCCTGGACCGATATTGTCCGCGAGCATCAACTCAAGGAAGGTGATATCAATCGCCTGATTTCGCCATGGCACACCGACGCCGACCTGGGCCGTCCGATCGAAGTGGTTACGGATATGTCGAAAAGTCGCAAACTGGGCTTCACGGCGTTCCAGGCGAGTGACGATGCGTTTTTCGAGGTATTTGAAAAGCTGCGCCGTGACCGACTGATTCCCTGAAGCTGCTTGCCCTCTTGTGCCAAGGCTCTGCGTTGGCATAAGAGCAGGCACTGGCTTCGAGTGAAACAGACGCAACAAAAAAGGGTCAACCTCTCGGTTGACCCTTTTTTTACCGCCCAGCAGAGCGGATTTTATCTGGTAGGCGCGATTGGACTCGAACCAACGACCCCCACCATGTCAAGGTGGTGCTCTAACCAACTGAGCTACGTGCCTGCTGTGGGTCGGCATTCTACGGATATTCGAATGCCTGTCAAATTCTTTTTTGCAGTAACTCTCTGAATACGCGAAATTTTTACCTTGGGGTTCAGCACCCAGAGACAAAAAAGGGCCAGCCTTTCGGCTGACCCTTTTCTTACCGCCCAGCAGAGCGGATTTTATCTGGTAGGCGCGATTGGACTCGAACCAACGACCCCCACCATGTCAAGGTGGTGCTCTAACCAACTGAGCTACGTGCCTGCTGTGGGTCCGCATTCTACGGATATTCAGATACCTGTCAATCTGTTTTTTCTCTAAGCCTATGAATTACAGCGTTTTTTGCCCGTTGGCAGGGAATGACACTTTTCGCCTGTTGCTGGCAGAGCTTTTGGTTCTCGGGTACGATCGCCACATCGTCAAGAATATTAAACGGAGTCTCAGGATGGCAAATACGCCCTATCCGCAGTCCTACTACGCCGCTTCAGCCAATGCCGCCCCGGAACGTCCAGCGTTGCAGGGTGAAGTCGAAACCGACGTGTGCGTCATCGGAGCTGGCTATACAGGCCTGTCGAGTGCGCTGTTCCTGCTGGAGAATGGATTCCGGGTCACGGTGCTGGAAGCGGCAAAAGTCGGCTTTGGCGCGTCGGGGCGTAATGGCGGGCAGATCGTCAATAGTTACAGCCGTGACATTGATGTGATCGAGCGAACCGTCGGGCCACGCCAGGCGCAGTTGCTGGGGCAGATGGCCTTTGAGGGCGCATCCATCATTCGTGATCGGGTTTCCCGCTACGATATCCAGTGCGACCTGAAGGATGGCGGTGTATTTGCAGCGCTGACCGGGAAGCAACTGGCGCATCTGGAAGCCCAGCAGCGACTGTGGGAGCGTTACGGCCACACCGGCCTTGAGCTGATGGACAAGCGCCGGATCAACGAAGTCGTTGCCTGTGATCAATATATCGGCGGGCTGCTGGACATGACCGGCGGCCATATTCACCCGCTCAATCTGGCGCTGGGTGAAGCGGCCGCGGTCGAGACCCTGGGCGGCACGATTTACGAGCAGTCGGCGGCCATTCGCATCGAGCGCGGTGCCAGCCCTGTGGTCCATACGGCGCAAGGCAAGGTCCGCGCGAAATTCATCATCGTGGCCGGCAACGCCTATCTGGGCAATCTGGTTCCGGAGCTGGCTGCCAAGTCGATGCCTTGTGGCACTCAAGTGATCACCACAGAGCCGCTGAGCGATGAACTGGCCAAAACACTTCTGCCGCAGGATTACTGCGTCGAGGATTGCAATTACCTGCTGGATTACTACCGCCTCAGCGCCGACAAGCGCCTGATCTTCGGCGGCGGCGTGGTCTACGGTGCCAGAGATCCCGCCAACATCGAATCCATTATCCGGCCGAAGATGCTCAAGGCGTTTCCACAGCTCAAGGATGTGAAGGTCGACTACGCATGGACCGGCAACTTTCTGCTGACCCTGTCTCGCCTGCCTCAGGTTGGCAGGCTTGGCGACAACATCTATTACTCGCAGGGTTGCAGCGGACACGGCGTGACTTATACGCATCTGGCGGGCAAGGTACTGGCCGAGGCCTTGCGCGGTCAGGCAGAGCGCTTTGATGCGTTCGCCGACCTGCCCCACTATCCTTTCCCTGGCGGGCAGATGCTGCGCACCCCGCTTACTGCGTTAGGCGCCTGGTATTACAGCCTGCGTGACAGGTTGGGTTTTTAAGTTCGCTGACAGTAAAACGGCACCTTATCGGTGCCGTTTTTGTTTGTGCCGCGTTTATTTCATTTAACGCCGCGTGCCAGCGTTCGTTTCGCCTCGCCCGCCGCCTGCTCCTGTCCGGACTTCGATAAAGCTTCAGCGGCCTGCAACCAGCGCTGCTGATCGACGTTGGCGGGCAGCTGCCGGGGCGACTGAACCAGCACCGCCCAACTGCCGGCCTCTTTCCACGCCGATGTGAAGCGGCTGAAACTCATTGAATAGCGACGATCCATGCCTGCATTCAACAACACCGTCTCCTTTACCCGGTTGTAACCAATCAACACGGCATAACGTGGGCTCTTCCACAGTGCAGAGCCCTGGGAAAAGCGCAGCATGACCGGATAGCCCGCCGACACTTGAGTCAGCAGGTCGTGTAATTGACCATCAAGCGGATAGACCATGAACCCGTATTCCCGCGCAACCTTCTGCATATTCTGTTCGAGCCGGTCTTCGGCACCTGGCAGTTGCAGCGGCTTGTCGAGCAAGCCGGGCGTGGTCTGCACCTGTTGGTTGGCCAGCATGCTTGCCAGCACCATTGGTCCGCTCTGGTAGGCGTTCCCACGGAAGAACGGCACCGATGTCAGTTCGACCCGGTCCGGAAGGCGTTTCATCTCGGGCGTGACCATTGAAGAACAGCCGACAAGACCCATGAGCAAGGCTAAAACCAGCCATGAACGTAATGCACCGGCAGTACCGGAATAGAAAGAGACCGACAAGATGTTCACTCGCTTCAACTGATGCCGGGCAACCCACGACCCGGCCTGGACACCGATCATAGAGCTCTGGGGGTTCAGGGTATAGTCAGGCACTGCGGCTCATCGGGCCGAATGGAGAAAATAGTTCATAGCCCTGCGCCACTGGTCAATTAACCGAAACATGCCCCGTACTAGACTGTCAGTTATCAGGACCGCAACAAAAGCAGGAATGTGGAGGCACTTATGAGCCTGGAACTGACAATCGTGATGCTGCTCGCTTCGTGGCTTGCTGTAGCCAGTGCAATGCTGTGGGGCGTAATGCGCATATCCCGTCGCCATCACCAGCCGCACAGTGCAGCGTCACCTGCGGCAAAACGGCCGAGCCTGGTAAAGGCTGTCAAAGTACCCGCTGCTGTGGCCAGCTGATAGTTCGTTGTGCCGCTCGAATAAAGTTGTCGGCAGTGGAAATGCAAAAAGGTCGACCCGGTTACCCGGGTCGACCTTTTTTCAGCCTGGCCTGCTATCAGTGCGCGGACACCTGAGCAGCAGCCTTTTTGCGTCTTGCTCTGCGTACCAGCATGTTCAGGCCTTCAATGGCTGCCGAGAAGGTCATGGCAGCGTAGATGTAGCCCTTGGGTACATGAGCGCCAAAGCCTTCGGCGATCAGCGTCATACCGATCATGATCAGGAAGCCCAGGGCCAGCATGACCACCGTCGGGTTATCGTTGATGAACTTCGCCAGCGGGTTAGCAGCAACAAGCATCACGACGACGGCAGTAATTACAGCAATGACCATAATCGGCAAGTGTTCGGTCATGCCCACGGCAGTGATGATACTGTCGATAGAGAACACCAGATCCAGCATCAGGATCTGCACGATGGCCGCGCTCATGCTCAATGCCACGACCGAACCCAGGGCTTTCTCTTCTTCGGTCTTGACGTCCATGCTGTGGTGAATTTCCGTCGTCGCTTTCCAGACCAGGAACAGGCCACCAGCGATCAGAATCATGTCCTTCCACGAGAACGCCTGGCCGAACACCTCGAATACCGGCTCTGTCAGTTGCACGATGTACGCCACGGTGCTGAGCAAGCCAAGGCGCATCACCAGCGCCATACCGATACCCAGTTTGCGGGCCTTTTCTCGTTGGTGCTCAGGGAGCTTGTTGGTGATGATCGAGATGAAGATCAGGTTATCGATACCCAATACGACTTCCATGACCACCAGTGTTGCCAGCGCGATCCAGGCTGCCGGACTTGTTGCGAGTTCCAATAGGTATTCCATAGATCACTGCCCTGCCTGAGCCAATATTAGTTGTAAGTCAGATTTATTTATCGGTCGTATTTTCGGTTTCAGCCGAGCTTTGTGGTGGCTGCTGCACCGAAAGTTCCTGTTTTGCCTCATCAATGGCCTTGGTTGCGACTTGATGGGTTTCGTCAATCGCCTTTTTTGCAGTGTCGGCCGCTGCATTCACCACATGCTTGGTGGATGACTCTATCTGATCGCATCCTGCCATTACCAGCAGCGAGCAGCCCAGCAGTGCAGCGTAAAGGGTTTTATTCATGGCTTCCTCGTTAAGCAAGGCTGGGCGGCGTGTTCAGCCCGGCGTTGGAAGCAGATTCTAGACATTTTGAAACATACGGAAAATTCGATTTTATAAGGCTTATACTTCGGTTTTACCGAATCGGCATAGATCATGCTCAATTACCGTCAGCTTCACTATTTCTGGGTAGTAGCCAAAACCGGCAGCATCGTGCGCGCCTGCGAGCAGTTGAATCTCACCGCGCAGACCGTCAGCGGGCAGATCAGCCTGCTGGAGGCATCACTGGGTGTCGATCTGTTCCAGCGCGTAGGCCGGCAACTGGAAATGACTGAAGCGGGTCGCCTGGCCCTGCCCTACGCCGAACAGATGTTTCAGTTGGGCAATGATCTGGAAAACCTGCTGCGCTCGCAGCCCGATGAACAGCAACTGCTGTTGCGCATCGGGGTAGCTGATGTGGTGCCCAAGTCCATCGTGTACCGGCTGATTGCCCCGACCATGAACCTCAGTGAGTCCATTCGCATCACCTGCCGGGAAGACAAACTGGAAAGGCTGCTTGCAGACCTGGCAATCCAGCGTCTGGACCTGGTGATCTCCGACAGCCCCATGCCGCAGTACCTGGATATCAAGGGCTACAGCCAGAAACTGGGAGAATGCGGGGTCAGCTTCTTTGCGACCCGTGAAGTGGCAGAACGTATCGGGAGTGGCTTTCCGCAGTGCATGCACGGTGCGCCGCTATTGATTCCAGGCCAGGAAACCGTCGTTCGCGGCAGGCTGATGCGCTGGTTTGCCGAACAGAGCATCCAGCCGCGTATCATCGGCGAGTTTGATGACAGCGCGTTGATGAAGGCGTTTGGCAAATCCGGCAGCGGTGTCTTTGTTGCGCCCAGCGTCATCGCCGATGAGGTGCAGAGCCAGTATGGCGTACAAGTGATAGGCCACACCGATGCGGTGACCGAATCATTCTACGCCATCACCGTGGAGCGCAAGGTCAAACACCCCGGCGTTGTCGCCATCGCCGAAAGCGCACGAAACCAGTTGTTTACCGACGCAGGTTAGGCGGCAAGCGGGCCGGGATCACGTCTGATCAGCAGCACTGCCAGCACAATCGCAAGAACGATAATGCCCGCGGCGGCGAAACCGACGTTACCCAGACCGAGATGATCAATGACCCTGCCGCCGATCATCGCACCGATGCCGATGCCAAGGTTTGCTCCGGCGATGTTCAGCGACGCAGCGAACGCAGGTGCTTGCGGTGCGGCCTTGATCAACCGGACATGACTGACCAGAAACAAGGCGGCCTGGGTGATACCCCATATTGCCAGCGCGACGGGCAAGGCGAACACCGAATGAATGCTCGGCACCACAGCGATCATGCCGACCACCATGAAGGCGCAGAATACCAGGCTGGCAATCAGCGGATGCCGGTCAACCATGCGCCCGCCCAGCGAGTTGCCGAGCAAGCCGACCGCGCCAAACCCCATCAGGCACCAGCCCACCAGGCTGCCGTCGAACCCGGCGAGACGCTCCAGCATGTCCGCCAAATAGGTGTAGGCGGTGAACATCCCGCTGAATACCAGTACCGACAGCAGCACATGCCCCTGCATCATCCGGCTGCGCAAAATGCCGAACTGGTTGAGGATCGACACCGGGTTTTTCTTCGCCGCCGTCCGTGGCAGATAGACCGCCAGCAACAGTGCCTTGGCAAATGCCAGGCCGGCGAGCACCAAAAACGCACTGCGCCAGCCGAAAGCATCGGAAATCAGGGTGCCTATGGGAATGCCGAACACAGTGGCGCAAACGATGCCGAAACCGATTCTGGCAATCGCCCGACCAGCGAACTGCGGCCCGACGATGTCCACGGCGGTCTCACTGGCCAGTGCCCAGAATACCGGCAGCCCCAACGCAGGAATCAGCCGCGCCAGCCCCATCACGGCAATATTGGGTGCCAGCGCTGCCAGTAGATTTGAAAAGCCGAACAGCACAAGGATGCTGATAAACAGACGCTTGCGCTCGAAACGCGAGAAGTAGGCAGTCAGAAAGGGACCGAAAGCTGCAACCGTGAATGCGAACAGGGTGACCAGCAGCCCCGCTTGCGAAACCGGGACATCCAGATCGCGGGCAACCGCAGGCAAAAGACCGACAATGACGAATTCTGTGGTCAGCACGGTAAAACCGGCGGCCGACAACAGAAGTATGGGCAACAACATGAATACTCCAGAACAACACTACAGCCCGAAAAACAGGGCTGACACCCCAACAACTCTCGTTGCCACGCTCCGCGTGGTAATGCATTTCGTGACGCTCTGCGTCAGCCAATGCATGCCAATGCGGAGCATTGGCACGATAGTCAGTTGGATTTGCGCATAACGGCGAGGGACGAGAACATCAGCGAGGCTTCAGCCCCGCACGTTTCAGAATCAGAACTTGCCCATGAAGTCGCGCTTGCCGATTTCAACGCCGTTATGGCGCAGCAGGTCGTAAGCGGTGGTGACGTGGAAGAAGAACTGCGGCAAGGCGTAGCTGAGCAGATAAGCCTGACCGTTCAGACGCTTTTCCTTTTCAGTGCCGGGGCGCAGGACGATTTCGATACCCTCCTTGCCGTCGACCTGTTCGGGCGTGATGCTGCCGATGAACGCAAGCGTCTTGGCAAGCAGTGCCTGCAGTTCGGCAAAGGTGGTTTCGGTGTCATCGTATTGCGGGATCTCGACACCTGCCAGGCGGGCCGAAGCACCCTTGGCAAAATCGACGGCAATCTGCACCTGACGGGTAAAAGGCAACATGTCCGGGAACAGACGCGCCTGCAGCAGCGCTGGCGGCTGGATTTTCTTCTCGGTCGCGTAGGCTTCGGCCTTGGTCAGAACATCGCTCAGCGCATTGAGCATTTGCTGAAAGACAGGAATGGAAGCGGCGTACAGGGAAATAGACATGACATATCCTGATTGAGAAAGGCGCAATTATAGACCCTCCTGATGGCAAACACCGTGACACTTTTCAGCGACCCCGCAGATCAGTGCAACAGACACTGGCAATAATGTGCGCCACGCCCTACGCTGATCCACCGCCATCACTCAGGGAAGCGTCATGTCCATTGAATCGTCCTCCTCCGAATCCTCCCCGAATGCCGACGCCCTGCACCTCAACAGCTCTGAAGTGCGTGTTCTGGGCTGCCTGATCGAGAAACAGGCGACCAACCCGGAAACCTACCCGCTGACCCTTAATGCACTGGTACTTGCCTGCAACCAGAAGACCAGTCGCGATCCGGTCATGAATCTGACTCCGGGCCAGGTCGGGCAGAGCCTGCGCGCTCTTGAGGGTCGAGGCCTGACGCGTCTGGTGATGGGCAGTCGCGCTGATCGCTGGGAGCACCGGGTCGACAAGGCCGTTGAGCTGGTCCCCGCGCAGGTGATACTGACCGGCCTGTTGCTGCTGCGCGGCCCGCAAACCGTCAGCGAACTGCTCACGCGCAGTCACCGTATGCAGGATTTCGAGGACAGCGAGCAACTCATCCATCAACTGGAACGGCTCATCGCCAGAGGCCTGGCGATGCTCGTACCCCGCCAGCCCGGTCAACGGGAAGATCGTTACATGCACCTGCTGGGCGACCCGGATGATCTGCAAGAGCTGCTTGCAGCCCGACAACACGCGCCTGAGCGTAATGCGGCAAACCCGGCTGCCAGCCAGCGTCTTGATGAGCTGGAAGCGCGCGTCGCTGCCCTTGAAGAGCGCCTTGCCAGACTGGAGTGATGCCCGGCGTTCCCCGTCCGGCCCGGCGCGCAGGCTAAGGCTATACAGCCCTGGCGAACGCCGCAGCCTGTTGATACTGCTCATCGGTCGGGCGAATGCCGGTATACAGCACAAACTGCTCCAATGCCTGGATCGCCGCGACTTCATCGCCGCTCACGACGCGCTTGCCCAGGCGACGTGCAGCCTGGATCAGCGGCGTTTCGGCAGGGGTAGCCACCACATCGAAAATCGTCTCGGCCGCATCGATGGCCTGCAAGTCAAACGACAACTCGTCAGCCTGGGCACCTTGCATGCCTAGCGGCGTGACGTTGACCAGCAAAGGTGGTCGCGCGCTTCCCAGCTCCGCCTGCCAGCGAAAGCCACACGCCTCGGCCAGGCGTCGACCGGCCTGCTCGTTGCGGGCCACGATCAGGCCATCGGTGAAACCCGCATCGCGCAACGCGAACGCAACCGCCTTGGCCATGCCCCCGCTGCCGCGCAGGGCAAAAGCGCTACGAGGGACGGCGTGGCTCTCCATGAGTTGCGCAACCGCGATGTAATCCGTGTTGAACGCCTTCAAATGCCCATCGGTGTTGACGATGGTATTGATCGACTGAATGGCGGCGGCGGAAGCATCAAGTTCGTCGACCAGTTCAATGCAGGCTTCCTTGAACGGCATCGAAACCCCACTGCCACGTATCCCCAGCGACCGAATGCCCGCCACGGCAGCGGCAAGATCATTGGGTGAGAAGGTCTTGTAATAGAAGTTAAGGCCCAACTGCTGATAAAGATGATTGTGGAAACGCACGCCAAAGTTGCCGGGACGGGCGGCCATGGACATGCACAACAATGTGTCTCTGTTTGCAGTAATGGGCATACGGGTTTCCTCCAGACGGTAATGGCTTGAATATTCGATAAAAGCGTATGCTACGCACCAGCGAACGCGAGGACACGCGCCGCACACCTTACATAAAATTTACTCAGCACTTTCGCAGATTCTTACAATTTCGATGTCATAGTGTTATCCCGTGGCAGTGCTTGAGAGTGATGCAGGCGCGCGACAACGGGTTGAGAGCGAGGAACAATCATGATTCGTCAAATCCCCAAGATCGCCTTGTTTGTAGGTGCCCTGGCCCTTGCTGGCCAGGCGAATGCTGACCGTGGCTGGGGTGGCCCTGCCGTGGTAGGTGCTATCGTAGGCGCTGCCGTTGTCGGGGCGGCGGTATCTTCAAGTCGCGATAGAACCGTGTACGTAGAGCGCGAGCCGGTTTATGTGCAACAACAGCCGGTCTACTACGCACCACCACCGGTCTATTATCAGCCGGCCCCGGTCTACCAGGTTGTCGAGCGCTACCCACCGCCTCCACCGCCAGGCTACTACCATCGCTACGGGCCACCACCAGGCCCGGGCTATTACTACGGCCCGCCACGCGGCCGCTGGTAACCGAACAAAAAACCCGCCTCTTCAGGCGGGTTTTTCATTGGTGTGCTCACACTATCGCCTGCCGATGCAATGTGCCCGACCCTCGTTGCTATCAATGACCACTATTGAGACTGTCGATTTCTACCTTTCCCGATCGGCCACTACAGTAGCGGCATGGATTGAGGAGGCAGTTATGACCAAGGTACACATCATGTCCGTCGTCGGCAGTGCAGTTCCAGCGCCGCTCAGAGAGCGAGGTCTGCTGGCCTGCTGGTACCTGATTCAGGATGGCGAGCCGGTCAGCGGCCCTCTGGCGTCTTTGCCTGTCGCCGAAGAGTTGTCGCGGCAAATGCAGTGCCACCCCCTCAACAGCTGATTTTTTCTGCGAACCTCGTGCGTTGCTCCGCACATCCCCTTGCCCGCCTCTTTGAAGGCGGGCTTTTTTTGAGCCAGGGAAAGCAGACGATCCGTCTCAGCCGCGCTCGGCCATAGCAGCATTGACCTGACAACGATGCGCCAGCTTCTGCAAGCGCTTTTCCAGTGCCATGAACACCACACGGTCGGTCCGACCACTGTCGAGTTCATCGATCAGGTCATTGGCAACCTGACGCAACTCGTGAGCCAGCACCACGCGATCATCGTTCAGGTCCTGTTTGTGAGACTCGAACAGGCGATGCAGGTAGTCCTGCAATGTGTATTTCAAGCTGTGCCGGTCAGTGGCGCGTAGGTGCGTCAGGTTGAGACTGATACGGCCCTGCAATTCGCTTAGCTCGCCACACAGATACTGCATGCGCCGTGCGTAGCCAACTTCGCGGTCACGTACCTGCTTGCGCGCCTGCTCCGCTTCCTGCTTGCGCTGAATGGCGGGTACAGCCACGGCAACCATCAAACCGACGATCAGGCCAATGGCCTGCATCCAGCCTGCCCAGTCACTGGGGCGTGATGTAAAGCCGACACCCAGCAGCAGGATGACAACCAGCGAAGCGATGATCACCAATACTGCGTAATCCTTGCTGACAAACCCCTTGAGCATTGCATGACTCCTTGAATCGGTGACCTGAATGGCATGGAATGCTAATCGGTGCAGGCCTTTCACACCACGACTATTCAATTGTGGTTCGGTTTTAAACAGGTTTGAGAGCAAAAAGCCACTTAACCGCAACTTAACGAAATCCCGTTTCCTGCATTTATTAATGAAACGCCCTACGACACCCATCGACACACCGCAAAGTCTGCTCATAAAATGCAGCGTTTTGACGCGATCCTTTCCATTACCACCTTTATCGAGTGAGCCTTGCTCTTGAAAATTCGTCTGTCTCTTCTGGGCCTATTATTTGTACTTACCGGCCCGGCGCTTTCCACTACCACGCTGGCAAACGAATCCGCTGTTCTGAATCGTGATCCTTCCAATCTGCACCTCGCCTCAGGCAGCGCAATGGTCATCGACCTGCAAACCGACAAGGTTCTGTACTCCAGTAACCCGGACGTGATTGTACCGATTGCCTCGGTCACCAAACTGATGACCGCGATGGTAGTCCTTGATGCCAAACAATCGATGGACGAAGTCATACCGGTCAATATCTCCCAGACCCCGGAAATGAAAGGTGTTTTCTCCCGGGTCAAACTCGGCAGTGAAATGAACCGCCGCGACATGTTGCTGATCACCCTGATGTCGTCGGAAAACCGCGCTGCGGCGAGCCTGGCGCACAGCTATCCCGGTGGTTATCCCGCGTTCATTCTGGCGATGAACGCCAAGGCCAAGGCACTGGGCATGAAACATACCGCCTATGTCGAACCTACCGGCCTGTCGGTTTACAACGTATCCACCGCACGCGACCTCACCAAGCTGGTAATGGCGGCACGCAAATACCCGATGCTCAGTGAACTGAGCACCACCGAGCAAAAGACGGTGACGTTCCGCAAACCGACCTACACCCTGGGTTTCAGCAATACCGACCACCTGGTGCGCAAGGACAACTGGGATATCAAACTGACCAAAACCGGCTTTACCAATCAGGCCGGCCACTGCCTTGTGCTGCTGACCAGCATGGCCAATCGTCCGGTTTCCGTGGTTATTCTGGATGCTTTCGGCAAGTACACCCACTTCGCTGACGCCAGCCGTATACGCAAGTGGATGGAAACCGGCCAGAGCGGCCCGGCACCTGAAGTTGCCCTGCAGTACAAGAAAGAAAAGAATCTGGTCATGAGACAGACCGGTATTCAAGCCAAAGACTGACGGGTACGTGCAACAAAAAAACGGTCGCGATGCTTGCACATCGCGACCGTTTTTATTTACCCGTTGCGCACTCAGTTGTACTGAGTGACCAGCTTGGTGTTCAGGTAAGCCTCAATGGCCTCGGTGCCGCCTTCGGAACCGTAACCGGAATCCTTGATCCCGCCGAACGGGACTTCGGGCAAGCCGATACCCTGATGGTTGATCGACAGCATGCCCGCCTCAATGTAAGTACTCAGCGCCTGAGCGGTCTTCATCGAGGTCGTGAACGCGTAGGACGCCAACCCGAACGGCACCCGGTTGGATTCGGTAATAGCCTCTTCAACCGTGTCGAACGGCACCAGCAGCGCAACCGGCCCGAAAGGTTCTTCGTTCATGATGCGCATTTGCGGTGTCAGGCCACTCAATACGGTTGGCTCGAAGAAATAGCCAGGCCCCTCGACAGCCTTGCCTCCGGCAGACAGGGTTGCACCGCCACGCACAGCGTCTTCGATCAGATCGACCAGCGCAGGAATACGTCGCTCGTTGGCTACCGGCCCCATCGTGGTGCCCGCCTCCAGACCGTTGCCGACCTTGATCTCGCGGGTCAGGCCCACAAATCTCTCGGTGAACGCATCCAGCACCTTGCGTTGCACCAGAATCCGCGTCGGCGATACGCAGACCTGTCCGGCATTGCGGAACTTCGCGGTGGCCAGCACGCGCGCAGCGAGGTCGATATCAGCGTCATCGAACACCAGCGCCGGCGCATGACCACCCAGCTCCATGGTTGCCCGCTTCATATGTTTTCCGGCGAGTGCAGCCAGTTGCTTGCCGACCGGTGTCGAACCGGTAAACGTGACCTTGCGAATCACCGGATGCGGGATCAGGTAGCCAGAGATTTCAGCCGGATCGCCGTAGACCAGACCAATCACGCCTGCCGGAACACCGGCATCGGCAAACGCCCGAATCAGCTCGGCAGGCGACGCCGGAGTTTCTTCCGGAGCCTTGACGATGATCGAGCACCCGGCTGCCAGTGCAGACGACAACTTGCGCACCACCTGATTGATCGGAAAATTCCATGGTGTGAACGCCGCAACAGGGCCGACCGGCTCCTTGACGACCTTCTGCTCAATGGCCACGCCACGCGAAGGCACGATACGGCCATAGCTGCGACGCCCTTCCTCGGCCAGCCAGTCGATGACATCAGCGGCAGAAAGGGTTTCCATCCGCGCCTCGGCCAAGGGCTTGCCCTGCTCCTGGGTCATGATCCGGGCAATGTTGTCGGCACGCTCGCGAATCAGGTTCGCGGCTTTCTGCATCAGCTTGTAGCGATCATAGGCCGAGGTGGCGCGCCAGGTGGCAAAGCCACGCTCGGCCGCCGCCAGGGCTTCGTCAAGGTCGGTGATACCGGCATGTGCCACACTGCCCAGCGACTGGCCGGTTGCAGGGTCTATGACCGGAATGGAACGGCCATCGCGGCTCGCGCGCCATTGGCCATCGATATAAAGCTGTACGTCTGGATACATGAAAATCTCCATAGGTAATTGAAAAAACGGCGTTACTGAGCGATCAGACTCGCTGCTCGGCACCAGCCATTGGCAAAGGGGCCTCGATGTCGTGCTCGCCGCCCATGGCTTCGTATTTCTTGCGCAGGGCCCTGAGGTCCTTCTGCGTGAGGCCGTCGAGGTTCAGCAACGAGTTCTGCGCATCCTTGGTCACGCGCAACAGCTCGTCGACTTTCAGGTGCAGGACGTCGTTGTCACGGTTCTGCGTGTTCTGGATCAAGAACACCATAAGGAAGGTAATGATGGTAGTCGACGTATTGATGATCAACTGCCAGGTATTGTTGTAGTGAAACCACGGACCGGTGAATGCCCAGAGACAAATAAGCACGACGGCTGAAGCAAAAGTGGCCGGGCTGCCGGCCCATTTCGAAAGGGATTGAGAAAATCTGGAGAACTTCATTAACAACTGCCTGAACACGGGATGTCTTACATGGACACCGCTAACGCATTGAAATTTCTTGCAACAGTTGGATCCGTTCAGCTTACCGACAGGCTTCAATGCCTATTCAAACCCGGAAAGGTGTGTATCCGCAGTGGCACCGGACCATACATCGCGCCTGAAATATCACGCCTGATGCGGGAGAAACGGCACCCGCCAGGCACCGCTTCAACCGCACTAACGTTCTATGAATTCACAGAATCGGCTTGCCGCCCGTCACTGCATAGCGCGAGCCGGAAATGTAACTGGCTTCGTCCGAGGCCAGCAGTACATAGATCGGCGAAACCTCCACCGGCTGACCTGGGCGGCCCAGCGGGGTCTCGCTGCCGAAGCTTTTGACGTCTTCGTCGGTCATGGTCGCCGGGATGAGTGGCGTCCAGATAGGGCCGGGGGCCACGCTGTTCACGCGGATACCCTTGTCGCCCAGCAACTGCGCCAGGCCACCGGTGAAATTGGCAATCGCGCCTTTGGTGGTCGCATACGCCAGCAGCGTCGGTTTAGGCATGTCCGAATTGACCGAACTGGTGTTGATGATCGAGCCACCTCTCGGCATATGCGGGACCGCGGCCTTGCAGATACGAAACATCGCAGTGATGTTGATATCGAAGGTCTTGACCCACTCTTCGTCGGAGATTTCTTCCAGCGTCTCGTGATTCATCTGGAACGCGGCGTTGTTGACCAGCACATCGATACGGCCAAATTCAGCCACCGTCTTGCTCACGATGTCTTCGCACTGTTGCTTCTGGGCCAGATCACCCGGCAACAGCAGGCACTTCCTGCCGGCCTCTTCGACCCAGCGCTTGGTTTCTTCCGCGTCTTCATGCTCGTTCAGGTACGAGATTGCAACCTGCGCGCCTTCTCGTGCAAAGGCTATGGCGACAGCGCGACCGATGCCGCTATCGGCACCGGTGATCAATGCAATCTTGCCCTGCAGGCGCCCGGAGCCCTTGTAGCTTTTTTCGCCGCAATCCGGATAAGGGTCCATCTTGCCCTGCAACCCTGGAACCTCTTGCGGCTGACTGGCAAACGGTGGCTTTGGGTATTCTTCGTTCATCTGAATAAATCTCCCTGGCTCAATAAAAACTGACTGAATAAAATAGCGCTGCCCCTTGTCGCCGGGCACGGCCAAAGGCGACAAGGGGGTTGATCAGTTGCAGCAATCAGGCACTCGGCTTGAGAACCACTTTGGTCCAACCTTCATCGCGCGCGTCGAAATGCTGATAGGCCGCAGGACCTTCCTCAAGTTTCAGACGATGGGAAATGATCTGCGAAGGCTTGGCCCGATCATGGTGGATCAGCTCGGCCAGGCGACGGTTGTAGGCTTTGACGTTGGCCTGTCCGGTGCGAATCTGCTGGCCTTTGAACCAGAACGAGCCGAAATCGAAGGCCATTTTGCCTTCCTTCGCCAGATCGTTATGCGCGCCCGGGTCCTGTGGCACGAAAACACCCACGACACCGATACCGCCAGTGGCCTTGGTCGAGGCCACGAGGTTGTTCATGGTAACGTGATTGGCCTCATGCCCATGACGGTCGCAACACTGATAACCCACGCACTCGCAACCGCGATCGGTGCCTTTGCCATTGGTCAGATTGAGAATCTGATCCACCGCACCCTGCTCCAGCGAATTGATCGGCGTCGCGCCCATTTTCGCTGCAAGTGCCAGGCGATCCGGGTGGTTGTCGACCACGAATACTTGCGAAGCACCCTTGATCATTGCCGAGTGCGCAGCCATCAGACCGACCGGACCGGCGCCATAAATAGCAACGCTTTCGCCAGGCAGCAGCCCGGCTAGCTCGGTGGCGTGCCAACCGGTAGGAAAGATGTCCGAGAGCATGACGTAGTCTTCTTCACGCTCGGCAGCATCTTCAGGCAACAGCAGGCAGTTGAAGTCGGCATACGGCACGCGCAACAGCTCGGCCTGGCCACCTTCATGATCGCCCATGTCGGCAAAGCCGTAAGCCGCACCCGCGCTGCCCGGGTTGGCGGTCAGGCAATAACCGGTCAGGCCCTTCTCACAGTTTTCGCAAAAGCCGCAGCCAATATTGAACGGCAGGCACACCCAGTCGCCCACTTTAATGCGGTCGACGCCGGCGCCGACTTCGATCACCTGGCCGAGGTTCTCATGACCGAAAATGCGCCCCGTCTCGAAAGACGTGCGCCCTTCGTACATGTGCAGGTCCGAGCCACAGATGTTGGTGGAGGTCACTCGGACAAGAGCATCTGTTGGCTTCTGGATCTTCGCATCCGGTACGTTTTTGACACTGACGTCACGCGGACCGCCATAGACGATGGCTTTCATGTTCTGAGTCTCCTTAGGTGAAAAATTCGGTAGGGCTTTTTAAGGCTCACCGAATATCTGTCACGACCAGAAGACGCCTGTTCAAAGTGATTGCCTTCATACCTGACGAGTGGTCGTTGATGAGCGCGAGCCAGAGCGGTTCGTGCGTATTGATCCGGGAATATGAGATGAGTCCCGGCCCCTGTATTCACTGCAAAGAAAGCATTTGCACGCCCAATCTTATGGTATACCATCATACGAAATACAAAAGCACTCACTCCGGGAGTCGTTCATGAGTTTTGAAATTCGCAAGATCGTCACGTACACCGAAGAAACCTTTATCGAGGGCGGCAAGGCCGCCGACAAGCCGGTCACCATGATCGGGCTGGCGGCCGTGATCAAGAACCCTTGGCTGGGCCGTGGTTTCGTCGAAGACCTGAAACCGGAGATTCGCGACAACTGCTCCGCATTGGGCGAGTTGATGGTCAAGCGCCTCACCGATGCGATTGGCGGCGCGCAGAACATCGAGGCCTATGGCAAGGCTGCAGTGGTCGGGGCGGAAGGCGAAATCGAACACGCTTCGGCGGTGATCCATACCTTGCGCTTTGGCAACCACTACCGTGAAGCGGTCAAGGCCAAGAGCTACCTGAGCTTCACCAACAAACGCGGTGGCCCAGGCACGTCCATCCAGATTCCGATGATGCACAAGGATGATGAAGGCCTGCGCTCGCACTACATCACGCTGGAGATGCACATCGAAGATTCGCCCCGTGCCGACGAAATCATCGTAGTCCTCGGTGCCGCCAACGGCGGACGCCTGCACCCGCGGATCGGCAATCGTTATATCGACCTGGAAGAACTGGCCGCCGAAAAGGCTCAGTAATCCATAAAAGCTGCGATCAATCTTCCAACCTCTGCGCAGGAGCGATCCATGATTCAGCTCACCGCTGAACACACCCCGGCGGGTACCAGCTATCTGGCTACCGGCCAAGGTCACCCCGTGGTGTTGATTCACGGGGTGGGCCTGAACAAGGAAATGTGGGGAGGCCAGATCGTTGGCCTGGCCACGAATTATCAGGTAATCGCTTATGACATGCTCGGCCATGGTGGCAGCCCGCGTCCGGACCCGGACACTGGCCTTCCGGGCTATGCCGAGCAACTTCGTGAGTTGCTCGAGCATTTGCAACTGCCCCAGGCGACGGTCGTCGGTTTCTCGATGGGCGGGCTGGTGGCAAGAGCGTTCGCACTGGAGTTTTCACAACATCTCGCCGGGCTGGTGATTCTCAACAGCGTGTTCAACCGCAGCCCTGAACAGCGTGCAGGCGTCATTGCGCGCACCAGCCAGGCCGCCGAGCACGGGCCGGACGCCAACGCAGGCGAAGCTTTGTCACGCTGGTTCAGCCGTGAGTATCAGGCGGCCAACCCGGCGCAGATTGCGGCCATTCGGCAGAATCTGGCCAGTAACGATCCGCAAGGCTACCTGACTACCTACAAGCTGTTTGCTACCCAGGATATGTACCGCGCCGAAGATCTGGGCGATATTCGCGCACCGACCCTGATTGCCACTGGCGAACTTGACCCTGGATCAACGCCGGAAATGGCCCGTGAGCTGGCCATGCGCATCAGCGGTGCCGAAGTCGCGATACTGCCCGATCAACGCCATATGATGCCGGTTGAGTCGCCGCGCCTGGTCAACCAGGTGTTACTCGACTTCTTTGAAAAAACCGGTCTCGACAAATTGGCGACTGCCCACAACTCGATCAAGGGGATAGTTGCATGAGCCTTACCCGCTTTCAGATGTGCATCGACGGCCAATGGGTCGATGCGTTGTCCGGCAAGACTTTCGACAGCCTCAACCCGGCGCTGGCTGAACCGTGGGCGCAACTGCCCGACGCCGACGAAGCCGATGTCGAACGGGCTGTGCAGGCTGCTCAGAAAGCCTTCGAGGGCCCAGCGTGGCGAGGCCTTACTGCCACGGCACGCGGCAAGCTGCTGCGCAAACTGGGCGACCTGATCGCCGAAAACAAAGAGAATCTGGCGCAGCTGGAAAGCCGCGACAATGGCAAGCTGATTCGCGAAACCCGTGGTCAGGTCAGTTACCTGCCGGAGTTCTTTCATTACACCGCCGGGCTGGCTGACAAGCTCGAGGGCGGCACCCTGCCCCTCGACAAGCCGGACCTGTTCGCCTACACCGTGCATGAGCCGATGGGCGTGGTCGCCGGAATCATTCCGTGGAACAGCCCGTTGTACCTGACCGCCATCAAGCTGGCCCCGGCGCTGGCGGCTGGCAATACCATCGTCCTAAAGCCATCGGAACACGCCTCGGCCACCGTGCTTGAGCTGGCGCGGCTGGCGCTTGAAGCGGGTATCCCGCCCGGCGTGGTCAACGTCATCACCGGTTACGGCCCGACAACAGGCGCTGCACTGACCCGCCACCCGCTGGTGCGCAAGATTGCCTTTACCGGTGGCGCGGCCACGGCTCGCCACGTGGTGCGCAGCAGCGCCGAGAATTTCGCCAAACTGTCATTGGAACTCGGCGGAAAATCACCGAATATCGTTTTCGCCGACGCCGATCTGGACAGTGCCATCAATGGTGCGGTCGCAGGCATCTATGCAGCGTCCGGGCAAAGCTGTGTGTCTGGCTCGCGACTGCTGGTGCAGGACGAAATCTACGATGAGTTCATTGAACGCCTGGCCGAGCGCGCCAGTCGTATCCGGATCGGCAATCCGCAGGATGAAACTACCGAAATGGGGCCGATGGCCACAGCCCAGCAACTGGCCGTGGTAGAAGGCCTGGTGGCGGACGCGCTGGCCGAAGGTGCACGCCTGCGTCTGGGCGGCAAGCGCCCGAAGCTGGACAGCCAAGGCTGGTTCTATGAACCTACGCTGTTCGAATGCGACCGCAACTCGATGAAAATCATGCAGGAAGAAGTGTTCGGCCCGGTGGCATCGGTGATTCGTTTCAAGGACGAAGCCGAAGCGCTGGCCATTGCCAACGACTCACAGTTCGGCCTCGCCGCCGGAATCTGGACTCGTGACCTGGGCCGCGCGCATCGACTGGCGCGGGATATCCGCTCAGGTATCATCTGGGTCAATACCTATCGTGCCGTGTCAGCCATGGCGCCTATCGGCGGTTTCAAAAACAGCGGCTACGGCCGCGAGAGCGGGATAGACTCCGTACTGGCCTACACCGAACTGAAAACGGTGTGGATCAACCTTTCGCAGGCGCCCATGCCTGATCCATTTGTCATGCGTTAACGAGGCCGCTGCGATGATCGAACCGAGTATCTACAAAGAAGTCATGGCGTCATTCCCTTCAGGCGTCACGATTGTTACCACGCTGGACCCCGAGGGCAATCTGGTCGGTATCACCGCCAGTGCGTTCAGTGCGCTGTCCATTGAACCGGCGCTGGTGCTGTTCTGCCCCAACTACGCATCGGACACTTACCCGGTGCTGCGCGACAGCAAAAAATTCGCCATTCACTTGCTGTCTGCCGACCAGCAGGTCGAAGCCTATGCGTTCGCCAGCAAGGGCAAGGACAAGACCAAAGGCATCGAGTGGCACTTGAGCGAGCTGGGCAACCCGCTGCTGGGCAAGGCAACCGCTATCATTGAATGCGAGCTGTGGCGCGAATACGACGGTGGCGATCATGCAATCATTGTCGGCGCAGTGAAAAACCTGATCCTGCCCGCTGTACCAGTCACACCAATGGTTTATCACCGCGGCAAGATGGGCGCACTGCCAGCCATCGTCTGAGGCTGCGCCGGGCGGTTTTGGTGGTTGCAGGCATCGGCGTGATAAACTCGGCCGCGACCCGGGTTCATCCGTCCGGGCCATGCAGCAGCCCGCGTGGGTCGTGGGCTGCCGACATGAGCGAGACTTTGTTTCCAGCCACGGTTTCCAGTCACGTTTTTACTTTGACAGCCCCATTCCGAGCACACCCGATGAAACGCCTGCCACTCGATGACACCTTCAAGGTCAACCGCAACCCCGTCACCCTGCGGGAGATTGTGCTGGACAAGCTGCGCAGCGCGATCATGAATTTTCAGCTGCTGCCGGGCGATCGTCTGGTCGAGCGTGATCTGTGTGACCGTCTGGGCGTCAGCCGCACCTCGGTGCGCGAGGCGCTGCGCCATCTGGAATCCGAAGGCCTGGTCGAGTTCGCCGATGCCAAAGGCCCGCGCGTTGCCATTATCACCCTGGCAGACGCGTGCGATATCTACGAGCTGCGGTGCGTACTGGAGGGCCTGATTGTTCAGCTGTTCACCCTGCGCGCCAAGCCCAAGGACATTCGCGCCCTGGAAAAAGCCCTGGAGGAAAATCGCCAGGCGCTCAAGGAAGGCGAGCTGCAGCAAGTGATCGATTCGGTTCAGGGTTTCTATGACGTGCTGCTGGAAGGCTCCGGTAATCACGTCGCCGCAACACAGCTGCGTCAGTTGCAGGCGCGCATCAGCTATCTACGCGCCACATCGGTCTCCCAGGAAAACCGCCGCGGTGCGAGCAACAAGGAAATGGAACTCATGGTCGAGGCCATCAAGAGCGGCGACCCGATGGCCGCGCATCAGGCCTCGGTCGATCACGTGCGCAACGCCGCACGCGTGGCACTGGAATATTTGAAATCCAAGCAGGACGAAGACACCAAAGTCCGCGAAATCATCGCGCCCGTGGCACTCAAAGAACCCCGCATAGGGCGCTGACATGGTCACACCGCGCTTCTGCCCTCAATGCGGATGCGCTGACCTGGCTCAGCGCGTCCCCGAGGGCGATACCCACGCGCGATTGATATGCGGCGGCTGCCAGTACATTCATTACGTCAACCCGAAGATCATTGCCGGCTGCATCATCGAGCAGGAAGGCAAATATCTGCTGTGCCAACGCGCCATACCGCCGCGCCCCGGCACCTGGACACTGCCTGCCGGGTTCATGGAAAGCGGCGAAACCACCGAGCAGGCGGCGCTGCGTGAGGTCTGGGAAGAAACCGGAGTGCGTGCCGAAATCGTCTCGCCCTACTCCATCTTCAGCGTGCCGCGGATCAGCGAAGTCTACATCGTGTTCCGTGCCATCGCCCTGGAAGTCACCGGTCAGTTCGGCCCGGAAACCCTGGACTACCAATTCTTCGCCCCTGAAGACATCCCGTGGGACAGCATCTATTACCCCGCCATCCGCCAGATACTGGAACGCTATATCGAAGAGCGTCAGGCGGGGGTGTATGGCATCTACATCGGCAACGACGACGCCGGCAAGGTCCATTTTATTCGTTAAGTGCAGCTCCAGGCGAAGCAGTCCGGACCGCACCTGGATTTTGCCTGCTGCTCAAGGCTGCCCCTCGACTATCACGATTTCGGCCTTGGCTGCGCCCTGTCGATGGCTCATGGCGTTGTGGTATTGCGGCGAGTGATAGCAGGCAACTGCCTGCTCGTAGGACTCAAATTCGATAATCACCGTGCGTTGTGGCGTCGCACGCCCTTCCAGCGCTTCGGAACGCCCGCCCCTCGCCAGAAATTTGCCACCAAACAGCACGAACGCTGCGGGGGCACGCTGGGTGTATTCAGTGTACTGCTGAGGGTCGGTTACATCGACGTGTGCAATCCAATAAGCCTTCATCGTGATCTCACTGTTTCAATGATGGGGAATCTGTGAAATATTCTGTCTTATGGTATACCACGATTCGTTTACCCATAAAACCGGGATACTGAACATGGCATTCGACCGCATCGAAGACATCATTGAAGACTATCGCCTGGGCAAGATGGTTTTGCTGGTTGATGACGAAGACCGGGAAAACGAAGGCGATCTGCTGCTTGCCGCTGATTGCTGTTCAGCACAGGCAATCAGCTTCATGGCTCGCGAAGCACGCGGGCTGATCTGCCTGACGCTGACCGATGAGCACTGCCAGCGTCTGGGCCTGGAGCAAATGGTACCGAGCAACGGCAGTGTCTTCGCCACCGCGTTCACGGTGTCCATCGAAGCGACAACGGGCGTGACCACCGGCATCAGCGCGGCAGATCGTGCGCGTACCATTCAGGCCGCCGTCAACCCGCACGCAGTACGGGAAGACCTGGTGCAGCCGGGTCATATCTTCCCGTTACGCGCGCGTGACGGCGGTGTTCTGACCCGCGCCGGGCACACTGAAGCGGGCTGCGATCTGGCACGTATGGCTGGTTTTTCCCCCGCCTCGGTGATTGTCGAGGTCATGAATGACGACGGCACAATGGCGCGTCGCCCTGATCTGGAACTGTTCGCCGAGAAACACGGAATCCGTATCGGTACCATCGCCGACCTGATCCATTACCGGCTTAGCACCGAGCACACCATCGTCAGGATTGGGGAGCGCGACCTGCCCACGGTACACGGCACCTTCCGCCTGTTCAGCTACGAAGACCGCATCGAAGGTGGCGTACACATGGCCATGGTGATGGGTGATATCCGCCGCGACGACCCTACTCTGGTGCGCGTGCATGTGGTCGACCCGTTGCGCGACCTGGTCGGCGCCGAATACACCGGCCCGTCGAACTGGACGCTCTGGGCCGCGCTGCAACGGGTGGCGCAAGAAGGTCGCGGCGTGGTCGTGGTGCTGGCCAACCACGAATCCTCACAAGCGTTGCTGGAGCGAATTCCGCAACTTACCCAGCCGCCGCGCCAATACACTCGCTCGCAATCGCGTATCTATTCCGAGGTCGGTACTGGCGCTCAGATCTTGCAGGATCTGGGTGTCGGCAAACTGCGCCACCTCGGCCCGCCACTGAAATACGCAGGTTTGACCGGCTACGATCTGGAAGTGATTGAAAATATTCCGTTTCCCGGCTGACCGGCAAAAGTACCACGGGCACACCCCACGGCCTCCGCTCGGCAACCGCATGGGTTTACCGCAAAAACACTCGATGAAGGCATTTTGACAGGGCAAAACGCTTGCAGAAAGTTTGGAATACCATAATATGACATTCCATAAAATCACGATTTAGTCAGGCGCGCCCGCCAAGGGACAGCACTAATAACAGCTCCTGACCTGTACCAGGTTTCAAGGCCCATTGGACCTACTGCTCCCGATTACGCGGGCAAGAAAAGCCCGCTCAAAACACAACAAATGAGGGCGTGAAAATGGTGTTGAACAAACGTGCAGCAGCAGTTCTGGCGGCCGGCGTGCTGGCTCTCTCGAGTGTCGCCGCGAGCGCCGCCGAGAGCGTCAACTTCGTCAGCTGGGGCGGTTCCACCCAGGACTTCCAGAAAGAAGCCTGGGCAGCTCCGTTCAGCAAGGCCAGCGGGATCACGGTCGTACAGGACGGTCCCACTGACTACGGCAAACTCAAGGCCATGGTCGAAAGCGGTAACGTGCAGTGGGACGTTGTCGATGTCGAAGCCGACTTTGCCCTGCGTGCCGCCAGCGAAGGCCTGCTGGAGCCTCTGGACTTCAACACCATCAAACGCGACGAGATCGACAAGCGCTTTGTCACCGACCACGGTGCCGGTTCGTTCTTCTTCTCCTTCGTGCTTGGCTACAACGAAAGCAAAGTGGGTGCCAAACCACCCGTCGACTGGGCCGCCATGTTCGACACCAAAACCTACCCCGGCAAACGCTCGCTGTATAAATGGCCAAGCCCCGGCGTGCTTGAACTGGCCCTGCTGGCCGACGGCGTAGCCCCCGACAAGCTCTACCCGCTGGACCTCGACCGCGCCTTCAAGAAACTCGACACCATTAAGAAGGACATCGTCTGGTGGGGCGGCGGCGCACAGTCTCAACAACTGCTGGCCTCTGGCGAAGTGGCGATGGGCCAGATGTGGAACGGCCGGGTCTATGCGCTGCAACAGGACGGCGCACCGGTGGGTGTGAGCTGGAAACAAAACCTGGTCATGGCTGATTTTCTGGTCGTGCCAAAAGGCGCAAAAAACAAGGATGCCGCGATGAAATTCATCGCCAATGCAACCAGCGCCAAAGGCCAGGCAGACTTCTCCAACCTCAGTGCCTATGCCCCGGTAAACACTCAGAGCGTTGCGCGCCTGGACTCAACACTGGCACCTAACCTGCCGACCGCCCATGTTGCCGATCAAATCACTCTCGACTTCGCATACTGGGCCAAGAATGGCGCAGACATTGCGACACGGTGGAACGAATGGCTGGTCAAGTAAAAATGACAGCGGTCGCTCCTCGTCAACCCATCCCGGCCGGTGGTGCTCCGCGCACCGCCGGTGCGGCACACGACAAGGCGACGAGCATGCAGCGATCCCCTTCCCTCGCTCAGCGCTGGCGTGGCAGCCGCAATCTGCTTCCGGCGCTGATCTTTCTCGGACTGTTTTTCTTCGCCCCGTTGATCGGCCTGCTGCTGCGCGGTGTGCTTGAGCCGGTGCCGGGCCTTGGCAACTACGAACAACTGTTCGCCAACTCGGCTTACTCGCGGGTGCTGCTCAATACCTTTTCCGTCGCTGGTCTGGTGACCTTGTTCAGCCTGCTGCTGGGCTTCCCGCTGGCCTGGGTCATCACCCTGGTACCGCGTGGCTGGGGACGCTGGATTCTGAACATTGTGCTGTTGTCGATGTGGACCAGCCTGCTGGCGCGCACCTACTCGTGGCTGGTGCTGTTGCAGGCGTCCGGGGTGGTCAACAAGGCGCTGATGGCGATGGGCATCATCGATCAGCCACTGGAGATGGTGCACAACCTGACCGGTGTGGTGATCGGCATGAGCTACATCATGATTCCGTTCATTGTCCTGCCGTTGCAGGCGACCATGCAAGCCATCGATCCGATGGTGTTGCAGGCCGGCTCGATCTGCGGTGCCAGCCCATGGACCAACTTCTTTAGGGTATTCCTGCCGCTGTGCCGTCCGGGACTGTTTTCCGGGGGGCTGATGGTGTTTGTCATGTCGCTCGGTTACTACGTTACCCCGGCGCTGCTGGGTGGCGCGCAGAACATGATGCTGCCCGAATTCATCGTCCAGCAGGTGCAGTCGTTCCTCAACTGGGGGCTGGCCAGTGCCGCCGCTGCGTTGCTGGTGCTGATTACGCTGGTGCTGTTCTACTTCTACCTGAAGCTCCAGCCGGAATCGCCGGTCGGTGCCAGTAACGCGAGGTAAACCGCCATGCTCCTGACACCCAATGCCATGAGCCCAGGCCTGCGTACGGGTCTGTACCTGACCACTGGCCTGATCGCGCTGTTTCTGTTGCTGCCGATCCTGTTCATCGTACTGCTGTCATTCGGTTCATCACAGTGGCTGGTATTTCCGCCACCCGGATGGACACTGAAGTGGTATCAGCAGTTTTTCTCCAACCCGGACTGGATAGCCGCCGCCATGTCCAGCCTCAAGGTCGCGATTCTGACCACCATTGCCTCGGTGGCGCTGGGCCTGCCCACCGCTTTCGCGCTGGTGCGCGGCCGTTTCCCCGGGCGCGATTTCCTGTACGGCGTCTTCACCTTGCCGATGATTGTGCCGCTGGTGATTATCGCTGTTGCCGTGTACGCCCTGTTTCTCAAACTCGGTTACACCGGCACATTGTTTTCCTTCGTCGTCAGCCATGTGATCGTCGCCTTGCCGTTCACCATCATCTCGATCATCAACTCGCTGAAACTGTTCGATCAGTCCATTGAAGATGCCGCGGTAATCTGTGGCGCGTCACGCCTGCAGGCGATCTACAAAGTTACCTTTCCCGGCATCCGTCCGGGCATGATGGCTGGCGCACTGTTCGCGTTTCTGGTCTCGTGGGACGAAGTGGTGCTGAGCGTGATGATGGCCAGCCCGACCCTGCAAACCCTTCCCGTAAAAATGTGGACCACCCTGCGTCAGGACCTGACGCCGGTCATCGCTGTTGCCTCAACGCTGCTGATCGCCCTGTCGGTGCTGATCATGTTCATCGCCGCGACCCTGCGTCGCCGCAACGAAGCCAGGAGTACTTCATGAGTGCCGTGATCAAAGACCCCGCCCATCAGGATCAGAAAACGCTGGTCAGCCTGTGCAACCTGAACAAGCACTACGGTGATTTCGCCGCCGTCGACAACATTTCCCTGGATATTCAGGACGGCGAATTCCTGACCTTTCTCGGTTCCAGTGGCTCGGGTAAAAGCACCACGCTGTCAATGCTCGCCGGTTTCGAGACGCCCAGTTCGGGCGAGATTCTGGTCAGTGGCAAATCGCTGGTCAATGTGCCGCCGCACAAGCGCGACATCGGCATGGTGTTTCAGCGCTACTCGCTATTCCCGCACCTGTCGGTACGCGACAACATTGCTTTCCCGCTGGCGATCCGCAAGTTGCCTGCGGCCGAACGCGAAAAGAAAGTCGATGCGATGCTCAAGCTCGTCCAGCTGGAAGAGTTTGCTCACCGCCGCCCTTCGCAACTGTCCGGTGGCCAGCAGCAACGAGTCGCCATTGCCAGGGCGCTGGTCTACGAGCCACGCATCCTGCTGATGGACGAGCCGCTGGGCGCACTGGACAAGAAGCTGCGTGAAGACCTGCAGGACGAACTGCGTCAGTTGCATCGTCGGCTGGGCATCACCATCGTCTATGTGACCCACGATCAGGAAGAAGCCATGCGCCTGTCCCAGCGCATCGCGATTTTCAGCCACGGCAAAATCGTCGGTCTGGGCTCGGGTTATGACCTGTATCAGGACCCGCCAAATGCCTTCGTTGCGTCGTTTCTCGGCAACTCGAACTTCCTCAGGCTCAAGGCACAGGGCAACGCCGTGGCAACGTTTGAAGGCCTTGCGCTGGCGATTCGCCTGACTCCTGGCCTGAAGACTGATCAGGACGTTCTGCTGATGGTTCGCCCGGAGAAAGCCCAGGCGCTGAGCGTTGAACAAGCTGCTGACATACCACTTGAAGCAGGCTGGAACGAGGTGAGTGCCAAGGTCACTGAAGTGCTTTTTCTCGGCGAAAGCCAGACCTGTTCGGTGGTCACCACAGGCGGCACTGCCATGACTGTCAAAGCGCTTTCAGCGACCGGCATGCGGCTCCGGGCTGGCGATCCGGTGCGGGTGCGCTGGGCCGCTGCCGACGCGTGTATCTACACTGAATGGACGGACAGCGACCTGAACAAGGCAGCGGGGGCGCACTGACGCCGGTCTGCACGGGTCAGCGGTTTGCCGGTGAGGGATGCAAGGCGAGGTAGTCACGCAGAAACTCCACCGTGACGCGGACCTTGGCCGAACTCATCAGCGGCGAGGTATGCACCGCCCAGATGTCTGCATCCTGACGGTATTCCGGCAGCATCTGAACCAGCCGACCCTCGGCCAGGTCAGTGCGCACATCCCAGAGCGAACGCAGCAACACACCGCGCCCGTCCAGGCACCACTGGCGGGCGATTTCGCCGTGGTTGGTGGACAGGCTGCCGGTTACCTTGACGGTTTCAGCGCCTTGCGGCCCATTGAGATGCCATATGCCGAACGGACGGTCGCGCTCCTTGATCACCAGGCAATCGTGGTTGGCCAGCTCACCGATACTCAATGGCACCCCATGATCTTTCAGATAAGCGGGGCTCGCGCACAACACGCGCCAGTTGCTGGCCAGGTGTCTTGCACGCAGGTGCGGGGCAATTTCGTTGCCGACGCGGATGTCCAGGTCGACGCCCTCCTCGATCAGGTCGACCAGCCGGTCCTGAATATCCAGACGTATATCCAGCTTCGGATAAAGCGCCGCCAGCTCCGACAAGGCAGGCGCTACGAAACGGCGACCGAAGCCCTGGCTGCTGACCACTCGCAGCAAGCCACTGGGCTCGCCGTGCAGCGCGGCAACTTCGTCGCCCATCTGCTGCACCGATTCCAGAATGTCTTTAGCCCACTCATAGACTCGCTCGCCGTCTTCGGTAATCGACACTTGCCGCGTTGAGCGGTGCAACAACACCACGCCCATATTCTGCTCCAGCAGTTTGACCCGCTTGCTGACATAAGCAGCGGACATGCCCAGCTCATTGGCAGCACCCACGAAGCTCGAGCGTCGAGCAACGTGGATGAACACGTTCAGGTCATCAAGGCTTGGATAATTCACGATTCGTTTTTTCTCAATCCATTAATCGACTGATTATCTTTATATCGTGTGCTTATAGCATGGATGGCCTGTGTGACTCATCCCTGACAAGCCGTCCGACAAGAGTGCCCGACATGAACAACAAGAAACTGCGTATTGCTGCCATCGCCGGTGACGGCATCGGCCTTGAAGTACTACCCGAAGGCGTACGCGTGGTTCAGGCTGCCGCCGCGAAGCACGGTCTGGAGCTGGAGTTCGAATACTTCGAATGGGCCAGCTGCGATTACTACCTGAAGCACGGCAAGATGATGCCGGACGACTGGTTTGAACAGCTCAAAGGCTTCGACTCGATCTTTTTCGGTGCCGTGGGCTGGCCGGAAAAAGTGCCAGACCACATCTCTCTCTGGGGCTCATTGCTCAAGTTTCGCCGCGAGTTCGATCAGTACGCCAACATCCGTCCGGTGCGCCTGTTTCCCGGCGTGCCCTGCCCGCTGGCCAATCGTGAACCGGGCGACATTGATTTCATCGTGGTGCGGGAAAACACCGAAGGTGAATACTCGTCGCTGGGCGGGATCATGTTTGAAAACACCGAAAACGAGTTCGTGTTGCAGGAATCTGTGTTCACCCGTCGCGGTGTCGACCGTATTCTCAAGTTCGCTTTCGAGATGGCCAGCAAACGCGAGCGCAAGCACGTGACGTCCGCGACCAAATCCAACGGCATGGCGATCAGCATGCCCTATTGGGACAAGCGTACCGAGGCGATGGCCAGTCAGTACCCGGACATCAGCTGGGACAAGCAACACATCGATATTCTGTGCGCGCGCTTCGTGCTGCAACCCGAGCGCTTCGACGTGGTGGTGGCATCCAACCTGTTCGGTGACATCCTCAGCGACCTCGGCCCGGCGTGCGCTGGCACCATCGGCATTGCGCCGTCGGCCAACCTCAACCCGGAGCGTAATTTCCCCTCGCTGTTCGAACCGGTGCACGGCTCGGCGCCCGACATCTTCGGCAAGAACATCGCCAACCCGATTGCGATGATCTGGTCCGGCGCGCTGATGCTGGAATTCCTCGGCCAGGGCGATGAACGCTTCACAGCGGCTCATGACGAGATCATCACCGCTATCGAGCAAGTGATTGCCAGTGGCGACGTCACACCGGACCTGGGCGGCAAGCGTTCGACCCAGGAAGTGGGTGCAGCGATTGCCGGACGGGTATCTGCCGCGCAGTAAGTGCTGACGTTACCTCATCCGGCTTGCGGCGGTCTGGCCTGTTCTTCCAGCAACTCCACGAAGCGGGTCAGGCTGCGCGATACGGTGCCTCGACGCCAGATCAGCCAGGTGTGCAGGTAACGAAACTTTTCGGACAACGGCCAGACACTGACCGTGGCACAACCGGGCATGCTTTCCAGCATGCTGCGTGGCATCAGCGCCAACCCGGCACCGGCGCTGACGCAGGCCAGCATGCCGTGATAAGACTCCATTTCGTGGATCTTGCCCGGTACTGCGGCGTCCTCGGTAAACCAGCGTTCGAAGTGGTGCCGGTACGAGCAGTTGGCACGAAACGCGTAGATGCTTTCACCGCTCACATCCCGCCCGCGCTTGACCGGCGCGTGGTTGAGTGGCGCGATGATGACCATTTCCTCTTCGAATACCGGCACACCCTCAAGTGATGGATGCAGCACCGGCCCGTCGACAAACGCAGCAACCAGGCGCCCGGCAAGCACACCGTCGATCATGGTGCCGGACGGCCCGGTGGACAGGTCCAGTTCAACCTTGGCGTTTTGCTGGTTGTAGACCGCCAGCAACGCAGGAATCCTCACGGCCGCCGTGCTTTCCAGCGAGCCCAGTGAAAAAGGCCCTTGTGGTTCTTCGCCAGAAACCGCCAGCCGCGCTTCCTGTACCAGGTCCAGTATGCGCCGCGTGTAATCGAGAAAATTCCAGCCGGCAGGCGACAGTCGCAAACGGTGTTTTTCGCGAATGAACAGGTCGACGCCCAGATCCTGCTCCAGCTGTTTGATACGCGTCGTCAGGTTCGAGGGCACGCGATGAATATGCTGCGCAGCAGCGCTGATGCTGCCGTGTTCAGCCACCGCCTTGAACATCTCCAGCTGAACCAGATCCATTTCATTCTCCAATCATGAACGATGCGATCATTATTATTCAGTTTTAGAAAGCATTGCACGCCTATATTCTGGTCCCACTTCCCACCTCAACAGGATGGCGCAATGACTACTGTCACCAGCAACACCCACGCAATCTCGATCAACCCCGCCTCAGGCGAACAGATCGGCCACTACGCCTTCGAATCCGCCGCCATGCTGGATCGCAGCCTGTCGCGTGCGACGGCCGGCTTTGCAGGCTGGAAGCGCACGCCTGTCCAGCAACGTGCGCAACTGATCATCGCCATGGGCCAGGCCCTGCGCGACGACGCCGAAAACATTGCCCAGATGATCAGCCGGGAAATGGGCAAGCCTGTGACGCAGGCCAGAGGCGAAGTCGAGAAATGCGCGCAGTTATGCGATTGGTATGCAGCGCAAGGCCCGGCAATGCTGATGGCCGAGGCGACTCAGGTCGAGCATGACAAGGCACGCATCGAGTACCGTCCGCTGGGCCCTGTTCTTGCGGTGATGCCGTGGAATTTCCCGATCTGGCAAGTATTGCGCGGCGCAATTCCGACATTGCTGGCAGGCAATACCTACGTGCTCAAGCATGCACCCAACGTCATGGGTTGCGCATACCTGATGCTGGAAGCTTTCAAGCGCGCCGGTTTCCCGCAGGGCGTGTTTGAAGTCATCAACGTGGCTGCCGAGGGCGTCTCGAAGGCCATTGCCGACCCACGCATTGCGGCCGTCACGCTGACCGGCAGTGTTCGCGCTGGCCAGGCCATTGGTGCTCAGGCCGGTGCGGCACTGAAGAAGTGCGTGCTGGAGCTGGGCGGTTCCGACCCGTTCATCGTGCTCAATGACGCGGACCTCGATCAGGCTGTGAAAGCGGCTGTCATCGGTCGTTTCCAGAACACCGGGCAGGTCTGTGCAGCGGCCAAGCGTTTGATCATCGAGCAAGGTGTGGTCGAGGAGTTCACGCGCAGGTTCGTTGAGCAGACTCGCCAGTTGGTGATCGGCGATCCGTTGTCCGGCGAGACCTACATTGGTCCGATGGCACGCTTCGATCTGCGCGATGAACTGGATGCTCAGGTTCAGGACACCCTTGCCGAAGGCGCGAAACTGTTGCTGGGCGGCAAGAAGGCTGATGGCCAAGGCAACTACTACGAGCCGACCGTACTGGGCGACGTGACCGACCAGATGACTTCCTTCAGGCAGGAGCTGTTCGGCCCGGTAGCATCGATCATTACCGCCCGCGACGCGCAGCACGCTCTGGAGCTGGCCAATGACAGCGAGTTCGGCCTGACCGCGACGGTCTACACACGTGATCTGCAACTGGCAGAGCGCATGACCGAAGAACTGGAAACCGGTGGTGTGTTCATCAACGGCTACAGCGCTTCAGACCCGCGCGTGACGTTTGGCGGCGTGAAGAAAAGCGGCTTTGGCCGTGAACTCTCGCACTTCGGTGTACGCGAGTTCTGCAATGCACAGACCGTATGGCGCGATCGGCACTGAGGGTTGGAAAACACCAGTACACATGTCCCAGTGGGAGCGAGCTTGCTCGCGAAGGCGGACTCACATCAGCATAAATCTTTGGCGGTCATGCTGATCTCTTTGCGAGCAAGCTCGCTCCCACAAGACCCTCTGGGTGCGTGAACTTCAACTATCGTGCGACGCTCTGCGTCGGCATGCCGTTCTGGACGCTCTGCGTCCAGTCTTCCAAGCGTCCAGGGCGATTACTCCTCGCCCGTTTCCACCACCGCAGGCTCACCAATCGTATAGAAATGCCCGCCCGCCACGTAATGAAGGCTGCGCCATTTCGGGTCGGCCTTTTCGAATTCCCAGTGCCCGTCGTTGAACACACGGGTGTCAGCCCAGGCGCCGATGACTTCGCCAATGAACAGGTCGTAGGTCTGTTGATTGTGCGGCTCCGGAATGACCTTGCAGATCAGCCAGGCAGAGCAACCGACAACCAGCGGCGTGACATGATCTTCAATCAGAAACAGGTCGACATTGGCTTTATCAAGCTTGTCCGGGGTGAAGACCTTGCTCTGGGTGCCGACGTCGAAGGTCATCTGCAATTGATCCAGATTGGGCACCTGCAACGCAAAATAACCGCTCTTCTCCACCAGCCCGCGGGTTTTGGTCATCTTGTCGATCACCAGCGTCACCTTGGGCGGCGAAAAATCCAGCGCGCAGGCCCATGCTGCAGACATGACGTTGTGAGTGCCTTCATGACTGGAGGACACCAGCACCGTCGGGCCGTGATTGAGCAGACGGTAGGCTTTTTCCAACTCGACAGGACGAATGTGATTGTCCACTTGAAACCCTCGAAAACATGATTCGTACCGCTACCGGCAGAGCAGCGAAATAAGGCATTCTGCGTACGCCAGCCGTACCGCATGGTGTGGCTGCACGCGAACCCTCTCACGACTCATAAGGCATCGGATTGAGCAGCATAGACAGCCAGAACCCCAAAGTGTTCGCCCTGGTACTGGCGGCAGGCCGAAGCAGGCGTTTTGGTGGCGATAAACGACAGGCAGCATTGCCCTGTGGACGTACCTTGCTGACCGCAAGCCTTGAAAACACTGGAAACGAATTCGGCTACGTGGGGCTGGTACTGCGTACCGACGATGACGCTGAAGCACTGGGTATTCCCGCACACGTAACAATCATCCGCAGCGAACATGCCGACCTGGGTATGGGCCACAGTCTCGCCAGCGGCATTGCCGCCTTAATGGAATCCGCTGCCGAGGCCGTCGCCATTCTGCTTGCAGATATGCCCTGGATAAAGCCGCAGACCCTGCGTGACTTGGCCGCAATGGCCAATCCTCAGCGCATTGCCGTGCCAATGCATGGCGGCCAGCGCGGCCATCCGGTGATCATTGGTCGGCAGTTCTGGCCGACACTGCTGACGCTGGAAGGCGATCAGGGCGCTAAAGCCCTGATCATGAACAACCCGGAGGTGTGTGACGTACTGAATTGCGATGACCCAGGCATTCTGCGCGACGCCGACACTCCGTCAGCGCTGGCGCAAGCCTGTTCGCAATACCTTAAACCTCGGCACGACTGACACCGTTGGCCACGCGCAGGATGTCAGCCATCACCGCAATGGCGATTTCGGAAGGCGTCTTGCTGCCCAGGTTCAGGCCGATGGGGGCATGGATTCTCTCCAGCACCCTGGCATCCAGCCCGCCGATCCGGCCCAGACGCTCCAGACGTTTGCTGCTGGTGCGCATCGAACCCATCGCGCCTATGTAGAACGCCTCAGTGCGTACGGCTTCAAGCATGCTCAGATCGTCCAGTTTCGGATCATGGGTCAACGCCAGTACCGCCGTCGAACTGTGACAGCCACCTTCGGCAATGAACACCGCAGGCAATACACCGCGCACCTCGACACCCGGCATCGAAAACCCTGAGGTGACCTCGACACGCGGGTCACAGACGATGACTTCATAGCCCATCGCGACGGCAAAACTGGCGCAGAACTCCGCCACCGGCGATAGCCCGGCAAGCAGCACGCGATACACCGCCCCCATACGAATGCTGATGCGTTCGCCGTCCACCTGCACCCGCGCCTCGCCCATCGTTGCAGGTCCGATTTCTCTCTGCCCACCGCCCAACTGCACGTGCCTGCTGACCAGCTCGCGTCCGGCAAGCGCCTGCTCGATAGCCCCCAGATGTGCATCCGCTTGCGGACTCGGTGCAATGAACTCGATCAATACATCCAGCACACCACCGCACGGCAGGGCCCGCGTTGGTGCGAAGCCGCCGTCGCCGTAGCGAACGACCTGATTGACCGGCTGAAACTGCCCTGCAGCGACCCGTTCGAGAAAGTCCTCCTCCACACAGCCGCCAGACAGGGAACCGCGATGCTCACCGCTGCTCAACGCCACCAGCATCGCCCCGGGCCCGCGTGGGGCCGAGCCGAACGTAGAGAGAACCGTGCATAGCCAGACGGCTTTGCCGCCAGCCAGCCAGTCACGAGCCTGTTGCACCACCTGCAAATCGAGCTGTTTCATTGCTACAACCCCGCCATCAGTTTTTCCTTGCTGATCGGCAGACTGCGCACCCGTTTGCCGGTCGCGTGATACACCGCATTGGCCACGGCAGCTGCAAGCCCGGTCACACCGATTTCGCCGATACCCCGCGCACCGAACTCACCCAGGTTGTAGTCCGGATAATCGAGCAGCAAGACGTCGATATCCGGCTGATCCGCATGCACCGGCACGACGTACTCGGCATAGTTGTTATTGACCGGCATGCCACTGCGCGGGTCATATTCACCGGCTTCGAACAACGCCATGCCGATGCCCATCACGATTGCGCCTTCCACCTGATTGCGTGCTGCCAGCGGGTTGACCACTTTGCCCACGTCAATGGCACTGACCACCCGCGAGACGCGCAGGCTGGAAATGCCCGGATCCCAGCGCACTTCGACGAAATGCACACCGAACGAGCGGAAGGAATACTTGCCCGCCTCCGGCATGCCGCTTTGAAAATTACCCTCAGCGCGCGACAGGCGCTGCCCCTTCAGCACGTCGACAAAGCTGGCGCGCTGTTCGCCGATCACCAGTTGCCCGTTTTCGACCTTGATCGACTCGGCGTCCTGCCCGGCGAACACCGCATCCTTGCTGACAGCGTACTGGCGCAGCTTCTGCAACGCTTCACGCGTGGCCCCGGCAATCGCCGGCATTACGCTGGCGGTCACCCATGAACCACCGGAAACGGGGCCGGCCGGAAATGACGAACTGCCCAGCTCCACTTCAACACGCTCAACGGGAATGCCGGTCAACTGGCTGACAGTCTGCGCCACGATGGTGTATGTGCCGGTGCCAATGTCCTGCAAGCCACATTGGGCCAGTGCCGTACCGTCGGAACGCAGGATGACCCGCGCATCGGTGGGCACCTGATAGGCTTCCCAGTTACAGGCACCCATGCCGTAACCAATGATTTCATCACCTTCACGCATCGAGCCGATATCGGCCTTGCGCGCGTGCCAGCCGAATCGCTCGGCGGCTTTGTCGATAGCTTCCGGCAGGTGATTGCTGGACCACGGCAAGCCGACGCTCTGATCCTTGTCGGCCAGGTTCAGCTTGCGAAATGCCAGCGGGTCCATGCCACTGGCCAACGCCATCTCATCAATGGCCGACTCCAACGCAAACAGTCCTGGTGCCGCACCCGGCGCGCGCATGGAAGTCGGCGTACCCCGGTTGATGGAGCTGATCTTATGGCTGACCAGCACGTTGTCGCAGGCATACAGGCTTTTGGTCACGCCACCGCAGTTTTCGGTGTAATCATCCAGCATCGACGTGTTGTTGAACGATTCGTGACGGATCGACACCAGCTTGCCGCTGGCATCGGTGGCCAGACGCAAGCGCTGGCGGGTCTCCGGACGATGGCCCACGGTGGTAAACATCTGCGCGCGTGGCAACACCAGTTGCACCGGGCGACCGGTAACCCTGGCCGCGGCGCAGGCTGCCACGGAGTGCGGCCATGGCCACAGCTTGCCGCCAAAGCCCGAGCCTATGAACGGTGCGCGCACTTCAACGCGGTCGGGCGAAAGGTCGAAAACGTTGGCCAGCAGGTTGCGGTGGTTGACCACGCCCTGAGTGCTTTCGTAAACAAACAGCTTACCGTCCTGCCACCACGCCGTGCTGGCGTGCATCTCCATCGGGTTATGCACTTCAACCGGCGTGGTGTAAGTCTGATCGACTTTGACTTTTGCACTGTCAAACGCGCTGTCCGGCTTACCCCGGTTGTGCCCGGCACCGCCATCACGGGCACCATTGACCCGCATGCCTTCGTCAAGGTCTTTGACCGACGGGCGTTCGTCATACTCGACCGTCACGCGGTGGGCAGCCGCCCTCGCCTGCTCGAAGCTTTCGGCTACCACCAGAGCGACAAACTGGCCAGGGTAATAGATACGGTCATCTTCAAACGGCAGGCGATGCTCGTCCGCCTTGCTGGCCGAAAGCATCTTGGCGAAGCTCAGCTTGGTGTTCGGAGTACGGTGCAAAGCAGGAAAATTGCCATGATGGAAGATATCGACAACGCCAGGCATCGCCTTGGCCTGCTGATCCTTTACGGCAACCACGCGCCCGTTGGCGATGGTGCTGTAGACGCCATAGGCATACAGCATCTTGCCCATCGGATGGTCTGCGGCATAGCGCGCCTGACCACTGACTTTCTTGCCGCCGTCGATACGACGCTGCGGCACACCAATGATGTTTTCGCTCATGAGAGATTCCTAGGCCGTGAGGTCACGAAGATTGCGGACAATGACCTGCTGACCCAGCGGGATCTTGAAGGCGTTATGTTCATAGGCCCGGGAGCCCTTCATCGCCAGCGCTGCGACCCGCGCAAAGGTGTCCATGTCAGCACGCTGACCGATCAGTGCACGTTCAGCCTCCACGGCCCGCCACGGCTTGGTACCCACGCCACCCAGCGCGATACGCGCATCGGTGATTCGCTTGCCGTCCATCACCAGAATCACTGCACTGGACGCCAGGGCAAACTGGTAAGAGGTACGGTCGCGCAGCTTGAGATAAGAAGAACGACCACCTGCCAGCGGTGCATCCAGCGTCACGTGGGTGATCAGCTCGTGGGCCGCCAGCGCAGTTTCACGCTGCGGCGTATCACCGGGCAGCAGATGAAAGTCGGCAAAAGGAATATCTCGCGAGCCATTGGCCCCCTGAACGGTTACCTGCCCGCCGATGGCCGCCATGCCGACGCACATGTCCGAAGGATGCGTTGCAATGCAGTGATCGCTGGTGCCCAGCACCGCATGCACACTGCGGTTCATGCCGCCGATAGCTGCACAACCGGAGCCCGGCTGGCGCTTGTTGCAGGCTGAAATACCATCGCGGAAATACGGGCAGCGCACCCGCTGCATGACATTGCCAGCGGTGGTGGCCTTATTGCGCAACTGGGTCGAAGCACCTGCCAGAATCGCTTCAGACAACACCGGATAGCGCTGCTGCACCAGTGGATGCCTGGCCAGATCAGTGTTGCTCACCAGCGCGCCGATGCGCAGACGCCCATCGGGCAGCGACTCGACCTGTTTCAACGCCAGATGATTGATGTCCACCAGTTGCTGCGGTTGCATCACATCCAGCTTGACCAGATCAAGCAACGTGGTGCCACCTGCCAGATAGAAGCGCTGCCCCTCACCCGACGCAGTGCTGAATGCCTGCGCGGGCGATGCAGCCCGAGCGTAATCGAACGTTCGCATCAGGCAGCTCCTCCCATCTTCGAACGCGCAGACTGCACGGCCGAGAGAATGTTCTTGTAGGCACCGCAGCGGCAGATATTGCCGCTCATGGCTTCTCTGACGCTGGCGTCATCGGAAGGGATGTTCGGGTCCTGGAGAATCGCGACCGCGCTCATTATCTGTCCAGACGTGCAATAACCGCATTGATAGGCATCGTGTTCCCAGAAGGCTTCCTGTACCGGGTGCAGCTTGCCGTTCTCGGCCAGGCCTTCGATGGTGGTGATGCTGTCGCCCTGATGCTGGACGGCAATGGAAAGGCAGGAATTGATCGCCACGCCATTGACCAGCAGCGTGCAAGCACCGCACTGGCCATGGTCGCAGCCTTTTTTGGTGCCCGTCAGTTGCAGGCGGTCACGCAGCACATCGAGCAGAACGGCGTTGGCCGGCACGTTCAGGGTATGAACCTGGCCATTGACCTTCAACTGGATGCGCTGCTCGCCCGCTGCAGGCGCGTCACTGTCTTCGATTACAGGAGCCACCGGGGCTGCCTGCAGCATGCCGTCGGAGGGTATCCAGGTAGACAGCGTGGCCGCAGCAATGCCGGAAGCACCGAACTTCAAAAAGTTTCGGCGCGAAGGCTGCACGGCACTGCTGTCCACAGCAGAATCCTTGTGCTTTTTGGGTTCACTCATCAGGGTCACTCGGTAATAGCCGACGCTGCTGTAAAGCGTCGGGCGTTATTGTGTGGTCAGCCGCCTGGGCGTACTCCTGCTCAACGGCGTGCTGCCTTGATCTTTCATCGGGCTTTCATGGGTGATCAGAGCCAAAACGCTATCACCGGTTAAGTGTTTAACTGGCCAGCGCTGGTAAAGTTCCAACTGTTTGACGGGCGTCTGTATCCGGAGATTGCAGCCACCACACACCACAGTCGTGTATTGACACTAGCAGGTGGTCGGGATGCTGATTAGCCAGGCAAATCCACACACTCTTGTGAAACTGGCTCATGAATGCCGTGCGGCAGTTAAAAATGTGCGCGTGCGACGGGGTCCGGCGGATTGCCACATTCTGGCAAGCGGCTAAAGACCCGCGCATAAACGACGATATAGATGGGGGGCAGGCTGTGAAGCGTCTAAATCAAGGCATTCGCGCCCGATTTGATGATGGCATCTCGCAACCGAGGTGCACATTATGCGAAAATGCCGCGTCTTTGCCGGTATGCCACCGTGGGAATGTCGCAGCACGCGTGCATTAAATTGCACATCAGGCGTGCCTCCATGCCCCGATGCGGCGTCTCAGACTCCGTGAACAGGCTGACCAGGTGTGTTTTCTGGAGGATGCCGAGGGGTGATATTCCCGGGCGTCGCCGCACACCAACAGAGCAAATGTCACTCATGACGCTGAATCCAATGATGATAAGAAGTCAGCGCAGCAGGACATAAATTGAGGTCTCGAGCGGTATTATATTGGCCTTGTATGTCCACCTCTAGTCCCTGTGGGTGCGAGCGTTTGTCGCAGGCTTCGATGCATGTGACAGGCCGTTTCTTCAGGAGTAGTCGGCGGATGGCGTTTATCAGATGGATGACAGAATGTTTAAAAAAGTGAACACGGCCCTGCTGGGTCTGGCCATTTCCATGGGCCTGATGCCCGTGCAGGCGGCTGAAACCAAGAAAGTCGACGTATTGCTCGTCGGCGGCGGCATCATGAGTGCAACACTTGCGGTCTGGCTCAACGAGCTGGAGCCGAGCTGGTCGATGGAAATGGTCGAGCGCCTCGATGGCGTGGCCGAAGAAAGCTCCAACGGCTGGAACAACGCCGGTACCGGCCACTCGGCCCTGGCCGAGCTGAACTACACCCCGGAAGACAAGAACGGCAACGTTGATATCTCCAAGGCCATCGAGATCAACGAAGCGTTCCAGATTTCCCGTCAGTTCTGGTCGTGGCAGGTCAAGACCGGCGTTCTGAAGAACCCGCGTTCGTTCATCAACTCCACGCCGCACATGAGCTTCGTGTGGGGCGACAACAACATCCAGTTCCTGCGCAAGCGTTACGCAGCATTGCAGGCCAGCCCGCTGTTCAGCGGCATGCAGTACTCCGAAGACCACGAGCAGATCAAGAAGTGGGTTCCATTGATGATGGAAGGTCGTGACCCGGCGCAGAAGCTGGCCGTGACCTGGAGCCCGATTGGCACCGACGTCAACTTCGGCGAGATCACCCGCCAGTTCGTCGCCAATCTGAAAGCCAAGCAGAATTTCAATCTGCAGTTGTCGAGCGAAGTCGAAGACATCAATCACAACGACGACGGCACCTGGCGCGTCAAGTACAAGAACCTGAAAGACGGTACTGTCACCGAGACCGACACCAAGTTCCTGTTCATCGGCGCTGGCGGTGCTGCCCTGCACCTTCTGCAGGAATCCGGTATTCCTGAAGCCAAGGAATACGGCGGCTTCCCGGTCGGCGGTTCGTGGCTTGTCACCGACAACCAGACTCTGGCCATGCAGCATATGGGCAAAGCCTACGGTATCGCGTCGACTGGCGCGCCACCCATGTCGGTTCCGCACCTTGACACCCGTGTTCTGGATGGCAAGCGCGTGATCCTGTTTGGTCCGTTCGCGACCTTCTCGACCAAGTTCCTGAAAAACGGCTCCTACTTCGACCTGCTGACCAGCACCACCACGCATAACGTGTGGCCGATGACTCGCGTTGGTATCGAACAGTACCCGCTGATCGAATACCTGGCAGGTCAGGTAATGATGTCTGACGACGATCGCTTCGCTGCTCTGCAGCAGTACTTCCCGAACGCCAAGAAAGAAGACTGGCGCCTGATGCAAGCCGGTCAGCGCGTACAGATCATCAAGCGTGACGAAGAAAAAGGCGGCGTTCTGAAGCTGGGTACCGAAATCGTTGCTTCCAAGGACGGCTCCATCGCCGGTCTGCTGGGCGCATCGCCAGGTGCTTCGACTGCAGCGCCGATCATGCTGGGCGTGCTTGAGAAAGTCTTCAAGGACAAGGTAGCGACTCCGGAATGGCAGGCAAAGCTGCGCCAGATCGTGCCTAGCTACGGCACCAAGCTGAACAACAACCCGGATCGCGTTGCCGAGGAATGGGCTTACACAGCCGAAGTCCTGCAACTGACTCCACCGCCGCCGGTGAACAAGACAGGTAATGCTCCAACACCTGCACCTGCTGTACAGCCAGCGAAAAGCAATCCAGCCAGTGACATGGCGCTCTAAGGCTTTCATAGCTTGAAGCAAAGCCCCGCCAGACAATGTCTGGCGGGGCTTTTTTGTAATTGGCGCCTTCTGGCCGAAAAAACAGTTAAAGCCACGCGTCCTCTTGGCACCTGTTATGGTGGCACACCTCCTTCACTCTCTGGCTTGTATCAGCAGAGCTGTATTATCCAGGTCTCCACGCCGCACCTTCGCGGCAACCTCGCATTTTCTTGCGCTGTCCATCCGGGCTGTTGGTCGCTCAAAGTTTTGTCGCGGCTGACAAAAACTATCCGAATCGCTCTTTGTGCTTAACGACTGCATGTCGTACCAAGGCAGCGGCAGGCTGTTTCCGGTTGAAATACCCTATGGAGTTCACGCAAATGATCGAGCCCATGCTGGCTACAGGCCCAGATGCAGCGCTTGAAGCCGCGCTTGCCGAGTGTGCCCGTGAACCGATTCGGGTGCCCGGCGCAATCCAGCCTCATGGCGTGCTGCTGAGCGTTGCAGGCAACCCGCTGTGTATCGAACAAGTCAGCGCCAATTGCGCAAATGAGCTTGGGCTGGACAGCGACGCGTTGCTGGGCAGGCCCCTGTCATTGCTGTTATCGCCCGAGCAGGCGACGATTATCGAAAATGCGTACCACCACCCTGCTGCTCCACACATTGATCCGATACGACTGACGCTGGGAAGCGCTCACTACAGTGCTTCGCTGCACCGTACCGATGACGTGCTGATTATCGAACTGGAACCCTTCGTCGAAGCCGGCCACGAACAGTCCAGAATCATTACCCGTGTGTTGCGCAACCTGCAGGCAGCGACCACGCTGGAAACGCTGTTCGATATCAGTGTTCACGAGATTCAGGCACTTACCGGCTACGACCGGGTGATGATTTACCGGTTCGAGCCCGAGGGGCATGGCAAAGTCGTTGCCCAGGCGTTGACCGGGCTATTACCCAGTTACAGTGGTTTGAACTTCCCAGGCTCGGATATTCCTGCCCAGGCGCGAGAGCTGTATCGTTTGAACTGGATTCGGGTGATTCCGGACGCAACCTACGTTCCCGTCCCCCTGATACCGACACTGCGACCTGCAACAGGCCAGCCACTCGATCTGGGCTTCTCGACGCTGCGTAGCGTGTCCCCTGTTCACTGCGAATACCTCAAGAACATGGGCGTGCGCTCATCAATGAGCATCTCGCTGCTGGACGGCGGCGAACTTTGGGGTCTTATCGCCTGTGGGCATCCTGAACCGCTGCTGGTGTCCAGAGAGCTGCGCGATGCCTGTGCAATGATCGGGCAACTGTTGTCGGTAAAAATTTCCGCAATTGTTGCAACTGATATTCAGCGCGAACGGGAAGAGAAAGTTGTCCTGCTCGGGCAACTGGCAGACGCAATGAGTCGCGCCGACCATGAAATCCTCGACGGCCTGGTGAGCCGACCCGAACTGCTTCAGTCCTTGACACTGGCGGACGGCGTCGCGGTTCTGATTGACGACCGGGTTCACCTGTTCGGCGTATGCCCTACGACCGAGCAGGTGCAAGCGCTGTACCTCTGGATTCGGGACACAGGGCTGGCACGCCAGCGGTCGACGCAGCGAACGACAGGCTTGCAGGGTCTGGGTGTTTTTCATACCCACTCCATGCACAAGGAGTATCCCGAAAGCGCGGCCTACAGAGATGTCGCGAGCGGCGTCATTGCCTTTACATTGCCCAAGCCGATTGATAACGCGGTCATGTGGTTTCGTGCTCAGCTCACCTCGACAATGAACTGGAGCGGAAACCCGGCCCACCATGTGAGTACCAGCCCGGAAGGCTCCGCACGCCACCGCTTGCGCCCGAGACAGTCTTTCGACGCGTGGGAACAGCAGGTCACAGGCATCGCCAGCCCCTGGTCGCGGGGCGATCTTTATGGTGCTGAAGACATACGCCGCTCAGCGCTGGAGAACGACCTGGAGCGCCAGGTTCAGCGCGAGCAGGAGGCGGTGCGTTTGCGCGATGAGCTGGTCGCGGTGGTGTCCCATGACCTGCGCAACCCGATGTCGATCATCATCATGCAGTGCGGCATGATGCAGCGATGGGCAATCGGCGATACACACTCTGAAAACCGCAACATCCGGCGCGCACTGGGCACCATCGAGAAAGCGACAACCCGCATGAACAGTCTTCTTGAAGACTTGCTCGATACCGCACAGATTGAAGCAGGCCGTTATCAGCTCTCACGCTTGCCGCTGGGTGTCACCAGTCTGCTTGAAGAGGCATGCAGCCTTCTGGTCATGCTGACCACTGAAAAGAATATCGAACTCAATTGCACAGCCGCGCAGGGTCTGGTCATCAATGCGGATCCGGAGCGAATCTTTCAGGTGCTTTCCAACCTAGTGGGTAACGCCATTAAGTTCACCCCCAAAGGTGGCCGAATCAACATCAATGCGGTCGCCAGTGAAAATGAAGTCCTGTTCAAGGTCAGTGATGACGGGATAGGTATCCCGGCGGAACACTTGCCCTATATTTTCCAGCGTTACTGGTCTGTCAAGGAAGGCAACCCGCGAGGCAACGGCCTGGGTCTTTATATATGCCAGGGTATTATCACCGCCCACGGTGGACGCTTGTGGACCGAAAGCTCACTCGATTCGGGAAGTGTATTTTCCTTCACGCTGCCTATGCATCAGGGGCAGGATGTCATTGGCGAGGCGACGTTTTTAAAACAGAGCGGCACGACTCATCGACTGGCGCAATCGATCTCCAGCAAACTGGAGCGCCAGCAACTGGAAGATCGCCTGACCCGCGCGGGGCTGCAGAACGAACTGAACCATCGGGTCAAAAACACCCTGGCAACCGTTCAGGCCATCGCCTCTCTCACGGTCAACAGCTCTGCCTCACTGGAGTCCTTTCGCAAAAGCTTCGATGCACGTCTGTTTGCACTGAGCCAGGCGCATGATGCCCTGGCCCGGGCAGAGTGGATATCCACTGAACTGGTCGACCTGATCGAGCAACTTCAAGCGGTAAACGCGGGGGCGCACAAGATCAGCTTCACAGGCAATCCGGTAACTCTGGAGCCGCGCGTGTCATTGACGCTCTCAATGGTTCTGCACGAACTGATGGCTAACGCGGTGCAGCATGGTGCACTTTCATCAGCAGCAGGCCAGGTGACGGTGATCTCCACCCTGGATGCCGGGCACAATCTTCCCACGCTGAAGATCGAATGGAGTGAAACAGGCGGCCCGCCGATTGCCGAAAGCACGGTAAAAGGCTTTGGCTTTCGCTTGATACGCCGCAGTATCGAACGAGAACTCAAAGGCAAGGTCGACATTCAGTTCGCCAGCACAGGCATTATCTGGTCGATGCTGATCCCTTGGCCAGACAAACCGGAAGGCAGCTTATGAGTTCAGAATCAGACGACCATACCTCGCTCCCCAAAGTGCTGCTGGTCGAGGACGAGACAATGCTCGCAATGCTGATGGAAATGATGCTTGAGGACCTGGGGTTCGCTACCGCCTACCACGCCAGTTCGCTTGGCGAAGGCATTGAATATGCTCGCAACGGCGACTATGACCTGGCCATTCTGGATATCAATATCATCGGCGGTAACTCGTTCCCGATAGCAGCGGCCATTGCCCATCGCGGCATACCCTTCATGTTTTGCTCCGGGTATGGGCGACTGGGCATCCCCGAGGTATGGGTTGACCGGCGCTGCGTCGCCAAACCGTTCAGTGCAGAGCAGTTGAATGAGGCCTTGAGCGAACTGCTTCAGGCCTGACCGGGTCAGCTCTCAATCAGCCTGTTATCGGCTGGCGAAGGTTTACGCTCACGGTAAGTCGCCACCACCACCAGCACCAGCAACACCGCGAGCAACACTGCGGACGACCCTATCGTGCCGAAATCCAGCCCGCCCTTCTCGTAGGGCTTGGTCAGCACATCACCCAGCGTTGCCCCGAATGGCCTCGTCAACACAAAGGCTATCCAGAAAAGCATGATCGAGGACAGTCTGGTAGTGAAATGCAGGACGACGACCAACGCTATCGCAGAACCGATCAGCACTGCCCCCCCGGCAAAACCGAGCCCCGAGTCGTCGGCCAGATAATCGCCGAGCGCTGTGCCCAGCGTGTTGGAGATGAGAATCGCGAACCAGTAAAAAAGCTCACCTTTCAGCGTCGAGACTCTGTCTACCGACAACGATTTCTCGCTGACATACCACGCGCAAAAAATGGCCATCAGCAGGGTAATCAGAATTGCAGAACCCGTTGCGTAGCCAAGCCCGAGTGTCCGGTCCATGAAGTCCGACATCGTGGTGCCTGCAGTACTGGTGGAAAGAATGACCAACCAGTAAAGCATCGGGTGATAACGTTTTGCGGCGAGCTGTGTCACAAGCGTGGCTACAAACAGGCTTATCAGTATCAGAGAGCTGATCGCATACCCGACATCAAGCGTCATCGACAATAAGTCGCCCGCTGTTTCACCAAGTGTGGTCGCGCAGATCTTCATGATCCAGAAGGCCAGGGTTATCTGGGGCAGCTTGTTCATTGTGTCTACCTGGATGATCAATAAAGGCGTGTTTCGCAGAGCGCGAATGTCGCCATGATCAGGCTCCAGATGTTTGAAATGTGTGAGGCCGAAATGAAAAACTGATTGAAGCAGGCAGGGATTCGCATAAAAAAACAGGCCGGGTTACCCCAGCCTGCTCACATCACGAAGCGATCGTGGTTTCCTCTGGGCCCGGCCACTCGCTGTCCGGCACATCATAGATATCGCCGTTCTCGACGCCGTCGATCTCGTACTGGGTCAGGTAGTCCCTGAGGTGATCGGAGAAGCGGTCAACGCGCGTTTCCTGCTTGCCTTCCTCGATCAGACCGGGAATCAGCAGCGCCAGAGCACCCACGCCGGCAGCGGCAATGCCAAGGCTGCCAGCGAGCAGCGGCAAGGCACGGACCACGCTGCCCGTCAGTTGCAGAACGCCCGCAGCGCCTTCAGCTGCGGATGCCAGACCTGCCATAGCGCCAAGAGATCCGGCAGTGATGCTCATGCCACCGGCAACCAGCTCGCCTCTTCTGATCGACTTCACTCCATCAAAGATGCCGTAAGCACCCGCAGCCACACCGGCAAGTCCACCGAGCCCCTTCGCGGCGTTTTCCAATTTCGACAGGTTAGTCGTGATGTCCTTGTAAACGTCCGGCTCCAGTACGTCCTTGATGTCCTTGAACATGGTCGTGACGTTTTTGATGCCGCCCTCGACCAGCAACGTTGCGCTTTGTACCGAACCGGTAGTGATGTCGACGATTTGCCGATCAGTCAGGGCCCCCGCGCCATTTGCGCCTTTAGCAATGGTGATACCGGCCATGAACAGGCCGCTGACGCCATGCAGGACTCCGGCACCGGAAGCAGCCTTTATCGACGAGTTATCGCTGAACAGGCCCAGCTCGGAAATGGACTTGGTGCCCTGACGCAGCAAATCCCAATTGCCTCTGAAAACGCCAAGAATCTGGTCAGACGTAGCGGGTTTGCCATCGGCATTCATCAGCAGTTCGGGATTGCTCTTGCTGATCTCATCGATCAGTGCCTTGACCTTCTCCTCATCCAGCGCTTCACTGCCTTCCTTGCCGAACGCTTTTTTCAGGTCGTCGAAGCTGGCATCGTTGAAGACGTTCTCCTGAGCAATCGCGGTGTAGTTCTCTGTCAGCTTGTCGTCGTATTTACCCGTGAACTCTGGGTTCAGCGCGGCGTTGTACATCGCCACTTCCATGCTGAACTGGCTGGTCGCCACTTCAAAGCTTTCAGTTTTCAACAGCTCTTTGAGGCGCTCACCGGACACCAGCGATTTTTCATAGAAGGCCTCGAAATCCTTGTTATGCGAGGATTTCTGCACTGCTTCCTGAATTTCGCCCGGTTTGCTGAAACCCAGCGCGCCCTGAACGCTTTGCGCCGAGCTATAGAACTGAGCAAGCGCTGTCTGCTGGTCGGTCTTGCCATCCTTGGTATTGGCGTCCCACAGCTTGTCCAGCGCAGCACCGGTCTTGATATCGTTGTCGTAAGTACTTTGCAGCGCGCGCTTGAGCCCGTCGCTGCCCTCCAGCACCTTGCTTGCCTCGCTGGTGGCATTCTCGTTATAGAACTTGACTACTGCGGCATCCTTTTCAAGCATCGCTACATGTTTGTTGACATCATCGAGCAGCTTCTGAGCATCGGGATGACTGCGTACATTGTTGGCGATCTGGACCTTGGATTTGTCGTCCTTCCACATCCCGGCACCGCTGCCCTGCACGATCAGACTCTGTGCAGCCTTGAGTTCCTGAAGTACGGCAGCCTTCTGCTCTGCGCTGTAATTTTGCGGGTTATCGAACACATCCTTGTTGAGCGGGTCGGTGTTGACCTTGTCCAGCAGATTGCCTTCGGCAACGGCTTCCAGCAATGTACCTACCGCCCCGACGTCCTTCGGCGAAGCCGTCTTGATGAAGGCCTGAATGTCACCGCGGCTGGCCTTGCCATCTGTGCCCTGCTCCAAGGGACTCTTCGCATTGTCGAGCAACGCAAAGGCACCGGGTTGCGACCAGAAGTCCAACGCTTCCTTGACCTCATCACTCAACTGAGGGTTTTTCTCTTTGTAGGCTGTCAGTGCTTCAGCGTTGAAATCCGAAGAGCCGGTCTTGCCTTTGATCGCGTCGTAATTTTCGTCGATGATCGCCGCATATTTGGCGATCTGCCTTGAAGCCTCATCGGCGTCAGGGTTGGCCTTGAGAAAATCCTTGTAACTACCGATGTCTTCGGTCTTTTTCAGCTCGGGCAGCGCGGCGAAGCCCAGTTTGCCAAAATCCTGCAACCGTCCGGCCTCGGTGCCATGCTTTGCCTCGGCGCCCTTGGTGAAGCCATCAATGCTGCTGTTGAACACCTGGCCACCCGACTGAACCTCGCCCTTCTCGTTGTACAGGGTCACTCGGTCAAGCACCTGAGCCGCACGAAACGCGGCATTGGAATCTTTTTCGAAATCGCCGACCCGCTCCTTGAGCATGTCCTTGACGCCGCTCTGATTTCCCAGATTCTTCAACAACGGATTAGCGTCGATGATCTCTTCGGCCGAACGCTTGTCATCCTTGGGCAACTCCCACAAAAAACCGAGTTTCTCGGCCTGTTCACGTGCTTCCTTGTTGTCACCCACTGACGACACGTTGGTCATCTCGCCCTTGAGGCTTGCAAACCCGTCCTTGCCAAAGTCCTGCAGGCGACCGGCTTCAGTACCGTTCTTCGCCTCGCCACTCTTGGTGAAACCGTTAATGCTACCGTTCGCTACATCGCTACCGACAATCCGCACGCCGTTGCCATCGAACTGTTCGATGTGAGCCAGCACCTGGGTCGCGCGATAGGCTGCGTCGGCATCGCGCTCGAAATCGCCGACCTGCTCCTTGAGCATGTCCTTGACGTCACTCTGGTTACCCAGATTTTTCAACAACGGGTCACTGTCGATTATGGCCTTCGCGTCGCGCTCGTCACCTTTCGGTCGCTCCCACTGAATGCCCAGTTTCTCGGCCTGCTCACGGATGGCAGGGTCGTCAGCCGGGGATCGCACCTCATGCAGTTTGCCTTTCAGACTGGAAAAACCGAACTTGCCGAAATCCTTCAAACGACCCGCTTCGCTGCCATGCTTCGCGTCGCTGCTGCTGGTATACCCGTCGATGCGATTATTGCCGATGTCGTTACTGGCCAGACGGTTACCATTGGCGTCAAAGGTCTCAATGTGTTCAAGCAATTGCACAGCCCGGAATGCGGCGCTCGAATCCTTGGTGTAATCGCCCACCTGAGCGATCAGGTTCTGTTTGGCTTCGCCACGGTCGCCTCGTCCGCCCAGACTTTTGAGCAACGGGTTGTCGTCAATGATTTCCCGTGCAGAGCGCTTGTCATCTGAAGGTAACTCCCACTGGATACCGGCATCCCTGGACTGCTGCACGGCCTGCTCCCAGGCCTTGGCGTCTAACGGGTCTTTTGGCTTTTCAGTGGTGATTTTGCTGACGGAGGTCATTGTCTTTATCCTTCCATTGGTCACCAGAAAAATCACAGCGACAACTGCTGCCCGCGCAAAAGAACGAGCTGCGCCATGAGTCAGACTGGTGCGAGCTGGGCCTGACTAAAAGGCAGAGGCACGGGACCTGATCAAAGACCAGGCATCCGCGATCACACTCGATTAAATCGGACTTGCGTTAAGAAGGGATGACACAGACCGGAAAGTTACCTCGAACAGCTGTCTCAGCGCCCTCATTACGCAGCGCGTTACGGGTAACAAGACGGTTTACTTCTGATGACACGCTGACAAGTCATACAGCCTTGAAGGCACGGCAAATACAGCACATTGCCGGTTTTTCGCATGAATATCTCAACGGCCCAGGGCCCGAAGTCGTCGAACTCACCGAGACGCTTTATGAGGGTTGTAGAAAATTATCGCTCAGTCGACAGACGGTACTCGGGTTGACCGGCAAATGGTGTCCATTACTACGGGCGTGGTTTATGCATAGCTAACTAAACGGTCACATCAGCTAATTAAGATTCAGCGTCCCAGCCGAACAGCCGCGTCAAGCTCATCGAGCTGACGTTACGGGATGTAAGCAGATCAAAAAAACCGTTTAAAGATCAATACTTCATGCTCCTGCAAGGTGCGGTAGCACAGTTGTTACTTCTGATACAGGTCTAAGCATGGATTTTGAAACAGGCGGCCCGGGTACAATGGTCGATATCAGAACGCGTGACGCTCTCCAAGGGCAGGAAGCTATCCGCTTCGGCTCTTTTGTGCTGCACCCGCAACAGCAGCTGTTGTTCAGGCACTCGCAGCCGGTACCGCTGGGCAGTCGCGCCATGTCTCTGCTGGTGGCATTCGCAACACGCCCCGGCGAACTGCTGGAAAAGGCCGAATTGCTGACACTGGCCTGGCCCAAGGCGGTGGTGGAAGAATGCAACCTGCGCGCTCAGATCGTGACGTTGCGCAGAGCGCTGGAAGAGCAGGACGATTTCACTTATATCGTCACCGTGCCAGGCAGGGGTTATCGATTCAGCGCCCCGGTGAGCGTTCAACCAGCAACCGCTCCTGCGCTACCTGCACCTGCACCTGCACCTGCAAAAGACACATTTGCTGCGGCACCGGCGATAAAGCGCCAGGTGCTTGGCCGTGACGCGCTGGTCCGGCAGTTGCATGAACTGACGCTGAAGCGTCGCTTGCTGACCTTGACCGGTCCTGGCGGCGTGGGCAAGACCACTGTGGCGCTGGCGCTGGCAGATAGCCTGGCTGCACATGCCTCGTTGAGCACGGCGTTCGTTGACCTGACGCCGGTTACCTGCGCTCAGCCTGTCGTGGGCAGCATTGCCTTCGCCCTGGGTTTAAGCACTGAAAACGAACAGCCACTGCGTGACATCCCGTCCTCACTGGCAAAGCGGCCGCAATTGCTGGTACTGGATAACTGCGAGCATGTACTTGATGAAACCGCCTCTGCCGTAGAAGCATTATTGGCCAATGCCCCACTGTGCTGCGTAGTGGTCACCAGCCGTGAGCCATTACGCGTACAAGGCGAATGGGTGCATGAACTCAGCCCCCTGCAAGTACCGGACGAAAACCAGACTGTCAGCGCCGAGACTGCCATTGCCTACTCGGGTGTGGAACTGTTTGTCACACGTGCCCGAGAGCAGGACCCCGCATTTGTGTTGACTGACAACGATACCGAAGCGGTCTCAGCCATCTGCCGCAAACTGGACGGCAATCCGTTGGCAATCGAGCTGGCCGCTGCACGCGTCAGGACATTCGGCATTGCCGATCTGGTCGGGCTGCTGGACGGCAGTTTTCGCTTGCAGATGACCGGGCTGCGCACCGCGTTACCGCGTCAGCGTTCGCTAAGCGCCACGCTGGACTGGACATACGGCATGCTCACCGGGCACGAGCAGGCACTCCTGCGTCAACTGTCCATTTTCAACGGCTCATTCACGCTTGATGGCGTCATGGCAATCGTCAATATCGGCTTGCCGGATGTACGCATGACGCTACCGATGCTGGAAAGCCTGCTCGACAAATCCCTTCTCGGAACCTTTGACCACAGCCAGGGCAAGCGCTTTCGGCTGTTGGAAACCACGCGTCTATATGCTCATGACAAGCTCGTTCAGCTCGATGATGTGCCGCGTTTGTGCCGCGCCCACGCCCAGTGGGCACTGCGCCTGCTCAACCAGGCCAGACTCGATCTCGATCAGTTGACACAAGACGTCTGGACCCAGCGCTACGCCGCAGAGATCGACACTATTCGCGCAGCACTGACCTGGGCCTTTTCAGCCGAGGGTGATCGACAACTTGGTGTAGAACTGACCCTGAGCAGCTCGCCCCTGTGGCTCAGGCTGTCGCTGGTGCGCGAGTACCAGGACTGGGTCAGCCTCGGTACACCGCGCCACGTCGAAGAAAAGGCACAGATGGATCGTCGTCAGCGTATGCGCTTGTTGACCATGTCCGGCAGTATTTTGATGCTTACCTACGGTGCCGGGCAGAAAATGCGCGAGGTCTGGCAACAGGTCAGTGAGGATGCCGAAGAGCTCAACGACTCCGAGTACCGCCTGCGCGCTTTGTGGGGCCAGTGGAACGACCACACCTGCAGCAACAGGCACAGCAAGGGTAAGGAAGTAGCCTTGCGATTCCTCGCGCTGGGCAAGGATTACAGAATCGCCGACTGCCAGTTGCTGGGCAGGCGAATGCGCGCCACCAGCGCGTTTTACATGGGCGATATGAAAACCGCCGGGCAGGCGATCGAAGAAGCTCTGGGCGCTTCAAGGTCTGCTTCGTCACATATCATCGACATGCATTTCGACCAGCGAATTGCCGCACAATCATTGCGTGCCCAGGTACAGTTGCTGGTTGGCAATACCGGCCAGGCGATGGTTGCCCTGGACACCAACGTGAAGCAGGCCATTGCCCTGAGTCACCCCGCGACGCTCTGGTATACCCTGGCCATCAGTGCGATCCCCGCAACGCTGATTGCAGGCACGTTGCACAAGACACGTCACTTTCTGGATGTGCTTAAAAAAAGCAGCGAACGGCAACCGCTGCATATCTGGCGTCAGTTGACCAGTTGCTATGAGAGTATCCTGCTGATTCGTGAAGGCGACCCGGCAGCAGGCGTGCCATTGCTGGGAGAAGCGCTTCAACAGCTGCGCAACCATGTGGAAACGCCGCTGTGTTCAATGCTGCATACCGAGTACGTATCAGGTCTGGCCGCGCTACGGCTTGAACCCCTTGCGCTGGAAACGCTGGATGAAATTCACACCAACGCTGTTGAACACCATGATCGTTGGTATTTGCCGGAGATCATGAGAGTCAAGGCACAGCTGATGCTCAGTCAACCACACATTCATGCGCTGGAAGACGTACGCAAGATGCTGACCCAGGCACTGGACATCGCTCGGCAGGACGGTACACATTTCTGGGCGTGGCGCATCAACGCTGACCTCAACCGGCTGAAAATCGCCCCCGGCACACCAGCCCATCGCCATTGCCCGGCGGTGCATTGAAACACCGCGTCAGGCGTCAGATCAGCCGCTGCGCCACCAGCGCATCGGCCACTGCCTGAAACGTATTTTCCGGCACCGGATCACCAGCTACGCTGCGCCGGGCGATCATTTCGGCGAGACTTGCGTCGGGCCAGCGGGCAATGCCCAGCGACAAGGCCTCTGCCAGCAAGGTGCTCGAATCCTGTGAGGAGGCACGACAGACCACTATCGGCACCGGTGTCTCACCGCGCACATAGCGTACGCCCACCACCCAGCCTCCGCTGTCGCCAATCACCAAGGAGGCGCGCCCCAACCCAAGCTTTGTGGCCAGTGCCTGCATTTCGCGACGCTGGCGCTGGCGTTCGCGCTTGATCATGGGGTCGCCATCAATGTCCTTGCGTTCGCGTTTCTGTTCGCTATGGCTCATTTTCATTTCACGGCCGAACAGCCAGCGTTGCATCAGCACATCTACCGCGCCGACCAGCAGAAACGCTGCAAGCACGGTGAATACCAGTGGTTTGAGGACCAGATAGAACGTCGACTCGATGCAGCCTTCGCCGCATCGTGATGACTCCATCAGGGCCTGCAGCGCCTGGCGGCCGACGACATAGAATGCCAGCGCCAGTAACACAACCTTGACCAGCCCCTTCAGAAATTCGATCAGGTTGCGCATCGCGAAAATGCGCTTGAATCCCTCGGTAGGGTTGATACGTTTGATATCCGGCTGAATCGGCTCGATCGAAAACACTACACCGCGCATGGTTACGATGTTGGTCAGGATCACCGCGCCGACAGTCACAGCCACCACAGGCACTGTAATGCCGATGACAATCTGCTCGGCGTGATCGAGCAGCCGTGGCCAGACTTCTGCAAACGGCTCGATATAGATCAGTGCGGTCAGATCTATCAGTGCCTCGACCTGCGCACGTGCCTTGGGCAGCAGCACCGAGATGCACAAGGTACACATCAGGATGACCATGCCCGACACCAGGTCCTGGCTCTTGGCAACCTGCCCCTTCTTGCGTGCATCGCGTAGCTTCTTGTCCGAGGCCGGCTGGCTTTTTTCCTCGCTCGACTCACTCATCCCGGGCCCTCGCTGGCCAGCGTTTTCAGAACCTCGACCGTTCCTCGAAATTGCGCCAGTTGGTCAATCATGACCGGAATCAGAAACCCGATATAAACCACCATCAACACCGCAAAAAACAGATTTTTGACCGGCAGTGAAAGGTCAAAAATATGCAGGCTGGGTGCCATGCGCGACAGGTAAGCGAGCATCAGATCAGTGATCAGCATCGCAATCAGCAAGGGCGCAACCATCAGCACGCCAATGCGCATCACCTGGTCGAGAATGGCCAGAATGGAGGTCAGGGCAGCGCTGCTGAACAACGGCGTGAACTCGGTAACTGGCCAGAGCTGATAGCTGTGGTAATAACCGTCGACCATCAGAATAAAGCCGCCCGACATGAAAAACAGTGTAATGAGCATGACGGTCAGCAGCGTGGCCATCACGCTCGCTTCCCCCTGCCCCAAAGGGTCGACCAGCTGTTCCATGGTCGAACCCCGTTGCAGGTCGATCAGTTCACCGGCCACCTCGGCAGCCCAGAACGGTATGCCGAACAACAGGCCGATCAGCAGCCCGATCAGCAACTCCTTGATCATCAGCCCCGCGAGGAAAAAACCGCTGTGCTCGGGCATAGAAGTGAACGCCGAGAACACCGGCAAGATCATCGGCACCGAGATCGCCACTGCCACGCAGCCACGGATCATGCCGGTCAGGCCCAGACGATTGAATGCCGGGGTAATGATCACCACACCCATCGCCCGCGAAGCTGCCAGCGATGCGGAACTGATCACCGGATAAGCGATTTCGATGAACGCATTGGTCAGATCAGCGCCCATGACGACTCATCGGGTCCACAAGGGAAAGTTGTCCAGCACCTGATTACCCAGCTCTGCCACCTGCCCGGCCAGCAACGGCCCGACAAACACGATCACCAGCAATACCGCTACCAGCTTGACCACTTGCGGCAGTGTCTGGTCCTGAATCTGGGTCAGCGCCTGTAACAGCCCCACACTAAGGCCGACGACAATGGCCACGACCAATGCCGGAGCGGAGAGCAGCAAGACAGTCATCAGCGCCTTGTTCATCAGCGAGAGAAAAACATCCTGGCCCACAGCGTCAGCCTCCGTAGCTCAGGATCAGACCGTGCATCAGTCGTGACCAGCCACTGAGCGCCACAAACAGAAAAATCTTCAACGGAATTGAAATCAAGGTGGGCGAGACCATCGACATGCCCATCGCCATGAGCACATTGGAGACCAACAGATCGACGACCAGAAACGGGATATAGAGCAGAAAACCGATCTCGAAGGCACGGGTCAGTTCAGAGCTGACGAACGCCGGAATCAGTACGACAAGATCGTCATCGCGCAGATCGGCTCGCGCTTCGGGCGACCATATGGTTTCAGTGGCCTGGACGAAAAAACCGCGTTCGCTTTCATTGGCGAACTTCGAAAGGTGCGCCTGTAATGGCGGGCGCAAGGCGCTGCCGAGTTCCTCCAGTTGCTGGACATTCTGCAGGCTCAGATCGCGGCCTTGCACCTCCCGGTACATGTCACCGATCAGCGGCGTGGTCACGTATACCGACAGAATCAGCGCAATGCCGTAAAGCACCAGATTGGGCGGCGTCTGCTGCACGCCCAGCGCATTGCGGATCAGAAACAGCACCACGGATATCTTCATGAATCCTGTCAGCGTCACGACGGCCAGTGGAATCAAACCGATAGTAGCGACGACCAGAATGATTTCGATCAGGTTCGGCTGGTAACCGTTCATGAGGCAGTGAAACCCAGCAGTCGCACACCCAGACCGTCGCCGATACTCACCAACTCGCCACGGCCTATACGGCGGCCATTGACCATCAGGTCCACCTCATCGTGCCTCGAACCGGCCAGCGGCAACAGGCTGCCCGGCGCCATCTCGCGAAGTTGCGCCAGCGTCAGTTCAACGCTGCCCAGTTGGCAGACCAGCGTAAGCGGCAGCTCATCCAGCGAAGTATCCAGATCGGAACCGTCGGTCATTTCACTCATCGAATCGTTCCTGTTGAAAGTGTGGGAGACATAATGGGGACTGACGGTGCGCAGAGGACCCAGCCATTCGAGGGTTTCACCCTGGTGCCTGGCAACCGTCTGGTAGCGCTTGCCCAGTCGCAGCAGCACCTGCGTGTCGGCAAGGGTGTCGAGCATGACCACATCGCCCGGCACCAGACTGTGCAGCTCTGCGGTGGTTAATGGTGCCTGCCCGGCCTCGACACTCAGCGTGAGTACCAATGCATCAAGCGGCAGCGGTCTTGTAACAGCGTTACGGTCGAGCAGCGCGATGACGTGCCGGGCGCTGTCAGCATTCAAATGTATTTCCAGCGTCTGTGCCTGCCCCTCATCAGGCCGCACTTCCAACGCGAGCCTGAGTGGATTTTCGAGCGGATGTGCAGGCCACGAGAGCACCTGAACAGGCTCGCCCGATAATGTTTCCAGAGGCTCGATCCAGCTAAGCCAGGCCTGCTCCAGTAACAAGGTGTCGGTCTGGGTATCGACTGACGCACCTGGCAGCCAGCCCAGCCCTGACAGCTCGAAAAGACGCGACGGAACGACAAGTTCGAGGTAGGCCTGTCCGAACCTGATGGCCACCCTCACCGGTCGGCGACACTCGCCACCTGCGCTGGCCAAGCTCACGTGCATGGAGCGCTGCCCAAGAACGATCCGCCACGGTGCTGTCTGGCGATGCAACAGGTTATGCAAACTCAGCAGATCAGCATCGAACCGGGCAAGCCGGCTTCGGACCGAACCAATGCCTGGAGGCGAAGGCATTGGCTGTACGCACACCGTCATCGCTCGTCTCCAGGCTGGGACCCTTTGACGGGCAGGTCTGCCTGATCGGCCTCATCGCGCTGCTCACTGGTCCGCGCATCGTTGCGCATGCGCTGTTCGACGAGGTTCTGCCAGGCTCGGGACTTTTTCAACTGTTCAAGGTGCGCCTGCCTGAGCCGCTTGCGTGCCTGCTCTTCAGTCTCAAGGTTCAACACCGCATTATCGGCATCGGCCTGCAATGCCTTGCGTTCGTCATGCAGTTGCTTCAAGCGCTCCTGAACGACCTTCCACTCGCTGACCGACAGGCCCTCGCTGAGCTGGCCGACCGCCTGCTCGGCCTCCTGAGCCAGTTGTTCCCGGTGCAGGCGTAACTTTTCCCGTGCCTGATCCAGCTCGGTGTGGCTATCACGGCAGCGCTCCCGTTGAGTGCCAAGATGAGCGGCAGCGCGCTGCTCACGCAACAGACGCAAGGCTTGCAGGCTGTACAGGTCGGCCTTCTTCATCGTTTTTTTCCATAGCAAAGACCCATCGGCGTCGAGTCGTAGAGTGAATCAGGAGCCGAATCGAAAAACGGGCTCATGCCAGCACCTTGCGCAGGCGGGCCAGAGTTTGCGCAAGGCTGTCATGTTCGGAGGGCGGCTGACGCAGAAATGCCTCAATCGGCGAATGGCGGGCAATTGCCTCGTCGGCTATCGGGTCACTGCCAGCCGCGTACTCACCCACCTGAATCAACAGTTCGATTTCCTGACGGCGGGCAATCAACTCACGCAGCCGTGATGCCAGGTGCCTGTGTTCGGCAGTCGCAATGTGGTCCATCAAGCGGCTGCGACTGCGTAAAACATCGATTGCCGGAAAGTGATCGCGCTGCGCCAGTTCGGCGCTCAGCACGATATGGCCATCAAGGATTGAGCGAGTCTCCTCGGCCACCGGGTCCATGGCCGCATCACCTTCGGTCAATACGGTGTAGAGCGCCGTGATGCTGCCCTGCGGGCCAGGGCCGGCGCGCTCCAGCAGGCGCGGCAATGCCGAGAAAAAAGAAGGCGGATAACCACGCCGGGTCGGCGGCTCCCCCACTGCCAGACCAATTTCGCGCTGGGCACGGGCAAAACGGGTCAGGCTGTCCATCAACAAGAGCACATTGCGCCCCTGATCACGGTGATACTCAGCCAGAGTGGTCGCTACGTAAGCCGCCCTGACCCGCTCGGCGGCGGGCCGGTCAGAGGTGGCAACCACCGCCACGGTACGTGCCCGGGCCGTGGCGTCGAGTTGCCCTTCAAGCAGTTCGCGTACTTCACGGCCACGCTCGCCGATAAGCCCGATGACGATCACGTCGGCATCGCTATTGCGAACGATACTCGCCAACAAGGAAGACTTACCCACCCCCGGCTCGCCGAAAATACCCATGCGTTGCCCCTGGCCGAGGGTCAACAGGCTGTCGATAGCTCGTATGCCCAATGACAGTGGCTTGACGATTCGCTGGCGGCTGAAGGGCGCCGGAGGTTCTGCATGCAATGGATAATGCTGCATCCCGAGCGTGGCAGTCGGCGCAGGTCCGTCGAGAAACTCGCCCATAGGGCTGATCACACGACCCAGCAAGGCATCGCCAACCTGCACGCCGAGCGCCTGGCCTGTGGCGATGATCTGGGTACGCGTCGAAAGGCCCTCCATCGAGCCGATAGGCGACAGGATCGCGTCATCTTCATCGAAGCCGATAACTTCCGCCGACAGCTCTCGGCCGTTACCCGGATCGCGCAGTACACATAATTCTCCGATGCCTACGCCGGCGACGCTGGCGCGCAGCAACACGCCACGAATACTGCGCAGCGTCCCACGCATGGGCCTGGGCTGGGCGAATTGCAAGCGCAACCCGAGGTTGGGCAGCAGCGTCGTCAGGGCCTCAGTCATCGCGAATCACCTTCTGCCAGCGGCAACAACGCACGGCGCAGATTATCCAGCTGGGCCTCCAGCCCGAGTTCCACGGACCCCGCCGGGCCACCCAACCGCGCCTGCCCTGCTTCGAGCTGGTCATCGCCTTCGATACTCAGCGAATGCAGGGGCAGCGGCGCATGGGCCAGGTGCTGGCGCAGACCTTCGACTTCAGCGCCGGGTACATGCAGAGTCAACGCCTGATCCTGACGAAACGCTGCCAACGCCTGCGCAGTACAACGCAACAGCCGCTCGCGCTCGTCAATCTCTCCCAGTACCTGTCGGGCGATACCCAGTGCTAGTTCAGCCAACGAAGTTTCCAGGCCGGCAAGGTAGCGGTCGACCTCGGCGCTGGTCTGTGCCAGCAATGCAGCGGCCCGTTCGGCGCCCTCCTGTCTGGCATGCTCGAAGCCTTCGGCGCGAGCCTGTTCGAGCCATCGCGCGCTGTTTTCCCGCACGCAACGTGCCTCTTCATGCGCGGCTTCGATGAAGGCAAATCCGTCGATCCAGCGAGCGGCGTCGGCAGCACGCAACACCCGGGAGCCTGGTCGTGTTGGCAGATCACTCATGGCTGCTGATCTCCGTCAGGTGTCGAGCAACGGTTTGCACCACCGTCACCTGTTTCGCATCATCCGGTGCAGCGTGCACAGGTTCAGCCAGACGCAGTCGCAGCCAGGCCTGCAGCGGTGCAGGACAGGACTGCAGCCAGGCGGCCACACAGGCAGCACCATCGCGATCAATGGCCTGGAGCAACTCGGCAGGTGTACGCAATAGATCGGCCGCACCGGCCAGATGCCGATGAGAGAGGGCCAGCGAGAATGTGTCGTTACCCAGCAGGCGACGGTACTCACTGACCACTTCGCCACGAATTTCCCGACTCAGCGTTGCCGCGTGCCAGACCGCACCACACAGGCGTGTCAAATGCAAAAAATCGCTTTCGCTCAGCAGCAGTACAGCCAGATCCTGTTCCGCAGGCAGGTCCAGCTGCGCCAGCGGCTGTAGCTTGAAATGTCCGGTCAGCAATTGTTCAAGGCGTGCGGTAAAGCGCGGTGAATCGCGTAACGCTGCAAGTCGGGCCGCATCAACGTCACGTTCAAGGCATTCGGCCAGACAGCGCTCGCGGACAAAGGCCAAGGGACGTTCGGCCAGTGCATGCCACTGGCCGGTCAGCGCCGTATTCATGACGCTTCACTCAACACGTATGAGCCCTCGCCCCGGCGTCGCTGCCAGAACTGTCGGCCCAGCAGTCCGGCAAGCACCAGCGCAACCAGCAGCAGAGTGCCAAACAACCAGCGTACCGCTGGCAGGTCATCTTCAAGCATCCACAGGCCCAGGAAACTGCCCAACTGCGGCTGGGCACTGGCCTTGTCGGGAATGACTGCCTTGATCGCCGTGACTGAAACACCGTCGTAGCCCAGCCCGGAGATGCCGTTGGCGACCAGCGTCTTGATCTGCGGGATCAGCACATTGATGTCGGTTCGCGGGTCAAAACGGACCAGCACCGATGCCGAGGACGGCGAAATCACCCGTTTGAGTAAATCATTGTCAGGCAGCACCACATGCACCCGCGCGGACAGAATGCCATCGATCTGCGAAACGGTATGGGACAGCTCCTCACTCAGCGCATACACCATCTGCGCGCGCTCCTGCACCGGCGAGGACACCAGGCCATTGCCTTTGAAAATCTCTCCCATATTGGAAAAGCTCTGCCCCGGCAGGCCTGCGTCATCCAGCGCCGCCATCGCCTGGGCAAAGCGCTTTTCGTCGACCATCACCTTGAGCTGACCGTTGTCCTGAACCTTGCGTGACGCCGGGATACCATCACGCAACAGCACCGCCAGCATGGCGTTGGCCTCACGCTCGCCGAGGTTGGTGTAAAGATCGATATCGCAGGCCTGCAACAGGCTGGCAAGCGTCGCCACTATCAACAGGCGCAAGACACGGCGGCGTTTGGGCATGGTTCATTGACCTTTTAGAAGGGTGTTGGCAGAGCCGGATATCTGGGTTGCCCCGCGTACCACCATCTGGGTTTCGATGGAGTAATCGAACATCCGTCCAAGCGACTGGACGATGCGATCGACCTGCGGCTCACCTACCTTGCCCGGCGCCTGGACAGCGCTGGTGGCTGGGCTCGGAGCATGATTGGCGGACTGCAATGCATTACCCTGAGTCAGCGCATCGGCCCGCTCTGAGAACTGCCGCGAGCGGTCAATAAAACCATCCAGTCGCTCCATCAGGTTGCTACCGATCTGATGCGGGCTGGCACCCTGCGGCATGCCTTTGGAAGTCTCGGCCATGTGTTCGAAGAGGTTCTGGGAAGCCTGCGGAACCCCGCCTCCTCCCGGCGAAGGCAAGGCAGCCGCCGCCGGTGATGCAGCTGGATTGACGGTCATGGTCGGAACCTATTCAGAGTCGTCGTCAGATTGGGCTTCGTTGAGCATTTCCTGAGCGCGCGGCATGATAATGAACTGCCCGCCAATGGTGACCGCCTGGGTAATCAGGGCATCGTTGAACTCACTGTCGCTGGCAGCCTGCTCGGCATTTTCGACGGCGGCGTTGAAGCGCGATTCCTGACTGGAAACATTGATGTCTACATTGCTGTCTACGGCGTTGATGGACATGGGTAGTGCTCCTTCTTCGGTTTACTGACGGTCGGTAGCGACTTGAGTGACGACACCGCCACGAAACACCCGCACGCCGCGCTCACGCACTACAGGCGCGACCTCGGCGGCAGGTTGACGATCCACATGGTGCTGAATCTGCGCCAGCCAGGCTGGCGGCCCTGAAACAAAAAGGCTGTCGCTGTCGGGGCTGACGCGGCTGGACATCGGCTGGCCGGACACTTCCAGCCGCGCCATATAACGCTGCAACTCTTCAAGCCGCGGCCCTTGCAGGTCGAACACACGGGTGGCGACCTCATCGGCACCGGCGATGTGCAGTACGTTGCCGTCGAAGTACCAGCTCAATTGATTTGCAGCGCACAAGCGGGTGAGAAACTCACCGGCATCCTCGCCACGTACCGTGCCTCGTGCGTTGCCCCGGACCTTCTCGGAAAACACCACGATCAGGCCAAGGTGTTGACCGAACTCAGTCAGCGCACCGCGAATATCCTGATCAACCAACACGTAGGCGTAAGGCTCTGAGAACCAGTCGGGCTGGCGCTCCGAGGCGGCCTTAAGCACGCCGGATAACAGGCACAGCAGGATCAGCATCAGCAATTTTGAAACTGGCGGGTCAGCCCTGAAGTGCTTCATGGCGCCCTCCGTGACAATGCGACGGCCGCTGGCAGACAGGCTTCAGAAAACGGTCGCTATTCAGCGCAGGGGCTATAAAATGGCGCTCGCCCTCAAAGGCTGTCGACGGCTGATACGCCTCGCCCCGCCCCCTTTCACAAGAGCCTTGCCCATGCCACCTCGTTCCGTCCCCACGTTGTTGTTGCTCGGCTGCCTGAGTCTGGCGGCGTGTTCGACTCAGCCCAAATCCGACGCCAGCTACGAGCGCTTCATGCAACTGGCCGCCGACCTGGAGAAACGCGGCGACTCGACGACGGCAGCGTCGTTCTACCAGCGCGCCACGCAGCAGCCCGAAGCGGGTGTCGAGGCGTGGCGCAAACTCGGTGCAGCCCTGCTCGTCAGCAACGACACGCGTGGCGCAGAGCGCGCTTATCAGCGGGCGCTTGAGCTGAAAGCCGACGACTCGGATGCGCTGCTGGGCCTGGGTACTGCGCAGTTGCGTCAGGGTAAGCTGGAACGCGCCATCACTGCGCTGACCCAGGCCGCCGACGCGTTGCAGCAGCCACAGGCCTGGAACCGTCTGGGCATCGCGCACATTCTGAGTGGCCAGGCCGACGCTGCTCAAAGCGCCTTCGGCACCAGCCTGCGACTGGCCCCGAACGACCTCGACACCCGATGCAATCTGGCCTTGGCATACGCCCTGGGCGATGACGACCAGAAGGCCCTGGAGACCATCCGCAGCGTCAGCCAGTCGCCCCTTGCGCAACCGCGGCATCAACGCAACCAGCTGCTGGTCATGGTCCTGGCCGGAAAAGAGAAAGATCTCAAAAACATGACCTTCGACGATATCACCAAGGCCGAACGCGGCAAGCTGATCGCCGAAGCCCGGCGTGTCAAGGCCATACCGGACCGCGCCGAGCAGGCTCGTGAACTGGGGCTGATTGACGCTAACTGAGGTCATCGGGCCTCCTGCGTGTCAGTACTGGCCTGTTGCTCTGCCTGACGCCGACGCAGCTCTTCGCGGTCATACCCGTCGATGTAAACCTGCGCGGCGCGCCCGACCGGTGCAGCCATGACAGGCCCGGTGTCACGGCCGTGCATGACATCTGCGCGCTGCTCGACCATTTGCAGCAGAATCAGGTTGCTGGCACAGCCCGGCGGCAACAATGGCTGAAAATCCTCACCTACACCGATCTCGTCCTGTGCAGCCGGTTGCACACAGGCCTGGGGCACCAGCTCCACACGGCCATCGGCACGGGTGATCGCTGCATAATCCGGTGAATAGCTCACTGGGTCGAGGTGGGTCTTGCAGCCTGCCAGCAGACACAAAAGCATCAGAACCGGCGGGCGTGACATAGCGCAGATGAGGTTCATGGCCATTCCCTTTCAGTTCATGTAAAAGCCGAATGCGCCACCACTGCGCGGACCTGCCGACGCGGTGCTGGCGGCGCGCTGTTTGTCCAGCGGCGTCGCCACCACGCGATCCTTGACCGGCTCGACCAGATACGGAGTGATCAGAATCACCAGTTCGGTTTCGTTGCGCTGAAAGCGCTTGGAGCGGAACAGATTGCCCAGAATCGGCATGTCGCCCAGCATCGGCACTTTGTCCATGTCCTGGCTGCTTTCACGCTGGAACAGCCCGGCAATGGCAAACGTCTGACCACTGCCGACTTCCACACGAGTGTCGGCACGCCGTACCCGAAACGACGGCACCTGATAGCCGTTAACGTCCAGTGTGGTGGTACTCATCAGGCTGCTGACCTCGGGACGCACCTGCAACGCAATGCGCCCGTTGGGCAGCAGCGTCGGGCTGAACAGCAACGACACGCCGTAAGGCTTGTATTCGATACCGACGACTTCGCGGTTGACCGGCACCGGCACCGCCACTTCACCGCCAGCCAGAAAGCTCGCAGTCTGCCCGGTCATGGCGGTAATGTTCGGCTCGGCCAGAACTTCGAGCACACCGTTGCTTTGCAGCGCCTCCAGCATCGCGTCGATGTTGACATTGCCCGACGCAAGCCCGGCGCTGATTACGTTCGATGCGCCGCCCGCTGCATCGGCGGCCAAAGCGCCCCCCGTCAGCAAGCCGAATGAAAAAGTGCCGTTATTGAACAAGGCATTCCAGTTCACGCCATAGCGCAACAGCTCGGAGCGCGAGACTTCGGCGAAACGCACGCGGATATTCACCTGGGCCGACCCTGCGTAAGTGGCACTGTTTACCGTCGACTGAAAGTTCTGCCCCTCGGTGCTCAGCAAGGCATTAAGATTGGTTGCTTCACCGACATCCTGCACGGAGCCACTGGCAATCACCCGGCTGCCGGAGGCATTGATCCGCGCCTGACTCTGCGGGTGCAACGCCTTGAGCGGGCGTGTCACAGCAGCAGTGCCGCTGCTTACCGCCAGACTCAACGCAGCGGTCTCCCGGCCCTCGCTGTCCAGGGCAATCAGACTGGTCTGCCCTGCGGCCTTGCCGAACACGTAGATCACGCCGGGTGACACCACCTGCAAGTCGGCAATACCCGGCTCGGCCACCATCACCGAGTCCACGGGGGCTGAAAAATGCAGAACGCGGCCTTCACCGATGGCCAGATCGACTGTGCCTTTGGCTCCTTTGGCAATGTTTTCGGCAAACGAACCTGTGCCCATGAGCAACGCGCCCACACCCACGAGAAACATCCGGATTACGCTTACTGAGGTCATGAGGCAGTCGCCAGAGGAGTGACAGCACCGGCCCTGGATGCCGGGCGTGCAAGGACATCGGTCAGGCTGACAGTGCCGACCGCTTGAAGGTTGTATTCACTGGCCAGTTCACGAAAGGACAGAACCGCCAGTTGCAGCTCGCCGCGCACGATGAGACGGCGCATACACCGACGCAGCTCCGAATGCACAAGCAACACCGTCAAATCATGTTCCGGCAGCATGTCGCACAGGCGACGCAGCTGTACCAGTACGGTCCGGCCGATGTCGTCGGGCAGCGAATCACGGCTCTTTTCCTGGCGAGCCAGCGTGGCGCGCAGTTGTTCTTCGAGCGCAGGTGCCAGTACAAAGGCGCTGATCACCCGGTTGCGATCGGCATACTGATGACTGATCTGCCGCGCAAGTCCTGCGCGCAGATGCTCGGTCAGTCTGCCCGCGTCAGATTCAATACTGCCCCACTCCACCATCGACTCCAGCAGGCCGCGACGATTGCGTATCGATACCCCTTCAGAGACCAGCAAACGCAAGGCCTCTGCGATACGCTGCAGCGGCAGAATGCGCAGCACTTCCTTGATCAGCTCACCGTACTTACCCTCAAGCTGTTCCAGCATCAGGCGGGTTTCCTGAATACCCAGAAAGTCGGCGGCATAACGGCGCAACGTACGGTCCAGTACTTCGCGCAACACTTCATCGGCGAACAGAAAACCAATACCGACATCCTGCAAACGTTCCGCATGCTCGCGCCCTGCCCAGCGGCCGGGACGGGAACCGATCGGCGAAGGCGCTTCAAAGGTTTCGACAGAAACCAGTTGTGCATGCACCGGATCGTCCTGCAGCAAAAGCGCCATGCCGCTGAATTCGCCCTCACTGACGGGTACACCTTCAAGCTCGACCTGGAAACGATCGGCTGGCAGGCTGCGGTCCAGATAAACCTCGGGTAGCGGCACCTCGACACCCAGATTGATACGAATGTCGTGACACAACGCTTCGATACGCTGACGCAGGGGCTGCAACGGGGCGGCCTCGGCCAATCCGGTTCCGATACTCAGCAGCACCTGGCTGTCGCGTGGCCGCTCGGCGCTTTCCAAGGCATCTTCCGCGGCATCGTTCGAAACCCCGGAAGCGCCAGAGGATGCCCCGGGCTCGGCCATCGTTTCATGCTCTTGCAGCTCGTCCTTGACCAGTGACCGGGCGGCACGACGATCCCGGCGCCAGAGCATAAACGCGCTGCCGCCCAGCACGGCGGCCAGACCGACAAACACCAGCAACGGAAACCCCGGCAGCATGCCTACGCCCAGCAGAATCAGCGCAGTCAGACCCAGCGCACGATGGCTGGCGCTCAGCTGCCTGACAATCTCGGTGCCCAGGTCACGCTCTTCGCCGTCGCTGTTGACGCGGGTCACCACGGTCCCTGCGGCTACGGAAATCAACAGTGCCGGGATCTGCGCAATGAGGCCGTCACCGACGGTCAGTAACGAATAGACATGCGCGGCTTCGGCGAACGGCATACCGCGCTGGACCATACCGATCATCATGCCGCCCAGCAGGTTGACGAACAGAATCACCAACCCGGCAATGGCATCACCCTTGACGAACTTCATGGCGCCGTCCATGGCTCCGAACATCTGGCTTTCACGCTCCAGGCGTGAACGACGACGTCTGGCCTCGAACTGGTCGATGTCACCGTTGCGCAAGTCGTTATCAATGCTCATCTGCTTGCCGGGCATCGCATCCAGTGTGAAACGCGCAGCGACTTCGGCGACCCGTTCAGCGCCCTTGGTAATGACCACGAACTGGGCAACCGTAATGATCAGAAATACGACCAGCCCCACAACGACCTGACCGGCAATCACGAAATCACCGAACGCCTTGACGATATGACCAGCATTGCCGTCCAGCAGAATCAGGCGAGTGGTGGTGATCGAGAGCGACAAACGAAACAGCGTGCTGAGCAGGATCAGCGGCGGCAGCGCGGAAAACTCCACCGAGTGGTTGATGTAGAACGCGACGATGAGAATCAGCAGGCTCAGGGCGATGTTGACTCCGATCAGCGCGTCCACCAAATAGGTCGGCATCGGAATGATCATCATCGCGATAGCCATCAGCATGAACGCAACGATGATCACATCTGTGCGTTTAGACGCAGTTACCGCCAGGCGATTCAGAGCATTCATGAGGGTCATTGCGCAGCCCTCCGGGCTTCCAGGTAGCGTCTGAAGCATTGCCGCGCGTCGTCCTTGCGGCCTGCCTTCCACAACGCGCGGCTACGCAACAGAAGCAGCGCGGCGCTCTCGCCTTGCTGCTCGACCAGCCTGTCGAGTGCCGCAATGGCCCGGTCGGTGTCTCCGCTGTCGGTGAACGCCTGCACCAGGCTGTGCAGCAGCGCGCTGTTCGTCGGTGCCAGCTGTATCGCAATCAGCAACATCACCAGTGCACGTTGTGGCTGGCCACTGCGCCGGTACAGATCACCCATACCGTGGAGCAACTCTATGCATTCGCGATCCTGACTGATGCTCATGACTGCACCTCGGCGCGTTGCTGTTCCAATAGCAGCCGCATGTCGATCTCTTCACGAATCACGTCTTCGGCGAGTTCGCGGATCTCCGGTTCGGCGTCCAGTGCCGGTAACACTTCGTCCAGCACATAGCGCAGTACTTGTAGCGAACGCGCTGTGCCAAAAAGCTGCGCATTGACACCAAAAGCCTGCCCGGTCTGCTCCAGCTCGCCGCGCAACGAACGACGAACCTTGCGCTCGCGCTGATCAAGCAGCGCTTCGAAACGGGTTCCCTGACGCGGCTGCGCCGGAGCAACACGCTCGACAGCGGGCAAAGAATCGGCTGAAGGCGGCGCTACGGGCCGCAGATCGACTTTCATAAGGTGAAGGCAAACCGTTCATCACCGCGTACAAGACGGACCTGATTGCCCTCAATACTTTCCAGCCTCCAGTTGTCTGGTAACAGTGCGCCGGGATAGACACGCTTGCCATGCTCGTCGATCACGTAGGGATTGCGACCGAACCACACCGCCTGAAAACGCACGCGAGGTGCCGCAAGCGCCGTGCTTGCCTGCACGTTGGGCGTCAAGACAATATGCTGGCCAAACCGAGTATCAAAGGCCTGTTGAATCTGCAGCCAGCTGCTTTTTTGGGCAGCGGGAAAAGCGCCCTCAACACTGAGCTGCCCGCCCTGTTCCCCAACCCGCAATTGCGTGAGCCTGGCGTCCTGCAGCGCACCCTCAAGCCAGCTTCGGGCCTGGGTCAGTGTGGGGGCGCTCTTGACGGGCGTTGACGAACCAGGGACGGAATCTGCAATGGAGTGCCGGACCGACTCGGCAGGTGCACGAAAGGCAAAGGCAGTGGCACATGTCACCAGCAACAAAAGTGCAGCCAGTGCTGGCCATTTAAGCAGCACCAGGCGGCGGGACACAGCGGGGATGGCTCGGGTACTTCGTGTGCTGCGCAAGCACAGCCTGCTCTGTCCGACCAGCAACTCGACAGGCAAGGAGATTCGTTGACCGTGGCCGACGTTGACAACCCGACGTTTGCCAAGTGTATCGATAAGTGTCACGTCGCCGCCCAAGGCTTCTATTGCGACGTGCTCGACGGAGAATCGCAGACGAACATGTTGCTCGGCCACATCAGCATCGCCCAGCACAAGGTCAGCCGGGGCGGCACTGCCAATCACATAGACAGGATTGTCCAGGAGCAGCGAAACGCCCTGATGCAAACCATGAAGAATTTCGAGCCGGGCTACGCCGCTTTCCTGCACAGAAGCGTCGGGCGTTCCGCTCAATGAGATCAAGGCTGTCATGATCGAGTCACCACCGTGTGATCTACCGGAAACGGCATGTCAAAGCCGGGCAAAACTGTCGATCGGAAGAATTTCGATGCGCAGTGAATGCAGGCAGCTGTAGCACTGCCTGCATGACAACGTCAGTTCTGTGGACGTTGCTTGGTAGCATCCAGCTCTGCTTTCTTGGCAGTGGAGATTTCAGTGATCTTGGCCGATTTCTCGATAGCCATATCAAAGGTCGCCGACATTTTATCGATTGCTGCGTCTGAATTGCCGGAGCTTACGGGTGGAGTCGAACTCATGTTGTTTCTCCTTGCTTCGAGTAGGGATCTATCTGCGGATTAACAACCGGCTCAAGAACAGGTCAATGTGCCATTACACAACAGCGATGCAGAGACACTACGCTATTTGCCGCGTTGCCAATTAATAGTAATCAGCGAAACTTGTTCGATGCTGTGAAACGTTGTGAAATCAGATTTCACAACAAATTAATACCGCAAACCAACAGTGATATCAAAGTGATATTTATTTCTGGTTTATTTCTGGTGATATTAATTTTTTATGTACCACGAGACGGGGCTCCAACGTTTACGGGGGTGTTCGCCAGAGCCGTTATTATTTATCGACGCGTGTGAATTGTTGTGAAAAGAGATTAGCGATCCGCCACTTCACTTGTCGGAATGATAGTGTCGGCCCATAAGCCCTGTTCTTTTGATTTGAAAACGAGACGCCGTTCAAACTATTCACACGAATAAAGAGTTCGTCATTGAACACAGGGTTTCGTTCGCCTCGCGGCACTCAATTATTGAGTCGCCTGCTCCACGTCCAGCGGTTAACAACAGGAGTTATATGCTATGTCGACGTCCACGATCAGCCCGGCGCCTGGCCCTCTTCCGCCCCCCGCACCGGGCGCGAATGCCCGAACGCGATTCAATCAGGTGCTGCAGACCAGCAACCGCAATGGCGGCCAATACCGGCCAGCGGGCGCAGACGAAAAGGCACCTGCGCTGGGCAGTTACGCATCGATAGAAAAGCCCGGCACTGTGGCGGCTGACACAGTGCGCTACGTCACCCAGGAAGGCGATCAGGTACTGGTAAGCAAATCCACCAGCCCGGAGCTCTATCGTCAGGTCGTCGAAGACCAACCCCGAGTGGCAGGTTTCAGGGCCAGTGTGGCTACTGGCTACTCCCCAGCCAATGCTGATGCTGCCGCGCCAGCGACTCTGAGCGGCTATGCCCGTATCGGAGCACCGGACGAAATGGGGCCGGGGCTGATTCGCTATGAAGCCGCCGATGGCAGCAAGGTCATCGTTTCGCAGCAACAGAACCCGGAACTCTTCAAACAGGTGGCATCGGATTTCAAATCGCTATCCGGCGTAGGCAGCAGTCAGCGCGATGGCTACAGGGTGGCAGGCGCGGACGAAAAGCCGCCGGAAAACATTGCAGGCTTTGCAGTGGTCGGCCCGGTGGATGAAGTCGGGCCGGGCGTGATGCGTTATGTCGACCGTGACGGCAATAAAATCGTCGTGGCCAAGAGCGACAATCCTGAGCTGTACAGCGCGGCCAAAGACGCTTTCAATACCCTGACCGGGCTGAACACGAGCGAAGCGCAAGGTTATCGCAGGGCGGGTGACAACGAAGTATGGCCACCCGTATTCGGCACCACCGTCGGCCCGTTGAATGAGGTCGGCCCGGACACTATCCGTTATGAGCACAACGGAGAGAAGGTCGTGGTCACCCGTGACGACAATCCGAAGTTGTTCGATTATCTGGCAGCGCTGCAAACCATAGTGTCGGACCCGCAAAAAAGAACTGCGATGGAAACAGCAGTCAACGAAGGGCAGATTCTTGCTGACCGCAACACCCCCATTCCCAGCTTGAACGACATTACACAGTTCACTTGGGTGTCTGGCCAGGAAGGAAGCCAGATCAGCTATCAGAATCAGAGCGGTGAGCGGATTGTCGTCACTGAAGCATTGACCCCTGAACTATTCGACAAAGTAACCACCCTCCATGACGCCTGGAACAAGATCAACAGCAGCCGGGAAGAAGGTTACACGTTGGCAGAGCCTCATGACTTTTTGAAGAATCAGGACATAACCATCGGTTCACCGGACGAATTAGGCGCGGGTCTGATTCGTTTCGAGAACGGCGATGGCAAGTTCATCGTCTCCAAGGATTCCAGCCCGCAGTTGTACGATGACGTGGTGGAAAAATGGAATGAGCTGGGCACCGGCAATATCGGTGAAACCCGCAGTCGGCATAACTTGCCGCCCGTGGCGGAGCTGGATCTGATGGGGCAGAAAACCGGCGTGAAAGCCGACAAGGATGACGAGAATTCCGAAGAGCTGAACGTCGGCGAACTGGCGACCAAGGAACTGCTCGACCAATACCGCGACGGTGTGAACAAAGGGGATATTGCCAAGGATGACCCTCGCGCAAAACTGGTCAGGGCAATCGAGGCGCAGGCTGCTTATGACAACGGTCGCGGCCTGACCGGTTATGAAGAGGCCAAAGGCGCTTTCGGCGGCACCTGGCGCGAATTCGACAGCAAACAGACCCAACTCAGTTCGGCCGACATGCACGACATCATTGATGGCGGCAAGCTGCAAGAACAACTGACCACACTGTTCTCTGATCCTACCGTGCAGCAGGACTACCAGAGCAAGATGACCGATGCACTGGGCAAAGTGCCCAACAAGGACGAAATCAAGCAGAAGCTGCTCGACCTCACCGCCAATCCCGATTACGTACTTTACCTCAAGGACCTGAAAAAGCAGGGCCTTGGCCAAGAGGCGCAGAAAGACCTGAGCGACACCTTGTCCTCACTTGCACTGGTCGATCCAGAAGGCGCCAGCAAGGCGGCACAGTCTATTCAGGCCGACGGTTTGACCAGCGATCTCAACGATCTGGTCGCCGACCCGTCGAAGATCAGCGACGAGAATAACGCCCTCGCCACCAAGGATCTGTTCGGCCTGCTCAAGGCAGAGCTCAAGGGCTTTCTGGTCGATATGCCGCGCTTCCTGCAGCCCACCTTCGAAAAATTCCTTCAGGAAGGTGTCGTGGGCAACGCCAAGCCCGCAGACATCGCCAAAGCGCTCAAGGAGGTCGGTGATGCCTATCAGAAAAACGGCAAGGTCAGCGAAGCAGACATCAAGACAGCCCTTTCCAAACCCTACATACCGGTCGCTGATCGCGGCAAACTGGGCGAAATCTTCAATACGCTCAATAGCAAAGGCGTCATGGGCTCCGTTGCAGCAGGCGTGTCGCTGTTCTCGGCGATTTATCAACTGGTCGGCAACGGCGGCAAGCTAGGCGAGACACCGATTCAGCGCCTGGGCATTGCCAAGGACTTTCTGAGCTTTGCCGGCGGTGCCAGCCATTTTGTACGTCTGGCTGATCAGGTTGGCGACCTGATGGGCAAAGGCGGCCTGGTGGACATGCTGGGGCTGGACAAGACGTTACCGGAGATCTGGGGCAAGGAAAGCTTTGGCAAGGCCAAGGAAGTCAGGGTCAGCGGCATTTCCGCAAGCAACCTGAGCGAGATCCGTACCGCACTGGATGCGACTGATGAATATCGGCTCAATTCGACGCTGGGCGACATGGCTGGCGGTGCAGAAGCGGAACGCCAGGCCATGGGCGGCATCACCCAGCGGCTGGATGACGCCGTGCAGGCTTCAGGGGCCAAACTGCCCTCTGGAACTGCCAATAAAATCGCGGGCTCAGTCGTCAAAGTGCTGGGGCCTGCAACGGATCTGGCTGGTGGTTTTGCCGATATCGTACTGGGTGCATTCACCATCAAGGACGGCGTGAAGTCAGGTGACAAGCTCGCTCAGGCTGCAGGCGGCCTGCAAATTGCCGGCGGTGCCTTCGGCGCATCAGCCGGCGTACTGGGAACCGCGGCGCTGGTGGGTGCAGGCGGCGCGGCGGCCACCGCGCTGGCCGGGCCATTCTTCCTCGTCGGCGTTGTGATTGCTGTCGTTGGCGGCATCATTGGCTATTTCGTCGACCATAACAAAAAGCAGAAAGCATCCGAAAAGGAAAACGACTGGTATCGCGATCTGGCGGCAGACGGTTTGCTGCAGTCCGACTGGGGCGACAAGGTCGAATATGCACACTACTCGATCCACCACTATCGCGAACGCGAAGCGCCTGAAGACGACAGCCTGTTCCGCTTCCAGAGTGCCGAGTGGAAGCATTTCGACGAAACGCCGCAGGAAGGCGGCTCTTCCACCAACCGCCTTGATGACACGTTACACGTGGAATACGGCGAGCCGCACAAATCGCCGGATCAACAGAAGCGTGACGAATTGAGAGAAGCACCGCGCTGGAGCGGCTCGAAGGTCTGAGCCATTCATGCATGTTCGACAAGCCGCCGTTCAGGCGGCTTTTCGGTTGATCAGGGAGCGCCAAACAGCATGGTCCAGTACACACCGTAATCGGCGTTGGTAGCCGTCGCATAGGCCGCGCCGACCTCGGTAAACATCGGGTTCATCAGGTTGGCGCAATGTCCCGGGCTGGCCAGCCAGCTGGCCATTGCCTTGCTGACGGTGCTCTGCCCTGCTGCGATGTTTTCACCGATCTGCCGTCCGCCGTAACCTGCCGCACGGGCGCGATCTGCCGGTGAGTCGTTATCAAAGCCGCGATGCGTGAAGTAATTCTCGCTGGCCATCGACTGGCTGTGCCCCTGTGCAGCCGTTTCCAGGGTCGTGTTCCAGCTCAGCGGTCTGGCCGAAGGAAACGGCTGCTTGCCACACATGCGCGGCTTGGCTCGCGCGGCATTGACCTGCGCCAGAAGTATGCGGCCAGCCGAGCGTGCATCTTCCAGGCTTTCGTCGATCAACGGTTTCGCCAATACCACACGCCAGTCGCCACGCTCGCGAGTGATACCGATGTCGGCGTATTGCGGGTCAAGCAAAGCGCCGCAATAGCGTTTTTCGAGCATGCCGAACGCCTCACCAGCGCTCTGCGCACCCGCAAGTCGTATGGTCCGGACGGTGACCGCCTGGTAACCGGATGCCTTGAGCGCATCACGTGAACTGCCAGCGAAATTGATCGGCAACGCTACGCTGGTGTTGAGCGTCAGCGCCCTGGAGATTTTTGTCATCCGTGCTTCGCAGCGCTGAGGTTGCCCCCGAAAATCGTTAATGGCCTGGACCAGTTGTCGCTCGTCACTGGCACTGGCATGGCTGGCGTACATGGGCAGCAGAGGCACGAGGTACAAGCACATGCGCCAGAAATAACGGTGCGATTCAGGCATGAACACAGACTCGAAAAGGAAAAGGCACGCCATGAATTTCAAGGCCCGAATAGGACCCTGAAAAAGCCTCTTGGTTCATGCTGCATGTTCAAGTGCCGTGGTTATTCAAATGCCTGTTCCGGCAAAAAGCACCGCTGATCCGGGCCTCTCGCGATCACGTTGAATTTACCCGGACCCTCACGATCTTCCTTACAGACCTCCTGTAACTGCCGAGAAAGGATTCTTTCACCATGGCCACTCCTCCCGAAACTCCGTCGCTGCGCCGGGCAATCACGGCACCGATGCTGACACTGTTCATCCTCGGTGACGTGCTGGGTGCTGGCGTCTATGCATTGGCAGGCACCATCGCCGGACGTGTCGGCGGAGCCATCTGGGCGCCCCTGCTGATTGCCCTGTGCTTCGCCTTGCTGACCGCTGCATCCTACGCGGAACTGGTGACTAAATACCCTCGTGCGGGCGGTGCGGCGGTGTACGCCGAAAAAGCCTTTGGCAAGCCACTGCTGTCGTTTCTGGTCGGCTTTTCCATGGTGGCGGCAGGTGTCACCAGTGCGGCCGGGCTGGCGGTCGCGTTTGCCGGCGACTATTTCCAGGCATTGGTGAGCTGGCCGGCGCAGTGGGTATGTGTGGGCTTTCTGGTGATTGTTGCGCTGTTGAATGCGCGTGGCATCAAGGAGTCGTTGTCGGCCAATCTGGTAATGACCCTGATTGAGCTGAGCGGGCTGGCGATGGTGATTGCGGCCGCAGTCTGGTTCGTCAGTCAGGGCAATGGTGTGCCGCAACGTGTATTCGAACTGGACACTAACTCACCCGCCACCGCGATTCTTGCCGCATCGCTACTGGCATTTTATTCATTTGTGGGCTTTGAAACGTCTGCCAACCTGGCCGAAGAGATCAAGGATGTGCGCAGGGTTTATCCACGGGCGCTATTCGGTGCACTGCTCATTGCAGGCATGGTTTACATGCTGGTCGGCGTGGGCGCGGCCATGGTGCTGCCCGTCGAACAGTTGAAAGCTTCGCAGGCCCCGCTGATGGATGTCGTCAGTGCTTCAGGGTTGGGGATACCTGCCCCATGGTTCGCGGTGATCGCGCTGATTGCGGTTGCCAATGGCGCACTGCTGACCATGATCATGGCCAGCAGACTGACCTTCGGGATGGCTCGTGAAGGGCTGTTGCCCGCGGTGATGGGCTCGGTTCTGCCTCAACGGCGCACACCCGGCGTGGCCATTTTCGCAACCACAGTGGTTGCCATCGCGCTGTCCTTTACCAGCACCCTCACCACGCTCGCTGAAACCGTGGTGTTATTGCTGCTGTTCGTGTTTCTCAGCGTCAATATCGCGGTTCTGGTGCTCAAGCGCGACAAGGTCGAAGCCGGCCATTTTCAGGTTCACTGGGTCATTCCGGTATTGGCGATTCTTTCCTGCCTGCTTTTGCTGACCCAGCAAGGCCCTGAAACCTGGTTGCGTGCCGGCATGATGCTCGCTGTCGGAGCCGCGCTTTATGGACTGACCCGATTAGGCAGTTCAGTGCTGGTTTCACACCCGCGCTGAACGGCATTTGTGATGCATGCCACGCGCGTGAGTCAGGCTTTACTTCAGTGTGTAACGACGATGTCTGAAATCGGATTGCGCCACCGCTCTTCGATTCTCGCATCGTCTGCTCGATAGCCAAGAGCGATAACCAGCGGTATGACGGCACCACGTGGCAGCTGGAGAAGTTTGGCAACTTTCGCGCCTGAAAATCCTTCCATCGGGCACGTATCGATGCCCTTCGCGGCTGCGCCAAGCATGATGGTTTGAGCTGCGAAGATGGCATTGCGTGCCGCCCATTGCCGACCGCCGATATGGCCGATGGGGAGTAGCGAGAGGGTCGGTCGGATCAGAGCTGCAAGCGCAACAATCGGCGACCACAAGACAGAAGATCCCACTCCGAGAACCTTCTGAAACATACCTATCTGTTTGCGGTAGTAGGCCTTCGAATCTGTTCCCAACACAGACGAACCTTCAACGTGGTCAAGTTGTGCGTTGGCTGTACGCAACCCCAGCGCAGGACTCGCCACGATCACGATGAGCTCGGCCGCTGATGCTGCAGCTTTCTGGCCGTTGCAAGCGACCGCCAAATTCGCTTTGAGCCCAGGATCGCGGACCCAGTGCAGTTGATAAGGCTGCATGTTCCCGCTGGAGGGGGCATAGGCTGCTTCTGCAAGCAGCAACTGAATGTCGCCAGGGACAATGGGGTTCGAGTTGAATTTGCGTATGGCCCGGCGAAAGCGATTGGCTGCCTGAAAGCCATCCCAGGGAAGTAAATATTCCTGTGTGTTCATGGTCATGAGTTCTCGATTCGTGATCAACGTTGTGTTGTCACAATTCAAATCGTAAGTTAAAGCTTATATTTTAAAAACTCATGTTCTGGAGCTGCCCGTGAGTAAAAGCCGAACACCCGTCAACCCCAGGAAAATCCCGGCTCAGGCGCGTTCTCGCGCGACAGTTGACGCAATTATTCAAGCGGCGACTTACATTTTGACCAAGGTCGGCTGGGAGGGACTGACGACCAACGCGATTGCTGAACGCGCAGGCGTGAACATCGGCTCGCTGTACCAGTTTTTCCCGAACAAAGAAGCAGTCATCGCTGAATTACAGAGACGGCACGCCGCCGACACGCGCACAGATCTGCTCAACGCGTTACAGGTTCTGCCTGATCAGCCGTCGCTTCGAGAGGCACTGACCATGATCATCGAGATGATTGTCGCTGAGCATCGTGTTGCGCCGGCCCTGCACAAGGCTATTCATGAGGAATTGCCACGTACGATCCGGCAGCTGGAGGACGATAAGGATGCTCTACAACACCAGTTTGCTCAGGTGCTAAGGCCATTTATGAAGAATGTTCCTGATCCGGATCTCTCGATCTATCTGATGGGTATCGCTGTACACGCAATTATCCACACTGTCACAGCTGATCGGCCGAAGCTCCTCGCACAACCAGGATTCGTTCAAGAGGTAGTGACTTTGCTTGAAAACTATCTTTTCAGGCCTGATTGCAAGGAAGTGGGCCGCGCCAACTGATAGATGATGGCAGGAATGAATACCAGCTTTCGACGCATAGCCAGCATTTTTCAGCGCCTGCCCGGCTAAAGCAAAGGTGCGGCAATAGAGAGCTGTCTGAGCAGGATGAGCGTTACACGTGGCCAGATCACTGACAGCGACATGCAGACGACACACGCCATCGCACACTGATGCACGTCAGAAAGATCACTCAGAGAGCCGCCGCCATGAAACCGCTTTTCCTTCCCGCGCTGACCGTTGTTGCCTTGCCTGCCCTGTCGTTGCAGTTCGCCCATGCCGAGCCGGGTGATTTCAGCCTGGGCCTGGGCGCTGCAATCAGCAAAAGCCCTTATGCCGGTGTCGGTACACAGGTCAATCCGATCCCGTTGATCAACTATGAAGGCGAGCGCTTTTACGTGAAAGGTGTAACCGCGGGTTACCACCTGATCAACACCGGATCGTTCTCCCTAGATGCCATTCTCGCCTTGCAGATGGACGGCATTGACCGTGACGACTTTGGTCGCCGCGAACTGGCCAGAAACGGCATCAACAGCGATCTGCTGGAAGACCGCGACAATGGTATCGACGCAGGGCTGGTAGCCAAACTGCGTGGCACTGCAGGGCAGCTTGAAGCGGTCGCCAGAAATGACATCAGCGGTGCGAGCGACGGCTACTCGATGAACCTCGAATATGCGTACCCCTTCAACTGGGGCCAAACGCGCTTCAAACCCAACATCGGTGTTACCCATATGTCCGGCAACCTGGTGGATTACTATTACGGCACGCTGAAAGAAGAAGAGCAACGCGGGATTGCCCGATACCGTCCTGGCAGCGCTACGGTTTCCTATGTCGGTCTGGGTTTTTCCCAACCCTTGGGCAAACAGTGGGAAGTCTCGGGTAACCTGCGCTACAGCGCCCTGCCGGATGAACTGAGCGACAGCCCGCTGGTAGAGCATGATACCGACAGCTCTACCTCGATGTTCATCGGTATTTCGAGAAAGTTCTGATGCCGAAAACTGTCTGTGCAGCGCCTGGAGTTGACTCACTGTGAGCCCATTATGATCGAACGGTCACTGAGTGTATTAATCGTCGAAGACAACCTGGCGCTGGCCGCCAACATGTTCGACTACCTGGAAGCATGCGGACACACTCTGGATGCCGCACCCGACGGCAAGTCCGCGATGCGCCTGATTACCGAAAACCATTACGACGTCATTGTGCTGGACTGGATGATGCCGCGTATGGACGGCATCAGTCTCCTGCGTCATCTGCGCACTGAACTGCGCAATCCGGTGCCGGTGATGTTGCTGACCGCCAAGGATCAACTGGACGACAAGCTGCAAGGCTTTGAATCGGGCGCGGACGATTACATCGTCAAACCACTGGCTCTGCCTGAACTGGAAATTCGTTTGCGGGTGCTGGCCGCACGCAGCCACAAGCGCTCGGATGTACGGCAGGTGCTGGAAGTCGCCGATCTGTGCTTCGACCTGAGCACCCAAACCATCATGCGTGGCGGCGTCCCGTTACCCTTCTCGCCGATAAGACGAACCCTGCTGGAAGTTCTGATGCGCAACTCTCCAAACGTCGTGACGCGCGCACAGTTGGAGTCGCTCATCTGGGGCGACAGCGTGCCCGACGGCGACCTGCTGCGCTCGCACATGCATTTACTCAGAAAGACCATCGATGGCGACCGGGTCAACCGGCAAAAGCTACTCCACACGGTGCCGGGCGTCGGTTTTCGCCTGTGCGTGTGCCCATGATCAATCTTCCCGGTCGTCGAGGCAGCCTGCATCGCCTGATCAGTGCAATTCTGCTCGGCTTCGGGCTGTTGATGACCATCGGCCTGACCACTCAGGCGTTCATGAGCCAGGAACTCGTCGATCACCCGATCTGGAAAGAGCTGCTTGAAACTGCGACAAACAATGCTCTCGAAAACTCGCTGCAGCCAGCGCCACAGAAAGCCGGAAGGATTCAGGTCTGGAGACTGTCGGGCGAAACGCCCGCGCCCGGCATGCCGCCCTTACTGGCTTCACTCGCCCCAGGCTTCTACAACGAGGGCGATATGGATCGAAGGGCTTCGAGTTTCACCGATCCCGACTATGCCGTGCTGGTGACGTCGCTGGGCAATGAACGCTTGGTAGCAGCAATCGACATCAGTGATCTGGAGCAGGAGCAGAACCTCATCGCGCTGATCGGTGGCATTTTTCTGATCATGAACCTGATACTGATCATTGCCGTAATCGCCTGGCTATACGTGCGCCTGCACCGCCCGGTTCAGGCGCTTGCGCTAGGCATGAAGCAACTCGATCCGGAAAGCCTTTCGCAACGCCTGCCAGTGCAATACGACCAGGAAGAACTCAAAGACATTGCCTGCGGTATAAACGCACATCTGGAACGGGTCGAGCAATTCATGGCCCGGGAACGCGCCCTTCTCGATCAGGCCAGTCATGAGTTTCGTACGCCGATCGCGGTGATCAGCGGCGCGCTGGATGTGCTGGCCAGGCAAGCGCTACCCGCGTGTGCAGCGCCACCGATTCAACGCATGCGGGCAACCGTGGATAACCTGACCGAGATCATGGTCGCGCTGCTGTATTTGTCGCGCGAGCCCATGTCCTCAGCGCCGGACGACCCCGTCGAGCTGGACCGCCTGTTGCCAGGCCTGGTCAAGGACCACCAACACCTTCTGGACGGCAAACCCGTGCAGTTTTCGGTGCACATCCACCAGACGCTTTGCCTGCAAGTGCCCGAGGCGATGTTACGCATTGCCATCGGCAACCTGTTGCGTAACGCTGCCGAAAACACCTATGACGGAACAATCACCGTGCGCCTCAAGGACGGTGTATTGAGCGTGACCGACTCGGGCGAAGGCTTCGACACTGCGCAGGCGTCCCTCCATTACCTGTCTCTGCTGAGAAACTCGACCAGAGCGGGCACCGGGAAAGGCCTGGGGCTTTTTCTGGTGCGGCGCATCTGCGAACGATTTCGGTGGACGCTGACCCTGGAGTCGATGCCGACGCTAGGCACCCGAGCGGAGCTGGATTTCCGGACTCAGACAGCGCAACAAGCGTGAACCCTCGACGTCCAGGCCACCGCGCGGTTATCCAGTGCACGCGTGTTCAGTGAATTCCGCGGCAGGCATCATCAAAGCGCAGCCTCCAGTTTACGCCCCAGCACCCGGTGATATTCACTACGAGCAGTCTGCTCGGCAAACTCGCCAGACCATTTGGACACCACCACCGTCGCCACACTGTTACCAATGGTGTTACAGGTCGCGATGGCCATGGACATGAACCGGTAGACGCCGAACAGCAACGCCAGGCCCTCGACCGGCAGCACGCCAATGGCTGTCACGGTGGCGGCAAATACCACGAAACTGCCACCCGATACCGCCGCCGCGCCCTTGGAAGTCACCAGCATGATCGCGAGGATGCCCAGCTGTTGCTCCCAGCTCAGCGGTACGCCATAGGCGTTGGCGATAAACAGCACGCACAACGACATGTAGATCGACGTACCGTCCAGGTTGAATGCATAACCGGTAGGCAACACCAGGCCGACGCTCTGTTTCGAGCAGCCGAATTTCTCCAGTTTCTGCAACAGGCGCGGCAAGGCGCTTTCCGAGGAAGCAGTGCCCAGCACAATGAAGACTTCGTCCTTGATGTACTTGAGGAATCGCCACAGGCTGAAGCCGGAAATACGGCAGACGATGCCCAGTACGACGAAGATGAAAAACGCGATGCACAGGTAAAACATCAACACCAGATTGGCCAGCGACATGAGCACCGCGGTGCCGTTGCTGCCCACTGCATAGGCCACCGAACCGAATGCGCCCAGCGGCGCGAACTTCATGATCAGGTTGATGAACTCGAAGAAACATTCGGAAATCCGGCTCAGACCTTCTTCGATCACGGCCCGGCGCTCCTCCTTGAGTGCCAGCAGGGCAAAGCCGAAGAGTACGGAAATCACCAGCACTTGTAACAGTTGACCACCGGCAAATGCGCCGACGAAATTGTCGGGGAAGATGCCGTAGATGAAGTCCATGGTCGACGTCGGTGCATGCCCCTTGGCAACCGCCGCGGCCGATGCGGCAGCCGTTGCGCTGCTCGGATGGGCGTCATGCATACCCGAGCCGATCTGCAGCAGATTGCCCCACAGCAGGCCGATGGCCAGAGCGATGGTCGACACCACTTCGAAGTAGATCAATGCGCGCAGCCCGACCTTGCCGACACGCTTGATATCGCCCGCCGAAGCAATGCCGTGCACCACGGTGAAAAATACCAGCGGCGCGACGGCGGTCTTGATCAGTTTGAGAAAGATGTCGCCAAGGATCTTGAATTTGGCAGCCAGCTCGGGGGCGATAAAGCCAAAGGCGATGCCCAACAGCATGGCAGCGACGACCTGAAACGTCAGGTCCCTGTAGAACGGTTTTTTGCTGAATGAAGACATGTCTGCGATCTCGTTGTTGTTATTAAGAGCGGCTGCAGGACTGATCGCGCCGGGCAGCGCCCGGAGCAAGATGACTCAACGCTTCACGGCCCCCGGACGCGCCAGGGCGATGTCCACCATTTGCGGCGCAAGGCCCAAGTAGTTGGCCGGGTCGGTCAGACGCTTGAGCTCTTCGATATCCAGTTGCGCCGTGGCCTCGCCTTGCGCCAACAACGCATCCAGCAGACTGATGCGCTGATCGTTGGCCATGCGGCAGGCGGCATAAACAACGTCGTGGGCAACCTGACGGCCGAGCGCTGGCGCGAGGCCCATCATCACGGCTTCGGCAACGATCAGCCCCTGAGTCATGTCCAGGTTCTGACGCATCCGTTCGGTGCGCACCTCAAGCCCGGCCAGCATGAATTTCGCCTGCCCCAGAGACGCTGCGCTGAGGGCGAAAGCTTCTGGAATGGCGATCCACTCGGCTTGCCAAGGGCCTGTGGAGCGCTCGAAATCCTGAATCATGGCATCGAGCATAAGCCCGGCGTGCTGGCGTACGCCCTTGGCGGCGGCGTACATCAGTTCACAGGAAATGGGGTTGCGCTTCTGCGGCATGGTGCTGCTGGCGCCCCGCCCCTTGACGAAGGGTTCGTACACCTCACCCAGCTCGCTGGTCATCATCATCATGACGTCCAGTGCAATCTTGCCGAGCGAGCCGGTGACCAGGCCCAGGAAGTTGAGTGTTTCCGCAAGGCCGTCACGCGCCACATGCCAGGTAGCCTGCGGCACGCCCAGTTGCAGCTCGTCCATCAGCGCTTGCTGCACGTCCAGTCCCTTTTCGCCCAAGGACGCCAGCGTACCGGCCGCTCCGGCAAACTGGCCGATTTCAACACGCGGGCGCAATTCCACCAGACGCTCTGCGTGGCGGTCGAACATGCTCAGCCACACCGCACATTTGTATCCGAAAGTAATCGGCAGCGCGTGTTGCAAGTGGGTACGCCCCGCCATCGGCGTAGTGCGATAACGCAATGCCAGGTCAGCAAGCAGGCCACGCACGGCCTGAATATCACGCTCGACGATAACCAGTGCAGCACGCACCTGCAGCACCACGGCGGTGTCCATGATGTCTTGGGTGGTCGCGCCCCAATGCACGTAACGGCCAGCGTCGCCGCAGGTTTTGGACAGCTGCTCCACCAGCGGCAGGATGGGATAACCGACAATCTCGGTTTCATGCTGCATCAGTACCAGATCAAGCGACTCGTAGGTGGCCAGCGCAGCGATCTGTTCGGCGGCGGCGGCAGGAATCACTCCGCAACGGGCTTCGGCGCGGGCCAGTGCCACTTCTACTTCGATGTAACGTTCGATGAGCGATTTGTCGGAGAACACGGCGCGCATTTCGGCGGTACCGAACATATCGCGAAACAGAGCGGAGTCAAAAACAGTGCTGGACATGAGCGAGGTCCTGATTATGTTGTTATTGATCGTACATATTTAATATGTACGTACATAATTGTTACGCTCGCACTGATACACTGTCAACTCGCTAAAGCCACAGAGCTGACAGAAGGCATGAACGAAACACGTTACGCAGTGGTTGCCAGAGACCTGATAGAGGCGATTGCCAGCGGTCGCTACCCGGTCGGCTCACTGCTGCCGACCGAGTTCGAGCTGTGCGAGCTTTACGCAGTCAGTCGCCATACCGTGCGCGCGGCAATCACACAACTGCAGACTCAGGGCCTGGTGTCACGGCGTAAGCGTGTCGGTACGCGGGTCGAATCGGCATCGCCCAGAGGTGGATACTCGCAGTCACTGGCGACCGTCGCAGACCTGGCGCACCTGGCTGAAACCCAGGTGCGCAGCATCCAGAACGTCCGCCATTTCGTCGCAGACATTGCCCAAGCGCGTCGACTGGGGCTGACACCGGGGGAGCATTACTTTTGCGTGTCGAGCATCAGGGTCGACTGCCAGAACGTGCTTGCGCCGTTATGCTGGACCGACGTTTACGCTCAGGATATCTACAGCGAAGTCATAGAGCTGGCACGCGAGCAGCCCGGCGAGCTGATCGCCGCGCTGATCGAGCAGCATTTTGGCCGCCATATCGAAGTGATCGACCAGCAAGTACGTGCCGTACTGTTGACGGCTGAAATCGCCAGAAGCCTGAATGCGGAGGCAGGTTCGCCGGGGCTGAAAATTCTGCGTCAGTACCGTGATGACGCGGGCGTCGTGATGGTCGTGTCAGAGACAGTCCACCCCGAAGACCGTTTTACATTGGTCACGCAGATGAAGCGCGAGAAGGGATTGAATCCGCTGTGAAGTAACGGCGCTGGTTCATTGAAGCCAGCGCCGCGCCGGTTCAGCGACGTTTCAGTCGGTCGATGATCACCGCCAGCAACAGAATCGTGCCGCGAATCACGTATTGGTAGAACGTATCGATATTCTTCAGGTTCATCGCATTCTCGATGATCGCCAGAATAAGCACACCAGCGATTACATGGCGGATCATGCCGATGCCGCCGCTCAGCGAAACACCGCCCAGTACGCAAGCCGAGATAATGGTCAGCTCGAAGCCCTGACCGATCATTGGCTGCCCGGAGGTCATACGCGAAGCCAGCACCACGCCAGCCAGTGCCCCGACAAGCCCGTGAACCGCGAAGATGATGATCTTGGTGCGATCGACATGCACACCCGCCAGCAATGCAGCTTCCTGGTTGCCACCGATGGCCATGGTGTTGCGCCCGTAGGTGGTGTAGTTGAGCAACCAGCCGAAGAATATGAAACAGGCGATGGTGATCAGGATCGGCACTGGTACGCCATATATCTGGCCGTTGCCGAAGATGAAGAAGTCCTCGTTGGAGACGCCGACGGCCTTGCCGTTGGAGAAGATATACGCAAGGCCGCGCACGATCTGCATGGTCGCCAGGGTCGTGATCAGGGCATTGATGCGCAGCTTGGCAATCACGATGCCATTGATCAGACCAACCACCAGCCCCAGCGCCAGCGCGGCGGAAACACCGAGAAACACGCTGTCGGTGTCGCGGATAACAATCCCGGCGATGACCCCGGAACAGGCCAACACCGAACCGACCGAAAGGTCGAAGTGCCCGGACGCCAGACAAAAGAGCATGGTGCAGGCAGCAATGCCCACGGTGGAAATCGCAAGGCCTAGCCCCCGCATGTTCAGCGGTGACATGAAGTTGTCGATGAACACGGCGCACAGCAGGAAGATTCCCACGGCAGCCAGGAGCATCACCCAGTCATCGGCAAAACGACGCAGGTTCATGCCCTGACGGGGAGCCTGCAGGCTGGATTCGGTAGACATATGCACCTCTTTATTATTGTTCATGGTCAGGGGACCGGTTATCAGCTGCGCGTGCGAGGCAGAGCCAATTGCAGGAGTCGCGATTCATCAGCCTCATCGCGGTTGAGTTCACCAGTGATCGCGCCTTCGCTCATCACCAGAATGCGGTCGGAAATACCCATGACTTCCATCAGGTCACTGGACACCACAATGACCGCAATCCCGTCGGCGGCCAGGTTGTGAATGATCTCGTAGATCTCGGACTTGGCACCGACGTCAATCCCGCGGGTGGGCTCGTCCAGCAACAGGACCTTCATCGGCATCGACAGCCAGCGACCGAGAATCGCCTTCTGCTGATTGCCGCCGGAGAGGAACATGATCTGTTGCTCAGGCGATGGTGTCTTGACGTTCATCGACTTGATCTGGCTGCGTGCGTTGTCGCGCTCCCAGCGGCCCTGAATCAGGCAGCCGAGATTCACATGCCGGGGCCGTGCACCGATGTTGATGTTCTCCGCGACGCTGGACAGCGGCACGATACCTTCCTTCTTGCGGTCCTCCGGGCAGAGCAGAATGCCTGCTTCGATCGAATCGCGTGGGGACTTGAGCGTCAATGGCTTGCCGTCCAGCTGCAACGTGCCTGCCGTGCTGCGCGTCAACCCCGACAGCAGACGGAACAGCTCGGTACGCCCGGCGCCCACCAGCCCGAAGAAACCCAGCACTTCACCTTTCTCTACGGCAAAACTCACGGGTTCGTGCAGCCCCGGCCCCAGTAACCCGGTCACTCGCAGGCTAGGCCCTTGATGCTGGCGCGGACGATAATTGTAGATGTTCTGAATATCCCGGCCGACCATGCAGGTCACCAGCCGGTCATGATCCAGATCAGCCATCTGCTCAAAGGTTTTTACAAAACGACCGTCCTTGAACACTGTTACGGCATCACAGACACGGAAGATTTCTTCCATGCGATGAGACACGTAGAGAATCACCCGCCCCTCGTCGCGCAGCCGCACGATAATCGCCATCAACCGGTCAATTTCACGTGCCGACAGGCTGCTGGTGGGTTCGTCAAAGGCGATGACGTGCGCATTGCGTGACATGGCCTTGGCGATCTCCACCAATTGCCGCTGGCCCAGTGAAAGATCACCCAGGCGAGTGCGCGGGTCGATTTCGTCAGCCAGGCCTTTGAGCAGCTCACCTGCCCGACGGTACATCGCGCCACGATTGATCAAACCGAAACGATTGGGCATGTGCCCAAGCAGCAGGTTCTCGGCGACGGTCATTTCCGGCACCAGATGCAATTCCTGGTGAATCACCGCCACACCCGCCGCAATACTCTCGGCGGTGGATTTGAACTGGTAGCTCTGCTCACCGATCTGCAAGGTGCCGCTATTGGGCTGATAAGAGCCGCCGAGGATTTTCAGCAGCGTGGATTTACCGGCACCGTTCTCGCCCATCAAGGCGTGAACACTGCCGGGGCGCGCTTCGAAGCTGATGTCCGAAAGCGCCTTTACGCCGGGGAAGACCTTGCCGATGCCATTGAAGCGCAAGGCACCGTTTATGGATGTTTGCTCGATAGCCTGTTGCATGAAACCAACCTCCTCGCACGTGTGAGGGGCCTGAAAATCAGGCCCCCCAGTCAACTCACTTCCACAGACCGATCTTGGTCAATACTTCCTGGAAGTTGGCGCGGGTGATCAGTGTCACATCGTCCATAGCGGTATATTTAGGCGGTTCAACGCCCTCGGTGACCCACTTATACATATACAGCGCGGTGTTGTAGCCTTCCTTGTCCGGGCTTGGCAGCATGGAGCCAAAGAAGCCACTCTCTTTTTTCTTCAGCTCATCAATGGCATCGGTGCCGTTGATGCCGATCCCGATAACGTTTTTCGCGCTGAAACCATTGCTCGCCGTCGCGCGTACGCCCCCCAGAACAGTGTTGTCGTTCATGCCGCCGATGATCAGGTTTTTCGCATCGCCAGGCAGTTTTGGCAGCGCCGAGTTGGTGGCGTCCATGCTGCCTGGTACATCAAGAGTTTTCTGCGCGGTGAACAGGATGTGATCTTTCGGCAAACCGGCCTCCTCTAGCGCCTTCACCGAACCGTCAGTGCGTTTCTTACCGGTGTCGAGCTCGTTGTAAGTGTTGATGATCGCGTAGGTGCCTTTCCACCCGCCCTCATCCCACTTGCGGTTCTTCGCTTCGGTGGCCATCGCGGCACCTTGCTTCTGGCCCACTTCAAAGGCTGCCATGCCCAGATACGGCACGTCCTCCATAAATTTGCCGTTGGCGTCGACAAAACGATCGTCCACGGCCATGACTTTCAAACCGAGCGCCTTGGCCTTGGCCACGATTGCAGGGCCCAGAGAGACATCAGGCGGGCAGATCACAAAGCCCTTGGCACCGTTGGCGGCCAGGCTGTCGATAGCGGAAAGGGTCTTTTCACCATCTGGCACGGCAATCTTGAGCACGGTAAAACCATGCTCCTTGCCTGCCTTTTCAGCAAACGCCCATTCGGTCTGGAACCATGGCTCTTCAGCCTGTTTGACCAGAAAGCCGATTTTGACTTCATCAGCAGCGGAGGTGATGCCACTCATGCCCAGAATGGCGGTGGTGACGGCGGCACAGCACAGGGAACGAATCCCGTGACGACTCAACATAGCTAACTCCTTATTTTTATTGAATAGCTACAGCGTTCAGCGAGGTGGCGGTTGCAAACGCGGAGGCGTCCGAGAACCGATTAAATAGTCATACCATATAATGAATGACCGCTATGTAACCGAATGTCACTCCTGCATTTCCCACCGCGACGCCACCGCAGAAAAGGCGACGGCGCGGCATTTTTTTCAACCGCTGAAGCGCTGACACAGCGTTCCTTTGACGCCGACATGCGCCATCAGCACCGCGCCATCGAGCCGTCCATGAGCATCGGCAGGCGCTGCACTGGTGACATACAGTGTCTCCAGGTCAGGACCACCGAACACACAACTGGTGGGATGGCTGACGGGCAGCTCGATGACCCGGTCGACACTGCCGTCGGGGGCAAAGCGGATCAGGCAACTGCCTCCCCAGCGCGCGTTCCATACATAACCTTCGGCATCCATTGCCGAGCCGTCGGGCGAACCCTGGCCCTGCTCGGCCGCCCATACCTGACGTGGTCCCAGCGAGCCATCTTCCTGCACAGGGTATTGGTAGATCACTTCGTCGAGGGTATCGGCGCTGTACAGCACGCTGCCGTCGGTATTCCACAGCAGGGTATTGACGATCCCCTGCCCGTCCAGCAAACGCGTCACGCGGGCGTCGGGTTCAACCCGGAACAGCCCGCCCGAACGACGGACCAAAGGCACGTCTTCGCCTTCGGCATCGATATTGTTTTGCATGCTGCCCAGCCACAGGCGGCCACGCGCGTCACAACGGGCCTCATTGGCGCGATTGCCAGGGGTCGGGTCTGCGACGCAAAACAACGCCGGTGAAGTTTTTTCAGATGTGAGGTCCAGGCGATACACGCCGCTGGCCAGAGTCACCAGTGCGTCGCCCTGCTCGGTCGGTATAAACGCAGACACCGGCTCGGGCATGCGCCATTGGCGATACTCCCCGGCAACCAGCCGACAAGCCAGAAAACCGGCAATGTCGACCCAGTACAAGGCCTGCTCTGCGGCATCCCAGAAGGGGCCCTCGGCAAGCTTGAAACGGTGCTCGGAAACGGGCAGCCAGTTCATGAAAAATGTCCTTTGTTATTGTTGTAAAGGCACTTTTTGGATGTTTGCGTCGCAGTCTTGTCCAACCTGCGTGCCCAGTCGACCGGTTTCGCAGGCATCCAGCGGATCGACCGGCTTCAGTGAAGCTGGCACTACTAAATAGTATTACAATTTATTTTTCAAGTGGCATTTTATAGGCTATAAATCCATGCATCGGCTTTAATCCGATCAAATAGTCTTACCAATAAAAATAAAAGCAGGCAGATCAGATGAAAACACATGCTCTCCTCAGCACCCTTGGACTGTCCTTGATGATCAGCACCTTGACTGCACAGGCCGCGGCACTCTCCAGCGAGCACAGCACTTTCGGCCAACTGCCCGACGGCACTGCCGTCGAGAAATTCACCCTGCGCAACAGTCACGGCGTGCAGGCCAGCATCATCACCTACGGCGCGACGCTGCAATCGCTGCTGGTGCCTGACAAGGCCGGAAAGGTCGAGGACATCGTCCTGGGCTTCGACGATGTTCAGGGCTATCAGAACAACGGCACGGTTTATTTCGGCGCGACCATCGGCCGATTCGGCAACCGCCTGGCAGGCGGCAAGTTCAGCCTGGATGGCAAGACCTACCAGGTCCCGCTCAACGACAAGACCAATGCCCTGCACGGCGGCACTCAGGGTTTTGACAAACGACTCTGGAAGGCAGAAGAAACCAAGACCGGTGATTCGGTCGGCGTGAAGCTGACCTACGTGTCGCCGGATGGCGAGATGGGCTTTCCGGGCACATTGAAAACTGAAGTCACTTACAGCCTGAATGAGAAAAACGAGCTGAAGATTGACTACCGCGCCACCACTGACAAGCCGACAGTGCTGAACCTGACCAACCATAGCTATTTCAACCTGGCGGGTGCAGGCAGCGGTGATGTACTCAAACAGGTCGCCACCCTGCACGCTTCGCACTACACACCGGTCAACGACAAGCTGATCCCGACCGGCGAACTGCCTGCCGTCGCGGGCACGCCAATGGACTTCCTCAAGCCCACCGCGTTCGGCAAGCACATAAAGGATGATCACCAGCAGTTGAAATATGCCGAACCCAAACAAGGCGGTTTTGATTTCAACTGGGTACTCGACACTAAGGGTGATGTGAAGAAACTGGCCGCCGAGGTCAGCGACCCGCAATCAGGACGCAGGCTGCAGCTGTTCACCACAGAGCCAGGCGTACAGCTGTATACCGGCAACTTCCTGGATGGCAGCATTCATGGCAAGGCGGGCAAGGTCTACCCGCACTGGGGTGCCTTTACCCTGGAGACCCAGCACTATCCTGATGCGCCCAATCAGCCAAAATTCCCCAGCACACGACTGGACCCAGGCAAAGCCTACACCCAGACCACCGTGTTCAAGTTTCTCAATAACTAGGGACGTTGAAGTCGCCCAGCCCCTGAAACCCAGGGGCTGGCGACTCTCGAGGTTACTGATTGCGCTTCATTGCCGCAGTCAGGGTATCGACGTTGTAACGGAACATCTTCGCGTAGGTTGACGCAGGGCCGTCGGCTGGCGACAAGGCTTCGACGTACAGCTCACCGCCTGGCTGGGCACCACTGGCTTCGGCAATCTGCTTGACCAGACGCGGGTCGCTGGAGTTTTCGAAGAAGTAGGCACTGACATGCTCGGCCTTGATCTGACGAATCAGTTTCGAGACATCAGCTGCCGACGCTTCCGATTCGGTAGACAAGCCCAACGGTGACAGGAAAGTCACGCCATAGGCATCGCCAAAGTAGCCGAACGCATCATGAGAAGTGAGGATCTTGCGCTTGGCGGCCGGAATCGAATGAATCTGATCGCGGGCGTAAATGTCCAGTTGTTGCAGCTCGACGATGTAGCGATCGCCATTGGCTTGATACTCGCTTGCTCCTTCCGGGTCGGCTTTCTTCAGCGCGGCGATAATGTTACGCACATAAATCACCCCGTTGGCGGCGCTGTTCCAGGCGTGCGGGTCGACAATACGCTTGCCATCTTCGTCCATGCTGCGGGTCTTGATCCCTTCAGAGAGCACTACCGGCTTGCCCTTGTAGCCCGACGCTTTGATGAGACGATCCATCCAGCCTTCCAGATGCAGGCCACTGACAAACGCCAGGTCGGCATTTTTCAATGCCTGAGCATCACTTGGCGTTGGCTCGTAGACATGCGGGTCGCCGTTCGGGCCGATCAGGGACTTTACGTGAACACGGTCGCCGCCGACCGTACTGACCATGTCCGCGATGACCGTGAACGACGCGACGGCTTCCAGCGGTTTGGCCTGGGCCAGGCTGGCGAACGCAGACAGCGCCAGTGCAGCTATGGAACTCAACACCATCAATCGTTTCATGACGTACCTTTTCAGTTAGCCAGGTGAGGTTTGGGAAACAGTCGGCGCACGATTCCCGTGCGTCCGAACAACAGGGAGAGACCGTAGAACGCACTGGCGGTAAGCACGATGGCCGGGCCCGAGGCGACGCCAAGGTGGTAGGAAACGATCAGGCCGATCAGGCCTGACAAGGTCGCCAGCAGTGTCGAAATCACCATCAGGCCACTCAGCGAGTTGGTCCAGAAACGTGCCGCGGTTGCCGGCAGCATCATCATGCCCACGGCCATCAGGGTGCCCAGCGCCTGAAAACCTGCGACCAGGTTCAGCACCACCAGCAGCAGGAACAACACGTGGTACAGCGAGCCGCGTCCGCCGACCGCACGCAGAAAGCCAGGATCGAAGCATTCCAGCACCAAGGGGCGGTAGATCACTGCCAACAGAATCAGCGTGAAGGAAGCAATGCTGCCGACCATATAGATAGCCGTGTCATCAATGGCCAGAATGGTGCCGAACAGCACATGCAGCAGGTCGACACTGGAGCCATGCAGCGAAACGATCAGCACTCCGGCCGCCAGAGAGGTCAGGTAAAAACTGGCAAAACTGGCGTCTTCACGCAGCGAGGTCAGTCGGCTCACCAGCCCTGACAGCAAAGCCACTGCCAGCCCGGCGATCAGCCCGCCGAAGCCCATCGCGGGCAACGACAGACCGGCGACCATGAAGCCCACCGCCGCGCCGGGAAGCACCGCATGGCTCATGGCATCGCCCACCAGACTCATACGGCGCAGCATCAACAGCACGCCCACCGGCCCGGAACCAATCCCCAGTGCCAGACATGCCACCAGCGCGCGGCGCATGAAGCCGAATTCGATAAAGGGCTCGACGACCAGGCTATAGAGCATCATGAGCGCTCGTCCTCGCTATCGCACAGCAAGGCGTCCGGGCTCCAGTACTCGGCCATGTTGCGCGCCTTGCGCAGGTTGGCGGCGCTGAGCACTTGCGAGGTTTCGCCCCAGGCAATGGCTTCACGGGCCATCAGCAGGGTTTGCGGAAAGTGCTGACGAACCTGTTCGATATCGTGCAGGACCGCGATCACTGTGCGCCCCTGCCCATGCCAGGCGCGCACCAGCTCCAGCAGATCACGGGTGGTGCGTGCGTCGATGGCGGTAAATGGCTCGTCGAGCAGAATCACAGAAGCATCCTGCAACAGCAATCGGGCAAACAGCACCCGCTGGAACTGGCCGGACGACAACGAACCGACGCTGCGCCCTTCAAAACCCTCCAGGCCGACCGTGCTCAGCGCTTCCCCGGTCAGTCGCGCATGATTGCGTGTCAGGCTGCGAAACGGCCCGATGCTGTGCCAGGCGCCCATCGAAACGGTATCGGCAACGCTCAGCGGAAAACTGCGATCGATTTCTGCGGCCTGGGGCAGGTAGCCGATCGTGCGGGTCGCCAGGCGGCCACGGTCGACGCGCCCCTGCGCAGGCTTCATGGTGCCAGCGATGGCCTTGATCAAGGTCGATTTACCCGCCCCGTTCGGCCCGACGATGGCCGTCAGGCTGCCCGCCTCGAACCGCCCGCTGATGTGGTGCACCGCCGGGCGGCGCTCATAGGCCACAGTAAGGTTTTCCAGAGCAATGGCTGCACTCATGGAATGGCCACCGACCAGCCGATGGCCAGCCAGAGCAATATCAGCACCGCAAGAGAAAACAGGACCCGCTTCCAGGCCGATTGGGCCAGCACGGAGCCTGCTATCGAGGCAAAAGGAGTTTTCACGCGAAAGTAACCTGCAACTATTTGTTACAGTATTACATACCAGTCACGAAAATGTTATTAAATAACATTCATGCGAGATTGTACCTCCAGACAAGCGTCAAATCCTCGCTGCAAATCCTCTATCAGCGCCGACACATCTTCCAGCCCTATGTGCAGACGTAACACGGTATTGAGTTGGCTGCCCTGCTCGCCTTGCCGATTACCCAGTTCGGCAACCGTAACCAGACTTTCATAACCGCCCCACGAAGCCCCCAGACCGAACAGCTGCAAAGCGCTGATAAATCGCTCTGCCAGCGCGGGATTGTCGTCACGCAATTCGAACGATAGCAAGCCGTTGCTGCCGTTGAAATCGCGTTTCCACAGCGAATGCTGCGGATGCTCGGGCAGACCCGGATGAAAAACCCGGCCGACCTGAGGGTGCGCAGCGAGCCACACCGCTACGTCCAGCGCCTGACGCTCATGAACATCCATGCGTGAAGCCAGAGTGCGTGCGCCACGCAGTATCAGCCAGGCATCATCGGGACTGACCGCGTTGCCCAGGGTGTCGCCCATCCGCCCCAGCGGTGACCAGACCTCTTCACGCGTACAGACACTGCCCATCACCACATCGCTATGGCCGCACAGGTATTTGGTCAGGGCCATGATCGAAATGTCCGCGCCCAGTTGCAGTGGTTGGTACAGGTAGCCGCTGCCCCAAGTGTTGTCCACCGCCAGAAGAATGCCGCGGGGTCGGCAAAGGCCAGCCAGCGCCGGCAGGTCGCACAGCTCGTAGAGCAGCGAACCCGGCACCTCGGCGTAGACCATTCGCGTGTTGTCCTGCAGTTGCGCTTCCAGCCCCTGGCCATCGGCAGCGTAATAACTGACTTCGATGCCGAAGGGTTGCAGGAACTCCTGCGCCACGCGCCGCACCGGCGAGTAGACCGCATCGGTCAACAGCACATGATCACCGGGACGCAGATAGGCCAGAAACGTCTGCGCCACCGCAGCCAGGCCACTGCTGAACAGCCGGGTGCGATAACCACCTTCAAGTTCTGTGACCAGATCTTCCAGAGCGAAGCCTGTGGGGTTGCCCCGCGCGCCATAACTCAACAAGCGCTCGCTGTCGCGACGTTTACGTACATCGCGCATCTCGCTCAGGCTGTCGAACAGCACCGTGCTCAAGCGCGTGACCGGCACATTCACGCCACGCACGCCGCTGCCCTTGACCGTGCGTGCGGCATGCACCAGGCGGGTGCGCACCAGCGGGTCACGCTCCTTGCCGATTGCATGGTCGGGCTGCAATGGCTTAAAGCCAGCGATCTCCTCGTCGGTCATTTGCCCCAGCAAGCCGATTTCCCAAGCCAGGTACTGACGTGCAGCATCCTTGTTGCCTGAATGTCGATCGTGGGTAAAGAACAAAAAGTCGATGCATTGCTCATCGGCCAGACTCGCCTTGCCCTCACTCATCGGCAACCCGGCTGCCTGCCAGGCATCAACTCCGCCTTCGAGCAGGCGAACTTGCTGGCGCTGCGCAAACGGCAGTTCCTGCACGGCCAGTTGCGCAATCATCGGGTCGTCGGCCACCAACACAACCGGCCTCGTTTCAAAGTCCAGAGCACTGGCCAGCAACGGACGAATCGACCAGCGCGCGCCATCGATACGGGCCTTCCGATAGCGCGTGCTTGAACGCAGGTCGATCAGTGCCACCGCAGCGTCTTTCAGCGCATCCGCCAGTGCCTGTACGCCGATGGCAGGCACCTCAACGGTAAACACGTCGCTGACCGTCACATCCGGCAACGTCGTGGGCAATGACAACCCGCTGTCGACACCGTCAGCCAGCACACAAGCGTCATGCCCCAGTTGTCTGAGCCAGCTCGCCACAATCGGTGCGCGAATGCCGTCGGAGTCCAGCAACACAAGCCGCGCGTTACGCACCCCGATGTACAGATCAGTGGCCTGGATGAGCTGCCCACCCGGTGTGTGCCGCGCACCGGACAGGCTGCCTGCGGCAAACTCTTCAGCGCTGCGCACATCACACAGGAACAGACTGCGCGCTGAATCCTGCGCCCAGCGCCTGACCTGTTCGGCGGTCACGGTGTGTACCTGAGCCCGTTTTGCCAGCGACTCGGCAGCGCTGCGCTGACGGGGTAATGCCGCAGGCGCGACCTGATCCGGGTAACGCCGCACGCTGCCGTGCTCCAGTTGCAGATCGGCCAGATACCAGCCTTGAGTGCCGTTTTCCAGAGCATAGACGGGGTTCTTCACGCCCATCTCGATCAGGGTCTGGGCACCGATAATGCTGCGCGTGCGCCCGGCGCAGTTGACGACGATCGGCGTGCTTTCATCACTGACCAGTTCCGGGATGCGATAACCCAGCTCGCCGTTGGGGCAGCACACGGAACCGGGGATGGTCATCTTGCGGTATTCGTCAAACGGCCGACCGTCCAGCACCACCAACGGCTCGCCACTCGCCTGCCACTGCGCCAGCTCGGTGGCAGTGACGTGCGGGGTATGGCTGACCTGCTCGACCAACTCGCCAAATGCCTTGGACGGCACATGCACACCGGCGAACAATTGTCGCCCCGACGCTTGCCAGCCCTGCACACCGCCCTCAAGCAGGTGTACGTTGCAGTATCCCGACGCAACAAGGCGCAAGGCTGCGCGCGGCGCTACGTCGCTACCTGTCTGATCGTAAATCACCAACCGGACATTGGGGTTGGGTGCCAGACGACGGATGTCCAGTTCAAGACGGCTGTAGGGCAGCGTTACCCCGTGAAACAAATGCGCATCGCCATACTGGCCGTGCTCTCGTACGTCGAACAGGGCAATTTCCTGACCGTCGAACAGCCATTGTTGAAGTTGCGCCGGGGTGATGATCTGGCTCATTGGGTGGCTCGTTTGAATTGAAGGGAAACAACGCTGAACGCAGGCGGCGTCGGCTCAATACGCCTGAATTGAAGGTGCCATCTGTGAAGCGTTGTAATTGAGCACGCGCCCCTCCTGGTTGACTCCATAACGGCCGTTGAGCGATTCCAGCGGACGCCCGTAGAGGTGGAAATGCAAGGTCGGCTGATCGCCTTCGACCTTGATGCCGTGCAGGTCTTCACCCAGGAACGAAATCGGCGTGCCCGGCTGAACCACCACTTCTTTTTCCAGTTTCAGCCGGGCAAAGGCCGGATCGCTTCCATCATCGGTACGGGCCCACACGTAATTGATTTCCTGGCCCTGTACCGCAACGATCACTGCCCAGGTTTCATGGTTGTGCGGCAACGTGCTTTTACCGGGCAGCAGCGAATTCATGTACAGCGTCGGGGTTTCCCCATCGTCGTTAAGACGATAGCGGAACGCAGTATCGCCCTCCCCCGGAACCGGTGCGGGAAACTCGCTGAAATTGAACAGGTCGTGACGCTCGGCCAGGGTCTCCAGCAGCGCAACGATTTCAGTCAGGGCCTTACGGTCTACGCCGCGCTGATGGATGATACGTACCTGTTGCAGAAATGTTTCTATTACGTGGGTTCGGTCGTGATGACTCATGCAGTTGCTCCGGTTTTTCAAGTTCTGGCGCTGGAAGTTCTGGCTTAAACGGACAAGCTGTAGCGGCTGATATTGCTCAATAAAAACGGATCGCCTACAGGCGCTTGTCGACGTCCCGATTCGCCCAATGCATGACGCAGAAATTCTGCCGTGCGTTCGCTGGTCGGGCGCTGGAATATCTGCTCGGCGCTGCCGTGTTCGACAATCCGCCCGTTCTCGGTGAAATACACCCGGTCGCTGATCTCTTCGGCAAAGCGCATCTCGTGGGTGACCAGCAAACAGGTCATGCCCTCTTCGGTCAGTTCGCGGATCACAGTCAGCACCTCGCCGACTGTCTCCGGGTCCAGCGCTGATGTCACCTCATCGAAAAGGATCAGTTCCGGGCGCATCGTCAGCGCACGAGCAATGGCCACGCGCTGCTGTTGCCCACCGGATAACTGCCCTGGATAGGCATCAGCCTTGTGTTCCATGCGTACTTTGGCCAGCAATGCACGCGCCTGTTTTTCAGCCTCGCCGCGCTCGATGCCCAGCACCTTGCGTGGCGCTATGACCAGGTTCTCCAACACCGATAAATGCGGAAACAGGTTGTATTGCTGAAACACAAAACCCACGCGCTTGCGCAGCTCGATACGCTCGGCTTCACGCGTCAGCTCATCAACTTGCGTCTGGCCCACACGAATGCTGCCGCCCTGCGCCTGCAACAAACCGGTGATGCAACGCAGGATGGTCGACTTGCCGGAGCCGGACGGCCCGATGATCGACACCGCCTGGCCGCGCTCGACATCCAGGTCAATGCCTTTGAGCACACGGTTACTGCCAAACGACAAGTGCAGGTCGCGCAGGCTGACCAGTGAGCGTGCGGCGGGATCAATGGAAAGCATAACGTCGCTCCAGATAGTGAGTCAGACGGGAAATGGGGTAGCAATAGGCAAAGAACAGCGCCAGCAGGCTGCAATAAATGATGACGGTGAAGCTTGTCTGGTTGACCGTATTGCTGGCGATCTGCGCTGTGTCGATCACATCATGCACACCCACCAGCGAAGCCAGTGCAGTGCCCATGGTGATCACTGCATACAGGTTCATCCACGGCGGCAGCATGCGTTTCAGGCACTGGGGCAGGATGATCGAGCGAAAAATCTGCCCGCGGGTAAACGCCAGCGAGCGCGCCGCTTCCCACTGGGTAGCGGGAATCGACGCCACAGCGCCACGAAAGATTTCGGCCACGTTGGCGCTGGCGGGCAGTGCCAGGCCAAGGGTGACTTTCACCCAGTCAGGAAAGGCAATGTAAGTCCCGGCGACTTTTATCTCGAACGGAAAAACATAGGTAGTGAAGTAGATCAGCACCAGCCAGGGCGCGTTACGAAACACCTGCACCCAGAGCCGTGCCGGCAGACGCAGCAACCTGAATGGCGAAAGCCCCAGCGCCCCGACCAACAGGCCGAATATCGAACCCAGAGCGATGGCGACCAGGCTGATCAGAATGTTCTGTGCAAATCCGGCCGCCAGCGCAGGCGACCATTGCAGCAGCGCGCTGAACACCGGACTTTCCGCAGTCCACCACGCCAGCGCGATCACCAGTAGCACCAACAGGCTTAGTGAAACCAGGTGACGACGCGACCACGCAGGGAGCGTCGTCAGTGAAGAATCAATCGCCATAACCAGGCATCCTCAAACGGGCTTCCAGGGCACGCCCCGCACAATTGACCGCAAAGCTGAGTAACGCGAAAAAGCTCAGCAGAAGAATCATCAGTTCCAGCACGTTGTCACTCTGTGTCCAGATCATGATTGATGCGTAAGTGATGTCATTCACCGCAATGGCCGACGCCACGGCGGTCATCTTCACCAGATCAATCAGGTTGTTGACCAACGACGGCAAGGCGAAGCGCACGGCCAGCGGCAACTGGACGTTCCACAACAACTGGCGACTGTTAAAGGCCAGTGAACTGGCAGCTTCCAGGGTCACGGCGGGCACTGCCTCGATACCGGCCCGCAGCGCTTCGGCGTGGAATGCACCCTTATGCAGGGAAATCACGATCACCACCCAGGCGAAAGGCGTCAACGGGTTCGCTGCACCGACCGCCTGGGTCAGCAGCATGTTCAACACCAGAAAAGCGCAGTACAGCTGCACCAGCGTCGGTGTGTTGCGAGTCACTTCGATAAATACCCGCGCAGGCACTGCCAGCCAGGTCTTGCCCGAGGTCAGCATTGCCGCCAGACCGACACCCGTCAGCAAGCTGCCAATGATGGTGAACAGGCACAACCACAGGGTTGTGACGGCCCCCTCCAGCATCGTGCCGCGCTGATAGGCATCGAGCAAAAAGGTGTAGTTCAAACCGATGCTGGCCGCCCACTGCACCCACGACTCAAGCCAGTGGTTCATGTGGTTTCACCGGAATGCAATTGCGCACAGGCGCGGGCAATACGTCGACCGGCTTCGCGGACCGTATCAGTCGCCGTCGCGATGGACAGCCGAAACCAGGGCGACAAGCCATAGGCGCTGCCTGCCACACCGGCCACTCCGGACTCCAGCAGCCAGGCAACCACGTCGGCATCGCTGTTCACGCGCTGGCCGTCCGGACGATAACGCCCCAGCAACCCGGCACAGCGCACAAAAACAAAAAAGCCACCTTGCGGTACCAGCACCTCAAGCCCGGCCACCTGCCCCAGCGCCGCCACCAGCACATCGCGGCGCTGCCGGTAGGCCGCCACCTGCTCTGCAAGAAACCCCAACCCGCCTTCGAAGGCGGCCAGCGCCGCCGCCTGGCCCACCGATGAAGCACCCGAAGTCGATTGCGACTGAACGACCGTCATCGCACTGGTCAGGTCCTGCGGACCGGCACCGAAACCTATACGCCAGCCCGTCATGGCATAGGTTTTCGACACGCCGCCGACCAGCAGACAGCGCGACTGCAAGTCCGCAGCTACATTGAGCAGGCTCAGGGCCGCTTGACCGTCAAAGCGGATATGTTCGTACAACTCGTCCAGAAGAATCAGCACGTTCGGGTGACGACGCAGCACGTGCGCCAAAGCCAGTAACTCCTCTCGGTCATACACCGCACCGCTGGGATTGCCCGGCCCGTTGAGGATCAACCAGCGGGTGCGTTCATTGATGTGCTGTTCCAGTTGCTCCGGGGTCAGCTTGCAGCCCTGCTCCAGCCCGCACTCGATGAATACCGGTTCGCCACCATTGAAACGCACGCTATCCGGGAACGACGGCCAGTAAGGGACAGGTATCAGCACCTCGTCGCCGTCATTCAGCGTCGCGGCAAAGGCATTGAAGATGATCTGTTTGGCACCGTTGGCGATCACGACGGAAGCCAATGAGTAATCCAGATGATTTTCCCGTCGCAGTTTGCGCTGCACTGCCTCACGCAATGCACGCACCCCCGGTGTTGGCGTGTATTTGGTGTCGCCACGGTCAATGGCCTCGAACGCAGCGTTCTTGATGTGCTGCGGGGTATCGAAATCAGGCTCGCCGGTGGTCAGGTCGAGGATATCGGCACCACCCTCACGCAAGGCCGTCGCCTGTGATTTGGCTGCAGCATTGGCTGACAGCGAAACGCGCTGCACTCGCTTTGACAGAACGATACTCATGTCCGAGCCTCCAGTACCTTGCCCGGATTGAGCAAATTGAGCGGGTCCAGCGCGTGCTTGATACGATGCATCAAGTCCAGCTCCACCGGACTCTTGTAATCGGTCAACATGTCCCGCTTGCGTTGCCCGATGCCATGTTCGGCGCTGATCGAGCCGCCATGTGCATACGCGCTGTCATGCACCAACCGGCTCAACGCGGCGTAGTTGACCATGTGTGCCTCGACGCTGGAGCCCAGCGGATGTGCGACGTTGTAATGCAGATTACCGTCGCCCAGATGCCCGAAGGTGAAATGACGGACACCTGGAAAGTGCGCTTGCAACAAGGCATCGGTGTGGGTCACGAAGTCGACGACGCGAGAAATCGGCACAGAAATATCGTGCTTCATATTGCGACCGGCACGTTTCTGCGCCTCACTCATGTTTTCCCGCAGCAACCACAGCGCCTGACCCTGCGCAAGGCTCTCGGCGATCAGCGCATCAGCCAGCAAACCCTGCTCGATCGCATCACCGAGCACCGTTTCAAACGTTTCACGGGCGTGTTCCTCGCTGCGGTTATCCGACAATTCCAGCAACGCGAACCAGGGTTGCGGTGCGTTACGAAACGGCTGCGCCCCCTGCGTGAACTGCTCACGCAGCAGCGCAAGACAATCGGCGCTGAGCAGCTCGAAAGCCGTCAGCCCAGCGCCAAGGCCGGCGCGGGCGTGAGACAGAAAGGCAACCGCATCGGCCAGGGAGTCAAACGCCAGAAAGGCAATTGCCTGAGCCTTGGGCAACGGAAAAAGCTTCAGCGTCGCAGCGGTGATGATACCCAGCGTGCCTTCGCTGCCAATGAACAGATCCCGCAGGTCATAACCGGTATTGTCCTTGCGCAGACCACGCAGGCCATTCCATATTTCGCCCTGGGCGGTAACCACCTCAAGCCCCAGCGTCAACTCGCGCATGTTGCCGTAGCGCAACACCGCATTGCCTCCTGCGTTGGTGCCCAGATTGCCCCCGATAGTGCAACTGCCTTGCGCGCCCAGGCTCAACGGAAACAGACGATCCGCCTGCCGGGCTGCATCCTGCAAATCTTGCAGGATGCAGCCCGCTTCGACCGTCAGGGTGTCATTGTCAGTGTCGATTTCGCGCACCAGATTCATGCGATCCAGCAACAACAGCACCGCCCGACCACTGGCATCGGGTGTCGCAGCGCCCATCAAACCGGTATTACCGCCCTGCACCACCACCGGCGCTGAATGTGCCACGCAGAGTCGTACCACCTCGGCAACCTGCTCGGTATCACCCGGATGCACCACAGCAATCACCTGCCCGGTATAGCGCCCTTGCCGGTCGATCAAGCGATCGCTGGCCTGGGCACCCCGCTGCACATGGCTGTCGCCCAACAATTGCTGCAACGCAGCGAACAACGGCTCGCTCATGGTGTGACAGCCAGTGGCGCACTGTCGCGAAACTTTTCATGCAGATCGCGCAGCGCCTGCGATGGCTCCATACCGGTGCGCTTGCCCAGTTCTATCAGCCAGCCACTGCGATGCCAGTCACGGACAATGGCATCCAGGCGAGCCTGAATATCGTGCTCACCCTTGCGAACCCAGATCACCGAGCTGGACGGGATGAGATCGGTCGGCACGGGTATTTCATAGCCGGACCATTCCTTTTCGGACAGCAAGGTGCGCATGGTCGGGCTGACATGCACGGCCGCGACACAACCATTGCCGCGCAGCGACAGCAGCGATTCGGACTGGCTTCGGAACGCCTTGATCTGCGCGCCGTAGAGTTCCTGCAAGGGTTTGATGAAATTACTGCCCTGCGACACGCATACCGGCTTGCCTTTAAGGTCCTCCCACATGCTGATGCCCGAGCCCTTGCGCACCAACGCCGCGCCACCCACTTCTTCATAAGGCGTGGGCACGTAATCCAGAATCTGCGCCCGCTCTTCGGTGAACTGCATGTTGGCAATCAACAGGTCGACCTTGCCTTGCTGCAAAAACTGCACACGGTTGGGTGCCAGCACCGAAACTGTTTCCAGGTCGACACTCAGTCGTTTGGCAAGCTCTTTGGACAGCTCGACGTTATAGCCCTGATGGTTGCCGGTTGCCGGGTCGATAGTGCCGAACGGCGGACCGCTGAGAAGGACTCCCACACTGACCTTGTGGCGCTCGTTGATACGCTCCAGTGTCGCATCAGCCTGGGCCAGACCTGCACACAGTATCAACCCGAGTGCCGTCCACGTCCTGCCCGAAAAAATGCTGCTCATGAATGCCTTCCTTATTGGCCGAGGTCGTACGAATCGGCGTGGGAATGGTGAAACGGGAAAGGTGAGATCAGGCGCCCTTGCTCGTGAACTGCTCATGCAGCTCGACCAGAGCTGGAGAAGGAGGAGTGATGTTGTAGCGTTTTTCCAGCTCGATCAGCCAACCGCTGCGGTGCCATTCCTGAACGATGCTGTCCAGTCGCTTCTGAGTGTCGGCCTCCCCGGAACGAGTCCAGATCACCGACGGGGCCGGGTTGAGTTCCGGAGTGATGGCGCGATAGTCCTTCCATTCGTCATTTCCGGCCAGCAGCGGGTTGACCAGCGTGGCGTCGTGCACGGCAGCCACGCAATTGTTGCCTCGCAGCGCCAACAGCGATTCGGACGAGCTTTTGAACGCCTTGATGTCGGCACCGAACTCGGTCAGCGCCTTGATATAGCTGCTGCCTTGCGAGGTGCAGACTGGCTGGCCCTTGAGGTCTTCCCAGCGGGTTATCTTGCTGTCCTTGAGCACAGCGGCCGTGCCACCGACGCGGTAAAACGGCGTTGGCACCGAGCCCAGCAGCTGGCCGCGCTCGGGCGTCCATTCCATGTTGGCAATCAACAGGTCCACCTTACCCTGCTGCAGAAATTGCACACGGTTGGCGGTCAGTACCGACACCAGTTCAACGTCGACACCCAGACGCTTGCCGATATCTTCGGCCAGTTCCACATTGACGCCCTTGGGCTTGCGGGTTTGCGGGTCGATAGAGCCAAACGGTCCACCCGACAGCAACACGCCGACCACCAGACGATGGCGCTCCTGAATCCTGTCAAGCGTGGCATCGGCCAGCGCCGCGCTGCTCACAGTCAGGCTGGCCAGAACACCCAGCATGGCGGGAAAAAAACCTGAAACGGATGAGCGCTTGTTCGACATGAAATTCCCCGGCTGATGATCGGCGTCCCCCGACCTGATGCCGCGACACTACGGATCGCCATCCGTTAACGGAAATTCAAATATCAAATATGGTTATAACTTTAAGTACGGCAAGCGATTCTGCAGGCTTAAAACTCAATAAACGTTGATAGCTATGGAAGTCAGTCACACAGACTGCACAATAAACATAAAACTACGTAATGTATTAACCCACCGCCCTGATATGAGTTCGACCTTGAAAACGCCCGACTCGACAATGCCGACATCGACCCTCGACCTGGAACTGCTGCGCACCTTCGTTGCGGTGGTCGACTACCACAGCTTCGCCCTGGCAGGTGCACAACTGGCGCGCACCCAATCCTCGGTAACTCAACACATGCAGCGCCTGGAACAGCAGGTCGGCGTCAGCCTGTTTCAGAAACAGGGGCGGCAGAAACACCTGACCGAATCGGGTCGGCAGTTGCTCAGGCATGCCCGGCAAATGCTGTCGCTCAACGACGACGCCCTGAATTCCTTGCGCGACAGCAGCCTTAGCGGCATCTTGCGCATCGGCTCACCACACGACATCGCCGACACCATTTTGCCGCCGCTGCTCAGCCACATCGCTCGCTCAGCTCCGCGCCTGAGGCTGGAAATCGACGTGGGGCGTAGCCCGTTTCTGATGGACGACCTGCATCGTGGCAAGGTCGACATGGTTATTTCCACTCGTGAAGATCCGACCCTGGAGGGCTTCGCACTGCGCACCTCTCCGGTCTGGTGGATCTGCTCGGCGCACTACATCCATGTACCCAGCGAGCCGCTGCCGTTGATTCTGGTCGACGAACCGAGCATTTACCGGCGCTATGCCTTGCAGGCGCTGGAAGCTGCCAACATTCCATGGCGTCAAGCGTATCTGGCGTCCAACCTGATCGGTATCAAGGCTGCAACCCGAGCAGGCCTGGGAGTAACGCCGCGCAGCATGGAAATGCTCGGCCCGGATATGCGCGTGCTGGGTGAGAACGACGGCCTGCCACGGCTACCGGACGTAACCTACCACCTGTGGATCCGGCCCAATACCCTGAACCCGCTGGTGCGCAAGGCCTATGAGTTGATAAGGACAAGCCAGGGCTTATAACTCCGCCGTGCGGTACTTGTGGCGAGGCGCACAGCCCTATACTGTACATGCAAACAGTAAAGGGGTACTTCATGCAGCTTATCGACAAGCTCAGCATTCTGGCGGACGCCGCCAAGTACGATGCGTCGTGCGCCAGCAGTGGAGCACCCAAGCGCAGCTCGCAGGACAAATCAGGGCTGGGTTCCACCAACGGCATGGGCATCTGCCATAGCTATACGCCGGATGGCCGTTGCGTGTCGTTGCTGAAAATCCTGTTGACCAATTTCTGCTTTTACGACTGCCAGTACTGCGTCAACCGCCGCTCCAGCGACGTGCCCCGTGCGCGCTTCACGCCCGAAGAAGTGGTCACCCTGACGCTGGACTTCTATCGTCGCAATTGCGTCAGCGGGCTGTTTTTGAGTTCCGGGATCATTCGCTCTGCGGACTACACCATGGAGCAACTGGTCGAGGTCGCCCGGTTGTTGCGCGAGGTGCACGAGTTTCGCGGTTATATCCACCTCAAGACCATCCCCGACGCCGATCCGGCGCTGATCGAAAAAGCCGGTCGCTATGCCGACCGCCTCAGCGTCAATATCGAGCTGCCGACCGACCTGAGCCTGCAAACCCTTGCACCGGAAAAAGACGTCGCGTCGATCAAACAGGCCATGCAAACCATTTACACCGGCGAGCAAACCGTGCGCAACGAGCCGCGATCGCCGCGCTTTGCCCCGGCCGGGCAAAGTACGCAAATGATCGTCGGTGCCGACGCTACTGACGACAGCACCATCCTGCGCAGCGCGCAATCGCTGTACAGCAACTTCAAACTGCGCCGGGTCTACTATTCAGCGTTCAGCCCGATCCCCAACAGCCCCAACAGTGTGCCACTGGCTGCACCGCCGCTGATGCGCGAGCACCGGCTGTATCAGGCCGACTTCCTTTTGCGCGGCTACGGTTTTACTGCAGGTGAATTGCTCAGCGGCCCCGGTGACCTGGCGCTGGACATTGACCCCAAGCTGGCCTGGGCGCTGGGCAACCGGCAGGTGTTTCCGCTGGACCTGAACAAGGCCGACGCGGCGCTGATTGCCCGGGTGCCAGGCATCGGCATTCGTACCACCCAGCGGCTGGTCGAGCTGCGCAGGCAGCGGCGTATCCGCTACGAAGACCTCACCCGCATGCGCTGCATACTGGCCAAGGCCAAGCCGTTTATCATTACCAGCGATTACCACCCGCCGCATGCGGAAACCACCAGCGAATTTCTGCATCACCAGTTGCGTGACCGGCCGCAGCCTCAGCAAATGGGGCTGTGGGGATGATCTGTCTGGACTGCGACGACCTGTTCGGCACCTGGCGGCAACAGGCACGCTGGCTGCTGAGCCATGAGATCGACCCCAGCCAGGTCAGCTGGAAGTCACCGGACGCCGCCGACCTGTTTGGCAGCGAAGAAGAATACCCGCAGGAACAGGGCCCCTTTCAGGCCCGGGTTCCGCTGGAATTGGTGCAACTGCTGGAAAGCGCCTCGCGCTACCGGGGCGATCAGCGCTGGAGCCTGTTGTACGAAGTGCTGTGGCGCGTCACCCACGGTGATCGCACGGCCATGATGGCCGGCGACAAACTCGGCAGCGAGCTGCACCGTCGTCTCAAGTCGGTCAGACGTGAGGCGCATCATCTGCACGCGTTTCTACGTTTTGTCGCCTTGCCGCCTGTCGCTGATGACGCGGCCATCATGCGCCCGCAGTACGTGGCCTGGCATGAACCGGCGCACGATATTCTGCTCAGTGCCAGTGAGCATTTCATCGGCCGCATGGGCCAGCACCGCTGGATGATCGCTACCCCTCAGGACGGCGTGTATTACGACGGCAAACAGCTGATCCACGAGCGCCGCTGCCCTGAAGCCTGGCAGACCATGGCCCGGCAGGTCGAAGACCCGCATGGCGAGTTGTGGCTCACCTATTACAGCCACATCTTCAACCCTGCACGCCTGAACCCCAAAGTCATGGAGGGCCACTTCCCTTCGCGCTTCTGGAAGAATCTGCCCGAAGGCCCTTTGATTCCAGCGCTCATCACCCAGGCCCGGACTGGCAAACAACGCGACGGCCAGGCCAGCGATATCGCCGCCAGACGTGGCAAGAAGATTGCGCACAGGGATTGAGTCTTTCGCTCTCGGGCTCTTGTTACCCGGCACTCTGTGCTCTTCAGGTGTTGTCTATGACGACAAGCGCCTAAAGCGAAACGCGCCCTTCAATGCAGGTAACCGTCGAGCCGCCCACCCAGATATCCTCACCTACACGCTGAATGGAGAGTCGCCCCTTGCGGCCGAGCACGGTGCCTTGGCTGACGATGTAATTGTCCGGTGCCAGCCCCTCTTCCAGAAACCAGCGAGCGATTCCGGCATTGAGGCTGCCGGTCACCGGGTCTTCCGCCATACCGTCGCCCGGGATAAAGGCACGCACTTCAAATTGCGCCTCATCCCCATCGATTGCCGGGTCCCATGGCGCAACGACGCCGAGTATCAGGCCGCTCAATAGTGTGTAATCCGGCTGCAAGCTCAGAACACTGGCGCGATCTGCCAGCCTGAAGGCGACCCAACCCGGGCCGTTATCCACCCAGCGTGCATCCAGAATCTCACCCGCACCCAGCTTCATACCGAGGCGGATCTGCTCGATCAATTCAGGGTCTACGGTGCCCGAACGCAACAAAGGCGGCGCAGTGAATGCCAGCCCGCTGCCCTCGCGACGAATGCGCACCAGACCGATCCCGCACTCCTGGATAATTTCCTCACCCTGCGCCGCGCCACCGCTTTCGAGCCAGGCGTGACAGCTGCCCAAGGTGGGATGCCCAGCGAAAGGCAGCTCTTCAAGTGTGGTGAAGATACGCACACGATAGTCGGCACGCGGGTCTGTCGGTTTGAGCAGAAACGTGGTTTCACTCAGGTTGGTCCAGCGTGCAAAGGCGGCCATCTGTTCATCACTCAGCCCGTCCGCGCCCAGCACCACCGCCAGCGGATTACCGAGCAAAGGCTGATCGCTGAACACATCCAGTTGTTTGAAATGAAACGAGCGCATCTGAGCTTCCTTGGCAAGGTGTTAAAGAACCAAGGTTGCCACGCACGCCACCGGGTAGACAACGGTCTATTGAACCAACGCTCGCCTTGGCCGCTCACAGCTCGCACTCGCCTGCTAATCTGGCAGACACAGGTCCGGACAACATGAGTCATTCGAGGTTTGAAGATGCTGGACACTACAACCTACAGTCAGCTCGAAACACTTTGCGAGACAATGAACGGCAAGTCCTTTCTGGTCGTCACCGGCGCAGGTATCAGCACCGCGTCCGGCATTCCGGACTACCGCGACAAGGACGGCGTGCGGCGTGGCAAACAGCCGATGATGTATCAAGAGTTTGTCGGCAACCCCGCTGCGCGCCAACGTTACTGGGCACGGGCGATGCTGGGCTGGCCGCGTATTCGCGCGGCGCAGGCCAATGCCGCGCATCGGGCACTGGCTGCATTGCAGGTTGAAAATGCCATCAGCGGACTGATTACCCAGAACGTTGATGCACTGCACAGTCAGGCCGGAAGCCAGGACGTCATCGAGCTGCACGGCAGCCTGCACCGTGTACTGTGCCTGGATTGTCAGCAACGCAGCGAGCGGGCGGATATTCAAGAGCAGATGCTGGAGCAAAACCCCTATCTGCTAGGCGTTGATGCCAAACAGGCACCCGATGGCGACACCCTGCTGGACCCGGCTTTCGAGGCTGGTTTCAAGGTGCCCCGTTGCCCGCATTGCGAGGGCGACAGACTCAAGCCGGACGTTGTGTTCTTTGGTGAGAACGTCGCGCCGCAGACCGCTGCCAAGGCAACGTCGAGTGTCGAACAGGCGGGAGGCTTGCTGGTGGTTGGCACGTCATTGATGGCCTGGTCGGCGTTCCGCCTGTGCAAGGCAATGGTCGAACAGGGCAAACCGGTCATCGCCATCAACCACGGCAAGACCCGCGCGGACGAATTGCTTGAAATGAAGATCGAAGCATCATGCGAGCAGGTACTGCCGTGGATCGCCGAGCAGCTCAGCGCGCGTTAGAACAACCCTAATTGCCCGCCGATCAGCGTGCTGAAATCATCGTCGACAAACGGCAGGATCGCATCCGCCAGTGGTTGTAACTGGCGAGTCACGTAATGGTCGTAGTCAATCGGCGCGTGACGAATCTCCAGAGGCTCCGGCCCGGCAGTGGTCATCACATAGCTGATCCAGCCGCCGCTCTGATATTGACGCGGACGCCCCTGCTGATCGTTGTATTCATCGGCGAGCCGCGCGGCGCGCACGTGTGGCGGCACGTTGCGCTGATAATCATCGAGCTTGCGGCGCAGGCGCTTGCGGTAGATCAACAGGTCATCCAGTTCGCCTGACAAGGTGCGCTGCACGTAGTCACGCACATAATCCTGATACGGCTGGCGCTTGAAGATGCGCAGGTATAGCTCCTGCTGAAACTGCTGAGCCAGCGGCGACCAGTCGGTGCGCACGGTTTCCAGGCCCTTGTAGACCATCTCCTCGGAACCGTCGGCGCGAGTGACCAGTCCGGCGTAGCGTTTCTTGCTGCCCTCCTCCGCGCCGCGCACGGTTGGCATCAGGAAGCGGCGAAAATGCGTTTCGTATTGCAGCTCCAGCGCGCTGTGCAAGCCATATTCATTGTGCAGGTGCTCGCGCCACCACTGGTTGACCTGTTGCACCAGCGTCTTGCCAATGCTTGCCGCTTCTTCCTGCCCGTGAGGACGGCCCAGCCAGACAAACGTCGAGTCGGTATCGCCGTAGATTACGGTATAGCCCTGTGCCTGGATGAGGTCGCGGGTCTTGAGCATGATTTCATGCCCGCGCAAGGTGATCGATGAGGCCAGCCGCGGATCGAAGAACCGGCAGCCACTCGACCCCAGCACGCCGTAGAAGGCATTCATGATGATTTTCAGGGCCTGGGACAACGGCGCATTGTGCTCGCGCTTGGCGGTCTCCCGACCTTGCCACACTCGTTCCACGATCGCTGGCAGGCTATGGCGGGTGCGGGAAAAGCGCGCGCCGCGAAAGCCTGGCACCGACGCGCTGTCCTCGGGATGACGCATGCCTTCGATCAACCCCACCGGGTCGATGAGAAAGGTTCGAATGATCGACGGATAAAGGCTCTTGTAGTCCAGCACCAGCACCGACTCATAGAGCCCCGGCTGGGAATCCATCACAAAACCACCGGGGCTTGCCTCCGGCATTCGTTCGCCCAGATTGGGCGCGACGAAGCCCTGGCGGTGCATCAGCGGAATGTACAGATGGCAGAACGCGGCCACCGAACCGCCGCTGCGGTCAGCGGGCAGGCCCGTTACGGTGGCGCGTTCGAGCAGAAAGGTCAGCAACTGAGTCTTGGCGAAGATGCGCGTCACCAGCTCGCAATCCTTGATGTTGTAACGCGCCAGCGCAGGCTTGTCCTCGGCGAACATGCGGTTGATTTCGTCCATGCGCTGGTAAGGCGTATCAATGGCCTTGCCCTCGCCCAGCAGGGTCTGCGCGACATTCTCGAGACTGAACGACGGAAAGCTCCAGGTCGCGGAACGCAAGGCCTCGATCCCGTCGATGATCAGTCGCCCGCTGACCTCGGCAAAAAAATGATTGTTACGGCTGCCATGCTCCCGCCAGCCCATTGCTTCACCGCCACGCCCGAGCCGCAATGGCACTTGCAGGCGCTGGGCATGTTCATGCAGAACCCGCAGGTCGAACTGCACGACGTTCCAGCCGATGATTGCGTCAGGATCGTGCAACGCCAGCCAGCCATTCAGGCACTCCAGCAACTGCGCGCGGGTATCGCAATAATCGAGCTGAAAATCCAGCCCTTCGTCGCCGCCATTGGGTGGCCCCAGCATGTACACCTGGCGCTGACCACAGCCCTCCAACGCGATCGAATACAGCTCGCCACGTGCCGTGGTTTCGATATCGAGCGACGCCAGCTTCAGGCTGGGACGGTAATCGGGTGCCGGCCTGATTTGCGCGTCGCAAAGCACGCCCTCGGCATTCGGCGTACCGCTGAATTGCACTGGCGCGGTGATGAAGCGCTCCATCAGATAGCGCTCGGGCGGGCGAATGTCTGCCTCGTAAACATCGACATTGCCTCTACGCAGCAGTTTTTCGATGTTCATCAACTGGCGGTGCTGCTGGCAATACACACCGAGCACAGGTCGATGACGAAAATCGCAAAGCTCCAGCGGACGCAATTCCACCCCGCGCTCGGTACGCAACAGCGACCGCGCACGCTCGCCCTGCTCGGCGGGAATGAAGGCGACAGAGGGCTGGCAAGGCAGGCGAATATGGCGAGGCCCCTGATCGGTAGCCAACCAGAAGTCGACCTCGGTCCCGGCGGGCGTATCTTGCCAGTGCCGACTCAGGATGAAGCCTTGCTGTAAATCCAACGCTGCTACCTCGACCGCATGGCGAAACCGTTGATTCTACTTGGCTGTGAGATCAAGCGCGCGGTCGGCAGTCGAATTCAGGCCATTTTCAGGTGCCGTCAATTAATTGCGTCTATGCCCCTCATCCCTATTTATTTGTTGCTCGATTCTGCGCGCTGCACGATTCTGTAGTGCGCCTGAAAATGCACTACAGTCTTACAGGTCCCGATCACGGAGAGCAGCATGAAAACCGTCGCCCAACTACTGAAATTGAAAGACCTGCAAAACCAGCAAGTACATACCATCGGCCCGGACCAGATGGTGCTCGATGCGCTCAGGCTGATGGCGGAAAAGAATATCGGTGCGCTGCCGGTGGTCGAGGGCAACGTGGTGGTCGGCGTCGTCAGTGAGCGCGACTATGCACGCAAGGTGATCCTCAAGGGGCGCTCCTCGGTGGGCACGCCGGTCAGAGAAATCATGAGCAACAAAGTCATTACCGTCGACTCGCAACAGAGCGTCGAAGCGTGCATGGGGATCATGACCGACAGCCATCTGCGCCATCTGCCGGTCGTGGAACACGGCCAGCTGCTGGGCCTGCTGTCGATCGGCGACCTGGTGAAGGAAGCCATTGCCGAACAGGCCAGTCTCATTCAGCAGCTTGAGCAGTACATTCGCGGCGAGTGAGCCGAACGGCACGCCAGGCGCAACGCGCGATTACCGCACGCTGCGCCGGTCACTCAGTCATCCAGCGTCTTGCCAGGTGCCCCGCCCTTGACTGGCTTGGCCGGTTTTTCGGCCGGTGCAGGCTTGGCCTCTGGTTCTGGTGGCGGCGCGGATGCCTCTTTCTCGCGCATTGGCATCTGGTCGATGGTGGCGAAGATCTCCTTAAGGTCTACCGATTCTGACTTGCCGATAGTCTTGTCGATCTTTTTCTCGCCGTCCTTGCCCACCAGAATGACCTTGGTACCGACACCCGCGCCCAGCTTCAATTCACGAATCAAGGCCATGGTCGACTGGGGGTCCATGCTCTTGCCGTCACGCTCGCCGATAGTGTTCACCACCGTGAACAGCACCATATTGCGCTCTGTGAAGTCTTTATGATTGGCAGACTCCTTCAGCGCGTCCTTGAGGTGGCTCAGCGCCGGATCAGCCGGGCTGGGTGCGATGATGATCAGCGGGCGCGACTTGCCGCGCTCCTGCGCCAAAGGGCCATCGCTGTCAGCGGCAAGCGCTGTACCGGCAGCGACAAGCAGGGTGGCGAGGGTCAGGGACCGGATTAACATGGTGGGCTCCTTTCAAATCCATTGGGTAGCCATCGCGCGCAGACATACGCGATGCTGGACTGTTCTACCGCATATGGGTCATCCCGGTACAGCCCGATGTAGTCCTTTTCCTTAATCCCTTGCTTCAGGCAGAGCGCTCAAGCGATTTGTAAAGGGCGCTGTCGAGGCTCGCCAGCAGGCCTTGAACGATCTGTTCCACCTCGGCAGCGTTCAGCACCAATGGCGGCAGAAGACGGATGACCTTACCGCGCGTGACGTTGATCAACAGGCCGTAGTCCTCGGCCGCGATCCGGGTCAACTCGGGTATGGCCTGCCGCAATTCGATACCGATCATCAGCCCGAGGCCACGAATCTCCAGCACCTGCGGGTGAGCGCCAAGCACGTTGCGCAGCCGCTCCAGCAAGCGGCTGCCTTGCAGGGCAGCGTTCTCCACCAAGGCCTGCTGTTCGATGATGTCGATCACCGTGCAGCCGACCCGACAGGCCAGCGGATTACCACCGAAGGTGCTGCCGTGGCTGCCGGGGGTGAACAATTGCGCCGCCCTGCCCCTTGCCAGACAGGCACCTATCGGCACACCGTTGCCCAAGCCCTTGGCCAGGGTCATGACGTCCGGCACGATGCCCTCGTGCTGAAAGGCAAACCACTTGCCGGTCCGCCCCATGCCGGTCTGGATTTCGTCGAGCATCAACAGCCAGTCACGCCGGGTGCAGCGCTCCCTCAGCGTCTTGAGATACCCGGTTGGCGCGACCTGCGCGCCGCCTTCGCCTTGAATCGGCTCCACCAGTACTGCGGCAATGCGGTGCCCGTGAGTCACGCAGACCTTGTCGAACGCCGCCAGATCGCCAAAGGGTACTTTGACGTAATCCCCTGGCAAGGTGCTGAAGCCCAGGCGCACAGCCGGTCCGTCACTGGCCGACAGTGTGCCCAGCGTGCGGCCGTGAAAGGCGTTTTCCATGACCACCACCAAAGGCCGTTCGATGTACTTGTGCCAGCCGTGCAGGCGCGCCAGCTTCAGCGCAGTCTCGTTGGCCTCGGCACCAGAGTTATTGAAAAACACCCGATCCAGCCCCGACAAACCGGTCAGTTTCTGCGCCAGACGCTGCTGCCAGTCAATGCTGTAAAGATTGGAAGTGTGCAACAGCAACCCCGCCTGATCCCGAATGGCCTCAACCAGCAGCGGATGCGAGTGGCCGACATTGGTCACCGCCACGCCCGCCACAGCATCCAGGTATTGGCGCCCGCTCTGGTCCCACAGACGCGTGCCCAGGCCTCGGGTGAAGCTCAGGGCCAGAGGTTGGTAAGTGCTCATCAGGCAGGCAGTGGTCATGACGTGAAGCTCCTTGGGTATGTTTCGGTTTTTGCAGTATCGTTAACCACTCTTTATGGATAAACAGCCAAATACTTCAATCATTTTAAAGCAGGGCTTGATAATGGATTTGTTTCAGGCGATGCGTGTGTACGTAAAGGTGGTCGAAGCAGGCAGCCTGACGGCGGCAGCGCAGGCGTGTTCGATTTCTACCACGATGGTTGGCAACCACCTGCGCGCACTGGAACAGCGCCTGGGCGTCAGCCTGTTGCAGCGCACCACTCGCCGTCAGCGCTTGACGGAATTCGGCACTGCGTATTACGAGCGTTGCCTTGAAGTGCTGGGGCTGGTGGCCGAGTCCGAGCAATTGGCCGAGCAGGCCCAGGGCGATCCCAGCGGCACGTTGCGCATCACCGCGCCGCTGACGTTCGGTTCGGAAGTGCTGGCCCCGGCCCTTGCCGGGTTCTCGCTACGTTTTCCCGAGGTCAAACTTGATCTGGTGCTGACCAACCAGCGTCTGGACATGATCGACAATGGTTTCGATATCGCCATACGCTTGGGGAACATCCCGCAATCCTCGCCACTGATTGCGCGCCCCATGCAGGACTACACCCTGACCATCTGCGCTGCGCCGAGTTATCTGGCTCGTCATGGAACGCCTGCGCACCCCGAGGACCTTGGTGCGCACAATTGCCTGGCGTTCTCCTACCCGGCAGGAGACGAGTGGCGCACGGCTGGCACCCAATGGCGTATGACCGGCCCCGAAGGTGAAGTGCTGGTGGATGTCGACGGCTCGATGGTTGCCAACACCTCTGCCGGTCTTTATCAGGCGGCATGTGCTGGAATGGGCGTAGTGATGCTACCGGATGCGCTGGTTCAGCGAGACTTGCAGGAAGGCCGGCTGGTTGCGCTGCTGCCGGGCTATCACTTACCCAGACGACCGATGAACCTGCTGTATGTGCAGGATCGTTATCGGCTGCCTAAAGTGAGAAGTTTTGTGGAGTACGCGATGGGGCTCTGGGGGCGGTAAGCACTTACCGCCCAAATGTCATCGAACCGACGCCGGTGCGCGCGTTGCTGCCCGCACCGGAGTTTGCCGGTCAGACCTTGAATCGGCTGACCATGCTCTGCAGATGCACACCCAGGCGCGCCAGCTCGACGCTGGACGCCGCGGTCTCTTCACTGGCGGACGCCGTTTGCTCGGAAATGTCGCGCACGTTCAGAACGCTGCGGTTGATCTCTTCGGCAACCGCACTCTGCTCTTCGGCAGCAGCGGCAATCTGGTGGTTCATCGTCTCGATGGTCGAGATCGCCTGGGTCATGTTATTGATGGAAACCCCAGCATTGCGTGTCAGCTCGACACTGTTTTCAGTCAGAGCCTGGCTATTGTCGAGGATAGTAGCCACTTGCGATGTACGGCTGTGCAGGCCACTGATCAACGCAGCAATTTCTTCCGTCGATGTCTGCGTGCGCTGGGCCAGGCTTCTTACTTCGTCAGCCACCACCGCGAAGCCTCGTCCGGCTTCACCTGCACGCGCCGCTTCAATGGCAGCATTGAGCGCCAACAGATTGGTCTGCTCGGCAACGGCCTTGATCACGTCCAGCACGCCGCCAATCTTGTTGCTTTCGCTCTTGAGCTCGTCCATTGCAGATTTGGAGTGTTTGACTTCAGTCGCGAGCTTCTCGATCTGGGCAACCGCCTTGGAAACCACACCTTCGCCATCGCGGGCTTCCTTCGAAGCATTAACCGCCGCATGGGAAGCCTGCTCTGCGTTGCGTGCGACCTCCTGAACAGTCGCAGACATTTCGTGCATTGCAGTGGCAACCTGATCCGTTTCGCTCTTCTGGCTGTTCACCCCGGCACTGGTCTGCTCAGTGACAGCCGACAGCTGCTCGGCTGCGCTGGCGATTTGTGTCACACCATCGCGCAGGCCACCAATCAGCTCGCGCAGGTTGCTGGTCATGCGCAGCATGCTGCCTTGCAACAAGCCCAGTTCATCCTTGCGCGTGACCGGCTGGTTGTACGTCAAATCGCCATCCGCTACACGCTCGGCCAGCTTCAGTGTGTCAAGCAACGGGCCGACGATCAGACGAGTGATCACCCAGGCCGCCAAAGCGCTCATGATCAACGCTGCAATCAGCCAGACAGACAGAAGGGTCTTGGCCTCGCCCACGTCTTCTATTCTCAGACTGACCTGATTGGCTGACAGCTTGTCGGCAGAATCAAACAGGATGGCGATAGTTTTAGTGATCCCTGCCTGTGCCTGATCGATCTTTTCCTGCGCCGCAGTGAACTGATTCAACGTGTTCTGATAACCGAGCAGAGCGTCCACAAGGTGCTTGATCGTCGCTGACTGGCCATCGAAGCCTTTCAGATTTTTAACAAAATTAATAACCGTGTTCATCGACGTTTCAGCCGGTGCCCGGTTCTCGGTTTTCAGGGAATAGGTGTAACCACGCAAGTCGAAGCGCATTTTCTGAAACAACGTCATCGCCTGAATAATGTCGTCACGCTGCGAGGCGCTGCCGTCATCTGATCGGGCAATGGCGTTCAGTTTTTGCAAATCGTCAGCGGCTGCGTCAGCGTACTGGCCAAACACTGACCGGGTCGCCTCGCGGGCGGCAGTGGCCTGCATCAGATTGTCGTAGTGGACACGATAATCCTTCATCGCTTCAGCAGAAGCATTTACCAGCGGGGTATTCAGCGGAGAGTCGAAAACTTTCTGCGCATACTTCACATGATTTTCGAGACTATCGATAGCTTTCAGCCAGTTGCTGGCGCGCTCGGCATCGTAGTTGAGCGCATAAGCCAGGCGGGCTATACGGACATCACGGGTCAGCGTGCTCAGCTTGCCGATATCGGCAATCCTCTCGCTTCGTTCGCTCAGCGAACTGATCCCCGTCCAGCCGGTAAGTGCAATCAGCACGGTCAGCACAATGACCAAGGCAAACCCGAGCACAAGCTTGGACCTTACAGAAATATTGTTCAGCATAGTGTTCACCGTAAATTGCTCTTGTCTAGTCATTGTGGGGGTTATAAGCGGCTTGTCCTTGCCATTGATACAACCCACAGTTGTCGGCGGGGCAGCTTCAAACTTTAAAGTTGACGTCAAAATTCATGCTCGAAAATAAACATCGACTCGTCGAATAACCCGTATGGCCTTTCACGCCAGTCGGTTAGCATGGGCCGCTGTACCTACACATCGAGTATTTCGGAGAATTGCATGAGTCTGGAGTTGACAGCTTCTCGAGACGGCCTGACCACAGAGGAACGTTCTGCGATTGCCGAAATAGAGGCAACGACCAACATTTTAAGGCTGGTCACCCGACTGACAGGCATGCGCTTTGCAGGTATCGCAAAGTTCACCGACGCGGACTGGATCGCCTGTTCTGTATACGACCCGACTGACCTGGGCATCGACGATGGGGACGTGTTCAAACTGGAGACCACGCTGTGCAGTGAGTTTTGCGTCAACCCCGAAGCGTTGTTCGTACCGCAGATCAGCAAAAACGGCCGCTACGCGAACCGGCCGGTGGTAAAGCGCTACGCCATCGAGAGTTATGCAGGCGTGCCGATCCATCTTCCGAACGGACAGTTGTACGGCGCGCTATGTGCGCTCGACTCCGACGTGACGTTGTTTGACGACCCCGATCTGGCGGAAACACTGACTCTGTTTGCCAGATTGATCGGCTGTATTTTCTTCGCCAACATCAGCGAAACAGACTGATGTAGCTGCCGCTTGATGAGGGTGAAAAAAACGTTTCATGCGGACGAAGCGTTGATTTTGCAGGAAAGGATGAAGTCGCTCGACTGAAAAATCTCTTCGCCCTGTGTGAAGTTTCCGAGAAGACTTCAGTTGCTTGCGCGGGCTGTATCGAGGATTTAAGGTGCGCCGTCGCTGCAAAATCAGCGGCCGGATTTAGCGATCCGAATCTCTATTCTCGACATCGCGTTTCATGCTCAACATGAACATCGCGTTATGGCGGCTGTGCGTCGGAGACCTTCGGGTCTGCCGGTATGCGAAAGATTAGAGACCGGTTCGCTAACCTTCGCACAGCTGCCACCTTCTCGTTTAGCGACGTGATTGGGGCTCTATGTTCGCTATGGAGCGTTTAATCAATGGATCTCCCATTCCCCCTTCTCCCCTGCACCGAAAACCACGAACCCACCCTCTTCCTGCGCCACCGTCGCATGTTGCGTGCTGTTGTCATGCACGCAGAAGCCTGGTTCCCGCTGGAAGACATCGCCCGCCTGATGGGCAAGCGTCTGGACGAGCGCAACACCCGCAAGCTCGACGCCGATCAGCGCCGCACCGCATGGTTGTTGACCCACGGCGAATGGCAAAAATGCCTGCTGATCAGCGAGTCTGCGGTATTCGCCCTGTTGATTCACCATTACATCCCGGAAAACCGCGCCCTGCGACGCTGGCTGACACAAGACGTGCTGCCCGCACTGAGCGCCCGCGCCGTTGATATCAACAACGACGGCCCCACTCACTGCCAAATGCAGTGGCAGGGTACACCCCTGAGTACGCTGCAATGGCGCGGGGATATCTGGGTGAAGTTGCGTGACATGCCGGAAATCGTTCAGGTCCAGACGACCGGCAAGAAAGATGGCTGGCTGAAACGCCTGAAGTTGCTGGGCAAACGGGCTGCCTGAGCGCTTCAAACAGGCTCTGTACAAAAAGTGGCCGCGCTGGCCGACTTTTCGTACACAGCCTACGGTTTACTCTACGGTCGCGTACATGGGCACGAGTTCAAGCATGGCGCTACTGAACTGGCTTTCATCAAATTGCGTTCGGTGTCGAGGCGACACAGGTTTGACCGGGCGCTCGCCGTCCAATAACGCCTCGGCAGGCAGATCAATCCCGAAATGAGGAAATGGCTCCTGAGCCACCCAGCCTCCGGCCGCCAGAACCAACAGTAGAAATACGCCCGCGATGGGCTCTTTAGGTCTGCACATTCTCGTTTCTCCAATCCGGCAAAACGATTCAGCTCACAATGAGCAACTCGATATAACAGCCACGGCGTCACCCGCTTGTCGCGCCCGGCAGATCACTCGAAAGGCTCTTCGCCCTGCAACTTGGTGCGGTGCATCATTCGCCCGCACGCGGGGTCGTAAGCTTCCGCACGGTGCATGGTGCCGGTGTTGTCCCATATCACCAGATCACCCGTCTGCCACGCATGGCTGTAACTGAACGCCTCGGCCGTGGCCCACTCGCGAAGGCCGACCAGAATCTGCGCGCTCTGCGCCAGGCTGACGCCAACGACCTGCTGCGCAGTGCATCCCAGAATCAGCGACTTGCGACCGGACCGGTGCCTCCAGACCAGCGGCAACTCCTTCTCGCCGATAGCCTGCATGGCCTTGAGCATCGCAAGGCCAGGCTCGGGATTGTAATAGAGTAACGATGCCCATGGCGCGTGAATTACTCGTAAGCTTTCGTAACGTTGTTTATCAGCGCTCGATAACGCCTCGTAAGCTGCATAGGTATTACAGAAACCGGTGTTGCCTCCCCAACTGGCGGGCACCTTGCAAGACAGTAACGACGCCAGAATGGGCACATCGCTGCTCGTACCGTCGATATGCCAGTAGAGCGAGCCCTTGAGAAACTCAGCGCCTGCCGGGTTCTCTTTGACATCAAGGCTGATCTTGGTGATGTTCTGGCCATCACTGGCTTCCGGACAGAAAGTGCCCAGCGTGCGGGTGAAAGCGATCTGCTCTGCATCGGAAAAATCAATCTGCGGAAACACCAGCACACCTCGCTGCTCCAGCAGTTCCCGGATTTCCCCGGCGAATTGACCCGACAGCAGCTCCTGCTTGCTGTTGAAAATACGCGTACCAATACCTGGCTTGATGGGCTCCTGGGACAGCTGAACGAGCGAAGTGGCTAACATGATGCGATCCTCTTCATAAGTGAACACAACGGTACACTTATGGAAAAATCTGCGCAACCTCTTATTGAGCCGACTGGCCCCACACCTCGCCTGCGTCTTACACTGGCCATCCACTGACCGTTCAAGGAATGAATCAACGTGCACGCCCCTGCCCCGCAAATCCTCATTCAGCGCATGGACGAAACCCATATTGAAGGCGTTACTGCGCTCTACAACGAGCCTGCGGTCTGTCGTCAGGTGCTGCAAATGCCGTTTCAGTCCATCGACGTGTGGCGCAAACGCCTGGCAGCCAGCACAGAGCGACATGTGAAACTGGTCGCGCTGAGTGGCGGCGAAGTCATCGGCAGCCTCGGCCTGGAACAATACTCGCGCAGCCGACAAAGCCATGTCGGCGCTATAGGCATGGGCGTAGCGTCCGCCTGGCAGGGCAAGGGCATCGGCTCGAAACTGCTGGCGGCGGCGCTGGACATCGCAGACAACTGGATGAACCTGCACCGGGTAGAACTGACCGTGTTTGCCGACAATGAGGCTGCACAAGGCCTTTATCGCAAGTACGGTTTTGAACAGGAAGGACGCCTGCGCAACTACGCCGTGCGCGATGGCGTATTCGTCGATGCCTTGAGCATGGCCCGGCTGAGGTGAGCGGTGCCCCTGAAGCTACCGCTTGAGCGATAGCCGAAAGCATGCAAGGATCAGCCATGAATCAATTTCCTCACAGTAACCGACATCACCCTCACGGCCCCACCTCAGGCGCCGCGGTTGCTTATGCTCATCGATTGGCCAGACATAGATCCACGTTCTGACCCATCAGTGAAACAAACCTAGGCGCCCACGGCGCCTTTTTTATTGCCTATTACTTTTAAAACAACCACCTGAAAACAACGGAGATCACCACCATGACCATGCTACGCGGAACCCGCATCGTGACCGGAACAGAAGCCACAACCCTGCGTGAGACAGAAAGCCGCTTCCGGAGCTATCTTCATCGAAGCGGGTGCTGAAGAAGCGATAGTCCCCGCGTTATGGGGTCAGGACACTTTTATCGAAAAAGCCGGCGGCAGCGAGATCATCAGCCAGATGTGGGCATTCAACGACAAGGCCGGACGCGCCTGTTGCCTGATCCCGGAAGCAACGGCCCTGTTCCAGGAGCGCAGTGAGGCCCTGCTCAACGGGCGACGCGAAGCAGTGTTTTTCTATGTCGCACGTTGTTATCGCTACGAGCGACCGCAGGCCGGACGCTACCGTGAGTTCACCCAGCTGGGGCTGGAAATTCTTGGCCCGTCACCGCAGCAAGCCTTGCAACGCAGCCAAGCCATCTGCACAGGCTTTCTGGACTCGCTGGGGCTGGACTATGAACTCAATACTGCCGTCAAACGCGGCCTGAGTTACTACCTGAACGGCAACGGCTTCGAGGTACGCTGCTCTCGCCTGGGCGCCCAGCAACAGGTGGTCGGCGGCGGAGCCTACAGGGAAGGTGCCGGGTTTGGCATCGGGCTGGAGCGGCTGGTGTTGGCGCTTGAGCGTAATTAATCCCGCTTGGCCAGGAGCGCCTTTGCAAGGAGGCGCTTCTCTACTCTGCTACACGTATTTAGCGAACTTCAAACCAACGAGGATGAAGTTTCGGAAAATGTTCTTTCAGCCAGGCGACGAATGCCTGCACCTGCGGCGCAAGGTGTGTACGGCTCGGGTACAGCACAGAAACCGGGCGCGGCAACGGGCGAAACGCTTCAAGCACTTCGACCAACTCTCCGCTGGCCAGAAACGACTCAACGGTAATTCCCGGAGCCTGAAGAATACCGAACCCTGCAAGGCCGCACTGCACATAGGCGTTGGACTCGTTGACAGTAATGCCACCACGCGGCAGAACAGGAAAGTCGTCGCCATTCAACGAGAAATGCCAGGGTAACGGTCGATTACTCTGACCAGACAGAAAGCTGACCCCGCAATGATCTGCCAGCTCTTCCAGCGTTTCCGGCGTGCCGAAGGCTTGCAGGTAGGACGGCGCGGCGCAGGTGACCATCGTGGCCCTGCCTATTTCCCTGACCACCAGACTTGAATCGGGTAACTCCCCGATGCGCAGCGCGCAATCGATGCCCTCTGCGACCAGGTCCACGGTGCGGTCCGTTACTCCCAGGGCCAGCTCGATGTCGGGAAATGCCTGGGTAAACCCTTTCAGGCTCTCCATGAAACTACGCTGGCTGAACGCTGCCGGGATATCAATCCGAAGACGCCCCCGCAGGGTCGAGCCGTTTCGGTCGAACATGGAAGTAGTTTCGGCAAGATCGGCCAGATTGTTCTTCACGCGCTCGTAAAAACGCTGACCTTCCGCAGTGAGTTTTACACTGCGGGTCGTACGTTGAAACAGCCGGACATCCAGCGACGCTTCAAGATCCTGAATGATCCGGGTCACATGGGGACGCCCTATCTGCGTGGCCTCCGCCACTTTAGTAAAACTGCCCAGCTCGGCAAGTTTCGCGAACACCTGCATTGACTGTAAAAGGTCCACCGCCGAATTCCCCCGAACAAATACCGAGCTATTGTTGCCTGGCAGGATAACAATCCTGTCGATTTGCGCCCATTTATCTGCACTAGCGTTTTACCAACAATGACTTCAGCGCCCACAAGGCAACCGCCTCTGTGAGCCCAAACATGATTGCTGGAGACATTGAATGAAAGCGTGGCTATTAAAAGATTTCGGGCTCGACAATCTGGTGCTCGGAGAAGCTGAAACGCCGGTTCCCAAAGCAGGTGAACTGCTGGTGAAAGTCGGTGCGGTATCCCTCAACTTTCGTGACAAGGCCATCGTCGACGGCATCTACGAGCCGCATCGCGTGCCCAAGCCATTGATTCCGGTCAGCGATGCAGCCGGTACTGTCGTGGCGGTAGGCGAAGGCGTCAGTCGCTTTGCAGTAGGCGATCGCGTGAATTCGCACCTCTACTCGCGCTGGATCGACGGCCCGCCAGGCCCGGACGAACCGGATTATTGCTTCGGTTCGCCGTTGCCGGGTGGACTTGCTGAATACATGATCATCCATGAAGACAGTGCCGTACGTGCACCGAATGCCATGTCGGATGAAGAAGCCGCCACATTGCCGATTGCCGCACTCACGGCCTGGTACGCACTGGTCGATTTCGGTCAGATCGAAGCTGGGCAAACCGTCCTTGTACAGGGCTCAGGCGGCGTATCGATCTTCGCTGTACAGATCGCGACAGCCTTAGGTGCCAAGGTCATCGCGACTTCCAGCAAGGACGAAAATCTGCAAGCGGTGAAGAAGCTGGGCGCTGTCGCCGGAGTGAACTATCGAACCCATCCCGAGTGGGCAGAAGAAATAGTGAAGCTCACCGACGGCAAGGGTGTGGACCTGTTACTGGACGTAGCCGGTGGCGACGGCATCAATCAGTCGGTTGCGGCCACCAAAGCGGGCGGGCGCATCGCGCAGATCGGTTTTCTGACCGGCCAGACTTCGGCGCTGAACCTGATGCCGATGATCTTCCGCCAGACCACCTTTCGCGGTATCGCCGTGGCACCTCGCTCGTCGTTTGACCGGATGAACGCCTTTCTCAACGAGCACAAGATTCGTCCGGTAATCGATCACGCTTACCCGTTTGAGCAAGCTCGCGAGGCATACGAGCATTTGGCCAGAGGCGCGTTTGGTAAGGTGGTAATCAAGGTTGGTCAGGCCTGACACGGTCTTGAGGTTGCGACGCGCGGATACTTCCTGAGCGTCGCACGCCACAGTCCCCCATCAACCATTCGAACTCAAAGGGTTACACTGCCTCCCTACCCTGCTCCTGACCCGAGGCCCCTGATGAAAGTTGGCTTGATTTCCGACACCCACGGACTGCTTCGTCCTGAAGCCATTACGGCGCTTGAGGGCTGCGAAGCCATCATCCATGCCGGTGACATCGGCAGCCAGGACATCGTCGACCAACTTAGCGCCATCGCCCCGCTGCACATCGTGCGCGGCAACAACGACCAGGACGCCGAGTGGGCAAAAAACATCGCCGATCACCTGCGCTTCGACATCGAAGGCTGGCAAACCCTACTGGTTCACGACATCGCCGATGTTCCGGCACTACTGGATGACAGCGTGAAACTGGTCGTTACCGGCCATTCACATAAACCCCTTATCGATTGGCGCGGCGACACGCTGTATATGAACCCGGGCAGCGCCGGGCGGCGGCGTTTCAAGTTGCCGGTGACGCTGGCGCTGCTTGAGGTGGGCGCGGATTCGATGGAGCCGACGCTGGTGCAGTTGGTTGACTGACAATTTAGATAGGCATCGAGTGTGAGAACCCATCTGAATATCATCACAGCTGAGCAGGCATACGAAAATCGCGTAATGCACTCATGTCAAAAGGATTCGGCGCACGCTGGCTCGACAACAGGTAGTTGGCCCGCATGCCTCCGATATCGGCCTTGAGCACAAGTACATCACGGCCCTTCAGGGGCTCGGTCTGCATCAGGTCAAAGAGGCGGAACAGCGACCATGGGCCGCTATTCTTTTCGATGCCCAGCGGCCGGCCGACCATGCCTTCCATCACCAGACTTGTACGTCCATCCTCAGTATCAGCGGGCCACCTGAATAACATCGGTACGATGGGGCCGTGACGATACTCAAGTGACTGATCACCCAAGCGGAACTGAGCGCGGCGTACAGCAGGATCGAGGGTGTGAGGTTCTAGAGTGAATTGCACCTGCGGTTCCTGCGTGCGGTGAGCAAAGAAGCTACTGCGGATTTTATAAACACCCGCCATCTGATCCAGATAGGCACGACTCATCGGCAGACTGTAGCCGTCAATCGTGCGCAGTCGATAACCACCAGGATCGCCACTGACGAAGGGCTTCAGGTAGCTATCGAAGAAGCGCTCGGCTATGCCCTGCGCGCCGAAGAACTCGCGAAAATCATTAAGCGCCACATCACTGCTGCTGTGCGCATGGAATGGATAGCGTTTGGCGAGAGACTGTTCATAGAAACTGTAAAGCTCTGCCTTGTAGCGTTGGTTGAGGTAATGGTGAGACTGATACAGCACAAAGCTCCAGGTATCTTCAGCCAACGCGCTCAACCAGCCGCCCAGAGGCTGGGGTAACACAGCCGCGGCATTGCGCAGATTGCTCAAGGCGTCTCGCTGCCCGGACATTCGTCCCTTCGCCATCTCGTAGGCCGCCAGTTCAGGCTGACCGGAGCGACCCAATGCGGCCATTTGCATCTGCAATTCATTGATGGCGTTCAATGCTGTAATCAGATCGGCGGCAGGACCATTTTCTTCATCCAGCAAGCGGTGCAAAGGATCGAAGCGACGCTGCAATGATTGCTTCGCCGTTGTGGGCAGGCTATCGGTAACTGTCTGCTGCAAAGTATCGCCAATCGCAGCAACCTGGGTGAGCGCCACAGGGCCCGGTGCAATCTTTTCAGCCTCGGCCTTCATAGCACCGAGACTGTCTGCAAGGACCGGGAAAAGTGTGTTGTCACGCACCTCGACCAGCAACTGCAGCAAAGGCGAATGCGCTGCCGTCAGCCCGGCCAGTTGCACGGCAGCCTGGCTGGCTCCTTCAAAGGGCTGCAGTGAAACCCGACCGATCGCTTCGGCCCAATGATCGGCGTAATCACGAAAGTACAATTTTTCCAGTTCGACCATCAATGCTCGCAACTGATGTGCGTTGTACTGTTCACTTTCACCCAGGACCCAGTTGTCACGCATGATTTCAGTTACCACGGCTGTACCACGGGTAACGAAATACTGCTCGTAGCCCTGGCGTGTATAGAACCCGGGAATCCGATAGTCAGTACCAGCCAAATGCTTTGCCTGAGGGCCGGTGTTGTGGCCAAGGCTGTAGTCCGGAAGTACACGCGCTTTTTCACGCAATACCCGATAAACCACGTTGGCGAAGGATTCGTTACGCAGCACCTGCCGAGCCTGCGCCACTAATGCGTCGTTTAGCGGATAGGCAAAAGACTGTTCGAGCACACGCCCAAAATGCTGATTCAACTCGTGCTGAGCCTGTGCATGCCCGACATAACGAATTGACCAGTCGGTCGCCACTCGCTCCTTCAGCGCAGAAGGTATCCGGTGTTCACGCTGAACCAGCATCAGATAGGCGCGCAAGTTGCCCAGTAACTGCTCGCGATCCTGCAGGCTGGCCATTATGCGGGCTTCAAACATCCGCACCACTCGTGGCAGCAACTGGCCCTGCAACTGGGCATGATAAGCGCGCAGAAGCACATCATTTGCAGGCTCGCCCTGATAAAGACCGTTGCGCTCATACAGAGTGACATCACTGTTGTCCGGAAATACCTGAGCGGCCTGGTAAAGGGTGTTCAGGCTATCAAGGACTGTCAGTAGATCATCCTCGGCGGTGAGCGATGAACGCTGTTGCGTCCACTGTTCACCCAGAATACGAAGCCGCTCCAGCCGGTCGTGGTTAGCACTGAAACCAGTCGTCCATAGCACTCCGAACACAGATAAAAGCAATAGCGCGGAGCAATACACTGCCCTCTGACGCCAAAGAATCTTTCCGCGTGCTTCCTTGTTGAGAACAGCGAGATCGGACTCAGGGAAAATCACATGCCGCAACAGATCGTGAATGAACCGTGCTTTTCCAGGTTGTGGAACCTGTAATCCGGTACTGCCCTCCCCATCAGCTTTTTGAGAGCTCTGAACAAGTTGCGGCGCACGGGTCAGGTAGAACCCACGAAACTGGCTGGCGCGCTGATAGCGATTTCCGGAGAACGCGAGTTCGACAAAAACCCCCAGTCTGTGTGCGATACCTCCAAGCAGGTTGGGGAATTCAAGCATTTTGCCACGGCGCTGGCTGTCTCGTTCCTGATGAATGCGAGCGATGACCTGGCTGCCAAGCCGTTGCAGCAACGTCTCAAACTCCTGAATGAGAACACCGCTGTCGGTGCCACTCTGGCCGTTTTGGAACGTGACTCCAAGGACCTGCTCACTTTCCTCACGGGACAGTTGATCAAAAAAATCATCGAAACCTGCTATCGAGTCGGCCTTGGTCAGTACCAGATAAACCGGCACATCAACGTGCAGTTGCTGAAAAACTTCGTCCAGGCGCGCGCGCACATCTTCAGCCATTTTCTCCAGACGCTTGTCACGCTCGTCAAACAAAATGTCCACTGGCAACGTCACCAGCACACCGCTGAGCGGCTGTACGCGGTAGCGGCCCCGTAACAACCCCAGAAGGGTCATCCAGGCGCTGCCGTCGACCTCGGGTACAGGCTGGTCAAGATAGCGGCCCGATGTATCCAGCAAAATAGCCTGCTCGGTAAAATACCAGCCACAACTGCTGGTGCTGCTCGTGTCGTGCGTCAGTTTGCGCCCGACCCTGTCGAGGGGAAAGTCGAGTCCGGAAAAATCCAGCAGGCTGGTCTTGCCGCTGCTCTGCGGGCCGATCAGTGCATACCAGGGCAGCTCGACTCGACCCCGGGCACCCAATTCGCCATACAGCGCAGAATCCTTGAGCACGCGCAGGGCATCCTTGAAACGACTGACAAGCTCCAGGTGCTCTTTTTCCACGGCGACAGACTTACGCAGAAGTTCGTGACCTGCATGGCTGTCTTGCGCCTGTTTTTTCTGCAAACCAATGCGCCAGTTGTTGAAGACAATCCCGAGGCCCCAGACCAGAAACAACACACTGATCGATACGAGACGCGCAATGGGGCTCTCCCAAAACCTGTTATCCGCCACCGCCAGCAGTGGCCCGAACATCCAGATACATGCAGCCAGCACAAGCACCAACAGCAGCGACCAGGCCCAGGTACTGCACAGCAGCGCGATAAGTTTTTTGAACAGGGTTTTCATTGCATCTCTCATTTCAAGACCGGAGCTCAAGCGCTGCCAGATACGCTGTCTGATAGGGTTTGAGCACGACCTCACGCTGCTCGCCGAGTACCCAGGTAAATCCGCAATACAGCACAGCCAGGCTGATAACGGTGAACAGCACGACCAGCCATACCGGTACGACACGCAGCCGTTCAGAAGCCTTGGATTGTGCGCCCTGCCAGCGAGGTGAAAGAGTTCGGGACACGTCGCCTCTCACATGCCTTATCTGCCGATAAAGGCTGTCGCGGATGTCTTCCAGTTCATGGCCATTAAGGCGGTGCGAGCGGTATTTCCCCTCGAACCCGAGCGCCAGACACAGGTACATCAGCTCGAGCATCGGCAGATGCTTGAACGGATTGGCAGAAAGCTTTTCGAGGAGGTGAAAGAATTTTTCGCCGCCAAATGTCTCCTTGTGAAACCGGCTCAGCAGACTGATCTTCGACCAGTCACTCTTGCAGCCCCAGGGCGTGTTCAACACAGCTTCATCCACGACCGTACAGAGCACGTAGCGCGCAGCCAGTAGCTGATCATTTTCTATAGCGTTTCGCCGGCCCTCGGCCTCGAACAGCTTGATCTGGTCCGATAGCTGTACGTTCAGCAGCGCAATATCGCCAAACTCTTCGGCTGCAGACAGCCTGGACACCTGAGCCAGCAATTCGCTCGCGGCAGCAACCAGCGAATTGACATGGATACTGACCCGCTTTTCGGATACCTGCAGGGTGTTGTTGATCAACCGTTCCTGCAGACCTTCGAAAAGATTCGCATCGTGGGGACTCGTGAACATGTCATCACCCGGCCAGACATTGTCCCGGCCATAGGTAACGGCATGGTCTTCGCGACTGCTTTGCATATCCATCAGTCTACTCAATTTCTGATCGCCCAGAACTGCAACTCAAGCCCCGGAAATTCACCTGATACATGGAAAGCAAATCCCCCTGACTTATCGATTCCGCTTTGGTCCCGGTCATCGATATCGAGAATGAAATAGGCTTTTGCAGCGTGAAACGGTATTTGCCGCGGAGCCACAGGCAGCGGCCTGAGCCGCATACCCGGCAGGTGCAGACTCACCAGTTCGCGAATACTTTCCACAGAGCCCACTTTGAGGTGCGAAGGCAGTCGCCCACGCAGCTCTTCGGTATCGCAATCAGCACGAGCGGCAATGACAAATGAGGCATCCCCCAGCAACTCACGGTCCACCCGAGGCGAGACCAGAACGCCGTACTGCCTGGGCTGCAACTCAAGCTCCTGCGCGTGCTGCTCGAGAACCATCGACAGCATTTGTCGAATGGCAAACATTAAACGTTTGAACGTTGCGCCCTGATCACTGTGCTGATAGCTGCCCTCCAGTCGAGGACGTCTGCTTTCATCGCCGAACGTCGACAACTCGCCAAAAAGAGATAACAGCGCCCGATACAGTTCTTCGGGGTGCACCTGCCGGGTAGTGAGATAGTGTTGAAGTACCAACGCGTTGCGATTAATCAGTTGCAACATCATGAAATCGCCCGTCTCTGCACCACGCGCCTGGCCGTATGTACCGATGCGCTCGGCGATGATGTCGCCTCGATGCTGCAGCAGACCTACAACTTCCTTGAGGCACGACATCAGGTAGCGTGAACCACTGGCGTTGATGAAGGCCGGTGAAAAACCGGTGTCCAGCGTTATTGCCTTGTCAGGGCTGCAGATAAGAATATGCCCCAACTTGAGCAAGGTGTAGGCGTGCTCTCCGCGAGGTTCTCCCACTAACAGACGAAATTCCGGGCGCGCGCATAACACCGAAGTGGAACAGTCTGCTCCGGCGTTCGAATCCAAAACATCCGTTGCGTAGGCTGTAAAGCGTGCGATCACCTCCGGCTGTTCGTGGCTGCGTGTCTCAATGCAATTACCCGCCATTGTCGGCAGCGCTATGTACACTGGCATGTTTGAAGTGTTTGCAGGAATATCCAGCGCCAATGGACTGTTACGGTCGCATATGTCGAACACGCTACCGTCCGGCAGGATACCCGAGGCCTGAGCCAGTACGATCTGTCCCGAGCCCAAAAAATGCGGATCTATTTCCAGGGCCGTGAACCCCCAGTTGTAGGCGCCCGCCAACCGAGTGCGAACCCGCAATTGATGGTCGTAGTAACGATCGTTATGTTGAAAGTGCTGCGGCCGCAGCAACATGCCTTCCTGCCAGATAACCTTGTGCGCGTTCATGTCGGATTTCCTGTGCCTGTCTGGCTATCTGCCCGTTGAAGGCCTGATTCACCCAGTACGAAAACGGCTCGATTCTGCTGTTTGGGGTGAACCTTGATCACGTGACGCCATTGGGTTTCCGGCAAATTTCGATAGGCAGCCAGTACACCGATGTAACGACTGCCTTGATCCAGTTTCAGCTTCAGTTCAATACTCTCGCCTGGACGAAGTTCAAACTCTTCGCTTGCAATCAGGTCTTGCCCGAGTGCCTGAGCAGTCCGTTGGTAAAGCGAAAAGAAATCCATATTCTCGAAGGTCACCGGACGCCTGAGCTCCAGGACCTTGAGAACAATCGGCGAGGGCCTGCCATTGACATCAGGATTAAGCTGATTGTCTGCATTCAGTTGTAAATCCACACGGGTTTGCGTTGAGTACGGTGAGAGTGCTGAACAACCATTGAGCGTGAGTAACAGCAGTAACACTAGTGACCGCTTGACTCGGCTAACGTGAAGACACATTGAAATCAGCCCTGTAAATCCTGATGGAGGCAGTGATACAACCGAACGGCGGCTCATGACAGCTCACGCCCATAGAATGCGTTGACACGGGGGTGGGCAATGCCCGAAAGCCCCACACTCGACTCTTCTATTACTTCGTTTCGGCTGGTGGGTTCAGGGCTGCCCAAAGCCCGGTATTGATCATCGCTGAACTTGAAATGGCCAGTGCACCCTCCAAGGCAAATCACCGCAGCAAGCATAAAAGGCGCAGAGCACCGACAATGAACGTTCATTGAAAAAAGTCCCAGATAATGAGTTAGGCAATCGTGGTGATTCGGCAGTTAATCAGGTCGTCCGTGAGCAGCACCGATCTTCAAATGCGCCAGGCGATAAAGCAGCGTGCGTCGTGACACTCCGAGAGTGCGTGCTGCACGACTCCGGTTGCCGTTACAATCGCGCAAACACTCAAGCAGTACGTCGCGTTCGAACTGTTCGATGCGCTCACGTAGCGAAAGGCAAGCCGGATTGCTTATCGGGTTGGCGGGGATGGGAAAGTGTTCCAGCTTCAACTCACCGTCATCGCATAACAACACTGCGCGCTCGACGAACCCCTTCAACTGCCGAACGTTGCCCGGAAAGGCGTATCCCGATAAAGCTCTCAATGCAGCCTGCGACCATTGCACCAGATCTCGTTGTGAGTGCAGGCATGCCTTGTCGGAAAAATGCCGGGCCAATATTTCTATATCACCCACGCGCTGACGAAGCGGAGGAAGCTCAATGGGAAACTGCGCCAGACGGTAGTAAAGGTCTTCACGAAAACGCCCTTCTGCAATGAGCTTTGGCAAATCGCGATGAGTAGCAGCAATGATTCGCACATCGACCTTGCGAACCTTGTTGGCGCCCAGCGGCCGAATCTCTCCCTCCTGTAACACCCGCAGTAGCTTTGCTTGCAGCAGCATTGGCATATCGCCAATTTCGTCGAGTAAAAGCGTACCGCCATGAGCAATGTCGAACAGGCCAGGTCGATCACGATCAGCGCCGGTAAACGCGCCCCTGCAATAGCCAAACAGCTCGCTTTCCAGAAGAGCTTCGGGAAACGCAGCACAATTCTGCACAACAAATGCGTTGGAGCGGCGAGGTCCATGCTCGTGGATAGCGCGAGACACGACCTCCTTGCCCGTTCCGGTCTCGCCAGTGAGCAATACAGTGCAGGTGCTGTCGAGAATCTTGCCCAGAAGATGGGTTGTTCGGCCCAGGGCAGCGCTACGTCCTGTAAACCCATAGTTATTCGAATTCACAGACAATTCCGCCTGAGCTGTCCAGCGCCGCATGAACCCTGCATAAGGCTTTACCACTGCTCATGGCACTGAGCAAATGGTCCGCTATCAACGGGGTCAGGGAGGACTCGAGTAACTGATCGATCAGTCGGGCGCCGCTGTCGCTTTGTGTGCAATGCTCAAGCAGATGACAAACCAGACTCTGCGAGTAGCTGAAGGTGAGAGCACGGGATTCAAGTCTCTCTCCAAGGCGACTCAGCTTTAGTTCGACCAGTTCACGAAGCGCTACACCCGTGATGGGGTAGTAAGGCACAACGCGCATTCTGGCCAGCAATGCCGGTTTGAAATGTGCGCTGAGTACTGGCTCTAGGCGCATCGCCAGCTGTTTGGCATCCGGGAGCGTGCTCTCGTGGCAGTTGGCATGGATCACCTCGGCGCCGAGGTTGGAGGTCATCAGAATGAGCGTGTTGCGAAAATTGATTTCCCGGCCCTCTCCGTCGTTGGCTACGCCTTTATCGAAGATCTGATAGAACAGATTCAGTACATCCGGGTCCGCCTTCTCCACCTCATCAAGTAGAATCACCGAGTAAGGCTTCTGTCGAACAGCGTCAGTCAACATGCCTCCCTCGCCATAACCGACGTAGCCCGGCGGTGCGCCGATCAAACGGGAAACGGTGTGTTTCTCCTGAAATTCGGACATGTTGATCGTCGTGAGAAAACGCTCGCCGCCATACAGCAGGTCAGCCAGAACAATAGCTGTTTCGGTCTTGCCGACACCGCTTGGGCCGACCAAAAGGAATACTCCGGTTGGAGCACCGGGTGTATTCAAACCGGCAGCCGATGCCCTCACCGATTTTTCAATCGCCTGCATCGCCTGCTCCTGTCCCCTGATGCGCAAACGTAGCTCCGAAGAGAAGCGGTCAATCCGTTCACTGTGCTCCTGAGCCAATCGCGATACCGGAATTCCAGTCCAGGCACTCACCACTTCTGCGATCAGTCTGGGGCACACTTCAAAGCTCACCAGACGCTCGTCCACTTGCGTATCGATCAGAGCCTGCCGGACTTCAGTCAACTCGGACTCCAGCGCGTGCGTGTATTGAGAGTCGCTCCCCTCGCCTGCCTGCTGTACTTTTCGGTCAGCCAGTTGACTGCGTAGACCAATGAGCCGCTTGACGGCTGCGAGTTGATTGGCCCACCTGTACTCAAGCTCATCTGCCTCGCTCTGCATCCGTGACAGGTCAGAAACCAGCGTAACCAGCAAGCTTTCATCAACCGACAACCCGGCAGTGGCATCACGCTGTAATGCCTCAAAATGCCTTCGTTGCCGAGCAAGTTCACCTCGCAGATGCTCAAGACGTTCAGGCACGGCAACCAGACCGATTCGCACACGAGCACACGCTGTATCGAGCAGGTCAACTGCCTTGTCCGGCAACTGACGCCCGGAAAGGTAGCGGGCCGAAAGCCGGGCAGCGGCAACCACAGCGTCATCGCGCAGATAGACGCCATGACTGCGTTCATATAACGGCGCGAGCCCACGCAGAATGGTGATGGCCTGCTCCACCGTGGGTTCCATTACGCGGACCGATTGAAAGCGACGTGCAAGCGCCGGATCCTTTTCGAAATATTGTCTGTATTCGGCCCACGTTGTCGCTGCAATGGTACGCAGCTCCCCGCGTGCCAGCGCAGGCTTCAACAGGTTGGCCGCATCCGACCCTCCGGCCTGAACACCGGCCCCGATGAGCGTGTGGGCTTCGTCAATGAACAGAATGACAGGCCTGAGTGAAGACTGGACTTCCTCAATGACCCCCTTCAAACGACGCTCGAACTCACCCTTGATACTGGCGCCCGCCTGGAGCAACCCCATATCCAGCGACAGTAGCTCGACATTCTTCAACAGATCAGGCACTTCACCATGAACGATCCGCAGCGCCAGTCCCTCGACAACTGCGGTTTTGCCGACACCCGCCTCGCCCACCACAATCGGATTGTTCTTGCGTCGACGAGCCAGTATGTCGACCATCTGGCGCAAGCAGTCATCACGACATAGTACGGGATCCAGCAAACCCTCTCGGGCCTGCTGCGTCAGGTTATGAGTGAAACGTGCAAGTAGCGATTCACTTTGATTCAGGGCTGGCTTTGCTACGCCCGGTGATTGCTGGGCAAGGGCGTAATCGCGAAAGCGTTCAATGTTGATCCTGCCCAATAACGGCTGGTATGGACGGTCCGCATAGCGCGAAGGATTGCGCAGCAAGGCAAGAATCAACGCAGCCTGGTCAATGAGGCTTTCGCCCAAATCCAGATTGGAAATCAACAGCGCGTCTTGAAGCCACTGAACAAGCTCGGCAGAGAATACCGGGTTACGGATTGCACTTTGCTCGATCGGCTGGCGAAGGAAGCCTGCAAATTCGTCAGCTGCAACATCGGCCTCCAGCAGCGCACGCGCAAGCATTCCATCAGGCCGTTCCAGCAGGGCAACCAGTAGATCCTCAACCGAAATTTTACTACTGCCTCTGGAAACACAACGTTCGGCGGCCCCCTCAAGCTCGCTGCGTGTAGGGGCATCAAGGGCTCTGACGAGCTGCTGCAGGTCTACATCGATCATGAATAGTCCTTATTGGTCGGTCTGTTGAACGTCACAAGCCCCTGGGCATGCTCACGCCCGAGCCAACTGGTCCAACCCAGGTGACAGGTGTTCGATTGGCCAATGCGCAGATCCCTGATATCCGAATTCAGAAGCTCGAGACAAACGTCGTAATCCAGTGGATCGCGCAACGTGAACCGCACAAGTGCGCCCAACGGTTGGTAACTCCGGCCGGTGGGTAGAAATTCGTGGAAGCGCTCCCAATCAAGCTGTTTTATATGAATACGAAACTTGCCACTCCGATCTGGAACACGAACACCCAGCACCATATTCCGCCCTGGCTGGTTGTTGGCTTTGCCAAGGCAATTGAGCTGAGCACGACTGATCTCAACCGTTCGCTCGACACATTGTTCGATGAACATCCGGGCATGCTTGAAGTAGTAACGAAGCACCGACTCGATCAACGCGGCAGAATGAGCACGCAGGCTCAAGAGCCCCAGATAGGGCAACAGCCGCTTCCAGTTCAACTCGGTTGTTTCTCGAATGCGCGCGCCATGTAAACCGATCAATGCAAAGAGATGTTCGGAAAAAGGATCGGTTGCGCCACTGGCGAACACCGCGTGATAGCGGTACTTGCGCCAGACAGGCAACATCAGTTTTTGCAGGCGATGATTAAAAATATCCAGGAAATCCCGAGTGGCATTAGGCTTGTCCCGTTCCCCCAACGCCTGCTCGGCATAGAAAGCCGGCAGCGGTGAACCGGACCCAACCAGGCTCATCACGTTGAGGTACAACCGGACATACAGGTCAGTGTGCTCATGAAAAAAATCCAGACGTTCTATGTCGCTACACGGAAATCCAAGACTGGGATTTGCCCTTAATTCAAGAAAAGCATGCAGTTGCTCATCATCGGCATCCGGGTGAACTTCACGTAAAACCCCGAGGATCAAAGGTATCGCCTGATACACGGAATATTCCCGTATATGCTGACTGAGCGTAGTCAGAGCAGCGGCTGCTGCCCCATGCGTGGCGTCCATTCGTAAGCACCTCCCTGAGCGGTTTTTACATGCAGTTCATGGAAAGAATTCAAACTGGCATAAAGCGCAAAGAATTCGTTTAGGACTGAAGCAAACAGAAACAGACTGGCTTCGTCTGCAAGCGCGCCAGGGGCAATGAGCAGCTCGGTTTTAATGCCTCGCACCGGCCGGCCATCATGCAAGCGATCAACGTGCTGGTGACGTATCGATTTCAGCCCACTTAACAAATGCTGACTGACCTTCTCCGCTTGCTTGTCGTAATAACGCGGCAAGTCATAGGTTTCGATAATGACTTTTAACGCTTCGATACTTGCCAGAGACAGATAATTCAGCGACATGTTACTAATGACGCGCCATAGAAAGTCACGTCCAATCGGCGGCGCATAGCTTTTAGTTGCTGGTGTAATATTTCTGAACCGCAGGAAGTCTGGAGTGCCTTCGCACGGCTTGCATATCCCGCCGGCCCTGATCTGCTGTGGAAGATTATGGTTGGTGCAGGTCAATCCAATCGAGATCGTTTCGTTGTCTCGGTCGCCACGCGCATCGAAACTCAGGTAAGTATCCAGCCCTCCATGCGCTACGGAGTCACGATGACGCACGCTGTAATAAGGGGCGTTGCTCTGCACATCGACGGCCGGATCATGTTCGAAGGACTCAAAGGGCACATAGTTCTGATATCCCCTGCCTCCTGGCTGCCATCCGGTGACGGTATCAACCGAGTAAACCCCGCACTTGCCATGACCGTAGTGCGCAGGAATCAGCAGATACTCATCCTGTCGTGCGTCGGCCAAAATGGGGAGTGCATCCTGTTTGAACAAGTTGACCACGGGTGTGCAATATAATTTTATATGTTCAACCTTCGGCCGAAGGTGCAGCATATCCTCGCCATGCATTTCAAAGATCAGCTGAAAGCCACGAGCAACTTTCAATACATCTTCACTCACTGATGTGATGATCTGGAGACCGCCAATATCAGAAAAAAGGAATTTCTCCGGAAAGCAAAAATACTCTTGCAGGTAGCGATAACCGCGAAAAGTGTTCAGCGGATAAGGGATCAATGACTCATCTTCTGCAAAGCCCACTGGCTGTACTTGATCTGCAGAAATGCTCAGTTCATATGATTTGCCATCCCCATTCAGAAGCGGCTTGCCCTGTTCATCCAACAGTAATAACTTAACGCTTTTAAGTTTGCGCATGAGGCCAAGATACAGCGCTTGGCTAATAGCACGATCGCCTGCAAAGTGCAGGCGTAGCCTATTCAGCTCCAGCGCCCCCAGGTGCCCGTCACCTGTCATCTCCAGACACAACGTCAAAGTCGTCGCCTCCGCGCTGGCCGAGTAGGAAACATTTACCAACTTCAGTGGAAGAATATCGGTTGGAAAACAGGTACGAAATTGACAGACCTGCCCCTTCACGGGCTCACTTTCTACCGGGGTATCGCGCTCGACCCTTATACCAGGCCCTACAGCCATCAACGGATCGAATTGCAACATGCTCACTGCCGGCATCGGTCGCATATAATTGGGCCATAACAATTGCATAAGCGAATGAGTCAACTCAGGCAGATCATCATCGAGTTTTTGACGCAAACGACCCGTCAGGAAAGCAAACCCTTCAAGCAACCGCTCAACGTCGGGATCCTGACCTGCCTGCCCCAAAAAAGAAGCCAATGCCGGATTGCGATCAGAAAACTGCCGGCCCGACTGACGCAGGGCCATCAGTTCCTCTTGATAGTAATGGTTAAATGACAATGCTCACCCGCCGGATCTTGTTTTATGAATGAATCGGAGTTTATGTAAAGAAACAGGAAACAACCGATTCGCGAGAATCACTTGGCATAGTCAACTCACCCTTACCCTTCCGGCTTCGCTGACAGTTGCGGAAAACCGAACAGCCTTTTTAATGCCGTCAGCTTTTAAAATTGCATCAATAAAAAATTGCAGTGTCAGCCTATCTTCCGAGTGCCCTTCAGACATGACGTAAACCTCTGACAAGCGGGGCTCATAGAGCCTGACAGCTTTCTCGATCGCCACTCGGGATTGCCTCAATATATCGTGAGCGCTCATGCTCATGTCATTCAAGTCAGGCAAGCCATAATCAGGTAGCATTTTCACGCTTCCTGCACGAGCGCCAAGCATGTTCGACAAATGTGTCGCTACCGATGCCGTTAACTGTTCTTCCTCAGAAAAGCCTGGCGGCTGTAACCTCACTTCGGCAAGGCGTTCAAAAAGACTACCGAGGCCTCTCATGGCGTTACCTATTCCTTTTCCATTTTCCCGACCAGCGACAGAGTAAAATCAGCCCCCATATATTTGAAATGAGGACGGATATTCAAACTGACACGGTACCAGCCTGGATCACCTTCAACGTCGCTAACAATAATTTGCGCTGAGCGTAACGGGCGTCTTCCTCGCACTTCCGCGCTCGGGTTTTCCTGATCTGCAATGTACTGGCGAATCCATTTATTAAGTTGACTCTCCAGATCCGCTCGCTCTTTCCAGGACCCGATCTGCTCTCGCTGCAACACCTTGAGGTAGTGCGCGAGGCGGTTGACAATCATCATGTAGGGCAGTTGGGTCCCCAGCCTGTAATTAAGCTCGGCTATTTTGCCTTCCGAATGGTTGCCAAAGAACTTGGGCTTTTGCACCGAACTCGCGGAAAAGAACGCGGCGTTATCGCTTCCTTTGCGCATGGTCAGCGCGATAAACCCCTCTTCTGCGAGTTCATACTCTCGGCGATCAGAGACCAGGACCTCCGTCGGAATCTTTGTCTCGATTTCACCCATGCTGTGGAACCGGTGCAAGGGAAGGTCTTCCACCGCACCACCACTCAGTGGCCCGATGATGTTGGGACACCAACGAAATTTGGCAAAACTGTCTGTCAGCTTCGTCGCAAATGTATAGGCCGTATTTCCCCATAGATAGTGCTCGTGGCTATTCGCGACGTTTTCCTTGTAGGCAAACGTTTTCACCGGGTTTTCCGCTGGCTCGTAAGGACTGCGCAGCAGGAAACGCGGCACCGTCAAGGCAAGATACCGAGCATCCTCTTGCTGCCTGAAGCTCTGCCATTTGGCGAACTGCGGGCCTTCGAAATGATCGCTCAGATCCTTGAGGTCAGGCAGACCGGTGAACTGCTCAAGCCCGAAAAAATTGGCACCCGCGGCAGCGATGAAAGGTGCATGCGCCATGCAGGCAACGCTTGAAACGTATTGCATGGTCTTGACATCAGGGGCGCTTGGCGAGAAGAAATAATTGGCGATGATTGCGCCAACGGGATTACCGCCAAACTGGCCGTACTCAGCGGTGTAGACGTGTTTATAGAGGCCCGACTGAACCACTTCAGGTGAATCTTCGAAATCCTCTAGAAGATCCTGTTTGGAAACGCTTAATAACTCGATTTTTATATTTTCACGAAAATCGGTTCGATCAATCAGTAACTGCAACCCACGCCATGAAGCTTCCAATGCCTGAAATTCTACATGATGGATGATCTCGTCCATCTGGCGACTCAGCTTGACGTCAATCTCGGTAATCATCCGGTCAACCAGCGCTTTTTTGACCGGTTCGTTGTTATTACGCGGCTTCAGCAACTCTTCAATAAATGCAGCCACCCCTCGTTTGGCAATGCCATAGGCGTCGTCAAAAGGCTCTAATCGGGTATGCGCAATAATCTGATCGAGAATTCCATGATGAAGCTCATTTGCGTCGCGCTGCGGTATGGCTTTTGTGTTCATATATTAATTCCTGACAATAAATCCGACATTACCGTTGCGACGCGACATCCAGGCCAAGCTCATCCAGCACGTTCTTACGCGATGTTTCATCCGTAATGACATGCTCGATGGCCTTGCGAAAAGAAGGCATGTTCCCCAGCGGCCCCTTGAGCGCCATTAGGGCGTTGCGGAGCTCCATCAGCTTTTTAAGCTCCGGAATCTGTTCGACGAGACTGGCAGGGTTGAAGTCTTTCATCGAAGAGACCTTGATGCTGACAGTCAGCTCGTCAGCCCCGCTATCAGCCTGCAAGCGGTCAGGTATATTCAGTACCAGTTCAAGCTCCTGTTTCGCCAATACATCATCGAAATTATTCTTGTCGATACTGATTGATTTACGGTCCTCAAGCTTTCGCTCGTCCGCGCGTTGTATGAAATCGCCAAGAACCAGCAACTTCAGCGGCAGCTCTATTTCTTCCTGTGCGCCACCAACAGCAGGTTTGAACGTCACGTTAATCCGTTCTTTGGGCGCTACAGAGCCTTCTCTGGCCATCTCATTTCCCCTCAATTCATTCAACTGTGCATTAGCTATCAATAAACCGCTCAAGGTCGTGATGACACAACCTCTGGTAAATTACTTCTTTGCGCGCTACTGCCTTTTCGTTCAGAGCAATGCGCTCGTAACAGCTGTATAACAAGCGCGACACATCCAGGAAGACCGTGGGTTCCCATACCGGCAAGCTTGCTGTTTGAAGTTCTTGATCAAGGTGCTCAAGTTGAACCTTCGCCAACTCGTATTTTTTTGCATCTATACAGAGACGTGCGATGCATAGCTTGCAGAAAAATCGCTCTCGCCCGCCCTCCACGCCTTTCAAATGATCATTCACCAATCGCACAGCGGCCTTCAGTCCTTTTTTCTGCAAAACCGGCAGTGCATCGTGATACAACGAGCTTTGTTCTAAGGCGTCATGCTGACTTTCGCTGCCACGCGCATTACTGACATGAACTTCAGGAACCAGGATATGAGCGGCGATCCACTGTAACGTCTCCACGTCTGCAAACGGCACACCATCGTGAAAGCGAAGTTCAACAAGGTCTGGAATGCGCTTTAAAAGTAAAGCAAATTGAACCTCCACCTCGCGCATTGCCGCTTCGCCACCCAAGGCTTTCAGACAGTTCCAGACCATTCGCTGACCATCAAACCAAAAAGGCGAGCCTGCAAGACTTGCTTCAAGGTCTACAATGAGGTCTGCGTAAAGGCCCTGTTCGAATCGCTCTTGGTAATTACTTAGTTTGTCAGCGGGCAATCTCCTTAACTGCGTTATTTTCTCACTATTTCTTTCAGGAAGACTATCCACCGCATACCAGACCTGCGAGCGACCAAGGCGAAAAGCCCGCAGATCTGTAGTTTTTTGCTTGAGCCACCATCTGCAAAGGCTGCGTACGGAGTTCTCTTGCATACTTAAAGCCCGCTGCGCATCTCTCTCGTTGTCAATGTCGGAGTCACTTGAAAATAACTGAACCGCAGCCTGCTTGACGCGCTCCACCACCTTGACAGGCTCTTTCTCGACCTGCTCAGCACGCTGAATCATACGGGCGAGCCGTCTTCGCAACGGCAGCAGCAACGGGGCATCACTTCCCAGATACAGATTAAATATTTCATCCAGGCCATCAAGCTGCCTGAGCAGTTGCTGGAACTCAGGAAGCTGGTGAGTAATGGAAATATCTTCTCCCAGTGCCTTTTCAAGTTTCAGCAAGAGCCATTGCATGCTCGCCGAACGTGTTCGTAACTTTCTGGGATGAAAGAGCAGCCAACGCTCTTTGCACAAATAATGAATCAACCCCAGGCCCGCAGCTAATCCGCTGACAGACTCGCATTCATATAGAGCCCAGGCCAGCCAGCTAGCGACGCGCAGGTCTTTGGACTGGTTTGAAAGAATATGTTCACAGCCCTCTCTGATCCGCAGCCAGTCTACATTCACTTCCCCGAAAACGGCCTGCGTACAGCCCAGCTCACGCTCCAGGACTTCAAACATCGTAGAAAAACGAATGTCTTCGCCTGCGTAATCGTCCGCCGCTACAGGGTGCCGAGCCAGATCCAGATATAGAATGGAGAGCTTGTCTTTACCTGCCACTGATCATACACCCCACATAGCGTACACTTCATTGTGAAAAGCTTTTCCAGCCACTCATAAAACCAGGCAAACCTTATCGTCATAAAAACCAGCAAGCAAGGTGACACCTGAAAGATATTAAACTTTCGGAAAATTCTTACACCCGAGCAGAGCAAATATGTAGGAAGCAATTAATTTATGTACCAAAATATTTATAGCTTTAATTATCCATTGACCGATACGCAGCTATATGCATATCAGAACTCACAGATGTATTCGGTCTAAAATTCACCGAAAGGGACTACTGAACGGCCAAAAAACTTGTCAGGAGAACGTGCGAAAAATGTGACTTTCCACACAGAAAGACCAGATATGAAAATATTAATATTTTCAGATAGCAGCTTGGAAAGCTGCGCAAAAAAATGATAACGGTGCGCAAAAGCTTGCACAATTTACTCGAAGAAAACTCACTACAAGCGTCTTCTGCATATCCTGCAAATGGCCAAACCAGCTGACATTACTGACTTAAGAGATACCTGGCACGTAACTTGTTATAGCCATGCTTCGATCTCCAAGCCGATTCGCTTGTGAGGTACCATCGACTGTAAGGAAGAACGTTAATGCCTACACCCGCCTATATGACTGTCATAGACGCCAATCAAAAAACGCTGACAGCAAGAGCTTTCACAGCAGACTCTGTTGGCAACGTCTATCAGGAAGGCCATGAAGATGAAGCAATAATCCAGGCTTTCAGCCATAACATTATTACACCCTGTGATACGCAGTCAGGCCAGCCTGCTGGCCAACGCATTCATGGGTCTGCTTGTGTCACAAAAATTTTTGACAAAACCTCGCCATTGCTTCTGGAAGCCCTTTGTTCGGGCTCAACACTGAGCAAAGTCGAAATCAAGTGGTACCGGACGTCTATCGATGGCAAGCAGGAACACTATTACACCACCACCCTTGAGGATGCGGTCATCGTCAACATCAAGTCTTACATGCACAACTGCCAGGATCCGAAGAACTCGCACTTTGGACACCTCGAGGACGTTCAATTCAGCTATCGCAAAATAATCTGGGATCACGTAAAGGCCAACACTACCGGATCTGATGACTGGAGAAGCCCAAAGTCGGCATAACTCCACTGCTCCGTCGGTCCGACAGGATCGGCGGGGTTTTCATAAACCGGCTAGGCACGGTGGTCCATATGACGCTGAACCCCGCTGATCGACCTTACTTCAGCCTGAGCGTCGACGGCCTTGAGCATGACTTTCAAATCCTTTCATTTACCGGCCATGAGGCCATCAACCAGCCCTTCTGCTTTACGCTTGAGCTGGTCAGCGAGCGCACGGCGCTGGACCTTGAAGACCTGCTGAATCGTCCTGCATTTCTGCAGTTCGTGCCTGACGGTGGGGGCATTCACGGCTTGATTGATCAGGTATCCCAAGGCGACTCCGGCACACGCCTCACGCACTACTCGATCACCCTGCGCCCGCATCTGGCCCGGCTCGGGCATCGCACCAATCAGCGTATTTTCCAGAATCGCACCGTGCAGCAGATCATTGCGCAGGTACTGAAAGAACATCACCTGCTGACCAATGACTACCGCTTCAAACTCGGCACCACATACGCCAAACGGGAATACTGCGTGCAGTACAACGAGTCGGATCTGCATTTCGTCCAGAGACTGTGCGAAGAGGAAGGTCTGCACTATCACTTCGAACACAGCCCCACAGCGCATCAACTGGTGTTTGGCGATAACCAGATGGTGTTTCCTAAACTCGATTCGGTGATCTATCGCCATGACAATGGCCTGGTGGCCGATGAGCCGGTCATCAAGCGTTTCAAGCTGCGCCTGGAAACCCGCGCCAATCGCACCACTCGCCGCGATTACCACTTTGAAAAACCCCTTCTGAAGATGGAAAGTTCAGCGGATATCAAGACGCAGCCTGATCTTGAGGACTATGACTACCCCGGCGGTTTCACCCACCGTGATCAGGGTCTGCAACGGGCGAATCGAGCCCTTGAACGCCACCGCCATGATTACCGGCTGGGCGAAGGTCAAAGCGATCAGCCTCGGCTGGTCAGCGGTCATTTTCTGCCATTGGATGGACACCCCAACAAGGAGTGGAATGCTCTGTGGTTGCTCACGGAGGTGCGTCACGAAGGTCGCCAGCCTCAGGTTCTTGAAGAGTCCGCACATAAAATCCAGAGCCCTGATAACTTTCAACAGGGCTATCGCAATACCTTTTTCGCTACTCCCTGGCAGGCCTTGTATCGCCCGCCTCTGCATCATCCCAAACCGAGAATATTCGGCAGTCAGACTGCAGTGGTTACTGGCCCGAAAGATCAGGAAATTCACTGCGACCGGCATGGCCGGGTCAAGGTGCAGTTTCATTGGGATCGTGAAGGCAGCGGCGATGACAAGAGCAGTT
>NZ_JAWHPK010000036.1:0-4609 GCF_032587795.1 Pseudomonas syringae group sp. 247E2 | reverse complement strand
CGACTATCGTGCGGCGCTCTGCGTCGCATGCAGTTCTGGACGCTCTGCGTCCGATATTGAGCGGGCGGTGCGGCACAGATTTATGACGCGAAGCGTCACCCACGGCATTCCTACGCTGGAGCGTGAGGAACGATAGTTCTGTAACTATCGTGGCGCTTAGTGCCCTTTGACCGAGCTCGGGTTGATCATCCGCGACAGGCCGAGGTTTTTCAGCGCCAGTTGCAGGGAGCTGCTGATGACTTGTGGGTTATCGTTGGTCATCAGTTGCGCAAGCAGTTCCTTGGCCTTGCTGAGGTTGATCTGACGCAGCATCCACTTCACTTTCGGCAGGTTGGTGGCGTTCATCGACAAGCTGTCAAAGCCCATCGCCATCAGCAGCACAGCTGCAGCCGGGTCGCCGGCCATTTCGCCGCAGATGCTGACCGGCTTGCCCTCGGCATGTGCATCACGCACCACGCTTTGCAGGGCCTGAAGCACGGCCGGGTGCAGGTAATCATAAAGATCGGCCACACGCGGGTTGTTGCGGTCGACCGCCAGCAGGTATTGGGTCAGGTCGTTGGAGCCTACCGAGAGGAAGTCGACCTGACGCGCCAGATCGCGGGTCTGGTAGACCGCCGCAGGCACTTCGATCATCACGCCCACAGGCGGCATCGGCACGTCGGTGCCTTCGTCGCGCACCTCGCCCCACGCCCGGTGGATCAGGTGCAGCGCTTCTTCCACTTCGTGGGTACTGGAGATCATCGGCAACAGAATGCGCAGGTTATTCAGGCCCTCGCTGGCCTTGAGCATGGCGCGGGTCTGGACCAGGAAAATTTCCGGGTGGTCGAGAGTGACGCGAATACCGCGCCAGCCCAGAAACGGGTTGTCTTCCTTGATCGGGAAGTAGGACAGCGACTTGTCGCCGCCGATATCCAGGCTGCGCATGGTCACCGGCAGCGGATGGAAAGCGGCCAGTTGCTCACGATAAATCGCCAGCTGTTCCTTTTCACTCGGGAAACGCTGGTTGATCATGAATGGCACTTCGGTACGGTACAGCCCCACCCCTTCGGCACCGCGCTGCTGGGCGCGAGCGACATCAGCCAGCAGGCCGGTATTGACCCACAGCGGCATGCGATGGCCGTCCAGGGTCACGCAAGGCAGTTCGCGCAGGGCATCCAGGCCTTGGGAGAGCTGGCGCTCCTCCTCGACCACCTTGCCGAACTGCTTGCGCATGATTTCGCTGGGGTTGGTGAAGACTTCGCCGTGATAACCGTCGACCACCAGATCGATGCCGTCGACCTTGGAGTAAGGGAAGTCCACCAGCCCCATGACCGTGGGAATGCCCATGGCCCGCGCCAGGATCGCAACGTGGGAGTTGCCGGAACCCTGAACCGATACAAGGCCGACCAGCTTGCCTTCCGGCACCTCGCCCAGCATGGCCGGGGTCAATTCTTCACTGACCAGAATCGTGTTGTCGGGGTAGACCAGTGCCTGCTGCCGCGCTTCCTGAAGGTAAGCCAGCAGGCGACGGCCCAGGTCCTTGACGTCCGAGGCCCGCTCGCGCAAGTAGGCATCGTCCATCAGTTCGAAACGTTTGACGTGCTCGCTGACCACCGAGCGCAAGGCACCCTGCGCCCACTGGCCGGTCTTGATGACATCGGTCACTTCGCTGCCCAGCGAGGCGTCATCGAGCATCATCAGGTAAACATCGAACAGCGCGCGCTCTTCGGGGCGCAGCTGGGTGGCGAGCTTGGCTGACAGGGTGCGCATGTCATTGCGCACGCCTTCCAGCGCGTTCTGGAACAACGCCAGCTCGGCGGCGATGTCAGTGACGGTCTTGTCCGGCACCACCTCCAGATCGGCAGGCGGCAGCATGACCACGGCGACACCTACAGCAGCGCCCGGCGAACCGGCCACACCAACGAACTTGGCCTCCTGAATGCCCTTGCCCTGGCGACCCAGACCGCGGATCGAGCCGGTGGCTTCGGCATGGGCAATAACGCCCGCCAGTTGCGCGCTCATGGTCACGAGGAAGGCTTCTTCGCCCTCGTCGAACTGACGACGCTCCTTTTGCTGGATCACCAACACCCCCACCACGCGACGGTGGTGGATAATCGGCGCGCCGAGGAACGAGGCGTAACGCTCTTCACCAGTCTCGGCAAAATAGCGATAACGAGGGTGATCTGCGGCGTTTTCGAGGTTCAGCGGTTCTTCACGCGTGCCGACCAGACCGACCAGGCCTTCATTCGGCGCCATGCTGACTTTGCCGATGGAGCGTTTGTTGAGGCCTTCAGAGGCCATCAGCACAAAGCGGTTGACCTCGGCATCGAGCAGATAGACCGAGCAGACCTGACTGCCCATGGCCTCCTTGACGCGTAACACAATAATGCCCAACGCCGCCTTGAGATCCTTGGCGGAGTTAACTTCCTGGACGATCTTGCGCAGCGTATTGAGCATGGCTCGGGGTCGAACTCCGTGTCAGTCGCGCGATAACAGGCGCGGGGCAAGCTCTTTGAGTGCGCGTCGATACACCTCGCGCTTGAATGTCACCACCTGGCCTAACGGGTACCAATAACTGACCCAGCGCCAGCCATCGAACTCCGGTTTACCGGTCAAATCCATCCGCACCCGCTGCTCGTTGGAGATCAGGCGCAGGAGAAACCATTTTTGCTTCTGGCCGATACACAGCGGCTGGCTGTGCGTACGGACCAGACGTTGCGGCAGACGATAGCGCAACCAGCCCCGAGTGCAGGCAAGTATTTGCACATCATGTCGTTCCAGCCCGACTTCTTCATTCAATTCACGATAAAGCGCGTCTTCCGGCGTCTCCTGCGGGTTGATTCCACCCTGAGGAAACTGCCAGGCATCCTGGTTAATACGCCGAGCCCATAGGACCTGACCAGCATCGTTTGTCAGAATAATCCCGACATTAGGACGGAAACCATCGGGGTCGATCACGGCAACAACCTCGCAAACGCATGTCGCCGCATTGTTCCACAAAGGCGATCAAACCAGCAACGAGGCTTATCACCTTATGTGAAGACTTGTGAAAACCTCGTATTCTGGGACTCTTTTTTCAACTATTTCAGCGAGTAACCCTATGCGTCTGGCTTTATTCGACCTCGACAACACGCTTCTGGGCGGCGACAGCGACCATGCCTGGGGCGATTATCTGTGCCGACGCGGGATCCTCGATGCCGCAACCTACAAGACCCGCAACGATGAGTTCTATCAGGATTACCTGGCCGGTACGCTGAACATGACCGACTACCTGAATTTTACCCTGGAGATTCTGGGCAACACTGATATGGCGCAACTGGAGGAATGGCACCGCGACTTCATGCGCGACTGCATCGAGCCGATCATGCTGCCCAAGGCGCTGGAATTGATCGCCAAACACCGCGACGCAGGCGACAAGCTGGTGGTCATTACCGCCACCAATCGCTTTGTGACCGCACCGATTGTGGCGCGGCTGGGCATCGATACACTGCTGGCAACCGAATGCGAGATGGTTGATGGTCGTTACACAGGTCGTACTACGGGCGTTCCGTGCTTCCGTGAGGGCAAGGTGACACGCCTCAATCAGTGGCTTGAAGACAACGCGTTCAGCCTTGAGGACAGCTATTTCTACAGCGACTCGATGAACGACCTGCCGCTGCTGGAGCAAGTGGCCAGCCCGGTTGCGGTCGATCCGGACGATAGATTGCGTGCCGAAGCCGAGCGACGCGGCTGGCCGGTTATCACCCTGCGTAACTGAACGTCGGCACTGCTCAGGCCGGTTTGAAGCCCATCAGACCGGCCATGGCCACAAAGCACACGACGCTGATCACGGTCAGCGCCAAGGTAAAACCTCGCTTGCCGCCCTTGGCGCCGAGGCGCAACCGGTTGAGCCTGACCACCAGCCACACCCAACTGCACAGCCCCAGGGTGTAAAGCACGCTGCTGCCCAGCACCCAGGTCTGGCCCAGCGACAACCCTTTAAGATGCACCAGCCACCAGCCGCTGAATGGCAGTGTCGCCAGGCACACGGCCATCAACACCCAGAAAAACAGCAATGGCCGCTTGAGCAGGCGATTCTGCACGGTCGTGTCGCCTTCAAGACGCACCTTGACCACCCCGCTGGCCAACACCAGCGCGCTGATCAGCAACAACGCGATGGCGACGATGTGCAGGGTATTAAGGGTGGTGATGGGTTCCATGACGCGGTGTTCCTCTGGAATCGGGCTTGGGTGAGTTTAGCAGTGTGGACACAAGAGCCGTGCCTTAAGCGCTATCGCGCCCGTGCTCCACGTGGGCAAGCCGATCTGGACGCTCCGCGCCCTCTTGCGACGCAGAGCGTCGTGAGCTGCATTCCCACGCTGGAGCGTGAGGAACGAGGGTCGTCAGGGATAACGTTACCGCTATCGTGCGACGCTCTGCGTCGCATGCCGTTCGGGACGCTCTGCGTCCTCTTGTGACGCGGAGCGTGAGGAACGGGAGTATCTAAGTCCTCAGCCCAGAAACAGCCTGTACGCCGGGTTCTCGCTCTCGTCCCAATACGGGTAACCAATCTCATCCAGCGCAGCACCGACCAGATGCCGCTCTTCCTCCGGCACCACCAGCCCGGCAACCACCCGGCCGTCAGCAGCGC
>NZ_JAWHPK010000035.1:0-1386 GCF_032587795.1 Pseudomonas syringae group sp. 247E2 | reverse complement strand
TAGTTGATGGGTTACTGGCACACGCCGGGCAGGAAATTCATCTCAAGGCCGGTAACAAGCTGATCATCGAAGCAGGGCTGGAGATCACCTTCAAAGCCGGTGGCTCCTTTATCAAAATCGACGCCGGCGGCGTGACGGTCAACGGCTCGCAGGTGAAGCTCAACTCAGGAGGCAGTCCTGGGAAAGGCTCGGAGGCGGCCCCGCTCTTGCCAGATTTGGCAATAAAGCCAGATGGGGGCGATTCAGGTGAAATGCTGGTTCCCGCACAGACACAGGCGATAAAACGCACGCCATTTTGTGAGGAATGCGCACAAGCAGCCGAGAAGGCAAACAAATGAATCAGGCCAATTATCTGTTGGTTGATGGCATGTTGCGGTCTGGGGCCGTAAAGCAACTTTATCGGCGTGACGAGCATCTTGAGATCGTTCCGCTGTATCTGGGCACACGTTGGGCTGGCGTCATGGATCTAGGGCCGATACTTGTACACGCACCTTATCCATCCAGACTGATAGAAGAGTGGCACCAATATCCTGAAGAGCGGGCCGACGGCTGCATTTTTTTCAGCGATGCGCCTTTGAAAATCGTCTCGGCGCATTTGCAGCATTTTCTGAACCCGGTCAATTACCTGGGTAACTCAAGTCTGCTGCGTTTTGCAGATCCGCTGGTGATGCATTACTGGCTATCCAGCTACGGAGCTGAACAGTTGAGCCCGACGCTCGGGCCTATAGATCAACTGTGGGTCCAATCCCCTTTACGCAGTTGGCAGCGTAGTCTCGGCTCAACCATCACCACATTTGTTAATCAACGTCCGCAACAAACCTCTCAGCAGAGCTTCACTCTGCTGTGCGATCCGCAGTTGAAAGCCTTTGAAAGCTGTTATCGATGGCTGTTCGAAGAACGTATTCATGACTGGGTCAAGGCTCACGATCCGCAAGCCTTCGTGAAGCAAAGTGATGATCAGATCGAAAGCTGGCTGAATCGAGCTTTGGACAGCGGGCTCGCGTGGGGACTTATCAGTGAATACGCATTAGCGACATGGGCCGACATCTGCCACGACTGGGGTCTGGATTTCATCAACTCGCCACAAGGTCACTGCACCTCCTGGCAGACTTTATACCCCGAGCATCAGCACCTGGCCCCGGAACTGCGCATAGCCGCGCTTGATGAACACCGTCAAAAAGTCCGTAACAACAGGGATGCCCCGCATGACCGATAAACACGGCACACACCAGCAACGACGTGCCGCACTGTTCCCCAAGACTCCGGCGACGGCCACCAGCCTTTGTCCGTTCAGAGGAGCGAACGTCGCCATCGTGCCGGTGCGCTACGCGCTGGATCGCTCCCGCTACGACGCCGCGCCCGAGAAGCTGAAACCATTGCCGAAAC
>NZ_JAWHPK010000034.1:0-136514 GCF_032587795.1 Pseudomonas syringae group sp. 247E2 | reverse complement strand
CTTGCGACGCAGAGCGTCGTGAACTGCATTCCCACGCTGGAGCGTGAGGAACGAGCGTCGTCAGGGATAACACTATCGTGCCCATGCTCCGCGTGGGCATGCCGGTCTGGACGCTCCGCGTCCTCTTGCGACGCAGAGCGTCGTGAACTGCATTCCCACGCTGGAGCGTGAGGAACGAGTGTCGTCAGGGATAACACTATCGTGCCCATGCTCCGCGTGGACATGCCGGTCTGGACGCTCCGCGTCCTCTGGCGACGCAGTGCGTCGTGAACTGCATTCCCACGCTGGAGCGTGAGGAACGAGCGTCGTCAGGGATAACACTATCGTGCCCATGCTCCGCGTGGATATGCCGGTCTGGACGCTCCGCGTCCTCTTGCGACGCAGAGCGTCGTGAACTGCATTCCCACGCTGGAGCGTGAGGAACGATAGTCGGCAGGAATAACACCATCGTGCCCACGCTGGAGCTTGAGGAACGAGCGGTGTTCTGGAGAACCCGTCTTGACCATGTCCTGTGCATTTATGTGCCACGAAGCCCAATAAAAAAGCCCCCGACGCGCTAAGCGGCAGGGGCTTTTTTCGAAGCCGGGCAGTCTTAGACCGGGACCGGCTCCGATGCTTTACCTACTGGTTGCAAAGGCAGCAACGGCGCATGTGGATCAGCTTCGATGGAAGCTCTCCAGGCGGCCAGCCACTCTTCGTGACCTTCGCTCCAGACGCGCTCGTGCAAGCGGCCAAGGGCGACCGGGTCGCTCAGCAGCATCAGACGTTCCTGGTTGCCGAGTTTGGCCGGACCTACCTTCAGAGCCTGATCAACACGCTCCATACGCACCACTTCGATCGGCTGTGCCTGACGGTGACGCGAGGTTGCCAGGGCGCAGGCCAGAGCATTCTGGCGAGGATCCACCACAGCCCGAATGAAGCCTTGTTTCAGCGCATGCCAGCGGTTCTCGTAGGTGTACTGATCCGTCGAGATCAACTCTTGCGGCGGTTCGAACTCTTCAGGAATCAGGAAGAACTTCTCGTCACGCGCCTTGACGCCCAGATTGGTACGGCTGGAAATCACCGACACCGGAATCGACAGCATCAACGAGACCACAATCGGCGCAAGCCACCACAGGAAGCTCGGGTTCAACCAGAACACCAGCAAGGCCCAGCATGCGCCCAGCAGTGTCTGTGGACCATGACGCTTAACGGCTTCGATCCACGGCGTGGAGTCGTCGTCGCGTTGCGGAGAGTTCCAGGTTGCGGCCCAGCCCAGGAAAGCGGCCAGTACGAAGCGGGTGTGGAACAGCATGCGCACCGGTGCCAGCAGCACCGAAAAGAGCATTTCCAGCAGCATCGAAACGGTGACCTTGAACTTGCCACCGAAGCCTTTCGCGCCCTTGGCCCAGATCAGAATGACGCTGAGCAGTTTAGGCAGGAACAGCAGGACGATGGTCGTCGAGAACAACGCAACAGCTTTTTCCGGGTGCCATTGTGGCCACAGCGGATACAGCTGACGCGGTTCAAGGAAGTAGGTCGGCTCCATCAGCGTGTTCACCGCCAGCAGGGCCGTGGACAGTACGAGGAAGAAGAACCACAACGGTGCCGACAGATACGACATCACGCCCGTCAGGAACACCGCACGGTGAACCGGGTGCATGCCCTTGACCAGGAACAGCCTGAAGTTCATCAGGTTGCCGTGGCACCAGCGACGGTCACGCTTGAGTTCGTCCAGCAGGTTGGGCGGCAATTCTTCATAACTGCCCGGCAGGTCGTAAGCAATCCACACGCCCCAGCCGGCACGGCGCATCAGCGCAGCTTCGACGAAGTCGTGAGACAGGATCGCACCGGCAAAGGCACCTTTACCCGGAAGCGGCGCCAAGGCGCAATGCTCGATAAACGGCTTCATGCGGATGATCGCGTTGTGACCCCAATAGTGGGATTCACCCAACTGCCAGAAGTGCAGACCGGCCGTGAACAGCGGACCGTAAACCCGAGTAGCGAACTGCTGCATGCGTGCATACAGCGTGTCCATACCCGACGCACGTGGCGCGGTTTGAATGATACCGGCGTCCGGCGTGGCTTCCATCAGGCGAACCAGACTGGTCAGACACTCACCGCTCATGACGCTGTCGGCGTCCAGCACGACCATGTAGCGGTATTCACCACCCCAACGACGGCAGAAGTCGTCCAGGTTGCCGCTTTTGCGTTTTACGCGACGACGACGACGGCGATAGAAGATCTTGCCTAAACCTTTGGTCTCGCGGCATACGTCCAGCCAGGCCTGTTGCTCGGCAACGGCAATGTCGGTCTCGTTGGTGTCGCTGAGCACGAAGAAATCGAAACGATCCAGGTCACCCGTGGCAGCTACCGACTCGAACGTAGCGCGCAGGCCGGCGAAAACCCGTGGCACGTCTTCGTTGCAGATCGGCATGACCAGCGCAGTACGTGCGCCCTTTTCGATCGGCTCGTTGCCAGCACTGGCCCCCGAGATACGGTATTTGTCGCGACCGGTGAGCAGCTCAAGGAAGCCCATCAGTGCGGTCCAGAAACCGGCCGACACCCAGCAGAAGAGAATCCCGAACAGCAACAGAATGCTGGTCTGCAAGGCATAAGGCATGACCTGCAAGGCGGTCTGCACGAAGGTCTGACGGGTGATTTCGTCGAGCGAAACCAGCGACCAGCCCTGATACGGCAGGATGCCCTTCATGTACCAGCCAGCCACGATCGTCTGGCCCAGCATGAGGATCAGCAGGATGTAGCGACGGATCGAACCGACGGTGCGCCAGCGCGCCTTCGGCAGATCCCGCGGAAGATCATCATGCGCGGGCTTGGGCGGGTTGGTCTTGCCGGTCAGGCGACGCCAGCCGCGCACCAGAATGTTGGTGCGCCATGGCTCTGGCACGACCTTGGTCCGGCGAATCGGCGGTGTGGCCTTGAGGCACAGGCGACCGCTGGCATCGACGCCGAGCATCTCGGCGTCCTCCAACTGATCTGCAGTGGTCAGCGTCAGACGGCGACCCACCGAAGCCTGAGCGGCCTCGGCAGGGTCATTGACCGGCTGCGCAGAAAGACGCTCATGCAACTCGGCGAAGGTCTTGCAGCCGGCAAGTTCTGCCCGCTGCTCGTCGCTCATCGGTAAATGCGCCAGGTACTCGTTCAGAGACACTGGCACCGGTAGAGAATTACTCATCGCTCGGCAACTGATAGCTCCAGGTCTCGGTCATGACTTGCAACGTCTTGGCCGGTTCCGGATGGGTGGGTGCTGCCTCGGTTTCAGGCTGCTGAATCTCTTTACCGTCCTTGTCCTTGGCTACGTCAGCCTTGGCTGCGTCGGCTTTGGCTGCATCGGCTTTGGCTGCATCGGCTTTGGCAACTTCGCCTTTACCTTTCGCAGCGTCGGCCTTGCCAGCTTCAGGCTTGGCGGTCTCGGGTTTGGCGGCTTCAGGCTTCGGCGCGTCGGCCTTGGCGATTTCTACCTGGTCGTTGGCAGATTCCTTGGCAACTGCCGGCTTGGCAGCTTCCTTGGCAGCAGCCTTCTTCTCTTCAGCTTTGTCTGCAACGAGCAGCGCAGGTTCCTTGCCCGGTTCGGCAGGGATCTCACGCAGCAGGTAAGCGCGCATTTCGGTTGGCTTGCCGGAATCCTTGACCTTCACACGCAGGGTCAGGCGGTAGCCTTTGGTGACCGGGTTATAGCGCAGGTTGTTTTCCACCAGCTCGACGTTGTCGTCAGTGGTCACCTGGCTGCGAATGGTCTTGTCTTCCGGCAATGCGGCCAGTACCGGGCCCACGAAATCGACCAGGAAGGCAAGGCTGCCATCCGGCTGACGGATCAGGTTGGACTGACGCACATCACCGATGGAGCGTTGGGTCTGCTTGACCCAGCCCAGATCCGGCGAGTGGATCGAGTTTTCCTGCATGGTCCAGTGCAGACGGTAATCGAATGCCATTTCCTTGCCTGGCTCTGCGAGAGTCTCAGGCTTCCAGTAGGCCACGATGTTGTCGTTGGTCTCGTCGGCAGTCGGAATTTCGACCAGCTCGACGGTGCCCTTGCCCCAGTCACCCTTCGGCTCGATCCAGGCGCTTGGACGCTTGTCATAGCGGTCATCCAAGTCTTCGTACTGGCTGAAGTCACGGCCACGTTGCAGCAGACCGAAACCACGCGGGTTTTCGACCGAGAAGCTGCTGATGGACAGATGTTTAGGGTTGTTCAGCGGACGCCACAACCACTCACCGTTGGCAGCCTGAATCGACAGACCGCTGGAGTCGTGCAGCTCGCGACGGTAGTTAGGTACACGCGAAGGCTGGTTGGCACCGAACAGGAACATGCTGGTCAATGGGGCAACACCGAGCTTGTTGACCTTGTCACGCAGGAACATGCGCGATTTGACGTCAACCAGAGTGTTGGTGCCAGGACGCAGGGTCAACTGATAAGCACCGGTAGCGCGCGGCGAGTCGAGCAGCGCGAAGATCACCAGATGGTTGTCATCCGGGCCCGGCTTCTCGATCCAGAATTCCTTGAAGCGCGGGAACTCCTCACCAGACGGCGATGCAGTGTCGATTGCCATGCCGCGTGCGGACAGGCCATAGACCTGACCCTTGCCGATCACGCGGAAGTAGCTCGCGCCCAGCATGGTCATGATTTCGTCCTGCTTGTCATCCTTGTTGATCGGATACAGGACACGGAAACCGGCATAACCCAGTTTCTCGGTGGATTTGGGGTCGATCTTCAGATCGCCGAAATCGAAACGACTGGAGTCGTACTTGATTTCGTCGACGCTGGTGGCGGTCACTTCGTTGATCTTGACCGGCGTGTCGAAGTGCATGCCCTGGTGGTAGAAAGACACTTTGAACGGAGTCTTCTCGCCCGCCCATTCGGCCTTGTCATCGCGGAAGCGAATCTTCTGATAGTCGGCAAACTTCATATCGCGAAGCTCGTTCGGCAGATTGCTCCTTGGAGCCTCGAACTTCTGCCCGGCCAGTTCTTTGGCTTTTGCCGTTACATCATCAAGATTGAACGCCCACAGCTGACCTGCACTGAACAGGCATACAAGGGCCGAGCTTGCCAGAAGTGCACTACGCAACCGCTTGACAGGTGTCTTTGGAGCATCACAGGGACTAACAATCACGAGCAACCCTCGCCGAAAAACAGATGAAAAAACCAACGGCCAGCTATCAATGCCGGGTTGGCGAGCATTGTTCCGACTCCGAATGGGCTTAATGATTCCCCAACCCGGTGTCAGAACCGCTTTTGTCATACCAAATGGACCAACAGTGTCGATCCCCGTAACGCGCGATTATCCAGCAGCGCGCGCCACAACGCATCAGGTATGACAAAGAAATTTATTTCCCGTGCGACCGGAAAATTCAGGGGAGAAACGATGAAATCGTAGCTTATGTATCGAACAAAAATGTCACTGGGCCATCATTTATCAAGTGCACTTGCATGTCCGCACCAAATTGGCCCGCAGCCACAGCGGTATGCGCGATTCTGGCCTGACTCAATAGATAGTCGAACAGCTCGGCGCCCAGCGCTGGAGCAGCGGCTTTCGAGAACCCCGCGCGCAACCCGCTTTTGGTATCCGCGGCCAGCGTGAACTGCGAAACCAGCAACAACCCGCCACCTATCTCGCGCAAGGATAAATTCATCTTGCCGTCGGCATCGCTGAACACTCGATAATTGAGCAGCTTGTGCAGCAACTTATCGGCACTGGCGCGGGTGTCTTGAGGCTCTATGCCCACCAGCACCAATATGCCCTGATCGATAGCACCGACAACTTCGCCGCCCACCTCCACGCGTGCGTTTCGCACGCGCTGCAACAAACCTTTCATAAATGCCTTTCCAGACTCAAAACCAATACCAGGCTGCTGTCATGCTTCTTCGGGCGGGAGGTCGAGCAGGTTGCGCGCAATTTCTGCAGCGGCACGCACCAGCGCATCGGCTATACCGGATTCCGACGCCGAATGGCCAGCCTCACGAATGACCTGCAGTTCGCTGCCGGGCCAGTTCTGATGCAACTCCCAGGCATTGTCCAGCGGGCAGATGACGTCGTAACGACCGTGAACGATGATTGCCGGCAGGTGCGCGATCTTTGGCATGTCGCGAATCAACTGGTTTTCCTCAAGGAACGCCTTGTTCATGAAGTAATGGCATTCGATGCGCGCAATGGACAGCGCACGGTGCGGTTCGGTGAAGCGATCGACCACTTGCGGGTTGGGGCGCAAGGTTGCGCAACGCCCTTCCCAGGTCGACCAGGCTTTGGCGGCGTGCATCTGGGCGATCTGGTCCGGCCCCGTGAGGCGCTTGTGGAAGGCAGCCAGTAGGTTATCGCGCTCATCCAGCGGGATCGGCGCTACATAATCCTGCCAGTAATCAGGGAACAGACGGCTGGCACCCGCTTGATAGAACCAGTCGATTTCCTGCTGACGGGCCAGGAATATGCCTCGCAAAATCAGCGCGTGTACGCGGTCTGGATGGGTCTGCGCGTAAGCCAGGGCCAGAGTCGAGCCCCACGAGCCGCCGAACAGCACCCATTTGTCGATTCCGAGGTGCTCGCGAATCCGCTCCAGGTCCTCCACCAGTTTCCAGGTGGTATTGTTCTCAAGGCTGGCATGCGGTGTGGAGCGACCGCAGCCACGCTGATCGAACGTTACGATACGGTACAGGTTAGGATCGAAATAGCAGCGACTGTGCGCATCGCATCCGGAACCAGGGCCGCCATGAATGAATACCACTGGCAACCCTTCTGGCGAGCCACTTTCATCGACGTAAAGCACATGCGGTTGTTCCACGGCCAGATCGTGCCGGGCGTAGGGTTTGATCTGCGGGTACAAAGTCTGCATAAGTGCTCCATAAGTCCAGTTCAGAGGCTTCTATTATTCTGCCGTTGGGCATCATAAACCCGAAACGAAGAATCAGCATGCTGCACGTCATCGATCGGGATGGAACGATCGATGCAAGCGTTTTGCCAATTTGGTCAGCGCGCGAACCAGAGCCGTTGCCCTGGGTCGAAGCGAGGGCGCTGCCTTCAATTATTTCTACTATTTTCAGGAAATAACTGACGACACGCCTACAGTCTAAGAATCCCGTTTTCCATTCGTCAGACTACTTGAGGTTGTACCGATGTCTCAGGAACCACTTGTTCGTGACGCTGATGTGGCTGCTTTCCGCGCCGCTGTGCTCGCCAAACTCACCTATTCGGTGGGCAAGGACCCCGACCATGCGTTTGAGCATGACTGGTTTGAAGCTGTTGCCCTTGCCGCCCGCGACCACATGGTCGAACACTGGATGGACCACACGCGGCAGATTTATCGCAAGGTCCAGAAGCGCGTTTACTACCTGTCTCTGGAATTCCTCATTGGCCGACTGCTCTACGACAGCCTGAGCAACCTCGGCCTGCTGGAAGTGGCTCGCGAAGCATTGACCGAGCTGGGTGTGGATATCGAACGTATCCGCTTGCTTGAGCCGGATGCTGCGCTGGGCAACGGCGGCCTGGGTCGTCTGGCAGCGTGCTTCATGGAAAGCATGTCGACCCTGGGCATTGCCGGGCACGGTTATGGGATTCGTTACGAGCACGGGCTATTTCGTCAGGGCATCGTCGACGGCTGGCAGCAGGAACAGACCGAAAACTGGCTGGACTTCGGCAACCCGTGGGAATTCGAGCGTCCTGAGGTGGTTTACTCCATCGGTTTCAGTGGCAGCGTCGACACTGTGGTGACCGAAGCGGGCGACTCGCGTCAGGTCTGGCGTCCGGGCGAAACCGTTCGGGCAATTGCTTACGACACCCCTGTGGTCGGCTGGCGCGGGAAAAGCGTCAACACTCTGCGCTTGTGGCGCGCGCGTGCGGTAGAAGACCTGCATCTGGAACGTTTCAACGCGGGCGACCACTTTGGCGCCGTCGCCGAAGTAGTGCGCGCCGAAAGTATTTCCCGCGTGCTGTACCCGAACGATGCAACCGAAGCGGGCCAGGAACTGCGCCTGCGCCAGGAATACTTCTTTGTTTCCGCATCGCTGCAGGATTTGCTGCGCCGCCATCTGAACCAGCACGCCACGCTGACCGATCTGCCAGACCATGCAGCGATTCAGATGAACGACACGCACCCGTCCATTGCAGTGGCCGAGCTGATGCGTCAGTTGATCGACAACCACAACATCCCGTGGGACACCGCCTGGAAAATCACCGTCGGCACCCTTGGCTACACCAACCATACGCTGCTGCCGGAAGCGCTGGAGACCTGGTCAGTCGGCCTGATGGAGCGGATGCTGCCGCGCCACATGCAGATCATCTACCTGATCAACGCACAACACATCGACACACTGCGCGCCAAAGGCGTCGACGACGTCAACGTGCTGCGTGCGGTATCGCTGATCGAAGAAGACAACGGTCGTCGGGTACGCATGGGCAACCTGGCGTTCCTCGGCTCGCACAGCGTCAACGGCGTTTCGGCGCTGCATACCCAACTGATGCGCAAGACCGTGTTTGCCGAGCTGCACAAGATCTATCCGGAGCGGATCAACAACAAGACCAACGGCATCACCTTCCGCCGCTGGCTGTTCCAGGCCAACCCGAAGCTGACCGAAATGCTCGTCGAAGCGCTGGGTGAGGACGTTCTGGATAATGCCGAGACTCGCCTCAAAGAGCTTGAGCCGTTCGCCGATAAGTCTTCGTTCCGCAAGCAGATGGCCGACCAACGCCTGCACAGCAAGCGCGCACTGGCAGCGATCATTCATGAACGCTTGGGTATTGCCGTCAATCCTGCAGCGATGTTCGACGTCCAGGTCAAACGGATTCACGAATACAAACGCCAGTTGCTGAACCTGTTCCACACCGTCGCGCTGTATCAGGCGATTCGTGCCGAGCCAGGCACAGACTGGGTTCCGCGGGTGAAGATCTTCGCCGGCAAGGCTGCGGCCAGTTATCACTCGGCCAAACTGATCATCAAGCTGACCAACGATATCGCCCGGACCGTGAACAACGACCCGACGGTGCGTGGCCTGCTGAAAGTGGTGTTCATGCCCAACTACAACGTCAGTCTGGCGGAGAGCATCATCCCGGCAGCCGACCTGTCCGAGCAGATTTCCACGGCAGGCCTGGAAGCTTCAGGGACCAGTAACATGAAGTTCGGCCTCAACGGCGCACTGACCATCGGCACGCTGGACGGTGCCAACGTGGAAATGAGCGAGCAGGTCGGGCTGGAGCACATGTTCATCTTCGGCATGTCCTCGCAACAGGTTGAAGCCCGCAAGCGCGCAGGCGAATTCAACGCACATGGAGACGTGGCGGCATCGGGGCGTTTGAACGATGTACTGCAAGCGATTCGTGGTGGCGTGTTCTCGCCGGATGATCCGAACCGTTACGTGGGACTGATCGATCAGCTGCTGGATTATGACCGCTTCCTGGTCTGTGCCGACTTCGATTCGTACTGGGCAGCACAGGCCAAAGTCGAGGAACGCTGGCACGATTCCAAGGAATGGTGGCGCTCGGCGGTGCTCAACACCGCACGCATGGGCTGGTTCTCTTCGGACCGGACTATTCGCGAGTACGCCGGCGACATCTGGAAGGCGCTGGACTGACTCGGAGCTGCTCGCGCACTCACTGGGCTCTCGTTACCACGCTCCGGCGTGGTAACGCAGTTCTGGACGCCCCGCATCCGATCTTGAATGCGCGGTGCGGCGCAGATCTGTGACGCGGAGCGTCACCCAAGGCGTTCCCACGCTGGAGCGTGAGGAACGATAGGTGTCTGCGCTAATGAACGTACCCTCGCACTGCATAAAACATTACAAACGATGTCCGCCCGCCCCTATATACTGCGCTCGATGAACCTTCACACATCGAAAAGGATGTCGTCGCGTGCTTTGGATTTGTCTGGTGGTGGGCGGTGCAGCGCTGGGCTACGCGCTGAGCTATGACGAGTGGGCAGGTGCGCTGATCGGCGCAGTCATGGGCTGGGCCGTCTGGGCAGGCATTCGCATGCGCCTGCTTGGCAGGCAATCTGCCGACCAACTGCAACAACTGCTCGCAACCCGCCAATCCCTCGACGCCGTTCAACAGCGCCTGAACGCGCTCGAGCGTCAGTCCGCACCCGGCGTGCCACCTGCGCAGGACGCCGCACCGCTCCCAGTGGATGCGGTCATTATCGAGACACCCATTGACGGCCCCGAGCTGATCTGGGACCTCCCGGACGAAGAGCCGCAGGCAGCAAGACCTGCCGAACCCGCCACCGAGATCCGCCAGCCTTCAAAGGCCGCTCAGCCCAATCTGCTGGACAGCGCCATCAGTCGCGCAAAAGACTGGCTGCTGGGCGGCAATACGGTACTGCGCGTGGGCGTAGTGGTGCTGTTTCTCGGGCTGGCCTTTCTGTTGCGCTACGCCACCGAAGGCATGGTCGTACCAATTGAAGCGCGCTACGCCGGCGTTGCAGCCAGTGCGCTGGCCCTGCTCGGTCTGGGTTGGTGGCTGCGTTTGCGCAACGGTCCTTACGCGCTGATGTTGCAAGGCGCAGGCGTAGGCGTGCTGTACCTGACCGTCTTTGCGGCGATGAAATTGCACACCCTGCTCGATCCGGCAGTGGGCTTTGTGCTGCTGGTAGCGATCACCGCTTTCTCGGCCATTCTGGCGCTGACACAGAATGCTCTGGCCCTGGCCTGCGCCGGTGCGCTGGGTGGATTCGCAGCACCACTGCTTGCTTCCACCGGGCAAGGCAGCCACATCTCGCTGTTCAGTTACTTTGCCCTGCTCAACGCGGGCATCATTGCCATCGCCTGGTTCAAGGCCTGGCGCATTCTCAACCTGATCGGCTTCTTCGGCACGTTCGGCATCGGTTTCGCCTGGGGCATACGGGCTTACACCCCAGAGCTGTTCTGGAGCACCGAGCCCTTTCTGATTCTGTTCTTTGTGATGTACCTGGCCATCGGTCTGCTGCATGCGCGTCGCAAGCTGCTGGAACTCACTGACGCGCCACCGGAGGCCAGTCGCGAAGCCCTGCTGCGCTGGTCGGCACGTCAGGGTGATTACGTCGACGGCACACTGCTGTTTGGCACGCCAATCGTCGGGTTCGGCCTGCAATACGCGCTGGTCGAACACCTTGAGTTCGGTGCCGCGTTCAGCGCGCTCGCGCTGGGCCTGATCTACATGGGGCTCGCACGCTGGCTGGCGGCACGTGCGACCGGCCGAACCGTTTTGTTGATGGAAACCTGCCTGGCGCTGGGCGTGGTGTTTGCCACCCTGGCCATCCCGCTGGGCCTCGGTTCGCAATGGACGACCTGCGCGTGGGCCGTGGAAGGCGCAGCGGTTTTCTGGCTGGGCCTGCGCCAGCACCGCAAGCTGGCACAGGTTTTCGGCTTGGTGTTGCAGGTGTGCGCCAGCGCAATGCTGATCAGTGATTCAGACAATTCCAGCTGGGCTGGTGACTACTGGACACCGATGATTCTGGCCATCGCGGCCCTGATCAGCGCCTGGAGCGTGTTCCGTTTCAACACCCTGATGATCATCGATCAGAAAATCGCCAGAACGGTACTGACGATATGGGGCGCGATCTGGTGGGCGGCTTCATTGATCAGCGTCGTGCAACTGTACGCACCGAACAGCGTGCAGACGCCACTGCTGTTGATCGCGGCTGCGCTCAGCGTAGCTATCTGGGCAGTGCTGGCCCTGCGTTCGCACTGGCCAGACCTCGCCGTATTGTGCAGCGTACTCACCCCAGTCAGCGCCCTTCTGTTACTGGGCTCGCTGAGTGAGTATTACCACCCGGCCGCGAACTGGGGCTGGCTGGCCTGGGCAGCCGTGTTCGCCGTGCATCTACTGACCTTGCACTATCTGGCAGACACGCTGCCGATCCTCGCGCAACGTATCGCTCACACCACAGGCTGCCTGTTGATCATCGCCGTACTGGCACTGGAATTGCGTTTCGGCCTGTTGCAGCTGTCCGAGTCCTACAACGCCTGGCGCTGGCTGGGCTGGGCGATTCTGCCCAGCCTGTTCCTGCTGGCGATGAGCTCAGAGCGTCAGTGGCCATGGCCGGTGAAGGCTTGCCCCGAGGCCTACCATGTCGGGGCCGCGGCACCACTGGCGGCATTGATGCTGGCGTGGTTCTGGCTGGCGAACACGTTCAGCGACGGTGCGGCGGAACCGCTGCCCTATATCCCGCTGCTCAACCCGCTGGAAATCGGCCTGCTGCTGGCTCTGGCCGGGGTATGCCTGTGGATACGCAAGTACCTCACACGCCATCGCAATGCTGCCTTGCTGGTGGCAGGCGCTTCACTGTTTGCACTCGTCACGGCAATGGTCATGCGCACGGCCCATCATTGGGCTCAAGTGCCGTGGCACGCCGAGGCGCTGCTTGAGTCGATGCGCGTTCAGGCCGGGTTATCGATAGTCTGGACGCTGATGGCACTGGCCCTGATGATCGGCGGTCATATGCGCAGCAACCGCGAGCTCTGGCTGGGCGGCGCAGCATTGATCGGCGTGGTGGTGATCAAGCTGTTCTTCGTCGAGCTGAGCAATCGTGGCGGCATGGAGCGAATCGTCTCGTTCATCGGTGTTGGCATTCTGCTACTGGTGGTGGGATATTTCGCACCATTGCCGCCGAAACACTCTGCCAGAGAGGTCGGCGAAGAACCCGGCCCAGGCCCGACCGCCGCGCCGGATAAGCTATGAGGAAAACGTTCTTGAGTCATCCCGCCATGAAGATCGCCGTGCTTGGCCTGGCCTTGTGCACGGCGGTAACCGCCGTCGCCCAGGACAAACCGACGGACTTTGCCAGCCAGACCCCACTGAGCCTTAGCGGCGACGGGCCTTGGTATCGCATCGAGTTACCGCTTGCCGTCCAGTTGAATGCCCGGCAGGGCGACCTGGGTGATGTGCGCGTGTTCAATGCCGAAGGCCAGCCGCAGGCTTATTCGATCACGCCGCGACAGCCTGCACGCGAGCAGGAACCCACGCCAATCCCGGTCAAATGGTTTGCCCTGTACAGCACGCAGGAAGCAGGCGATGCCGCGCCGGTCATCCGCATCGAGCGCTCAAGCAACGGCAGCGTGATCGAGGTCCAGCCGCAAAGCGATATCGAGGCTGGTGAAGAAGTGCTGCGCGGCTGGTTGCTGGACACCAGCGCGATCAAGGCGCCACTGGAGCAGCTGGTGATCGACTGGAGCACCGAGCGTGAAGGTTTCCAGAATTTCAGCATCGAAGCCAGCGATGACCTGCAGCACTGGCGCAACTGGGGCGAAGGGCAGGTTGCCCGGCTGTCATTTGCCGACGAAGTGATCGAGCAACGTGAAGTCGGCCTGCCCGGCCAGAGCGCCCGCTACCTGCGTCTGTTGTGGCGCGCCCCGCACAGCGCCCCCCTGTTGATCTCCGCCCACCTGCTCAGCGCCAGCACTGAAAGCCCGACCCCGCCGCTGACCTGGTCGCCACCGGTCAAGGGCGTCGTCGAAAGTCCCAACGAATATGTCTGGCAACTGCCGAGCGGCTTGCCGGTAGGGCGCGTCAAGGTCGACATTGCCCAGCCAAACAGCCTCGCACCGGCGACGCTTTACGGTCGGATGGACGCGAAACAGCCTTGGCAACCGATCAGCAGTGGCCTGTTGTACCGGTTATCGCAGAACAACAGCGATGTCTTGCAGGACCAGCTGCAATTGTCCGGGCGCATCGTTCAACAGCTAAAACTGGTGGTGGATGATCGCGGCGGCGGGCTGGGCAGTGAAGCGCCGCAGTTGAGCGTCGCCGTGCCTGCCACGGAAATCGTATTCCTGGCACGCGGTGAAGGGCCCTTCACGCTGGCCATCGGCAACCCGAACGTCAAGGCGGCGAACCTGTCGCTGGCCACCCTGATCCCCGACTTGAGTCCGGAAAAACTGGCCTCGCTCGGGACAGCGGAACCCGCTACGGCATCTGTTGCCAACATGGCAGCTGCGCCGATAGCGGTGCCGCAGAGCATGGACTTCAAACGCCTCGGGCTTTGGGCTGTTCTGCTGCTCGGGGTACTGTTTCTGGGCTGGATGGCGTTCAGCACCCTGCGCGCATCAAAACGCTGAAACACACAGGCTGTCGGGTGCGCTTTGCCCGACATCTGAACTGAAACAGTCATAAGCCAGTCTGATAGCAGTATTACGTCGCCACTCGCGTTAAACTGCGCGGGTTTTCATACCCCCTATTTTCGGAGCTATCCATGTCCCGCGTTACACTAAGTCGTTACTTGATTGAGCAGACTCGCAGCAACAACACCCCTGCCGATCTGCGCTTCCTGATCGAAGTTGTGGCGCGCGCATGCAAGGAAATCAGCCACGCCGTCTCCAAAGGCGCGCTGGGCGGCGTACTTGGCAGCATGGGCACCGAAAACGTTCAGGGCGAAGTGCAGAAAAAGCTCGATGTGATCTCCAACGAGATCCTGCTCGAGGCCAACGAATGGGGCGGTCACCTGGCCGGCATGGCGTCCGAAGAAATGGACAACGCCTACCAGATCCCGGGCAAATACCCGAAGGGCGCGTACCTGCTGGTTTTCGACCCGCTGGACGGCTCGTCGAACATCGACATCAACGCACCGGTCGGCACCATCTTTTCGGTACTGCGTTGCCCGAACGAATACCTCAGCCAGAACGAAGCGCTGAATGAAAAGGCCTTCCTGCAGCCGGGCACCGAACAGGTCGCCGCCGGTTACGCCATCTACGGCCCGCAGACCATGCTGGTGCTGACCCTGGGCGACGGCGTGAAAGGCTTCACCCTGGACCGCGAAATGGGCAGCTTCGTGCTCACTCACGAAGACATCAAAATCCCGGAGTCCACCCAGGAATTCGCGATCAACATGTCCAACCAGCGCCACTGGGAAGCCCCGGTACAGCGCTACGTGAACGAGTTGCTGGCCGGCGAAGAAGGCCCGTTGAAAAAGAACTACAACATGCGCTGGGTCGCTGCGATGGTGGCCGACGTGCACCGTATCCTCACCCGTGGCGGTCTGTTCATGTACCCGCGCGACAGCCGCGAGCCTTCCAAGCCGGGCAAACTGCGTCTGATGTATGAAGCCAACCCGATGTCCTTCCTGGTCGAGCAGGCTGGCGGCGCATCCACCGACGGTCATCAGCGCATTCTCGACATTCAGCCGGAAGGCCTGCACCAGCGCGTAGCGGTGTACCTGGGTTCGAAAGAAGAAGTCGAGCGCGCTACTGCGTATCACAAAGAGTAAGAAGGCTTGCTGTGAGCCAGTGGTGATTCGGCCCGTCTGAATCACCACCTGGCGACAGGCAAACGAACATTCAATGCTGCGTTCGGCACAGGCCTGCGAGCCAACCATCTGATCTACGGCATAAATCCTTGCGCCGTCCGGGAACCAGATTCCCTTTTTCTCTTCTAAGCTTGCGGTACTGCGCCAGCCTGCCTCCGCTTGCACTGCGACGCGACCCCCTTCCGTTCAGGAGCTACACCCATGTCCTTGCGCACTGTCGCGTTACTCTCGTTCTGCGTATTTCTGGCTGCCTGCAGCAAGATCACCCAGGAAAACTACTCGAAAATTTCAGCCGGCATGCCCAAGGCACAGGTCGAATCCTTGCTGGGCAGCCCGACGGAATGCTCCGGCGCACTGGGCATGTCCAGTTGCACATGGGGTGACCAGAACACCTTTATCAGCGTGCAGTATGCGGCAGACAAGGTTGTGCTGTTCTCGGGTCAGGGTCTGAAATAAAACATGATCAAGGTACTGGTACGTTTCGGAATTTTTGTCATGGCCAGCTTTCTGGCCATCGGTTTTGCCCACTCGGCTGACAATCTCGAGCCAAGGACAGTCGACAGCGTCGACCTCAAGCAGTATCAGGGCACCTGGTACGAGATCGCCCGCCTGCCAATGTTTTTCCAGCGCAAATGCGCCCAGTCCGAGGCGCTTTACGCGCTCAAGGACGACGGCAACATCGCTGTGACCAACCGCTGCCGCACTATCGAGGGCAAGTGGGAAGAAGCCAAAGGCACCGCTTCGCCGCAAGTGCCGGGCAAGACCGACAAGCTGTGGGTGGTGTTCGATAACTGGTTCTCACGCCTGCTGCCGGGCGTTGCCAAAGGTGACTACTGGATTCTGGACGTCAGCGAAGGCTACCGGACCGCCGTGGTCGGCAACCCGGACCGCAAATACCTGTGGCTGCTGTCGCGCACGCCTACAGTGTCTGCATCGGTCAAGGAAAGCATGCTGAGCAAGGCTCGTCAGCAAGGCTACGACACCTCCCGCCTGATCTGGCGCGAAGATGATTCGAAGATCGGCAAGGGCGAGAAGTAAGCGGACTCCGCTTATTGTGCTCACGCTTGATCATCGTGCGACGCTCTGCGTCGCATGCCTTTCTGGACGCTCCGCGTCCGACTTTCGATGGGCGGCGCGGCGCAGATTTGTGACGCGGAGCGTCACCCACGGCATTCCCACGCTGGAGCGTGAGGAACGATAAGCGTCGTGGCTGGAAAGTGAGGAACGCCAAGCGTCCGCAAGAACACTATCGTGCCCATGCTCCGCGTGGGCATGCCGTTCTTGACGCTCCGCGTCCGATTTTCGATGGGCGGCGCGGCGCAGATTTGTGACGCGGAGCGTCACCCACGGCATTCCCACGCTGGAGCGTGAGGAACGATAAGCGTCGTGGCTGTAAAGTGAGGAACGCCAAGCGTCCGCAAGAACACTATCGTGCCCATGCTCCGCGTGGGCATGCCGTTCTGGACGCTCCGCGTCCGATTTTCGATGGGCGGCGCGGCGCAGATTTGTGACGCGGAGCGTCACCCACGGCATTCCCACGCTGGAGCGTGAGGAACGATAAGCGTCGTGGCTGGAAAGTGAGGAACGCCAAGCGTCCGCAAGAACACTATCGTGCCCATGCTCCGCGTGGGCATGCCGTTCTTGACGCTCTGCGTCCTCCCTCGCATCAGCCCAGCAATTCCCTCAGCACCTGTGCAAACGCTCGACTGCTTTGCTCCTCTGCGGCATGTCGCCCTTCGCGTATGACCCAGCGTCCATTCACGGCTACGTCGCGAATCTGTCGGTCGCTGCCGGCGAACAGCCAGCGGTTGAGGATGGCGTCGCCCGAAGCCGTGGCGATGTACGGGTCGTTGCCATCCAGCACCAGCCAGTCGGCGCGTTGCCCCACTTGCAGCGTACCAACCTGCTGCCCCAGCGCTTGCGCGCCACCCGCGAGCGCGGCGTCGTACAAGGTGCGGCCAACCATCGGCTGATCACTGCGATACAGCCGGTTACGACGCTGATCGCGTAGACGCTGGCCGTACTCCAGCCAGCGCAACTCCTCGACCACGCTGAGCGAAACGTGACTGTCCGAGCCAATTCCCCATCGGCCACCCTGGGCAATGTAGTCCACCGCCGGAAAGATACCGTCGCCCAGATTGGCCTCGGTGGTCAGGCATAACCCGGCCACCGCGCCACTTTGCGCCATCAGTTGCACCTCATCTGCCTCGGCGTGGGTCGCATGCACCAAGCACCAGCGGTTATCCACAGGGGCATTTTCATACAGCCATTGCAGCGGACGCCGACCGCTCCAGTTCAGGCAGTCATCGACTTCCTTCTGCTGTTCCGCAATATGAATATGCACAGGGCACTGCTGGTCGCTGGCCGCCAGTACTTCACTGATCTGCTGTGGCGTCACCGCACGCAGCGAGTGGAAGCACAGACCCAACTGCTGCGTGGGCTGAGCCGCCAGAAGCGGGCGTAGACGAGCCTGCAAATCCAGATAGCTGTCAGTGCTGTGAATAAACCGCCGCTGCCCTTCGTTGGGTGCCTGCCCGCCAAACCCCGAGTGGCTGTAAAGCACCGGCAGCAGGGTCAGGCCGATGCCGACCGAACTTGCCGCCTGACTGATCTGCACGGCCAGTTCGGCAGGATCTGCATAGGGTTTGCCGTCCAGGTCCTGATGCACGTAATGAAATTCGGCAACCGAGGTGTAACCGCCCTTGAGCATTTCGATGTACAGCTGGCGAGCGATAACGCCCAGTTGCTGCGGACTGATGCGCCCTACCAGGCGATACATGAGGTCGCGCCAGGTCCAGAAACTGTCGTTGGGGTTGCCCGCCACTTCCGCCAGCCCGGCCATCGCCCGCTGAAACGCATGAGAGTGCAGGTTCGGCATGCCAGGCAGCAACGGGCCACTGACGATTTCGGCACCCTGCCGATCCGCATTGGCCTCGACGCAGGTCAAAACGCCTTCCTGGCTGACCTCCAGACGCACATTGTTGGCCCAGCCGTCGGGGAGTAACGCGCGCTCGGCAAAGAAGGCTGACATTGACTTCACACCTCATCACTGTAATTTGTATATACATATACAGACGTTTAAGCGACCGGTAAACCTTCGGCACGCTTGCCGAGCAGCAGGTTAATGGTTAGCGTGGCGCTCTCAGGCGTCTGAATCATCGTCAAAACGTCATTTTGAAAACAAGGACTCACACGTGTCGACTCCGCCCGCCTCTTCTTCCCTGGCAGCCCAGATGGGCGAAAGTCCCGCACCCTTGTACGCCCGCGTCAAACACATGATCGCCCTGCAGATCCAGAATGGCACCTGGCCGCCGCACCATCGCGTACCGTCGGAAAGCGAGCTGGTGACGCAACTGGGTTTCAGCCGCATGACCATCAACCGCGCCCTGCGTGAGCTGACCGTTGAAGGTTTGCTGGTGCGCATGCAGGGTGTTGGCACTTTTGTCGCCGAACCCAAAAGCCAGTCGGCGCTGTTCGAAGTGCATAACATTGCTGACGAGATCGCCGCGCGCGGCCATCGCCATACCTGCAAGGTCATGGTGCTAAAGGAAGAAGCCGCAGGCTCCGAGCGCGCTCTGGCGCTGGACATGCGCGAAGGCCAGCGGGTGTTCCATTCACTGATCGTGCACTACGAGAACGACATTCCGGTACAGATCGAAGACCGCTTCGTCAACGCCCAGGTCGCCCCGGACTACCTCAGGCAGGACTTCACCCTACAGACGCCTTATGCCTATCTGTCGCAGGTTGCACCGCTCACCGAAGGCGAGCATGTGGTCGAGGCGATCCTCGCCGAAGCCGATGAATGCACGTTGTTGCAGATCGATGCCGGAGAGCCTTGCCTGCTGATTCGTCGCCGTACCTGGTCAGGCCGCCAGCCCGTCACCGCTGCGCGCCTGATCCACCCCGGCTCCCGCCATCGCCTGGAAGGACGCTTTACCAAATGAGCCAGACTCGCCTCCTGCGTGCCGTCGACTACCCGCGCATGCCGTGGAAAAACGGCGGTGGCAGCACTGAAGAAATCGCTCGCGATGCAGGCCAGGACCTCGACGGTTTCGGCTGGCGGCTGTCGATCGCCGATATTGAAACCTCGGGCGGCTTCTCGGTGTTCGCCGGTTATCAACGCATCATTACCGTCTTGCAGGGCGCGGGCATGACACTGGACGTGGACGGCGTTACCAGCCGCCCGTTGCTGCCATCGGACCCGTTTGCGTTCAGCGGCGACAGTGAAGTCAGTTGCACACTGCTGGACGGGCCGATTCGCGACTTCAATCTGATCTATGCTCCTCACCGTTACACAGCACGCCTGCACTGGATAGACGTGCGTCATCCGCAACGGCTGTTCAGTTCAGCCGGCATCTTTGTGCTGTTCAGCATGGCCGAGCAAGTAGCGATAAGCGTGAACGGCCAGCCGTGGGAAATTCTCGGTAAACTTGATTGCGCTCAAGTGGATAATTCTGACGGTTTGCTGGAAATCGAACTGCAATCACCTCGCGCCAGTCGTTGCTGCCTGATCGAACTCACCGCCACGGGTCTGTAGACGCATTCCTGGCACCTCATAACAAAAATAGCCTTGCACTCAAGGATGACCATGACTCAAGTTTCCAACCGGGAAACGCCCAGAGGCGTTGCCGTCCTCACCCGTTTCCTCGCCTCCGAATCAGCAGGCGGCATCGTCTTGATGGCGGCGGCGCTGGCCGCCCTTATCGTCGCCAACTCTCCTCTCTCAGCGAGCTACTTCTCGATTCTGCACAGCGTCTGGCTGGGCCTGTCGGTGGAGCTGTGGATCAACGACGGGCTGATGGCCATCTTTTTTCTGATGGTCGGCCTGGAGATCAAACGCGAAGTGCTGGCCGGCGGCCTGGCAACCTGGGGACAACGCGCCCTGCCCGGCTTTGCAGCGGCGGGCGGCATGCTGGTGCCTGCGCTGATCTACATCGCGATTAACTGGGGCAACCCGCAAACCCTCAGCGGCTGGGCGATTCCAGCGGCCACCGACATCGCCTTCGCCCTCGGAGTGCTGTCGCTGCTGGGCAGTCGGGTGCCGACCTCGCTGAAGGTCTTTCTGGCCGCGCTGGCGATTCTCGATGACTTGGGTGCTGTAACCATCATCGCGTTTTTCTACAGCTCGGGGCTTAACCTGCCGATGCTGGCCGCCGCATTCGCGACCCTCGCCGTACTGATCGCGCTGAATCGCCTGAACGTCCGCCGCCTGCTGCCCTATTTGCTGCTCGGCGCACTGCTATGGTTCTTCGTCCTGCAATCGGGCGTACACGCCACGCTGGCCGGTGTGGCGCTGGCGCTGTGCATCCCGATGGGCAAGCCCGAGGAGGAAGCACGCTCGCCGCTGCTGTTTCTTGAAGAAAAGATGCATTACTGGGTGGCGTTCGCCGTGGTGCCGATCTTCGGTTTTGCCAATGCGGGTGTATCACTTTCCGGCATCACCCTGGCAAACCTGATCGACCCGGTGCCGCTGGGTGTCGCGTTGGGCCTGTTCGTCGGCAAGCAGATCGGAGTGTTCCTTGCCGCAGTGCTGGCGATTCGTGCCGGGCTGGCGACATTGCCGGAAGGCAGCAATTGGGTGCAGTTGTACGGCGTCGCTATTTTGTGCGGCATCGGCTTTACCATGAGCCTGTTCATCGGCAACCTGGCGTTTCCTGGTTCGCAGCACCTGATCGATGAAGTAAAAGTCGGTGTGCTGATCGGCTCGGGCCTCGCGGCAATTGCCGGTATTTTGCTGCTGCGCAGCCGTTTCAGCCGGCACTGAAAAAAAAATTTTCAAATCACTGCATCCGGATGGGTTTCTCGCGGGTAGTACATTCAGCAGCCACTTCGAGTTGCTGAGCGCGGTTAAACAATCTGGAGATTTCTGCATGAACGCAAAACGCTTGCTCTGCCTTGCTGGTAGCACCCTGGCTTTCACTTGCCTGTCATCCATTGCCATGGCTCAGACTGACCTGCCCGAAAGCGTCCGGGTACCGGCCGGCAACAAAGTCAGCATGACCACCACCGGGGTTGGCGAGATCACTTACGAGTGCCGCGCCAAAGCCAACATGCCCAACGAGATGGAGTGGGCATTCGTCGGTCCCAAGGCCGTGCTCAATGACAAGAGCGGCAAACAGGTCGGCACCTACTACGGCCCACCGGCCACCTGGGAAGCCAAAGACGGCTCGAAACTGACCGGTACTCAGGTTGCTGTGGCCCCGTCGAGCGCAGGCAACCTGCCGTACCAACTGGTCAAGGCCAACCCGGCTGAAGGCAAGGGCGCAATGACGGGCGTCACTTACATTCAGCGCGTGGCCTTGAAAGGCGGCGTAGCCCCGGCCAAAGCCTGTGCAGAGAGCAACAAGGGCGCGAAGGAAGTGGTCAAGTATCAGGCCGATTACCTGTTCTGGACCGCCAGCTGATCAATGCGCTTAATCAGGTGACCGTGCAACAGTAGGCTATGCTGCTGCACGGGAGCCTCGTGATGTCAGCGAGGCAGTAGTCTTCCTTGGATGGCGGATCATCTTGTCCTCGCACGAATCTCTCTTTGATTACGAAGCAACGTTGCAGGCCTGCGCTCGCGGTGACAAGCAGGCCTTGCAGCGTCTTTATAAACAGGAAAGCGCGCGGCTGCTCGGCGTCGCTCAGCGGCTGGTGCGTGACCGGGCGCTGGCTGAAGACATCGTGCATGACGCATTCCTGAAAATCTGGAGCCACGCGGCCAGCTTCGACGCGGCGCGCGGTTCGGCGCGTGGCTGGATATTCAGCGTGACCCGGCATCTTGCGCTGAACACGCTGCGCAACACGGCGCGCGAGGTACGTGTCGGGGATGACGGCAGCGACGATTATCACGAACAGGCAACCCTGGAAGGCTGGCAGGAAACCGGGGATGCTTTCGATTGGCGGGTCAATCCAGGACGGATGACTTCATGCATGGAGCAACTCGAGCCGGTACGCCGAAACTGTATCTTTCACGCTTACGTAGACGGCTATTCGCATCAGGAAATCGCGCAGAAGATCGGCGCGCCATTGGGTACGGTCAAAGCCTGGATCAAGCGCAGCCTGACGGCTTTGCGGGAGTGCATGGGATGAACCGGCCTTTAGACGACGACATTCATGACCTGGCGGGCGAGTATGTGCTCGGCACCCTGTCGGCACAGGAAAGGCTCGACGTAGAGCGTCGCCTGCCCCACGAGCCTGATCTGCAGGCGGCCATCGACGCTTGGGAGCAGCGCCTGCTGCCCCTGACAGAGTTGGCCGAACCGGTTACGCCATCGCCCGGCCTGTGGGATCGCATCGAACGTAACTTGCTGGAGCTGGCAGCACCCGCCAAAGCGCTGCACAGGCAGCGAGTGCGCTGGTGGGACAACCTGTCGGTCTGGCGGGGGCTGGCGGGTGCCGGATTAGCGGCGTCGCTGGTGCTGGGCATGACGTTGCTGACCCGCGCGCCGGCGCAACCGTCCTACCTCGTGGTATTGGTCGGGCCGCAGGACAAGGCTCCCGGCTGGGTCGTGCAAGCCAGCAACTCGCAGGAAATCCAGCTTATTCCGCTTGGCGTGTTCGAGGTTCCGAACGACAAGGCGCTGGAGTTCTGGACCAAGGGTGACGACTGGCAAGGCCCGGTCTCACTCGGGCTGGTCAAGCCGGGTCAGAGCCTGCATGTTCCGCTGGACAAACTGCCGCCACTGCAACCCAATCAGCTGTTCGAACTGACTCTGGAGAAATCTACCGGTTCGCCAATAGGCAAGCCTACCGGGCCGATCCAGTTCATCGGCCGGGCAGTGAAGGTGATCTGATAACGGAGCGATCTCACTTCTTGCTGCAATCATCCTGTTGCAGCAAATTGGCCTGGGTCAGGTTGCAGCCCGCCGGTACGCTGCGGGTCAGCCAGACATTGCCGCCGATGGTCGAGCCCTTACCGATGGTGATGCGCCCCAGAATGGTCGCACCCGCGTAGATCACCACGTCGTCTTCAACGATTGGATGCCGTGCATGGCCTTTCTGCAACTGGCCGTCCTCGTCCGACGGGAAGCGCTTGGCGCCCAGGGTCACGGCCTGATAGATCCGCACCCGCTCGCCGATGATCGCGGTTTCGCCAATTACCACGCCTGTTCCATGGTCGATAAAGAAGCTCGGGCCGATCTGCGCGCCCGGATGAATATCGATACCGGTCGCCGAATGGGCGATCTCCGAGCTGATGCGCGCCAGCAATGGCAAACCGGCGCGATACAAATGGTGCGCCAGACGATGGTGGATCACCGCCAGAATGCCGGGGTAGCACAGCAGCACTTCATCGACGCTGCGTGCGGCCGGGTCGCCGTGGTAGGCGGCCAGCACGTCAGTGTCCAGTAACAGACGAATACCCGGCAGGGCCATGGCGAAACCCTGAATCAGCTCGAGCGCTCGCGCATCGATGCTCTTCAGGTCACCGCCCTGCTGATGGGCGACGTAGCGCAGCTCCAGGCGGGCCTGGGCCAGCAGCGCATTGAGTGCCACATCCAGCGTATGCCCCACGTAAAAATCTTCGCTTTCTTCACGCAGGTCCACCGGGCCAAGCCGCATCGGGAACAACGCCCCGCTCAGCGCTTCAAGAATTTCGCCCATGGCTGCACGCGAAGGCAGTTCGCGCCCGCCGTGCTCGCCGCTTACCCGACGGTTGCGCGCCCGCCAGTCTTCACGCGCGCCGCGCAACTGGCTGACGATCCGCTGCAACTGCCAGTGGCTGGAACTGCCGTCGGCGGATGCTTCTGGAATATCGCTCACGCTTGACTCTCCTTGATGTGAAGGGTGGCGACCGACAGTGCTGGCCGCTGCTGTTGCCACTCTACGGCAAACATTCAGACGAAAAAAACAACAATTTCTGTAGGAATACGCCAACAGAGCAGTGAGCACAGATAAGTTGCCGTGCGGGAAACGTCTGCCTATAGTCCGGTGACTCTCTACACGGCTTACCGACCACCATGATCAAAAATCAGCTTGCCCGTTTCAATCGCCTGGACTTGATCAGCGCGCCGACGGCTCTGGAAAAGCTTGAGCGCCTGTCGATCTGGGCAGATCGCGATATCTACATCAAGCGTGATGACACCACCACCCTGGCGCTGGGCGGCAACAAGGTTCGCAAACTTGAATACCTCGCCGCAGACGCGCTGGCCCAAGGTGCCGACACGCTGATCACTGCGGGCGCTATCCAGTCCAACCATGTTCGCCAGACTGCTGCCCTGGCGGCGCGCCTGGGCCTTGGCTGCGTGGCGCTGCTGGAAAACCCCATCGGCACTGAAGACCCGAGTTACCTGAAAAACGGCAATCGCCTGCTGCTGGAGCTGTTCGATGCCAAGGTCGAGCTGGTCGAAAACCTCGACAACGCCGACGAACAACTGCACGCGCTGGCTGCGCGTCTGCGCTCCAGCGGCAAGAAGCCTTATCTGGTACCCATCGGTGGCTCAAGCCCGGTCGGTGCGCTGGGTTATGTTCGCGCCGGGCTGGAACTGGCCGAGCAGATCAAGCAGACCGGCATCGACTTTGCGGCGGTTGTTCTGGCCTCCGGCAGCGCGGGCACCCACAGCGGCCTGGCGTTGGCGCTGGCTCACGAGTTGCCGCAATTGCCGGTTATCGGCGTGACTGTTTCGCGCAGTGAAGAAGCACAACTGCCCAAAGTGCAGGGCTTGGCCGAGCGTACGGCAGAATTACTGGATATCGCCCTGCCAGAGCACTTCAAGGTTGAACTGTGGGACGAATATTTCGCTCCGCGTTATGGAGAGCCGAACGCCGGTACGCTGGCAGCGATCAAGCTGGTGGCCAGCCATGAAGGGCTGTTGCTGGACCCGGTTTATACCGGCAAGGCCATGTCCGGCTTGCTGGATGGCATTGGCCGTCAACGCTTCAACGACGGCCCGCTGATCTTTCTACACACTGGCGGTGCTCCGGCGCTGTTTGCCTACCCGGATGCGTTTGATCAGTAACTTTTCAGCCGGCGCAGCTTTTATGCCTTTTGATAGGAAAAATAACTTTTTTTGTTATTTTTCCTCATAAGCAGATGGCTATATAGTCGCGCCCGGCAGGCAACAACTCTGACGCAACACCTGACGTAACTGCCTGAAAAAAAGCTTAATAATCAGCACGATGTTGCTTGAGTCGGGTCAGAAAATGGCCAGACACTTCCATACCAACAAGGGGCTCGCATGAACATTTCCGCTATTCGTCGCACGTTTCTTTTCTCGGCACTGGGCTTGATGCTCGGTACCGGTATCGCCGGGCAAGCCATGGCTGGCGAGCAACTGCAGAAAATCAAGGATAGCGGCACGCTTAATGTGGGCCTTGAAGGCACTTACCCGCCGTTCAGCTTCGTCGATGAAAACGGCAAGCTCACCGGCTTCGAAGTAGAGTTTTCCGAAGCGCTGGCCAAGGAACTGGGTGTGAAAGCCAAGATCCAGCCATCGAAATGGGACGGCATTCTGGCCGCTCTGGATTCCAAGCGTCTGGATGTGGTGATCAATCAGGTGACCATCTCCGAGGAGCGCAAGAAGAAGTACGACTTCTCCGAGCCCTACACCGTGTCCGGCATTCAGGCGCTGGTTCTGAAGAAGAACGCAGACACCATCAAGACAGCCAAGGACCTGACCGGCAAGAAGGTTGGCGTGGGGCTGGGCACCAACTACGAACAATGGTTGAAGGAAAACGTCCCGGGCGCAATCGTCAAAACCTATGACGATGACCCGAGCAAAATTCAGGACCTGAGTGTAGGCCGTATCGACGCGATTCTCGTTGACCGTCTGGCAGCTCTGGAAATGGCCACCAAGACCAAAAACAAACTGGTGCCCGCAGGTGACGCGTTTTCCCGTCAGGAGTCCGGCATTGCCCTGCGCAAAGGCGAACCCGAGTTGCAGGCAGCTATCGACAAGGCGATCGACAAACTGCGCGCCGACGGCACCCTGGAAAAACTGTCGAAGAAATACTTCAACGCTGACGTCACCAAATGATCGAAGAGAGCCTTCAGCTCGCGCTGGACTCCGCGCCCTTTCTGCTCAAGGGCGCGTATTACACCGTCTTCCTCAGCCTGGGCGGGATGTTTTTCGGATTGCTGCTGGGCTTCGGCCTGGCATTGATGCGCCTGTCGCGCCTCAAACTGGTGAACTGGATTGCACGCATCTACGTGTCGTTCTTTCGCGGTACGCCCTTGCTGGTTCAGCTGTTCGTGATTTATTACGGCCTGCCGGAACTGGGTATCCAGCTTGAACCCCTGAGCGCGGCACTGATCGGCTTTTCGTTGAACATGGCCGCTTATGCTTGTGAAATTCTGCGTGCGGCCATCAGCTCTGTGGAACGCGGTCAGTGGGAGGCTGCCGCAAGCATCGGCATGACCCGCTGGCAGACCATGCGCCGGGCCATACTGCCGCAAGCAGCACGCACGGCCTTGCCGCCGCTGGGCAACAGCTTCATTTCGCTGGTCAAGGACACCGCGCTGGCCGCCACCATTCAGGTGCCGGAGCTGTTCCGCCAGGCGCAGTTGATCACCGCACGCACCTTTGAAATTTTCACCATGTACCTGGCCGCCGCACTGATCTACTGGATCCTTGCCACGGCGCTCTCGCACCTGCAAAACAAGCTGGAAGCCAGGGTCAACCGGCATGATCTGGAGACCTGACGCATGATAGTCGTTGAAAAACTCACCAAGAAATTCAAGGGCAATCAGGTGCTCAAGGGCATCGATCTGCGTATCGAAGCCGGGGAAGTCGTCGCCATCATCGGTCCCAGTGGCTCGGGCAAGACCACCCTGCTGCGCTGCCTGAACCTGCTGGAGACACCGGATAGCGGCAGGATCAAGGTGGGCGACATCGAGATCGATGGCACACGTTCCATGAACCAGCAACAGGGGTTGATTCGCCAGTTGCGCCAGCAGGTAGGGTTCGTGTTTCAGAACTTCAATCTGTTTCCGCATCGCACAGCGCTGGAAAACGTCATTGAAGGCCCGGTAGTGGTCAAGAAGGTCGCGCGGGAAGCCGCCGAGGCGCTGGGCAGGAAACTGCTCGCCAAGGTCGGTCTGACCGGCAAGGAAGACGCCTACCCGCGTCGTCTCTCGGGCGGGCAGCAGCAGCGCGTGGCGATTGCACGGGCGCTGGCGATGGAGCCGCAAGTGATTCTGTTCGACGAGCCAACCTCGGCACTGGACCCGGAACTGGTTGGCGAGGTGCTGACCACTATTCGCGCCCTGGCCGAAGAAAAGCGCACGATGGTGATCGTCACCCACGAGATGAGCTTTGCACGGGAGGTCGCCAACCGGGTGATCTTCATCGACAAGGGGGTGATCGTGGAGCAAGGCGAAGCCAAAGCACTGTTCGCCGACCCTAAGGAAGAGCGCACACGGCAGTTTCTTGAGCGCACTCGTCACTGATCATGCCGGTAGGTCCCCAAAAAAGCAGCGTCCATCAACGGCGCTGCTTTTTTCTTACATTTCAGAAGGCGTTAATCGTTCAAGATCCTTGCTCAATTCCCGCGTAATTTTCCGAAAAATCATCGAAATAATAAAATCGGCCTACGTCAGCTCTCATACCTGATTCGTAGTCGGCTGGCCTGAGACACACGCCCCTTGCCGAACACACTCTTCTGAGCCCTCCTCCGTCGGTCACTGCCTGTTGCTATTGGTACTTTGTGGTAGGACGGTTGTTTATCGCGAAGTAAACAGTTCCAAATAAACCGTGTAGGAAGTCTCCGGTTTTCAAGTAAAACACTAGCAAACGCCACCCACATATTGACAAGTGCCTGCAAAGCCCATTAGCTCATACATATCACTCAGTTAGTGAGACACTAAAGTTTCAAGCCCTCTTTTCATACCATTTGTAATGTTTGCCATAAGTTGGATATTTAAGGTACTTATCCCACCGCCTTAAGCGCACCTCTTATTACTTCAACATGACAATTTATGACGAATCGTTACTTAAACTATTGATTATCAGGAGCACCCGTACATGAGCCAAATCATTTGCAAACCGACCCCTCTGGGCCTGTCAGCCCCTTCCATACCGCTGGCCAGCCGACATGGCATAGGCGTGAGAGGTGCCTCTCAACTGCTTGTTCATGTGGCCCCCTATGACAGCATGGACGAGGGAGACCTGATCGAACTGTTCTGGGACGGCTGTTACGTCGCGTCAAAAATATTGAAGGCATCCGACGTCGGCAAACCCGTTGTCCTACGCGTGCCGGAAAGCTTTCTACAGAACGGCAAAGCAAGAACTTACTACCGGGTCATGAAAATAGGCGGTTTGCCCATAACCTCGCCCTGCCGCAAGCTATGGGTGAAGCTGAACGCACCAGGCGGGCAATTGGTCAGCACCAACACGGAAGAAAACCAGGGGCTGGCACCCCTGTATGTTGTGCCATCGGTAATACGTCGAGGACTGTCGCGCAGGCACCTGGAAGGCGGTTTACCGATGACCATCGAGCCGTACCTGAACATGGCTGTCCACGACGAGATCACTGTGCGCTGGGGCGATTTGCGTATGGACCTGCCGCCGCTTGTTGCCGAAGACGTCGGTGAGCCTGTCGATCTGGTCGTGCCGCCCGCGCTGATACTGGAAGGCGGAGAGGAACAACAACTGGAAGTGACTTACTGTGTTATAGACCGAGTGGGTAACAACTCGCTCTGGGCTCCGCCACGGGTAATACGGGTTCAGCCACTGGGCCATTACACTGATTGAATACGACGAATCGAATAATCGAGGCTCCTGAAAAAATCACCTGCAAAATAGCCGGCGCGGTAATAGCAGTCATCAATAAAATAAACATTGGTAACTTATGTCCGCTACTTTTTAAACCTATGCCGCGCATGCAATAAACGGCGAAATCGCGCAGGCGTCAGCGGTGTTCATTTCGCATTTGATTCTGCACCTCGGTCTGGCACGTGGGGTGACGTCGGTTGAGGCGCTGAACGGACGCAGACGACTGACAATTACTGTCTATGCTTATTCCAAAAAGCACGTTTTAAAAAATTTTATACACGCTTAGGGTATATATACCGGACCACCGGACATCGTGATGTTTTCCAGCCGCACTTGATGCGGTCTACTGCTACGAGGTTCCGATGGTCCCTTTCACAACTACCCCTGTGGATAAACCCAGGGCTGTACCTACTGACGGTGAGCGACGCGAGTCTGATCCGACGGCGGTAGCAGCCCACCACGTCGAGGCTTCACAAGAGCCTGACGTAGCGCCCCGACTGCTTGCGGCCAAGGTGTTGCAAAACGACGCCGAGGCCATTGCAGCCGCTCATGAACTGGCAGCGGCAGCCAGGATCAACGCTGCAAACCGCGACCGGCAACGCGCTTTGCCGTGGGCTGAAATCGAACAATTCACCCGTAGCGGACTGGGCAGCATATCCATCCCGCGCGCGTACGGCGGGCCGCAAGTATCGTTCGTCACGGTGGCCGAGGTGTTCAGGATTATTTCTGCTGCCGACCCCGCATTGGGACAAATTCCGCAAAATCAGTTTGGCATCCTGCACCTGCTGCAGGGCAGCGCCACCGAACAGCAGAAAAAAACACTGTTTCAGAGCGTGCTGGACGGCTGGCGCATCGGCAACGCCGGGCCGGAGCGTGGCACCAAAAACACGCTGGAACTCAAGGCACGGATCACCGCCAATGGCGACCGCCTGACCATCACCGGACAAAAATTCTATTCCACCGGCGCGTTGTTTGCGCATTGGGTCGCGGTCAAGGCGCTGGATGATCAGGGCCGGCAGATCATGGCCTTCGTCAAACGCGGCACACCGGGGCTGCGCATCGTCGATGATTGGTCGGGCTTTGGCCAGCGCACCACCGCAAGCGGTACCGTGCTGCTCGACAATGTTGCGGTCGACGCCGGGCAGGTGGTCGACAACTGGCGTCTGGCCCTGACGCCCAATATTCAGGGTGCGGTATCGCAGTTGATCCAGGCTGCGATAGACGCGGGCATTGCTCGCGGTGCAATTGATGATGCGATTGCGTTCGTTCGCGAGAAATCCCGTCCGTGGATCGACGCCAATGTCGAGCGTGCCAGCGACGATCTCTATGTGATCGCCGACATCGGCAAGCTGAAACTTGAGCTGCACGCCGCCGAAGCGTTACTGCGCAAGGCGGGTCAGGAACTCGACGAAATCAACGCTGCGCCCATAGACGAGCACTCGGCAGCGCGCGCTTCCATTGCCGTGGCGCGTGCCAAGGTGCTGACCACCGAAATCTCCTTGTTGGCCAGCGAAAAGCTGTTCGAACTGGCGGGCAGCCGCGCGACCCTGGCCGAGTTCAATCTCGACCGCCACTGGCGTAACGCACGCGTCCATACCCTCCACGACCCGGTGCGCTGGAAATACCACGCAGTCGGCACCTGGCATTTGAACGGCACCCTGCCTGCTCGCCATTCCTGGATCTGAACCAGACCACTGGAGAACACCTTTGATGAGTTCCAACCTTCAGGCGCGCGACAACGCAGCGCTGATTACCAGTGACGCTCAGGCCCTGCAAACAGCCCGCGAACTGGCCCTGCACTTCAAGACCGACAGCGCACAACGCGACCGCGAGCGTCGTTTGCCTCATGCCGAACTCGACCTGTTCAGTCAGTCCGGTCTGTGGGGCATCAGTGTCCCGAAGGCCTTTGGCGGCGCGGGTGTTTCAAACGTTACCCTGGCCAAGGTGATCCAGCTGATTTCCGAAGCCGATGGCTCGCTGGGCCAGATTCCGCAAAACCATTTCTATGCCCTCGAAGTGCTGCGCGTGAACGGCAACCCGCAGCAACAGGCGCAACTGTATGCCGAGGCGCTGGCTGGCGTGCGGTTCGGCAACGCGCTGGCCGAACTGGGAACCAAAACGGCACATGACCGCACCACTCGCCTGACCCGTGACGGCGACGGTTATCGCATCAATGGCCGCAAGTTCTACGCGACCGGCGCGCTGTACGCGCAACGTATTCCCACCTCGGTGATCGACGACGAGGGTGTGCAGCAACTGGTTTTCGTAGCGCATGACAGCGAAGGCCTGACCGTCATCGACGACTGGAGCGGTTTCGGGCAGCGCACCACGGGCAGCGGCTCGGTGCTGTTCGACAACGTGTACGTCCGCGCCAACGACGTCGTGCCGTTCCAGAGCGCTTTCCAGCGCCCCACTACGGTCGGGCCGCTGGCGCAGATTCTTCATGCCGCGATCGACACCGGCATCGCCCGCGCAGCCTTTGAGGACGCCCTGACCTTCGTGCAGACGCGCACCCGGCCGTGGATCGACTCGGGTATCGAAAAGGCCGTGGACGACCCGCTGACGCTGCACAGCTTCGGCAAGCTGGGTATTCGCCTGCACGCCGCCGAAGCGCTGCTCGAGCGCGCCGGGGAGTTTCTCGACGTTGCCCAGGCAGACAGCAATGCCGAAACCGTGGCCGCCGCCTCGATAGCCGTTGCCGAAGCCCGCGCCATCAGCACGGAGATTTCCCTGGCGGCCGGCAGCACGTTGTTCGAACTGGCTGGCAGTCAATCGACACTGGCTGAACACGGCCTGGATCGCCACTGGCGCAATGCGCGCGTTCATACGCTGCACGATCCGGTGCGCTGGAAGTTTCACGCCATCGGCAATTACTACCTCAACGACACCAACCCTCCGTTGCGGGGGACGATCTGATGGCGCGTAAAAAGATCCTCCTCAACGCGTTCAACATGAACTGCATCGGCCATATCAATCATGGTCTGTGGACGCATCCGCGTGATACCTCAACGCAATTCAACAGCCTGGAATACTGGACCGAGCTGGCGAAACTGCTGGAACGTGGTCTGTTTGACGGTTTGTTCATCGCCGACATCGTGGGCGTGTACGACGTCTATCAAAACTCGGTGGACGTCACCCTCAAGGAAGCCATCCAGTTACCGGTCAACGACCCGCTGCTGCTGGTTTCGGCAATGGCTGGCGTGACCAGACACCTGGGCTTTGGCCTGACGGCCAACCTGACCTACGACGCGCCCTATCTGTTCGCCAGGCGCATGTCGACACTCGATCATCTGAGCCGTGGCCGGGTGGGCTGGAACATCGTGACCGGCTACCTCGACAGCGCGGCGCGGGCGATGGGTCTCACCGAGCAGAACGAGCACGACCGCCGTTACGATCAGGCCGATGAATACCTGGAGGTGCTCTACAAGCTCTGGGAAGGCAGCTGGGAAGACGATGCCGTCATCAATGACCGCGAGCAGCGCGTCTATGCCCAGCCGGGCAAGGTGCACAAGGTACGGCACCAGGGCGAGTTCTATCAGGTCGAGGGCTACCACCTGTGCGAGCCGTCACCGCAACGCACGCCAGTGCTGTTTCAGGCCGGCAGTTCGGAGCGCGGCCTGCAATTTGCCGGGCAAAACGCAGAATGCGTGTTCATCAGCGGCCAGAACAAGACCGCGACCCGCGAGCAGGTAGACAAGGTGCGCGCCAGCGCAGTGAAGACCGGGCGCAACCCGGAGGACATCAAGGTGTTCATGGGCCTTAACGTCATTGTCGCCGCGACCGAGGCGCTGGCTCGGGAGAAACACGCCGAGTACCGCCACCATGCCAGCGCCGAAGCAGGCGTGGCGCACTTTGCGGCGTCGACCGGTATCGACTTTGCAGAGTACGAACTGGACGAACCCATTCAGTACGTGAAGAGCAACGCCATTCAGTCCGCGACCAGAAACCTGAAAAACAACGACTGGACCCGCCAGAAACTGCTCGATCAGCACGCGCTGGGCGGCCGTTATATCACCCTGGTCGGCTCGCCTGAACAGGTCGCTGATGAGCTGGAATCGTGGATTGCAGAAACCGGCCTGGACGGTTTCAACCTGACCCGCATCGTCACGCCAGAGAGTTACGAGGACTTCATCGATCTGGTGATCCCGGAGTTGCAACGCCGCGGGTCCTACAAGACCGCTTACGAAGACGGCAGCCTGCGCAAAAAACTGTTTCCGGAAGGTACGGATCGATTGCCGGAACGGCACGCGGGAGCGGCACACCGGCGTATTTGATTTTCAAACGGACGCAGAGCGTCCAGAACGGCATTACCACGCAGAATGCTCGGCGTTATACATAAGTCTGCTCTTGATTCTGGCCGAAGGCCGTGGGAGCGGACTTGTCCGCGAAAGGGCCGGTATATTCTCTGAAAATGCATCTACTGAGATACCGTCTTCGCGGACAAGTCCGCTCCCACAAAGCTCCATATTCAAGGAATCTCAGGACTTTGTGCAGAACGCAGGAGCAATAATTTCTTAAAGGACCGCACCATGAGCAAAACCCTCGCTGCACTGGCCCTCGGGCTGTTGACCCTGACCGCTTACGCTGACGACAAGCCCTTGAAAGTCGGCACCACGGCAGCCTTCGCCATACCGCTTGAAGCCGCTGTCGAAGAAGCTGGCAAGCAGGGCCTGAAAGTCGAGCTGGTCGAATTCACCGACTGGATCGCCCCCAACGTCACCCTCGCCGCAGGCGATATCGACGTGAACTACTTCCAGCACATCCCTTTCCTGACCAACGCCAATGAAGCCGCCGGTTTCGGCCTGGTGCCCTACGCGCCAGGAATCATCAACAACGTGGGTCTGTACTCGAAAAAGTACAAAAGCTTCGATGAGCTGCCGACTGGTGCAACCGTGGCCATCGCCAATGACCCGATCAACAGTGGACGCGGCCTGCAACTGCTGGCCAAGGCCGGGCTGATCACGCTCAAGCAAGGCGTCGGCTACAAGGCGACCGAGGAAGACATCACCGCCAACCCGAAAAAGCTCAAGATCATTCAGGTTGAAGCCGTGCAGCTGGTGCGCGCCTACGATGACGCCGATCTGGTGCAGGGCTACCCTGCCTATATCCGTCTGGCCAAAACCTTTCCCGCCGACTCGGCCATCCTGTTCGATGGCCTGGACCACCCGGAATACGTCATTCAGTTCGTGATCAAACCTGACCACAAGGACGACCCGCGTCTGGCGAAATTCGTCGATATCTACCAGCACTCGCCCGTCGTCCGCGCTTCGCTCGACAAGGTCAACGGCAAGCTTTACCAGGCGGGATGGAAAGAATGACCGCAACCGCGCAACGCCAACTGCCACTCGATACCCCGATCGCAAGCACACTGGCGCAACAGGCCGAGCTGCACCCGGAGCTGAATCGCGCCCATGTGCGGTTCATCAACCTGGGCAAGACCTATCACGGCAAGCAAGGCCCCGTTGAAGCGCTGGGCAATATCGACCTGGCTGTCCAGCGCGGCGAGATCTTCGGCATTATCGGCCGCAGCGGCGCAGGCAAGTCCTCGCTGATCCGCACCATCAATCGCCTGGAACAACCCAGCAGCGGCCGGGTGCTGATCGATCAGGTGGACATCGGCGAGTTCGACGAAGACAAACTGGTGGAGCTGCGCCGACGCATCGGCATGATCTTCCAGCACTTCAACCTGATGTCGGCCAAGACCGTCTGGCAGAACGTCGAGCTGCCGCTCAAGGTCGCAGGCGTGCCCAGGGAGCAACGCGCGCGCAAGGTCGCGCAGTTGCTGGAACTGGTGGGTTTGCAGGACAAGCACAACGCATACCCCGCGCAACTGTCCGGCGGGCAGAAACAGCGCGTCGGCATTGCCCGCGCACTGGTGCATGATCCCGCAATCCTGTTGTGCGACGAGGCCACTTCAGCACTGGACCCGGAAACCACTCAGTCGATCTTGGGCCTGTTGCGCGAAATCAATCAGCGCCTGGGCCTGACCATCGTGCTGATCACCCATGAAATGGCGGTTATTCGTGATATCTGCCACCGCGTTGTGGTGCTGGAGCAAGGCCGGATAGTCGAGCAAGGGCCGGTCTGGCAAGTGTTTGGCGACCCACAGCACGACGTCAGCAAAACCCTGCTGGCACCGCTGCAAACCGGGCTGCCGAAGGAGTGGGCCGAGCGTCTGAGCGATCAGCCGCAACGGCCTGATGCAGCTCTGTTACTGGATGTGCATTTTACCGGTGCCAGTGACCAGGGGCCTGATCTGGCCGCGCTGTTTGCCGCGCTGGGCGGCAAGGTGCAATTGCTGCAGGGCGGGGTCGAGCGCATTCAGGAGCGGGCCATCGGCCACTTGATTCTGTCGGTCGCCGGCTCAGTGCATACACGCGACGAGTTGCTGGCACGCGCCCGTCAACTGGCGCCACGCGCGGAGGTATTGGGTTATGTGGGTTGATCGTTTGCTGCAAGGCACCCTCGACACGTTTCTGATGGTCGGTGTGTCGTCATTGATCGCACTGCTGCTGGGCATCCCGCTGGCGGTGATTCTGGTCACCAGTTCCAAAGGCGGCATCTATGAGGCACCGGGGATCAACCGCGTGCTGGGTGCCTTCGTGAACCTGTTTCGCTCTATTCCCTTCCTGATTCTGATGGTCGCGCTGATCCCGTTCACGCGGATGATCGTCGGCACCACGTATGGTGTCTGGGCAGCCGTTGTGCCGCTGACCATTGCTGCCACGCCGTTCTTTGCACGGATCGCCGAAGTGAGCCTGCGCGAGGTCGATCACGGCCTGGTCGAAGCGGCGCAAGCGATGGGCTGTCGGCGCTGGCACATCATCTGGCACGTATTGCTGCCAGAAGCGCGCCCCGGCATCGTCGGCGGCTTTACCATCACGCTGGTGACGATGATCAACTCATCAGCCATGGCCGGTGCCATCGGCGCAGGCGGGCTGGGCGACATTGCCTATCGCTACGGCTATCAGCGCTTCGATACGCAGGTGATGCTGACCGTGATCGTCTTGCTGGTGGCGGTCGTAGCGCTGGTGCAACTGGGCGGTGACCGGCTGGCGCGCAGCTTCGACAGGCGCTGAGCAGCCGCAACGCAGCGAGGGTATATTGGCGGTCTTCCTTTACCGGACCGCCCCTGATGAAACTCGACCCTCAGACGCTTGCGCAGATTACCTCGACCACCGTCAGCCATTACAACAGCGTGGCCGACGAATTTCGCGAAGGCACACGCGACCACGACGTCAGCCAGAATATCGATGCCCTGTTGCGGCATATCGAAGGCCCGGCACCGTGGCAGATTCTCGACTTCGGCTGCGGGCCGGGGCGTGATTTGAAGACGTTCACAGCGATGGGCCATGTTGCGGTCGGGCTAGACGGCTCAGAACGTTTCGCCGAAATGGCACGCGCCGAGACCGGTTGCGAAGTGCTACAGCAGAACTTCCTCGAACTCGACCTGCCGCAAGGCCGCTTCGATGGCCTCTTCGCCAACGCAGTGCTTTTCCACATCCCAAGACAGGAACTGCCACGCGTGCTGCGCGAACTGTATGCCACACTCAAACCGGGCGGCGTGCTGTTCAGCTCCAACCCGCGTGGTGAGAATCAGGAAGGCTGGAACGGCGAGCGTTACGGCGCGTACCACGACCTCGAAACATGGCGCGAACTGCTGACCGAAGCCGGGTTTAGCGAGCTGGAACACTACTACCGCCCCGCCGGGTTGCCGAGAGAGCAGCAGCCTTGGTTGGCGAGTGTCTGGCGGCGGCAGTGATGTGCGGCGCTGTGCAGTTCGTGTGCTGGTACTTCTGACAGTATCGCTCAGCAACCTGTGCGTCTTAGGATAGATTCAGCCACTTAAACAGGCGGCTTGCATCCATCCGAATCGATCAAAGGAACTGATCATGGCGAACGAATATCTGGAAAATGGCGATTTCAGCGACAATCTTACTCACTGGACAGCCCCAGTGGGCTTTGAGCCAGACTTCAAGCCCATGGAAGGCGAAGGTCAAAGCATCAAGCTGAATACGGGCGTGACCGTAAGCCAGTCTATTATTGAACTGCCCGCCCAGCGTCTGCATCTCGAGTTCGACGTTCTTAACGCAGAGGATGTAGACGACGTGTTCTTCGTCGTGGTCGTGGGTGGCTACAACATTAAGGATGAGATTAATCTGACGCAGGTCGTAAACTTCGCAACTCAGGAATGGGTGCATTATTCTGGCGACTTCGATTTCCAGGTGCAGCTCAAGAAATGCTTCTTGAATATATCTGCCCCGGCGGAGACCTCCAGCTTTTCGCCTTCAGGCCTGACAAAGGCCTCGCCGTTCGGCCCGGTACGGTTCGCCAACCTCAGCCTGTCCACGATCGACGTCAAGGACGCAGGCGAGACCGACTGATTGCCGGGTCGTCAGCCCTGCCCCGCGTTACAGGCGGCAGGGCACGCCGACCTCAATGCGCTGGCTGTGCGTGCTCGCCGTCACCCTTGTCAGCCGCTTCGCGACGCTGTTCGTCGGTTGGTTCCTTGATGCGGTACCAGGCCACGTACAACGCAGGCAGGAACAGCAGGGTCAGCAACGTGGCGATGATGATGCCACCGATCATGGCGTAGGCCATCGGGCCCCAGAACACTTCCCGCGCAATGGGGATCATGCCCAGGCTCGCCGCGGCCGCGGTCAGCAAAATCGGACGACGGCGATGCTCGGTGGCTTCGACCACAGCGTCCCAAGGCAGATACCCACTGCGCTCATAGGCATCGATCTGGGTCACCAGAATCACCGAGTTGCGGATGATGATGCCGATCAGCGCCAGCACCCCGAGAATCGCCACGAACCCCAGTGGCGTCCCCGTCGGGATCAGCGCCAGCACCACACCGATTAGCCCCAGAGGCGCGACACTGGCCACCAGAAACATCTTCTGAATGCTGTGCAACTGAATCATCAGGAACGTCGCCATGAGGAACAGCATCAGGGGCGCAACGCTGGCAATCGGCCCCTGCGCCTTGCTGCTTTCTTCGACCGTGCCGCCCGTTGCAACCTTGTAGCCGACCGGCAGACCAGCGGCGAACTTGTCGATTTCAGGTTGCAGCTGTTTGACCAGATCAGTTGGCTGAATCGCGTCCCGTACCGCGCCCTTGACGGTGATGGTCGGCATGCGATCGCGGCGCCAGACCAACGGCTGCTCCAGCTCGTAACCAACGGTGGCGAACGCCAGCAGCGGAATGGATGTTCCAGTCTGGGTCACGATTTGCAGGTTCTGCAGGGTTTCCGGCGTGCCGCGTTCTGCGTCTTCAGCACGTCCGATCACATTGATCAGATAGATATCATCACGCACCTGGGTCACGGTTGAACCGCTGACCACGCTGTTCATCAGCTTGGCGACGTCTTCCGACGACAGGCCCAACTGCCGGGCCTTGTCCTGATTGATATCGATGCGCAGCACCTTGCCCGGCTCGTTCCAGTCGTAGATCACTTCGCCCACATGCGAGTTGTGATCGAGCAGTTTGGCCAGCTCGATGGCGTGCTGGCGCACCTTGTCGATGTTCTCGCCGCTGACGCGATACTGCAACGGACGACCCACCGGAGGGCCCATCTCCAGCGCCTGCACATACGAACCGATGCCGACGAAGTCATCACGCAAGCGTTTTTGCAGACGGGCAGTCAACGCGCTCCGCTCCTCCAGGCCTTTGCTGACAATCACCAGCTGGGCGTAGAACGGATTTTCCAGCTGCTGATCGAGTGGCAGGTAGAAACGCAACGCGCCCTGGCCGATGTAGGTGCTCCAGCGCTCGATGTCCGGATCGTCCTTGAGGCTCGCTTCAAAACGATCCACCACCTTGCGCGTTTCGTTGATTGAGGCGTTCTGCGGCAGGTTCAGGTCGACCAGAATTTCCGGGCGGTCCGAAGACGGGAAGAACTGATTCTGCACGAACTGCATGGAGAACAGCGACGCGGCGAACAACCCTACCGTGATGGCAATCGCCAGCCAGCGATGGCGCATGGCCCAGAGCATGCTGCCGTTGAATGCCCGGCCGATGCGGCCCGGCTCTTCGGATTTCGGTTTGATGTTGGCGCTCAGAATGTGCACGCCGATCACCGGTGCGAACAGAACGGCGACCAGCCACGACACCAGCATCGCCACGGCAATCACGGCAAACAGCGTGAATGTGTATTCCCCCGCAGAGCTGTTGTTCAGCCCGATCGGCACAAAGCCGGCCACGGTCACCAGCGTACCGGTGAGCATCGGGAACGCTGTCGAGGTATAGGCGTACGTCGCGGCCTGCTCCTTGGATTCACCCATTTCCAAACGTGTGACCATCATTTCCACGGTAATCATGGCGTCGTCCACCAGCAGGCCGAGGGCGATGATCAGCGCGCCGAGGGAAATCCGTTGCATGGTGATGCCGCTGTATTCCATGAACACGAACACCATCGCCAACACCAGCGGAATCGAACACGCGACCACCAACCCTGCGCGAAACCCGAGGCTGACGAAGCTGACCAACAGCACGATAATCACTGCCTCGAACAACGCGCTGGTGAAGCCGCCCACAGCCTTGTTCACCACCTCGGCCTGATCCGACACCTTGTGCACGCCAATGCCGACTGGCAGCTCCGCTGTTGTAGCGTCCATACGTTCGTGCAGCGCCTTGCCGAAGGACTGGATGTTGCCGCCCTTCTGCATCGCGATGGCCAGGCCTATCGCCGGTTTGCCGTCGAAGCGGAACAGCGGCTTGGGCGGATCGGTGTAGCCACGGGTTATGTCAGCAATGTCGCTCAGACGATAAAAACGGTCATTGATGCGCAGATTGACTGCAGCCAGATCCTTCTCGGACGCGAACTGGCCGGAGGTACGCACCGAGATCCGCTCCGGCCCGGCTTCTATCACCCCGGCAGGCGTCACCGCGTTCTGCGATTGCAGGCTTTGCACCACCTGGCTCTGGTCGATGCCCAATGCTGCGAGCTTGCGTGTCGAGAAGTTCAGGTACACCACCTCGTCCTGCTGACCGATCATCTCGACCTTGCCCAGCCCGGGCACGTCGCGGATGTCGGCGCGGACCTTCTCGACGTAGTCACGCAACTGACGCATCGAGAAACCGTCTGCGGTAAACGCATAGATCGAGCCGTACACATCGCCGAACTCGTCGTTGAACGACGGGCCTTGCAGCCCCTGCGGGAACTGGCCACGGATGTCATCGACTTTCTTGCGCACCTGATACCAGATTTCCGGTATCGCCTTGGCGCTGGTGGTGTCACGCAGGTACACGAAGACCGTGGACTCGCCCGGTCGGGTATAGCTCTTCACGTAGTCCAGCGAGTCCAGCTCTTCGAGCTTCTTCTCGATGCGGTCGGTGACTTGCTCGAGAGTCTCATCCACCGTCGCGCCCGGCCAGCGGGTCTGGATAATCATGGTCTTGATGGTGAAGGACGGATCTTCCTCGCGCCCAAGCTTCATGTAGGAAAACACGCCCATCAGCAGCGCGACAAACATCAGGTACCAGACGAACGACTGATGCTTGATGGCCCACTCGGATAAATTGAAATTCCCTTTCATCGCGGGCTTTCCTCATCGACTTTGACTTTCTGGCCCGGCTTGAGGCTGTTGACGCCCGCGCTTACCACTTTTTCACCTGCCTTGACGCCGTCGGCCAGCACGAAACTGTTGCTGTCACGGCTGACAATGTTCACAGCCCTCGGGTTCACCGTCTGGTTTTGCGGGTCGACGATCCATATCTGGCTTTTGCCATCGGCCTGCTGCAAGGCATTGATCGGCAAACGCATGCGCGGCGTGATGGTCGAGCTGAGCGTCACGCTGATGGCCGTGCCCAGCCGGAAGGCCGCTGGCGTTTGCGCCAGCGTCAGACGTGCACGGCGGGTACGTGTGGTACGGTCGGCCTGAGGTTCGATTTCACGAATGGTGGCGGTGGTGTTCACTTCCGGGTTCAACTGACTGGCGACGGTGAATACCACGTCGGACGGCAGCTGGTCGGCCAGTGTGTCAGGGAGGTCGATCACCGCTTCCTTGATGTCCGGCCGCGCCAGGGTCACGACTTCCTGCCCGGCCGTAACAACCTGACCGGCTTCAACTTTCCATTCAGTGACCACAGCATCGTGATCACTGCGCAGCTCGCTGTAGCTCAATTGATCGCGGGCCTGTTGTGCAGCGGCTTTGGCCTGTTCCTGCGACGAGCGGGCGGTCTTCAGATCGGTCAGGGCGATGTCCAGTTGCGCCTGGGCACCCACACCGCGATCAAACAGTTCCTGCTGGCGGCGAGCATTGGCCTGAGCGTTGATCAACTGCGCCTGCACATTGGCCAGGTCGCCCTGCCGGGCACGCACTGTATTCTGCTGATCGGTCGGATCAAGGGTGGCGAGCAAATCGCCTTTCTTCACTTCAGCGCCTACGTCGACGTTGCGCCGGGCAATACGTCCCGCCACACGAAAACCCAACACGCTCTGATAACGCGCCTGAATATTGCCGGCAAAACGCCCGAAATCCTGATTTGACTCAGGCCTGGCTTCGACGAACACGACAGGACGCACCGGCTCCGGAGGGGCCTCGTCCTTGCCGCAGCCACTCAACAGAAAGCCACTGGACAGAAGGCCACCCAGCAACAGGCATGACGACAAACGCTTCATGGCTGCACCTGCGCGTTCTGCTGTTTGGGCTGTTCGGCAATCTCGACCTGCATGTCCGGGTGTAACAACTGTCCGCCTGCCACCACGACTTTCTCTCCACTTTTAAGCCCGTCGCCGATGATGACTTTGGCAGTCAGATAACGAGTAACGGTGACCCTGCGCAAATTGACTTTGCCCTGCTCGTCCACCACCCACACGGCAGGCTTGCCCAACTGCTCGCCAAGGTCCTTGGTCAGCGCCGCCCAAGGCAGCTCGACACTGGCATTGGCCGGTGCGCTCAGCGCCACGCTGACTACCGAGCCCAGGTCCATGCCTTCAGGCAGCGGATCGAGCGCGATCTTGACCTGTAAAGTGCCGGTTTGCGCCGAGACTGCCGGGGTCACTTCGCGTACTTTGCCGCTGACCTTGATGTCCGGGTTGTCGAGCAGCGTGACCTGCACAGGCTGATTGGTCGGCGGCTGAACGAACAGGGACTCGTAGACATTGAACACCGCATCCCGATCACCGTCGCGTGCCAGATCGAAAATCGGCATCGTGGCCTGCACCACCTGCCCGACTTCAGCCTGACGCGCGGTGATCACACCCGGCGCATCCGCGACCAGTGCGGTATACCCCAATTGCTCACGGGCATTGGCCAGTTGCGCTTGCGCAGCCTTCAACGAGCTTTCGCTGCCGCGCAAGGCGGCCTGGGCCGAGTCATATTCACTACGGCTGGTATAGCCTTTGGGCAACAGCTTTTGTTGCCGGACAAAAGCGGCGCGGGCCTGATTCACGCGGGCCTGCTCGGCGGCCACAGAGGCTGCGGCCGAATCGACATTGATCTGCAAATCCTTCGGATCAAGCCGGGCCAGCACCTGCCGGGCAGTGACCCGGTCGCCCACATCGACATTACGCTGAATGATCTTGCCATTGACCCGGAATGAAAGCCGGGTCTGCACCCGCGCCTGAACATCACCGGTCAGGGCGACACTGGCGGCGAAGTCGGCACTTTTTACCGTTTGCACATAAACCCTGGGCAGTTCGGGCGCCGCCGGTTTTTCCTCGCCACACCCCGTTAACATCGCCAAGGCAGCAGCGAGACCGAATGTAACCAGTCTAGAAGGAAGAACGGGCATGCAGACTCCTTGTGCGGCTGCCGGATGTGGGCGCGATAGGGCGAGAGAATAGCGTGACTATGCGACTGTGCGCGAGAGGGAGGGTTCATTAACTGGGCAGAAAGTGGGTAGACAAGAAAGACCTTCAAATGAGTGATTGGCCTAAAGGAACTCAGCGCATTTTTTAAGTTTTGCCGGTTCGAATTTCGGCGGGGACATTGCCTTGAGCGTCACTGCCGGAATTAAGCGTAGCTTATCGATTAAGCCAACGATTCAGTACCCTGGCGAATGGTAGTCGGCAACTCTTCAGTAATCGTTGGCATCTTGTGGACACGAGATAAAGCCTTTTTAAACTTAAGCTCTCTTATATTTTTGTATGTAGGGTCAACTCTTCTGCGAACAGACGACCTTGCCGGTGCAAGGTTTGATGATGATAGTTGTGCTCGTGGCAATGTAAAGGGTGCAGCCTGCAACCCAGCAGCGGTTTGCCAAGGTGATTGAGGTGTCAATGTTATCGAGTTTCTGATTGGAAAATCATGGGCCCAGCTAGCAAGCTCGATACTCTCCAGGTTAGGGATTGAACGCCCCACTCCAGCAGCCTTCTTTACAATTGAACTCAGAGCAAAACCAACGCCCGCAACAGCTAACACACTGCCCACGCCCATAAGCACCCCACTGAGCGTTGGATTCGATTCTTTTACGTGCGTAGACACATAAATTGACCCACCTCCAGTGAGCAATAACCCAGCCGCCAAAACCCCACTTAAGAAAGACGAAAAATGCCCGGTCGGGTCTATGTATTTGATCGGATTGTTTAGCCCATACGCATACGCATTCAACCCACCGTCACCAAACGGGCTAAAACTGTCCGGGCTGTTAAAGCGCATCAGCACCGGGTTGTAGGCGCGATAGCCATTGCCGAGCAGGTAATGGCCGGTTACCAGGTCAGGCTGCTCGCCGTTGAAACCGGGTAGTGCTGCGAATGTCTGCTCGGCTTGACGATGCCCGAACGGCGTATACGCGATATCAACCTGCCTCCCGTCTTCGCTCGCGTGCAGAACGCTGTTGTGCAGGTCACTGGCGACCATCGTCGTCATGACCTCTTCGCCCTCGCGACTCTGCTGCGCCAGTAACTGGCCGCCTGCGCGGATACAGGTCCGTTGCCTGTCGCCCAGTAACTCGGTCATCAGTTGCTCGCCGTTATAGAACCGACTGGAGAGGACCTGAGCCAGCGGGTTCAATGTGGAGACACGGTCCAGCGGGTCGTAGGTGTACGTGCAGAGGAGAGCCATGATCGATCCTTGATGATGGAGTAAGCGTTCAGGTGAATCAGGCTGGAGAAATCATGTACAGATAAATGTATCAGTACATCATGCGACTCAATTCGTCTGCCGGATCACCCCAAGGGCGTGTTTCTCGAATGGCGCTAGCGGTATCAGCGAACTCACTTTTTAAACTTGAACGCCTATCATTGAGCAGTTTTATATCTGCCCCTGCATCCTCCCAACGCTTGATGCGCGGGTTGAATGTCCGAACGGCCAGCACTGGAATCACCATGCCTATTGCAGTCGCGAGCAAAACATCCTTGGCAGGGCCGTCAGGGTCGACCGCGTTGATTACACGGCTTACGGTAAACACGGTGCTCGCTGCGATCTGGCCGAGTGCCGAGGAAGCTGTCAGTTTCGTTGATAGCGGAGCATTGCCCTTGGCGACAGCCTTTATCGCAGGAACAGCCGCCTTTACACCCAGGTAAGCACCGAACAAACCGAGCCCTATCCACACAAATGAAAGTATCTGACTCTCATCTATCTTATGCCCGGTCGGATCAGACCGATTAACCGGATCACCCGCGCAGTACGCATAGGCATTCATACCGCCCTTGCCAAACGGGCTCAGGCTGTCCGGGCTGTTGAAGCGCATCAGAACGGGGTTGTAGGCGCGATAACCATTGCCCAACAGATAATGACCGGTCAATGGGTCGGGTCGCTCATCGTTGAAGCCTGGCAGCTGGCTCAACGCTTGCCGATGCCCGTAGGGGGTGTAGGCGATAGGGTCAGACAAGCCGGCCGATACGGTGTGGAGCACGCTGTGCTGTTGGTCCGAGCCGATCAACAGCGTAGCGAGCGCTGACTGCGTGGCCAGCAACTGACGGTCGCGATGCAGGAACCGAACGTGTTCTGCCCCCTGAATCTCGCTGACCAGGGTGTCGGACTGATAGAACGAGCGGGCAATGGTCCCTGCCACAGGCGTGCGAGCCGCAAGCCGGTCAAGCGCGTCGTAGCGGTAACGGCACAGGGTAGTTTGCTGGCGCATGGTGAGTAACCGGAGTGGTCTTGATCGGCGAGGTAGGCCTCTTCAGGCACACAATGCATTGCGGGGACCGCAGCGGCTACTCGTAGAACTGCTAGGTTGCGTCAGGGGCTGTCAGTGGCTCTGAACACATTCCAGCGAGCGCTCCAGCTCGGCCTTGGCCATGTTGATCAGATGCACCACCGAGAACGCAAGATCACGTTTCAGGCCCTCGAGGTTGTCACCGGTTTCAGAAGCGGTGGCAGAGGCACAGCGCAGTATTTCGCTGACCTGTATCAGGGAATCTTCAAGAGAGTTGGGGAGCGGTGGAGACGGGGTCGAGTTGATCATCATGCGTGCCTCTGCAAGTAGGGCCATCAGATGTTCGCTGCTAAACAAACAAGGTGGCGACTTTGACGCGGGTTAGCAGACCGGTAGAGAACACAGACCCGGCGCACTCGAAAGTGCCCCACGCAAAGCCGCCATAAAACGGTAATTGCGCTGCGTGTCTCTGGACAGGCTGCTAAACCCGATCGCTGAAAAATCAGCGACCGACGCAGCCTAGTGCGCAGAGTTGGCAGGCACAAGGGCCCGGGATTTTCTAGGAAAGGTCATACGCAGGAAAGAGAAAAGACTGAAAGAAATGTCCCGCAGGACAGGTTTTTCGTGAGCGGAAGTAACCTGATTTGTTCAGAAGAGGACGCAGAGCGTCCAGAACGGCATTCCCACGCTGGAGCGTGAGGAACGATAGGCGCCCGGGAGATCTTCTATCGTTCCTCACGCTCCGCGTGGGAATGCCCTTCATGACGCTCCGCGTCATCTTCAAAACGCGTCGATCAACTGCCCTCGGTGCCGTGCGCCTCTTCGAAGAAGTAGTCCTTCCAGCTCGCCGCCTTGTTTTTAAGTACGCCCAGTTCATGCAGTTTTTCGGCGTAGATGAAGGTGCGCTGCGGGGTGACGGTGAAGTCGATTTCCGGGTCAGCGACGATTTTCTCTACCAGCGGCAACGGCAGTTTCGATTGCTCGACACGGATGTAGGTCTGCGCGGCAGCGGGCTTGTCGGCCTTGATGATCTTCTCGGCTTCGGCCAGCGCGTCGTAGAACGCCTTGTAGGTCTTGGGGTTCTCGTCGTGGAATTTCTCGGTGGTGTAGAGCACGTTGAACGTCGCCTGACCGCCCAACACGTCATAGGAACTGAGCACTTTGTGGACGTTGGGGTTTTCCAGCGCCTGGTACTGGAACGGCGGGCTGGAGAAGTGCGAGTTGATTTCCGAACCGCCCGCCAGCAGCGCTGCGGTGGCATCCGGGTGCGCCAGGCTCACCGAGATGTTGTCGAATTTCTTGTAGTTGTCGTTACCGAATACCTTGGCGGTCTCGATCTGCAAAGTACGCGACTGAAAGCCCACACCGGCAGCCGGTACAGCGATGCGGTCCTTGTCGGTGAAGTCCTTGATGGTTTTCACGTTGGGATTGTTGGTCAGCAGGTAGTTGGGCATGGAACCCAGCGAAGCAATGGCCTTGACGTTCTGCTTGCCCTTGGTGCGATCCCAGACGGTCAGCATCGGTGGCACACCTGCCGACACCACGTCCAGCGCACCGGCCAGCAGCGCTTCGTTCATCGCCGTGGCACCGGAGATGCTGTTCCAGTCGACCTTGATGTCCAGCCCCTGTTCCTTGCCATGTTTCTCGATCAGTTTCTGATCGCGCACCACGTCGAGGATCAGGTAGCCGATACCGAATTGCTGAGCAATGCTGATCTTGCCTTCCGCCTGCACGCCGCTGCTGAGCAGGGCACCGAACAGGCCAAGTGTCGCCGCCAATACAGTCAGCGCCGGACGATGAAATGTTGTTGTCATGTGGTTCCCACCCTGATTATTCAAAAAAAGACGGTACTTCAACGCTGCATGCCCCAGCGCTTGACGGTCAGGCGCTCGATATTGGCGAACAGCAGGTTCTCGACCAGCAGGCCGATGAGAATGACTGCCGCCAGACCTGCAAAAACCTTGTCGGTATACAGCTCGTTACGATTCTGGAAGATGTACCAGCCCAACCCGCCCTTGCCGGACGACGCACCAAACACCAGCTCGGCGGCGATCAGCGTGCGCCAGGCGAAAGCCCAGCCGATTTTCAAGCCGGCAAGGATCGACGGCAGCGCAGCGGGAATCAGGATGTGCCAGACAAAGCGCAAGCCCTTAAGGCCATAGTTGCGCCCGGCCATACGCTGGGTTTCCGAAACGCCGAGAAAACCTGCGTAGGTATTGAGCGCCAGCGCCCACAGTACCGAATGCACCAGCACGAAGATCAGGCTGTTCTGGCCCAGCCCGAACCACAGCAGCGCCAGCGGCAACAGGGCAATGGCCGGCAGCGGATTGAACATCGCAGTCAGCGTGCCGAGCAGGTCGCGGCCCAGTTGGGTGGACACTGCCAGGGTGGTCAGGGCGAACGCCAGCACGATGCCGATCAGGTAGCCCTGAATCAGTACGGTCAGGGAAATCCACACCTTGCCTGGAAGCTCGCCGGAGATCAGCCCGTCATAAAAGGCGGCCGCCGTTTGCAGAAAGCTCGGCAACAGCAGGTCGTTGTTCTGCAGACGTGCAGCCAGTTCCCAGATCACCGCCAGAGCGATCATGATGACGCATTTGCGCACCCAGCCCAGTTGCCAGATGCGCTGTGCCAGAGGCAGATCGCGGGCCAGGTCTTCCTGAGTGAAAGGCTCCAGCGTGATTTCATATTCTTCGCGAGCGGGAGGTGCGAGGCTCATGGTTCGGGTTTCCCGGTAATCGTGTAGATAGGACGCGGAGCGTCCTGAAAGGCATTACCACGCGGAGCGTGGGAACGATCAAGGCAGTCGTCTAGTAAGCAATCCGGATGTCCTGAAAATTCAGATCCTGCTCCACTGGCCCGGCCTCGCCCTCATCGAACAACAAACGATGAATACGCTGCGCGGTTTGCTGGAAACCAACGCCGCCGAGGCTTTTCAGGTCGTATTGATGGCTGTTGATTTCCGCTCGCACACGGCCCGGATGCGGTGACAACAGCAGGATGCGGTTGCCCACCACCAGCGCTTCTTCAATGGAATGGGTAACGAACAGCAGCGTGAAACGCACCTCGTCCCACAGCTCCAGCAGTTCTTCCTGCATCTTGCGCCGGGTCAGTGCATCGAGCGCGGCGAACGGCTCGTCCATCAGGAGAATTTTCGGCTGCATGGCCAGGGCGCGGGCAATCGCCACGCGGGCTTTCATGCCTCCGGACAAGGTATGCGGATAGGCTTCGGCAAACGCGCTGAGGCCGACTTTTTCCAGGTAATAACGAGCGCGCTCCAGCGCCTCGGGACGCTTCAGGGTGCGTGACGCCAGCAGCGGAAACATGACGTTCTCGATCACGGTTTTCCACGGCGGTAACTGGTCGAATTCCTGAAACACCACGATGCGGTCCGGGCCAGGTTCGGTGACCTGATGACCTGCCAGACGAATCTCGCCCTCGCTGGGCCGGATGAACCCGGCTACGGCTTTGAGCAATGTGGACTTGCCGCAACCGGATGGGCCGAGCAGCACAAAACGATCGGCCGGGTCGACCTCGAAACTGACCTGATGCGTCGCCCGGACCACGCGCTCTGGCGTGCGGTATTCAAGGCTTACACCGCGAACTTGCAACAAGGCTTCAGTGGTGTGCTGAACAGTCGGTTGCGGTTGGGCGCTCGTGCTGGCCGTGTGGCCTTGCGCGACAGCATTCATGAACGGCTCTCCTGAATCAAAATGGCGCGGTGCCTTGAATGGTCGTGCGATGCAGTTTGCGTCGCAGATGGGCCGGGCAGCCGGCAGCCAGGTGAATCAGGGAACGGTTGTCCCAGAACACCATGTCGTTGGCTTGCCATTGGTGCCGGTAAATATGCTCGGGCTTCACGCTGTGGGCGTAGATCTCGTTGAGAATCTGGCGGCTCTCGTCTTCCGGCAGGTCAAGAATCCGGGTGGTGAAACCTTCGCTGACAAACAACGCCTTGCGACCGGTTTCAGGATGCGAGCGAACAATCGGGTGGCTGACTTCGACCACTTGGGCCAGTTGCTCGGCGGTCAGGGTCGGACGCCAGTTGGCGGCGTTATGGCCCTCGGCGTAGCGCGCAGTGTAGCTGTGAACCGCCGAGCGCCCTTCGACGGCATCACGCAGGTGTTGCGGCAAGGTGTCCCACGCCTGATGCATGTCGGCGAACAGCGTGTCGCCACCTTCGCTCGGCAACTCTTGTGCGTAAAGCATCGAACCCAGGCTTGGCAGCTCTTTGTAAGACAGGTCCGAATGCCAGTATTTACCGGCATCGCCCAGCCCCACAGGCTTCTCGTTCTCGACAATGTTGGAGACGATCAGGATTTCCGGATGGTTGGCCAGCAGAAACTGCTTGAGCACATGGATCTGCAACACACCAAAACGACGGCTGAAATCGACTTGCTGCTGTGGCGTGATCTGCTGATCGCGGAACACCACGACGTGGTGATCCAGATGCGCCTGATGCACTCGCGTGAAATCCGCGTCATTCAACGGCCTGGACAGATCCAGCCCGACGATTTCCGCGCCCACCTTTCCGGTGAATGGACGCACGTCGAACGATTGCGAAGCAGATTGAGCGGACGATGAAGCGAGGGAGGCTGCTGGCATGAGAACTCCGACTCCAGAACAGTGTGACTGAAAGGCGGAACTGTATAGATATAAGAAAGAGAATTTAAATACCGTTGAGGAATATCGATAGTTCTGAATGCTTCCTGAGGATTTTTTGAGCGCACTCGCCCACATAAATGTGTCACGGCAGATACATCCAAGTGTAAGAACGCCTTGCTAGGGTCGGCGCCTTATCCAGATTGAGTACAGGCGCTCGCCATGCGATGTAATAAACCGGTTGCCCACGTAATGATGTCGTCGTTGATACTTTCACTGCTTGCGGTATCGGTACAGGCAGCGAGCCGTGCAAATGACAACCGGATCAACGGGGTCGATCTGCTTTCCGGGTTCAACACGCTGTGGACGACCGGCGCGACCTGGGATACTGGCACACCGACTGCGCTGGGGCAGAGCCTGCTCCGACGCAACCTGCAAATTGTCGTTGACCGTGCCAACTCGCGCACGCTTGCCCAGGAAACCGCCGCTTACTTCGATGACCGTCGCGATCAGAGCTACAGCGCCATCAGCGGTCTGGGCTCATTGAGTGATGCCTATAAAGCAGGCGCGGGGGCCTTCACTACCATCACGCAATTTGACGACAGCAACAAAACCGTCAAGTACGACGACAAGGGCAATGGCGCAGGCAGTTCGTCTTCAGCGCTGGGCAAAGTGGTCGATCTGGTCGGCGCCGTGCGCAATGACGCCTCCACGACCCCGGCCAAGTCCCACTATCTGTATCCACGGCCATGGCGGCAGAGCCTCGACGGACAAAACCTGGCATTCGTCGTCGCGCCGTCTTTGCGCCCGGCCGAAAGCACCACGCCGGCCAGTGACTCGGGGTTCCCCAGCGGCCATACCAATGCTGCCTACCTGTCTGCCTACGCCTTGGCCTATGCAATCCCAGAGCGGTTCAGCGAGTTGATGCTGCGTGCTTCGGAGATTGGCGACAACCGCATCGAAGCAGGCATGCACTCGCCCCTCGACGTGATCGGCGGGCGTATCACGGCGACCTATTTCGCCATCGACAACCTGTCCAATTCAGCCAACGCACAGTTGCGCGCCGACGCCCGCGCCCAGGCACTGACTTACTTCACGGCGCAATGCGGTGGCAACATCAACAACTGCATAGCGAGCATTGACCCGGCCACTGACCGCACTTCCCAGCATGCCCAGGACAAAGCGCTGTATACCTCACGCATGACCTACGGTTTCGATCCGGTCGGCCCCACCAACCTGGCTCCGGTGGTGCCGACCAACGCAGAAGTGCTGCTGGAAACCCGCTTTCCATACCTCGACGCCAGCCAACGCCGCGAGGTTCTGGGGACCACTGAAATATCTTCGGGCTACGCGGTAATCGACCAGTCAGGTGGCTACGGTCGCTTGAACCTGTATGCCGCAGGAGATGGCTACGGCGCGTTCAATTCCAACGTCACCGTCAACATGAACGCCAGCCTCGGCGGCTATAACGCCATCGACGCCTGGCGCAACGACATCAGCGGCAGTGGCGCACTGATCAAAAACGGCACCGGCAACCTGATACTGACAGGCAACAACACCTACTCGGGCGGCACCGTGATCAACGGCGGCACCTTGACCGGTCATGCCCAGGCCTTCGGCAGCGGCACGATCACCGACAACGCAACGCTGGTGGTCGATCAGTCCACCAACGACACCCTCGCCAACACCCTGACCGGCAACGGCGCGTTGATCAAACGCGGCGGCGGTTCACTGAACCTGACCGGCAACAGCAGCCTGTCCGGCGCGACCACCGTGCAGGCCGGTCGCCTCGCAGTGAATGGCAACCTCGGCAACTCCATCGTCAGCGTGCAGCAAGGCGCGACGCTGGGTGGCAACGGCACCGTTGGCGGCATCAACGTCGCTCAGGGCGGCGTGGTCGCACCGGGTAATTCAGTCGGGCAGCTGAACGTCAATGGTGACGTCAACCTGGCTCAGGGTTCGGTTTATCAAGTGGAATCGGACGCCAATGGCAATGCCGACCGCATCGTCGCCAGCGGCCGCGCGACGATCAATAACAGCACGCTGTCGCTGGTCGAAGGCGGTAACTGGCTGGCCGCCAGCCGTTACTCGATCATTTCCGCAGCCGGTGGCGTGAGCGGTGCATTTGCCGCCGTGCAAACCAACTTCGCGTTCCTTACCCCGACGCTGAACTACACCGCGACCGACGTAGGGCTGACGCTGGATCGCAACGCACAAACCTTCGCCAGCCTGGCGACCACGCGCAATGCCAGCGCCGTCGCTCAGGGGCTCGACAGCGCGGGCGCAGGCAATGCGCTATGGCGTCAGGTGGTGCAGGACGACGCAGCAACCGCACAGGCGACCTTCAAGGCGCTGTCCAACGAGCTGCACGCATCGACTCAATCTGCGCTGATCGAAGACAGCCGGCTGGTGCGCAATGCCATGAACGATCGCATGCAACAAGCGCAATCCGCACAGTCATTCGGCAGCACAACACAAACCCTGGCCGGTGATGCCTCGCGTGGCGTGGTGTGGACACAAGCCATCGGCGCGACCGGCCAGACCGACAGCAGCCGCGACGCCTCGGGCCTGGAAACCCGCACCAGCGGCCTGTTGTTCGGCGCCGACGTACCGCTCGACGACACTTGGCGCATAGGCGCGCTGGCAGGCTTCAGCAACAGCAGCTTCGACCTGCGCCATGCGTCCGGTTCCACCGACAGCGACAACTACCACCTGGGCGTTTATGGCGGCGCGAAATGGGGCCAACTGGGCCTGCGCCTCGGCGCGGTACGCACCTGGCATGAACTGACCGCCAAGCGCACGCTGGACCTGCCGGGCTCGTCCGAACACTTCAAGGAAGACTACAAAGCAGCGACCAATCAGGTCTTCGGCGAACTGGGCTACTCCATCGAAATGGGCAATGCGCTGCTCGAACCCTTCGCCAACCTCGCCCACGTGCGGCTGGACACCGACGCCTTCGACGAGAACAGCAACGCCATCAGCCTGCAGAACAAATCCCAGGACAACCACATCACCTTCAGCACCCTGGGCCTGCGTGCAGCGACCCGCCTGAGCGCTGGCAGCGTCGTGATCAAGCCCAACGCCACACTGGGCTGGCGTCGCGCCTACGGCGACGTCACCCCGGAAAGCCGCTCAGCCTTCAGCGGCGGCAGCACCTTCGAACTCTCCGGCGCACCGATTGCCCGCAGCGCCGCAGTGCTCGGCGCAGGTGTCGACCTGGGGTTGAGCGATACGCTGAGCGTGGGCCTGAGTTACGACGGTCAGGTGAGTAACGATGCTTCGGATCAGTCACTGAATGCCCGGGTGACATTGGCGTTTTAAGGCTGAAGTGGCGGCTGCTCTCTGTAGGGACGGAGAGCAGCCTGCCAAAGTTATCAGGGGGTCTGAGCGCTCTTGCGTTGACCTTCAATTCCATCCAGCTCCAACCCTCTCGTTTTCATTTCCCGGCCTCTCGATCAGCCTCAACAATCGAGGTCGGGAATGGGCTGCGTGCCTTTGCAAACCACCACAGGGCACCCGCTCCGATAACGCTCGTCAGCACGGCCAAACTCAGGATGACCTGGCGAATGCCCAAAGGCGCTGCGAGCAGGGCCACCAGCAAACCTGCCAGAGGCTGCGACAGGTTGTTGAGCAACGTGATCACGCCCACCGTCTTGCCGAAGTCCTGGGGCGGTATCACACGCTGCCGGAGGGTGCGCATGTAGACGTTGAACATCTTGTCGAAGCCGACGATCAACAAAAAACCCAATACATAGCCCATCAGGTTCGGGCTCAGGGCGCTGATAAATGCCCCGATCGCGATCATTGAATACCCGACACCGCCCAGCACCCGCAAAGGCAGCACCACACGGGCCAGGAAGAACAGGATCACGATAGTGGTCACTGCCCCCGCCGCCTGCAGCCCTGCGTAGTTATCCTTGCCTGCGCTGTACTCGCCGATGACCATGGCTGCCGAGGTCGCCAGCGTGACGCCGACGATCAGGTTGACCCCTACTGCCAGCGTGATGATCTTTTTCAATTCGGTGAGGCCACGGATATGCCCGAACGCAATCCGCAAGGGCTGCAGCCAGATGTCTTGATGCTGCTCGAACACTTCCAGCTTAAAACGGCCAAAACGTTGCCACGCCAACATGCAGAGGTCTGCCAGGAGGAATAGTCCGGCGATCCAGAGCACTACCCAGTGCCAGGCCCACACTTCAAGCATCAGTGCCGCCACCAGCGGCCCGAGGACCAGCCCTGACTGGTCGGCGATCTGGGAATAGGACAACGTTTTGGTGTAGCTGTAGTGCTGAAAGATACGCGGCATGAGCACTTCGCGCGCCATGATGCCTTGCGTGGTCAGCACCCCGCATAATGCCGAGAGCACCACGAGCCATCCAATGCCACCAAAGATAGCGTAGAGCACCATCGCCAGCCCGCAGAGCAATGCCCGGTACACCTGGCTGATATGCAGAATTCTGATAGGCGAATACTTGTCGCACAGCGCGCCGCATAACGGAAACGCGAGAAACCTCGGTAACGATTCGACGAAAAACGCCAGCCCGGCCCATGAAGCGCTGTTAGTGGTCTGGAACACCACCAGCGGCACTATGAACAACAGGATCTGATCCGCCAGCCTGGACAGGAAAAGCGAGATGAAGAAAGCGAGGTAATCCTTGCGCATGAAGAACTCCGTTCAGCACTGGCAGCGCGTGCGTCAGTTATCATCGCTCAGGTCATAATCGGCTTGATACATCGATGCTGATGCGCGCTCTCCTGTCAGCTTGTGGAGAAATACCGATGAACTCATCGCCAAGGTATTCGGCCGTTCTGGCCACCCTGTTGATGGTCCTGCTCGCAGCTTGCAGCGCAGTGCCAGGCACTTCCATGAAAACTGTCGCCGCTGCCCAGTCAGACCCGGGCGAAGGCGGTGTTCCCGCATTTTACATATGGCCGGATAAAGTGCCGTCGACACCGGGCCAACTGCTGCGCTCGGAACCGCTGACGGCTACGCAAAGCCTTGAGAATGCCGGACAGAATGTTCGCATCCTGTACACCTCAACAGACGGGCTCAACAACCAGCCAGTCGCAGTGTCAGGAGCCTTGTTCATGCCCAAGGGCACGCCGCCAAAGGGCGGATGGCCGCTGATGGCGTGGGCACATGGCACGGTTGGTAGCGCGGACATCTGTGCGCCTTCCTTTGCCGGGCGCAGTGATCGCGACACGCGCTATCTGAATGAATGGCTCGGGCGTGGCTATGCGATTGTGGCTACTGATTACCAGGGTTTGGGCACGCCGGGGCTGCACCCGTTCGGGCTGAGCAGTCCGCTGGCGTATGGCGTTCTCGACAGCATTCGGGCGGTTCAGAAAGCGGACTTCAATCTGTCTTCGCGGGTCGTTGTGTTTGGCCAGTCGCAAGGTGGCCGTGCCGCTTTCGCAACGGCCGTCTACCAGAAGACTTATGCGCCCGAATTGAACATTGTCGGTGTAGTCGCGACCGGGACGCCGTATCCGATGGCTCAATCGCGTGAGAAACATGCCGGACCGGACACCTTCCGCGATCAGGTCACGCCGTCGCTGGCCTATAACCTGTTGCGACTGAGCACTGCCGCACTGATCGACCCGTCGCTGCATCCTGCCGACTACCTGAGCGACCGCGCGAAGCCCGCGTTCGAAACCAGTCAGCGTGAATGCCTGCAAGCCATCGAGCGCAAGGTGGTCGCGGATGGACTGACATTCAACAACAGTTTCAAACGCTCACCCGATAAGGCGCTTGATCAGGTCAATCGCCAATCGGACTACCCGACGCTAAAGTCGGACATTCCGGTTTTTATCGGTACGGGAGGCAAGGATGTCATTTCACCTGTTCGCAGCCAGATCGCGCTGGTGAAAGACGCGTGTAAGGCCGGCGACCGCATCGAGTGGCATTACTACCCGCAGCTGGATCACTCGGGAGCGGTGAATGGCTCGCTGCCGGACTCGACACGTTTTGTCGAGAAAGCGTTTTCGGGGGAGTTTATGGCGGGGAATTGTGGGGCGACGCGGAGCGTCGCACGACAGTGAGATGATCGTTCCTCACGCTCCAGCGCAGGAATGCCTTGCGTGACGCTCCGCGTCACAGGTCTGCGCCGCGCCATATGCTCAAAAGAGGACGCAAAGCGTCCAGAACGGCATGCGACGCGGAGCGTCGCACGATAGTGATGTTATCGTTCCTCACGCTCCAGCGCAGGAATGCCTTGCGTGACGCTCTGCGTCACAGGTCTGCGCCGCGCCGCCTGTTCAAGACCGGACGCGGAGCTTCCAGAACGGCATGCGACGCGGAGCGTCGCACGATAGTTGGATTACGCACGACACTCAGTGGGTCAGAACGCAGGCAGTACCGCGCCGTCGTACTTCTTGTTGATGAAGTCTTTGACTTCCTGGCTGGTCAACGCTTTCGACAGCTTTTCGATGGCGTCGGTGTGAGCGTTGTCTTCGCGGGTGACGAGGAAGTTCACGTACGGCGAATCGGCACCTTCGATGATCAGCGCGTCTTTCTTCGGATTGAGCTTGGCTTCCAGCGCGTAGTTGGTGTTGATCAGGGCAAGGTCAACCTGGCTCAACGCACGTGGCAGTACAGCCGATTCGAGTTCGCGGAATTTGAATTTCTTCGGGTTGCTCGCGATGTCTTTCGGCGTGGACAGGGCGTTGGTCGGATCCTTCAGGGTGATCAGGCCACCTTTTTGCAACAGCAGCAGTGCGCGGCCTGCGTTGCTGCCTTCGTTTGGAATGGCGATGGTTGCACCTTCAGGCAGATCAGCCAGTTTCTTGTACTTGCTGGAGTAGCCGCCGAACGGTTCAACGTGTACGCCCACGCCAGTCACCAGATTGGTGCCTTTGCCCTTGTTGAAGCCATCCAGATAAGGCTTGGTTTGAAAATAGTTGGCATCCAGACGCTTTTCGCTCAATTGAACGTTTGGCTGCACGTAGTCAGTGAAGACCTTGATTTCCAGGTCCACGCCTTCTTTGGCCAGGGTCGGCTGGATCAGCTTCAGGATTTCCGCATGCGGCACGGGCGTTGCACCGACCACCAGTTTTTCGCCTGCGTGAGCCAGGCCAATCGAGAACGCAGCCGCCAGAGCGGTCATCAGAAACGTCTTTTTCATGCAATGTCCTTAGCGAAATCCGGGAGCGTCATCAGAAAATGACGCTTTATTACTCAATGGTTTGCCGTCGCGCGATCCAAACCCTGCGACATCATGCTGACATTACCGAGATTTTATATTCCGATAAAAGACTTTTTAATCGAGTACTTATATCTTTTTGTCTCAAGCCTTCACGCAGGGTTCTGCTCAAGCTGCGATGTCACCGTTTCGAGCAATCGCCGCAGCGCGCAAAGCTGCTCGCGATCCCCGCTGCTGACCAACAACCTGGCCTGACGCTCGATCAGCGTCAGCGGCGCGGCAATATCCGGCAGATTGATATCTTCAGCCCGAATTTCGTCGCCACTGCTGACCAGCAAGGCAAAGTGAATGACGTTCTCCAGCTCACGGGTGTTGCCGGGCCAGCTGTGGGCTTCAAGCGTGCGCTGCGCGTCTTCGCTGATCAGTTGCACAGGCAGGCTGAGGCGCTGGCTGTAGATACCGACAAAATATTCGGCCAGCGGCAGGATATTGCCCGGTTGCTCGCGCAACGCCGGCAGGTCAAGACGGCCCTCGCTCAGGTAGTGATAAAGCCGCTCGTGAAATTTTCCTGCAGCCACCGCCTGTGCCAGATCGATACTGGTGGCGGCTACCAGACGCACATCGACCGGGCTCGGCTGGTGCGCGCCCACTCGTGTGACTTCGTGGTTTTCCAGAGCGGCGAGCAGCTTGACCTGAATGGGCAGCGGCAAGTCGCCGATCTCATCCAGATACAAAGTGCCGCCGTTGGCCGAGCCAAACCAGCCGGCCCGACTGCTGACCGAACCGCTGTGCGCTCCGGCGGCATAACCGAACAACTCCGCATCGGCGTAAGTCGGGCTGATGGCACCGCAGTTGACTGAAACGAACAAGCCCGAGCGATCACTGCCGCGATGAATATGCCGCGCCAGTAATTCCTTGCCGGTCCCGGACTCGCCACGGATCAAGACCGGCAGCGAACGAGGCGCCAGCTGTTCCATTTCTTCGCGTAAACGGCGCGAGCGCGGGTCGATGAATACCAGCGCCTTGGCGCGAATGCTCAGCGGGCTTTTTTCTGCATCGGGGAAAGTCAGCAGCGGCTGACCGAAATTTTCGTGAAGGCTCATGACACACTCCCGCCTGAGCCCTTGCGACGGCTCAAGCGTTTAAAAGACAGGACCCGTTGGGTCGATAAACAAGCTGCCGCTCATGCGCGACGACGCGCATGCTGCTCCAGACGGTTTTGCAGCCGGTACAGGTAGGCAAACCCCTGCTCCCAGCGCTGATGACCGGACTTGACGTTGATATGCCCGGCCTGACTCAGAAATCCGACTTCCGCCCCCCAGTGACGGGCCATTTCCATAGCGCGCTGAGAGCTGACCGCAGGGTCGTTGTCAGAACTGACAATCTGTGTCGGAAACGGCAGTAGATCATTAGGGATCGGCGCAAAATTACGCAATGCAGGCGGGCAATTCGGACGCTCGACGTCGGCAGGTGCTACCAGCAACGCACCTTGCACCTGACGCAGGGTCTCCAGCGGTGCGAGTTGTGCCCAATGCGCGACTGTCACGCAACCCAGGCTGTGAGCGATCAGGATCACCGGCGTGCTGTGCGCTGCAATCGTGCGTTGCAACTCGCCCACCCAATCCTCACGGCGTGGTTTGAGCCAGTCGGCCTGTTCCACGCGCGTACTGTTGGGCAGGCTGTTTTGCCAGTGGGTCTGCCAATGATCATCAGGAGACCCTTGCCAGCCTGGCACGATCAGATACCGGATCGACTCGTTATGCATGGATTCGCCTCCTGCATGTATGCGTTCATGAGACGAGTATAGGGATGGAAGTTATATTCGCTAAGGAATAAGAAGCTATTTATTAATTCCTAAAACGAATATCAGCTATCAGGCAAAAAAAGAAGCCGTCCCCTGCCTTCGAGGAACGGCCTCTAATAAAAAATCACTTTCAGAGCAGAGAATATCCGCAGTTCGTTACAGGATTACGACGGCCTCACGTTGCGGGAACAGTTCGAGAACCCGATTCATCAACGCTCAGCGCCACGGCCTCGTCGTTCTGCGGCACTTCGCGGGCGACGGTCCACACCACAATGGCGGCGACGATATCGAAAATCGCCAGTACCACAAACAGTGGGCTGTAGCCGATTTTGGTGACCAGCACACCGAACACCATGGTGAACGCTGCAGCGCCCAGAAAACCGAACATCCCGCCCATGCCAGTCGCCGTGGCCACCTCGTTTTTGCCGAACGAATCCGAGGTGATCGAGTACAGTGCGCCCGACAGTGTCTGGTGCGCGAAACCACCGATGCACAGCAATGCGATAGCGGTGTAAGGGCTTTCGACCAGCCCGATACAGGCCGGGCCGATCATGCATGAGCAGCCGAACAGCATGACCATCTTGCGGGATGTGAACAGCGAAACCTTGCAGTATTTGTGAAACAGCGGGCTCAGATAGCCACCCAGTACACAGCCGATGTCAGCCGCCAGAAACGGCAGCCAGGCGAACATCGCGACTTCCTTGATGTTCATGTGCCGCTCGGTCATCAGGTACAGTGGGATCCATGCGTTGAAGGTTTGCCAGGCCGGCTCGGACAGGATGCGCGCCGAAGCGATAGCGTAGAAATTGCGGTTCTTGAACAGGCGTTTCCAACTGCCTTTCTGGGCAGGTGCATCCTTGAGACGCGATTCCTGGCCGTTGAGAATATAGTCACGCTCGGCATCGCCCAGACGCTTCTGGTCACGCGGGTGCTTGTACAACAGCAGCCATAGCCCGCTCCACACGATACCCAGACCACCGACAATCAGAAACGCCAGCTCCCAGCCACTTTGCAGGATGGCCCAGACCACCAGCGGGGGCGCAAGCAATGCGCCGAACGACGAGCCAATGTTGAACCAGCCGATGGCAACCGAACGCTCCTTGGCCGGAAACCATTCGGTCGTGGCCTTGACGCCTGCCGGCAGGCCCGCTGCTTCGGTCAGCCCGAGCATGCCACGGAAGATGGCCAGGCTCTGCCAGCCGGTTGCGAACGCTGCGGCAGCGCAGGCAGCCGACCAAGCAATGGCAAAAATCGCAAAACCCATTTTGGTGCCGATGGCGTCGATAATGTAGCCCGCCACCGGCTGCATGATGGCGTAGCACAGCTGCCAGGCGACGACGATGTGCGCGTACTGCTCGGTGGAAATGCTCAGTTCGCTCATGAGCGTCGGCGCTGCGACGGACAGCGTGTTGCGTGCAAGGTAGTTGACGACCAGGCCAGCTGTTACCAGCCCCACCATCCACCACCGAATGCCTTTTATTTTCATCTCTTCACCCTGTTTATTTTTAGATTGGCGATGAGCGTCCCGCGGCCATGACCGTGAGGCGGCTGGTTTTATGTAACTTCAGGTTACGGGCGTTCCAGGCAGGGCTATCGAGGTAATTCGCCGACAATCGTGCGAAAAAGTCGAAAAAACGGGGGATATAAACTTTTTATTGCCTGAGAAATCAGACTGGTCATGGACTTGTTACTCTTTGAATTATTTTTGTGGTTGTAATTTTCTGCAAGTCTTAGGTTGTCGTACAACATGGCGCATTTATAGTCATTTGCCGTGCCAGTGTCAAATGACATCATCGCTCGGCTTCCTCAAGAAAAGGGCCCGCGGAGGTTTACTGAAAAGGCTCGGTTTTTTTGTTATACGACAACTGCTTGGTCGAAGCGTATTCATAGGCCGCTTTGACCTATTCAGCGCTGCCCGACGCCCCTGACACGTGACGATTGCCGGCCGATGGCAAGAAACGTGTCTAAAGACTTGTACAACTGTCACAAAAGCTTTCATTCTTGGTCACGGCGTCAGGCAACGGAAATGCCCCGCGAAACCATGTCGGCACAGCCCGACGCTGAATCACCTCATGTCAGGGAGAGGCGTCCACATGCCTGAGCCAAGCAGTCTCGCCAGCTGGACCCCTGCATTGCGCAAGCAGCTCGATGCATTGGGCGTGGATAGCAACGCGTTGTGCCAGAGCGCTGGCATAGACCCGAGTATGCTGGGTGATCCCGGCGCACAGTTTCCCTCAGACATCACCGCCGACCTCTGGCAGCGAGCGGTACAGGCCTGCCTCGATCCAACCCTGGGTTTGCGTGTCTCGCGCTTTGTCAGCCCCACGTCGTTCCACGCGCTGGGCTATACGCTGGTGGCCAGCGGTTCACTGCGTGAGGTTTTCGAACGTATCGTACGTTACCGCTCAATGGCTGAGGACTCTCTGGAGCTGGACTTCAGAACGGTGGGCGAGCGCTATGAATTCCGCTTCGGCACGCCGAAATCGTGTCAGCTACCCGCTCATGAGTTGCTGGATGCATTCGCCGCCATTTATGTGCGCACCTGCCGCAACCGGTTAGGCAGGGGCTACGCGCCGCTGGCGGTGCATCTGCAACGTCCCGCACCTGATAATCCGCAGCCCTGGCAGGATCTGTTCCGCTCGCCGGTGATGTTCGCGGCGCAAGAGAACTTGCTGGAATTTGGCGGTGATCAGTTCGACAGCCATCTGGATGACGGCCCGGTACAGGTAAACAGGCAGGAATCCAAGGGCGATCCGTTACCTTCGCTGATCTGGGAGCAGCGCGTTCGCTCGGCCATCGAAACCCTTCTGCCGGATGGCGAACCCACCGTCAGAACCATCGCCGAAGCCCTGCACCTAAGCACGCGCAGTTTGCAACGTCATCTGGCCGACGAGGGCTGCTGTTACGACCTGCTGCTCAATCAATGCCGCCAGAACCTGGCATTGCTGCACATGAACGATCCGCAAAGCTCGCTGAGCGAAATCGCCTACCTGCTGGGCTTTACCGACACCACCAGCCTGAGCCGCGCCTTTAAACGCTGGACCGGACTGACACCAGGGCAGTATCGCAACGGATTGGTGCGCTGAGTATGAGGAACGATCATCAACTATCGTGCGACGCTCCGCGTCGCATGCCGTTCTGGACGCTCTGCGTCCTCTCTTGATTAAGCGGCGCGGCGCACACGCAAAGCATTCCTACGCTGGAGCATGAGGAACGATCTTCAACTATCGTGCGACGCTCCGCGTCCGACCTTATAGAGTAGTGGCGGGCTCAAGCCGCGCCAGCTCAGGCAAATCTCCCGACAACCCCAACGCTTCGCGCACGAACAGTGCCTTGGCTTCGGGCATCCGGTTGACCATTTTCAAACCGGTATTACGCAACCAGCGCAGTGGCAATTGGTTGGCCTGAAACAGCCGTTCGAAGCCTTCCATTGCGGCCATCAATGCCAGGTTGTGCGGCATGCGACGACGCTCGTAGCGGCCCAGCACGCGCAGGTCAGACCAGCGTTCACCACGCCCGGCAGCGTGGGTCAGGACTTGCGCCAGCACGGCTGCGTCGAGAAAGCCCAGGTTCACGCCCTGCCCGGCCAGCGGGTGAATGGTATGTGCCGCATCGCCAATCAACGCCAACCCCCTGGCAACGTAACGCTTGGCGTGACGCTGACGCAGTGGCACACAAACGCGCTCATCGGCAGACACTACCTGACCCAGACGCCCCTCGAATGCCTGCTCCAGTTCACGACAGAACAGGTCATCTTCCAGCACCATCAGGCGCTCGGCTTCAGCCGGTGTGACTGACCAGACAATAGAGCACCAGTGCTCGCACTCGCGCTCCAGTGGCAGAAAAGCCAAGGGGCCGTCGTCGGTAAAACGCTGCCAGGCAGTTTTCCTGTGGGAATCAGCGGTGCGCACACTGGTGACGATAGCGTGATGCAGGTAATCCCACTCACGGGTCGGCGTTTCGGTCAGGCGGCGCACCGCAGAATTGGCACCATCGGCGGCAACCACCAGCGGTGCGCGCAACTGGCGACCGTCGGCCAGGGTCAGCAGCCAGTCATCTCCGGAGTGGCGCATCTGCTCCAGCCGCGCATTGGCCAGCAAGCCGATGTCGCTTTCATGCAGACGGTCGAGCAACGCATCCTGCACCACGCGGTTCTCGACGATATGGCCCAGCACATCAGCATGCACGCTGGAGGCAGAGAAGTGAATCTGCCCGGTGCCGCTGCCATCCCAGACCTGCATGTGCGCGTACGGGCTGATGCGACGGGCCGCGATGCCTTCCCATACGCCCAGCCGCTGAAGAATTCGCTGACTGGCTGTCGACAAGGCACTGACCCGTGGCTCGAAAGCCGACTGTTGGTCAAAGGGTTTGACGCTCAGCGGCCCACCGTCGACCACCAGAACATCAAGACCGCTGCCCTCCAATGCAAGAGCAAGGGCGCTGCCGACCATTCCGGCTCCGACAATCAGCACATCTGCGCGCGTTTCCATGGTCAAACCGTTCTCGCTTGCGGCCGCAGCCGTGTGTTTAAAGTGTGTGATTCACACATCGGATCGAGTCCCCAGGCCCATGGCCTGGCGGGCAAACCAGCGCTTGGCGGCTGGCAACAGGTCCAGGCCCAGCAACCCGACGTTACGCCCGGTGGCAACCGCCGACCGGGAGCTGCCGAACAGGCGTGTCACCTTGTCGGAGAAACCCACGGTCAATTGCTGATCATGACGCTGACGCTCACGGTAGAGCTGCAGAGTAGACAACTCACCGGGCGGCGCGGCGCTGTCCAGCAGCGTCTCGGCCAGTGCATCGGCGTCACGCAAGGACAGATTGAACCCCTGCCCGGCAACCGGATGCAGGCTGTGCGCCGCATTACCCAGAATCACCAGATGCGAACGCACCTGCTCTTCGGCCTCGATCAGCGCCAGGGGGTAGACATGCCGTGCACCGACCTGACGCAGCGTGCCCAGACGATAGCCAAACACGCCCTGCAGCTCTTCCAGAAAACTGCGGTCGTCCAGCTCGGCCAGGCGCTGGGTATCGTTGCCCGGACGCGTCCAGACCAGCGCACAGCGGTTTTCCGGCAATGGCAGCAGCGCCATCGGCCCGTCCTCGGTAAAACGCTCGAACGCCTGCCCGCAGTGAGCTTCGCTCGGCGTGATATTGGCAATCAGCGCATGCTGGTCGTAGGGCCGTTGCCGCACTCCAATACCCAGCTGCTCGCGCAGGCTGGAGCGACCGCCATCGGCCAGCACGGCCAGATCACAATCCAGCTCGGTTTCGTCACTCAGGCTCAGGCGATAACCATCGGCCAGCGGCTGCATGTGCCTGACCTCGGCCGGCACACGCCAACTGACGACATCACGATCCAGCGCCGCCCACAGTGCCTGACCGAGCCAGGCGTTCTCGACCACGTAGCCGAGCGCCGGAACACCCTCTTCGATCGCAGACAAACGGGTCGCGCCGAAGCGGCCACGGTCCGAGACCTGAATTTGCAGAATCGGCTCGGCGCGGCGGGATATCTGCTGCCAGAGGCCAAGCCGCTCATAGATGCGTCGCGAGCCGAACGACAGCGCCGAAGAGCGCGCATCGTAGCTGGGCTGCCAGGCCTCACCCGGCGCAAAGGGTTCGATGAGCACGATCTTCCAGCCGCGCGCCCTGGCACCGGCCTGCAGTGAAAGCGCGAGACTTGCACCCACCAATCCGCCGCCGACGATGGCGATATTAAAGCGGCTCATGCGACCTGTGCCTTTGCAGCCGCCATCAGCGCCTCGATCTCGGCGACGGTCTTGGGCACGCCACCGGACAGAATTTCACAGCCCTGCCTGGTTACAACCACGTCGTCTTCGATTCGCACACCAATACCTCGCCATTTCTTCGCGACGTCCAGATTGTCGGGGGATATGTAGATCCCGGGTTCAACAGTCAGCGTCATGCCGACCTCCAGTACACGCCACTCGCCGCCGACCTTGTATTCGCCGACGTCGTGCACATCCATGCCCAGCCAATGCCCGGCACGGTGCATGTAAAACATCTTGTAGGCCTCGCTCTCGATCAACTGATCGACGTCGCCTCGCAGCAAACCCAGCTCGACCAGACCTGCGGTAATCACCTGGACCGTCGCTTCGTGCGCCTGGTTCCAGTGCTTGTCGGGGCCGATGGCCTCGAAAGCCGCATACTGAGACTTGAGCACCAGCTCGTAGATCGCTTTTTGCTCGGGAGAAAACTTGCCGCTCACCGGAAACGTCCGGGTGATGTCACTGGCATAGCAGTCGATTTCGCAGCCCGCATCGATCAGCACCAGATCGCCATCCTTGAGAACCGCATCGTTCTGCTGGTAATGCAGGATGCAACCGTTGCGCCCCGAGGCGACGATTGAGCCGTAGGCCGGCATCTTCGAACCGCCCTTGCGAAATTCGTAATCCAGCTCGGCTTCCAGGCTGAACTCGTGCAGTCCTGCGCGACAGGCCTGCATTGCTCGCACATGGGCACGCGCAGAGATGTCCGCCGCGCTGCGCATGACTTTGATTTCCGCCGCCGATTTGTACAGGCGCATGTCGTGCAACAGATGATCCAGCGCGACAAATTCCTTGGGCGGCTGAGCACCAAGGTGCGCCTTGGAGCGGATCACGTTGATCCAGTCCATCAGATGCCGGTCGAATTCAGGGTTGCTGCCCATCGCCGAATAGACCCGGTCACGGCCCTCGATGAGGCCCGGCAGAATTTCGTCGATGTCGTTGATCGGGAATGCATCGTCCGCACCGAAATCGCGGATCGCGCCTTCCTGTCCGGCGCGCAGACCTTCCCACAATTCGCGCTCGGGGTTGCGTTCACGGCAGAACAAAACGTACTCGCCATATTCGCGTCCGGGAATCAGCACCACCACCGCTTCCGGCTCGGGAAAGCCGCTCAGGTACTGAAAGTCACTGTCCTGCCGGTAGACATGCTCGACATCACGATTGCGAATGGCAACCGCCGCAGCAGGCAGGATGGCAATGCTGTCAGGCTCCATCTGAGCCATCAGAGCCTTGCGGCGGCGGGCGTATTCGGACTTCGGGATCTGAATCATGGGCAGCAGGAGTCCTGATGGAGTCTACCGGGCCGCACTGTCGTCAGCGCGGGCCGGTGTCGCAGTGATGGGCAATCAGTGCAGAGAAGGCTTGGGTTGCGGCGCAGCAGGCTCATTGAATTCGGTGAACAGCAACAATGGCGCTACGCGCATGTATTCCATGACTTCCATATAGTCGGTCTCGCCGTCTTCGGACTCGTCCAGTGCGTCCTGAACCTGGGCAATGGCCGCCAGATCCTCAAGAACATCCTTGGCTTCAGTGCCGAGCGTCTTGTCGCCAATGGCCAGACCGAAGCCTGCCAGAAACCCCTGACACCATTGGCCCAGCGCGGCAGCACGCTCGGTCAGCGGCTCATCGTCGCCCGGCAGCAACAGCACGACGGTCATGTCGTCACCGGTGAGTTCGCCCTTGACCATCTCTTGCAAGCCGATAAGCGCCTGGCGGATATTGTCTTGCGGCTCGGTTTCCAGCAGCACCGAAGCATCGGCAAACCAGCCTTCGTTATCGAAACCGGCACCTGCGCAACTGCGCCCCAGCAGCAGGCCATGCAGCTCGGCAGGGGATACCTGGTGACCGCCACTGTTAAGCAGAGTGGCGAACGCTTTGTACGGAGAATTCTGAATGGGCATGGGTAGCTAGTCGCCAAACGGCGCAATGTCTAGAATGAAGGCCTTGTATCCTAGACTATCCGCGCGACAAGATCACCCGGACGGCGGTTCGAGCTTGAGCACAAGCATCGCCTCCCCTGCCATTCATCAGAAAGTATTCAGTGGAAAACAATGGAAGACACCGACCTGCAAGCGCTGATGAAACGTGTGGAGCTGCTCCTGAAGTATGCCGAGCAACTTAAAGGCCAAAATGCAATCCTATTAGCTCAGGAAAAGACCTGGCGCGAGGAACGCGCCCAACTCATTGAAAAAAACGAAATCGCCCGGCAGAAGGTCGAGTCAATGATTTCGCGCCTCAAAGCCCTGGAGCAAGACTCATGAGCAATGGCAACAGCGTTACCGTTCAGATCCTCGACAAGGAATACTCGATCATCTGCCCTCAGGAAGAGCGAACCAACCTGGTCAGTGCCGCCCGTTATCTGGACGGCAAGATGCGTGAAATCCGCAGCAGCGGCAAAGTCATCGGCGCCGATCGCATCGCCGTCATGGCTGCGCTCAACATTACTCACGACCTGCTGCATAAAGAACATTTGCCTGACGTACAGACCAGCGGTTCGACTCGCGAACAGGTCCGCGATCTGCTCGACAAGGTCGATCTGGTGCTGGCCACAGACACGCCCGGCACACCGGATTCAACTCGGGGCTGATTATTGCGAGGCATTTCTGTATACTCGCGCTGCTCCCTGGAGTGCTTGCCAGTCGGTCATGTCCCTGAGCCGATACGCACAACCACGGGGGTTGCACGTTGGGGTTGGTGTGCATGTCCGCTCGACGGAAAGCCTTAAAACCTCCTGCAATCTCCACCTTGAACTTTCGGGTTCAAGGGCTAAACCGACAGCGGTTCGTCGGGGAGTCCACATTCAGTTCGTTGCCAGCCCTGCTGTCTGGCAACGACGATCCTGCTCTGGTTTCAACTCCCTTCCCGGATCAGCCTGCATGACCTTCTGCTCATGATCAGCGCCCAATCGCTCACCCGTCCGCAACTGCGCCGCCAGCTACGCAAGGCACGCAGGGCGCTGACTCGCAGCCAGCAACGCGAAGCCGCCCGCGATGTTTACCGACAATTGGCGCAGCACCCTCTGTTTCGACGTGCCCGGCATGTTTCGCTGTACCTGCCGATGGATGGCGAGATCGACCCGCGGCTGCTGCTGCGTGAAGCACAACGACGCGGCAAGGCCACTTACCTGCCAGTGCTCAATGCATGGCCGCGCACGCGCATGGTTTTTCAGCGCGTGCGTCCAGGCGAGAAATTCATCCCCAATCGCTTCCGCATTCCCGAGCCTCTCATCAACCGTGCGAAACAACGCCATGTGTGGGCACTCGATCTGGTGCTTATGCCATTGGTAGGGTTCGATAACGAAGGCGGTCGCCTGGGCATGGGCGGAGGGTTTTATGACCGAAGCCTGGCGTATCTGGCGCGCAGGAAGGCCTGGCGCAAACCGGTTCTGCTCGGGCTGGCTCACGAATGTCAGAAAGTGGATCGACTGGCGCAGGCCAGTTGGGATGTACCGCTACAAGGCACGGTATCTGATAAAGGCTGGTATCTGACACAGATACTCTGATCGTTCAGCCAACAGGGCAATCAACGATCAGAGCAGAAGCAGGGCTTAATGCCTGCCGGGGACTTTTTGCTGTTGTTGAGTGATCTCGACTGGAGCGTCATCCTTGCTGGTCCACAAGCTTTGCGCATAACCGGTTGTCACGACACCCAAGCCAAACAGAATAACCAGAATCCAGAGTAAATCAGGCTTGCGTTTCATTGACTGCCCTCCTTAGGCAAATCAATACGATGTCAGCATCGGTTTTTGTATAGGCCGTGCAACAGCGTGGAGCTTTAAAGGGCGGCATTTTGCGGTAACGTGAACCAGTACGCAAATAGTGGCGCAAGCCGACTGTCGGTTTGTGATCAAACTGCCGGTAATACCGTGAACTTTTGTCTCTGGAGAGAGAGCAATGGCCTATTGGCTGATGAAGTCCGAGCCTGACGAATTCTCGATCAGCGACCTGCAAAAACGGGGTAACGCTCGCTGGGACGGGGTGCGCAACTATCAGGCACGTAATTTCTTGAGAACCATGGCAGAGGGTGACGAATTCTTTTTCTACCACTCCAGTTGCCCGGAGCCGGGGATCGCCGGCATCGGCAAAATCGCCAAAGCCGCTTATCCGGACCCCACTGCGCTGGACCCCGACAGCCACTATCACGACGCCAAGGCCAGCGCGGATAAAAACCCGTGGAGTGCCATAGACGTCGAGTTTGTGGATATCTTCAAGAGCGTGCTGGGGCTCGGTTATCTGAAGCAACAAAGCCAGCTGGAGCAACTGCCTCTGGTGCAAAAAGGCAGTCGGCTTTCAGTGATGCCCGTCACCGCCGAACAGTGGGCGGCGATCCTGGCACTGCGCTGACAAGCGTTATTGAACGATGAAGTTATTGAACAGCAAGTCTTCGACAATCGGCTTGCCTTCTTCATCGTTCATGACGCGTTGCACCTGCTTGAGCGCTTCCTGACGAATGTTTTCCTTCGCTTCAGCACTGCTCATGGAATCAACCGTCTGCTGAGTGAACAGCGACACCAGTTGATTACGGATCAAGGCGTCATTGCGCTTCACCGCCGCCTCGGCATCGGCACCCGTTACACGCAACGCGATGTCAGCCTTGTAGACGCGCAGCTTGGGGCCGCCATCCAGCGCGTAGTTGCCCACGAACGGTGGCGTCAGCGAGACATAGGCCGCTTTGGGCGGGCCGCCTTCTTCCTTGGCTTCCTCTTGCGCCATGACAGGCAATGACAAGGCCAGCAATACCAGAATCCACGCTTTCACAGTCCACTCCTTAATACGGTTTGCCACGTAGCTTACAGCTTATGTGTGCTTATCAGGCCGGGCCATGCTTGTTGACCCGAGAACCCACTTAACTCACTTTATCGGCCATTACCGAAAAAGGAATAGCCTAATGAAAGCCCTGTTATGCAAAGCCTTCGGTTCGGCCAGTACGCTGGTGCTTGAAGACGTGCCAGGCCCCGAGATCAAAAAGAACGAAATCCTCCTCGACGTACACGCCGCCGGGGTCAACTTTCCCGACACGTTGATCATTGAGGGCAAATACCAGTTCAAGCCACCCTTCCCTTTCTCGCCGGGTGGCGAGGCCGCCGGCGTGATAGCGGCCGTCGGTGAAAAGGTGTCCCATCTCAAACCCGGCGACCGCGTGATGGCCCTCACCGGCTGGGGCAGTTTTGCCGAGCAGGTCGCTGTACCCGGTTACAACGTACTGCCGATACCGACGAGCATGGACTTCACCACCGCTGCGGCGTTCAGCATGACCTACGGCACCTCCATGCACGCGCTCAAACAACGCGCCAACCTGCGAGCCGGCGAAACCCTGCTGGTGCTCGGCGCATCCGGCGGCGTGGGCCTGGCCGCCGTGGAAATTGGTAAAGCTCTCGGCGCACGCGTCATCGCCGCCGCCAGCAGCGCGGAAAAACTTGAAGTCGCCAAAAACGCAGGCGCAGACGAACTGATCAACTACAGCGAAGCCAGCCTCAAGGACGAAGTAAAACGCCTCACCAACGGCAACGGTGCCGACGTCATCTACGACCCGGTCGGCGGCGACCTCTTCGACCAGGCCATCCGCGCCATCGCCTGGAACGGCCGCCTGCTGGTCGTCGGTTTCGCCAGCGGCCGCATCCCGGACCTGCCCGTCAACCTGACCCTGCTCAAAGGCGCATCGGTGGTTGGCGTGTTCTGGGGTTCGTTTGCGCAGCGGCAACCGCAGGACAATGCGGCGAACTTCAAGCAGCTGTTTGCGTGGTTTGAAGAAGGGAAATTGAAGCCGCTGGTGTCGACGGTTTATCCGCTGGAAAAGGCTGGGGAGGCGATTGATTTGTTGGGTGAGCGCAGGGCTGTGGGGAAGGTGGTGGTTTTGGTGAATTAACACGCTTAATACAGTATTAGTCAAAAAATATTTATATATCACAATGACGGAGAAAAAGCAGATTAATTAGTCGCCATACAGCTAATAAGGAGAACTGTATGGCAGACGATCAAGAAAAACATATATATGTAAAATACTGGCCCACTCCAGACTTGGGGTCCGCAGACCGGGCAGCCGCTGAGGCATCTGCTAATAAAGCGAGTGGCGGAGGTAACTCAGGCTGGAGCATTGGAATCGGTGGCGATGGCGGCGGACCCAGCAATACCGGCCTAGGCCTTGGGCGCGGCCGTCGAAGAGGTATCACTAATAAACAGCTGAGACGTCTATACAACAAGAAACAGATGCGCATGCGTTAGCCCAGCGGCAAGCGGCAGAACACGCGGCTCACCTCGCAAGAGTAGACGCTGAGGCAAATGCACAGGCAATGGCAGAAGCCGCCGAGCGAGAACGTATTGAAGCGCAAGTACGTGCACAGGCCGAAAAGGATCAGGCTCATCGACTGGCTCTTGAAGCGCTGACGAATGCCTACCCGTCGTTACAATCTGGATTTGCACAAAACTATTTACTGGCTTCTGCATCGCTGCCGAATACTCTTCAAAAAGAAATAGCGCCGGGTCATGACCTGAATGTTGATTACCCAGGCGACAAGCAGGCTCTTGAGCTGATACTTCAGAAAAAAACCAGCGTTAACTACTTACTCGCAACCAAACAGCCTTTACTGGAAGAGCGTCGCACTCAGGCTCTGAGTCTGACCGGTCAAGAACTTGACCATGCCACACAAAAAGATCACCTGAACTATCTGGTGCACTACAGCCAGGGCGATCCTCAACGTGTGCAGCAGGCCCATGAAGCGTGGGTAAACGCTTTATCTCAAACCTACCAAGCAAAGCTTCTTGCCGATTCGGTCACGCTACTCAATGAACAATCGGCAGCGCTGTCCATGCGTCATGCTGAATTGTCGCTAGCCAATAAAACGGCGAGTCAGGATGCAGATCGGACATCATCCCGACAGGCCGCTGGCATCGACAAGCTGTGGTCAGTTATTGCCCCCGCGTCAACCACCACCGCAGCACCGGGCATCAGGACCGTTGCGACCAACATCGCGAAAGACCAGCTCATCAGGATCGCGACCAGAACGCTTGGCAGCAATCTGGTTACCTTGCTGGCGATGTATCCACAACCGTTGGGCGACGCAGAACTGCCGCCTGCTGTGATCGCCACCCCTCTGTCGCAGCTCAACCTGCCACCGCATATCGATCTGCAGTACCTTGCCAGCGTCAAAGGCACGCTGGATGTGCCTCATCGACTGACGTCCGATGGAGCTGACGCAAGCGGCGCTGCACGTTGGGTAGCTGCGGATGGTGTGAAAGTTGGTACCAAGGTTCGCGTAAGAACTTTCACCTATAACGCACTGAACAATTCCTACGAGTTTATCCGAGACGGGGAATCGACACCGGCCCTTATATGGACGCCAATAGCACAACCGGCGGACAGTTCGACAAGCTCACCCGCAGGGCCACCCGCGTTGCCGAAAGATACAGGCAACGTGGTGACACCTTTTGTACCCGAGCTTGAAGCTTACCCGGCGATTGATCGAGATGATCCTGATGATTACATTCTCATATCGCCGATTGATTCAGGGCTGCCGAATAGCTACCTGCTGTTCAAGGACCCGAGGTCGATTCCGGGGGTTGCGAGTGGGTATGGTGAAGCGGTGACTGGAGTTTGGCTAGGAGACAGAACGCGTGCAGAAGGCGCATCGATTCCGACGCATATTGCAGATCAACTGCGCGGACGACGATTTGGTGATTTTGCTTCACTGAGGAAAGCAACCTGGATAGCCGTAGCCGATGATCCCGAGCTAGGGAACCAGTTTACTCAGAATAACCTTGAAATAATGCGAGGTGGTGGTGCGCCCCACCCTAGACTCAGCGACCAAGCCGGAGGCCGTACGAGATTTGAAATCCATCATAAAAATTATATTTCAAAAGGCGGCGCGGTTTATGACATCGACAACTTAGTTATTATGACACCAAGGCAACATATTGATCATCACAGGAGCCAAAAAAATGATCTTTAAAGAAAAGCTAGAAGATTATACCGAAGAAGAATTCCTGGAATTTTTGAGGGGACTCTCTTCTCAACACATTCAACTTCATGGTGATGAGTTTGTTAAGCACATGGATCGTTTAGTTAAGCACTTTGTAAAGGTGACAGAGCATCCAGCGCAAACAGACGTAATCTTTTATCCCGAGGAAGGTCAGGAGGACACCCCGGAGGGTATTTTAAAAACAATCAAAGAATGGCGAGCTAAAAATGGCAAGCCGGGATTCAAAACACCAAAACAACATATAGAGCATCATAGGAACCGTTCACAATGATTATGAAAGAAAAATTTGAAGATTACACTGAAGAAGAGTTTCTTGATTTTTTGAGGGAGTTCTCTCCCGAGCGCAACAAGCTTGAAGGGAAAGAATATGGGGCATATGTCGACGTATTGTTGCAGCATTTCATTAAAGTGACCGAACACCCCGCACAGTCGGACGTAATATTTTATCCTGAGGAAGGCCAAGAGGACAGCCCCGAAGGAGTTCTGAAAGTAATCAAAGAATGGCGAGCAAAAACTGGAAAATCTGGATTCAAAAGCTAAATATCCCACACGATATTGGCTACGCACTATGGGAGGACCAGCGGCAAGCCAACCAGCACCGATTCCTTCCAGTATTGCGGAAAAGCTGAGAGGACGGCCATTTACAAGCTTTGACAAGTTGAGGGAAGCGATCTGGCTAGAAGTATCCAAAGATCACATTCAAGCTCACAGGAAAAACCAATGAATCTCAAATCCCAATTGAGTGACTATACCGAAGCTGAGTTCATGGAAGTCCTGAACGAGCTTTTTAACGGCGTAAGCGCTACCAAAGAAAATGCCGAAGAATACGTTATTAGCCTTATCGACCACATTACAGAAGTGACTGAACATCCAGAAAAATCAGATTTATTGTGCTATCCACCCGAAGGCCGGGAGGATAGCGCTGCAGGGGTTATGAAAGAAATAAAAGAGTGGCGAGCAAAAAATGGCAAGCCGGGCTTCAAAGAGTAAGAACCCCATACACAAACAGCTCTAACACTATAAAAAAGGAAATCATCCATGGAAGAATTACATCATCACCTCCAGCAATTACCTGGCTTTCTGCAAGCCGAGCTTGCGGCTCACGTCGGCGACTGGAACGGAACACGTTACATCGATATAACCGATAAACACATACACGCTATCAATCATCTGGTTGCCAGCAAACGCGCGCCCTTGCAACAGGACCACATCGACAATTCGTATTTTTTGTGGGGCACTGATCCCTGGGATAAATCGTCTCTTGAGTCAAACGCACAGATGCGGGGTATGCCAGGCGGGGTGCCCACTGATTATTACTATATGACGGGAGACGCCCGTTTTCATATGGAGAGCATCCGCTTTCTAAACGAACTCAAAGGCAATCTCGAATCGCTGCATGCTCGGCTAATAGAACAGGAACGCGAGTATAACGAGCGCATGGCCCAAGAAGCCGCACACCGCCAAGCCGAAGAAGCAGCGCGCGCAAGAGCCGAGGCTGAAGCGGCAGCTCGACGACTCGCGGAGGAACAAGCAGCGCAGCAGCGGGCCATAGAGGCCGCGTTACAACTTGCACAGCGTCAGGTCGAAGAAGCCAAGCACGCTTTGGCCTTGCGCAACGCCGAGGAAGCTCGCGCTAAAGAGGCCGAATCCCGCCATGCGGTCGAGGTGACATTTGGACCTGAAGCGTCGCGAGAAATCGATAATGCAATCAAGGTACTGAGAGGCACTATCGAAATCGCGATCACAGACTTCTCGAACGCGATCAACGCTCACGGCGCGCTCGGACTGAGCCAGCTTGAAACAATTCAACATATGAACGCCACTCACTAATCTTTCGCGACAAGGCCGGGACCAAGGCGATGACGCTTTGGTCCCGGCACTGTGCATCAAGTGGAACTGACACAAGGCATCAAAACAGACCTGATCGCTACTCAAATCATGCTCGACCCTGACCTCCGCCTCCTTGAAATAACTGATAGCAACTTCGCCGTTAACACGATTAAAGCTGTGAGAAAATAGCCGCTTTCCCGACTCGGGCCTTGCTTGTTACGGACGACTTGATTTTGTCAGCATTAACGCCGCCGACCGAGCCTGACTTGGCTTACCAGGTAACGCAGACTGTTTTGGCCACGGCGGATATGCCGACAGCTTATGACTTTTCCACTCTAGACAAAGATTATTGCATCCCTCACCCGACCTCAGGAGAGTTGAGCTTCGGTTACATTTCTATGTACGAAAGCCGCAACCTGACCTTGCCAGGCGGAGAAATTTATTTGCGTGTAGGTAAGCATTTCGGCTTCAGTAGCGGTTTTGGAGTCAACCACATTTGGCAGGGGCACGGTCATGAACTGGCCAAGTCTGGCTGCAAAACCATTCAGGATGTATCTGCATTTGTTGCCGGAATTTTAAGTGCAGGTGCACAGATTTATTGCGAGGGTTATCAGACGCGTGATGGGCATCGACTTACGGTCATACGCAATGCCAGAGGGTGCGCAATTTTGTCGCCACAAGAAGAAGCTGAACGAGGATTTTTCTACTCGGTGGTCACCGCCTACAAAATACTTAGGAGGCGACCGGCGATCAAAGTAGGGACTCTGAAACCAAAAAAAGCGCCATAGGCGCCTTTTTCAGAGTACGAGAGGGCTGGTAGTCGCAGCGCTTGCTTAGCACGTCCAGACACGAGGCCTGAAAGGGGTCGAAAGCCAACCGTTGTCGCCAGTTGCCGCTACCGCACGAGTGACGCCTCGCACAATCCACACCTGCTCGCCGGTATCGTCATTGAATCGAGCAGGCCCTGCTCTTATTGAGCCCTCGCGAGCATTCTGATGAAACACAGGGTCGTCGTCAACCACAGGGCTGCATTCTGAAACTGCTTTGATACTGGCACTTCGCTGATGCCCCGCCCTTCCTACAACACCTTCCTCACATTCTCCGGCAAATAATCCACATACTTACGCATCGGATTCTTTTGACATTGGGCGATAATGCCCGGCGCCGCCTCCAGCAGCTCAACAACCAATGCCTGACGCTCGTCCAGGGTGAGAAATTGCTCTATGACCGGACCGCTCGACAGGTACAGCTCTGTCCGCATTAGCGCATCCGGCTTGACGTCCTTGCGCCATTTGCGACCCTCGAACATTTCCCTGTTCAACTGCCAGCACAACTCCTGCTTCAGCTCGGCATTGGCTGTCAGCGGCGGGTTGCTGTGTGGTCGCCCTGTGAAGGTAAACGTGACTGTGACTGCTTCGCCCTCGGGATGAGAGGCCGGTGGGTCCCAGGGTTCAAAGGTCCATAGTTCAACAGCACTTCGGGTCAGGCTGATGAACCTCGGATCAGTTGCCCCCCGCACTTCAAGAAAGCGCACGCCGCCATCGGCCTGAATGAAAATCCTGACGGTGACACTGTTTTTTACCAAGGCATAACGCATCGACGCCGGATAGTCCGGCTCCGGCATATACAACGGTACCGGATACGACGGCAACGCCTGTGCTGTCCCCGCCGAGAGTAACCCCGCCAACACGATCACACTCAGCACGCGGCTCATTCGCTGCCCTCCGCTTGCTCGGCCAACCCGACCATCAATACCTTGACCGGCCCAGGCAGGTAATCCCCATATAGATGATCCGGATTGCTTCTGCAGTTGCTCACTACCGCAGGTATCGACGCTCCGAGCAATTCAAGCAACGCCTTGCGCTGGGGCTCGCTGCGCTGGTGGGCAACATGACTGCCGAACAGCGCCTGCCCGGTGTACCAGAACACGTCGACTTTACTCAGCGGCTCTTTGGGATAGTCCTGGCGGGCGGATTTCACTTCGTGGTTGAGGTAACCGCAACGGATATTGCCCAAGCCGACGGTGACTTCGGTATTGAAACGCCTATAGCCATGGGAGCCGAAAATCACCGGCACGGTGATCGTGGTCATGGGCGGCGCGCCGACTGTTCCCACCCAAGGCTTGTAGCGCCATTGACGTAGCGCCTGCTCCATCGCTTCGGCGAGTTGCGGGTGGCCGCTCTCTACGGCCCTGACTTCGCGGACCTGACCGTCGGACTTTATCCACAGCTGTGCCCGGACCTTGCCTGCGTAGCGGGTCTTGACCAGTTCAGGAGGAAACACCGGTGCTGGCGTGTACACCGGCACCAGAAATGACTCCGTCGCGCCAACGTGCGGGGCCAGTGCGACGGCAATCATGAAGGCGGAAATTCTCATTGTTGTAAGGGCTCATCGTCGTGGTGCGCCGCTGCGGCGCAATGACGACGATGGTAAAAGCCTGCCGAAAGGCCAGTAAGCACGCGTCTTCCGATACGCCTGTAGGACCCATCCCAAACTTTTGAAACACATACAAACGCTCGCCAAATGTTCATAAAAGAACAGAAAAACGTCTGTATCTCCTACAAAAATCAGTCCGAAGGCACTGCTTTTTTCTGTAATGAAAATGTAATATTCGCATTCGCAAAAAAACAATAATCAGGAGCTTCTCCATGTTTGGGTTTTTCCGCCCCGCCAGGCATCAGGCACCCCTTCCCGAAGAAAAGGTCGATAGCACTTATCGGCGTCTGCGCTGGCAGATCTTCGCAGGCATCTTTATCGGTTATGCCGGTTACTACCTGCTGCGCAAGAATTTCTCGCTGGCGATGCCGTATCTGATCGACGAAGGCTATACGCGTGGCCAGCTGGGCGTGGCGATGTCGGCCATCGCGATTGCCTACGGCTTGTCGAAATTCCTCATGGGGATCGTTTCGGACCGCTCCAACCCGCGGTACTTCCTGCCCTTCGGCCTGCTGGTATCTGCCGGGATCATGTTCATCTTCGGCTTCGCGCCGTGGGCGACGTCCAGTGTCACGATCATGTTCGTGCTGCTGTTCATCAATGGCTGGGCACAGGGCATGGGCTGGCCGCCAAGCGGGCGGACGATGGTCCACTGGTGGTCGCAGAAAGAGCGCGGCGGCGTGGTGTCGGTGTGGAACGTGGCGCACAACGTTGGCGGCGGCCTGATTGGCCCGCTGTTCCTGCTTGGCATGGGCTGGACCAACGACTGGCACGCAGCATTCTATGTGCCGGCGGCCGTTGCGCTGCTGGTGGCGGTCTTTGCTTTCGCCACCATGCGCGACACCCCGCAATCGGTGGGCCTGCCGCCTATCGAGCACTACAAGAACGATTACCCGGAAGGCTACGATGCCAGCCACGAAGAGGAATTCAGCGCCCGGGAAATCTTCGTCAAATACGTGCTGCGCAACAAGTTCCTGTGGTACATCGCGATGGCCAACGTGTTCGTTTATCTGCTGCGCTACGGCGTGCTGGACTGGGCCCCGACCTACCTGAAAGAAGCCAAGCACTTCACGGTCGACAAGACCTCATGGGCCTATTTTCTTTACGAGTGGGCAGGTATTCCGGGCACGCTGCTGTGCGGCTGGATGTCGGACAAGATTTTCAAGGGTAATCGCGGCCTGACCGGCATGGTGTTCATGTTCCTGGTGACCATTGCCACGCTGGTGTATTGGCTGAACCCTGAAGGCAACCCGACCGTCGACATGATCGCGCTGGTGTCTATCGGTTTCCTGATCTACGGCCCGGTCATGCTGATCGGCCTGCAGGCGCTGGAACTGGCACCGAAGAAGGCAGCGGGTACGGCAGCCGGCTTTACCGGGCTGTTCGGCTACCTGGGCGGGTCGGTCGCGGCTAGTGCTGCGATGGGCTACACGGTCGACCACTTCGGCTGGGACGGCGGCTTTGTGCTGCTGATCGGCGCGTGCATTCTGGCGATGGCATTCCTTGCGCCGACGCTGCGGCACAAACAGGTCGCCAGCACCTCGCGCGATACCAAGGACTGACCCAAAGGCCGGTCAGGCGGTCTCTGACTTGCAGCGCTTGAGCCGCGCCTCCAGATTCAGGTCTGGCATGGCGTGGCTACGCAGGGCCTTGGCCGTCTGTTCCACGTACTCGCGAGTGGTTCCATAGCGCCCGCTGGCGCTGGCCAGCACCTGGCTCAGCACGCTGTCGGGCAGGTTGCCAGCGTAGCTGGGCAAATGCCGTTCCAGCACGAAGCCCAGCGCCTGTACTTTCCTGCCGTCTTCAAGGCGGCAATTGAGCCAGTGCGGGCGATACGACGGATACGGCATCTCACGCTCCCACAAGGCCAGCAGCGATTTCTCCAGGCATTCATCCGGCAGGCGATAGGCAAAGCCGGTGCATGAACCACCGCGATCCAGCCCGAATACCAGGCCTGGCACCTCAGGCGTACCGCGATGTTCGTGCGACCACAGGTAAAGCCCACGGTGATAACCGTGCACTCGACCGCGCTGGCTCTCTACCGCAGTGCACTCGGGACGCCAGATTAGCGAGCCGTAGGCGAACAGCCAGACCGGGCCGCCCTTATGAAGACGCATGGTGGCGTCCATGGATGCGAGCAGTTGCTCGCGGGTAAGCTGCGGACCCAGATCGATAACGGGCGGGTACGTCAGCCCAAGGCCGTCATGCACTGCAGCGGCCAACTCGTTGATTGGATTCTCCATTTGCCCCCCTGACAGTCTGGCTGTCAGTTTTTACCGAGCCCCGCTGACTCGCTCGTGGGTGAGCGGCATCAGGGTGTCGTGGTTCGGTTGTTGCCACAGACCAAAGGCCTGCCTCTACAAAAAGTTGTCTGGCGGCGAATTGACATCGCCGTAAGCTATAAGCAGCTGAAGCAATTTACACTCCAGTTATACAGCCGTCAGTCCGGCGTTACGGACGCGGTGCGTAGGCGAATACGTCTGCGCGCATCTGGTGAGCGTCCATTCCGGCACTGACAAGAGCGTCCAGCGTTCCGTAAACCATGGCAGGCGAGCCGCTGGCGTAGACGTAAACCGCCGACAGGTCCTTGATGTCTTCGCAAACTGCCTCGTGCAGCAGACCACAGCGCCCTTCCCAGCCACACAGGTCACTGACGACCTTGTGCAGGAACAGGTTCGGCAGTGCCGTCCACTCATCCCAGTGGCTGACCTGGTAAAAATCCTCGGGCCGACGCACGCCCCAGTACAAATGCACCGGATGACTGAAGCCTGCTGAGCGACAGTGCTCAAGCAAACTGTTCATTTGCGCCATACCTGTACCGGCAGCGATCAGTACCAACGGCCCGTCCGGCAGCTCGGCAAGGTGGGTATCGCCAAACGGCAGCTCGACCCGCGCCATTTTGTTGCGTTGCAGTTGCTCGATCAGACTGCGCGCACTGTCTTCACGAGCCAGTACATGCAGCTCCAGATCACGGCCACTGTGCGGTGCCGATGCGATGGAGAATGCCGACTTCTCGCCATTCTCCCGCTCGATCATCAGGTACTGTCCGGCGTGATAACGCGGTGGTTTGCCTGCCGGGGCGCGCAAGCCTACCCGCCAGACATCGCCACCGATTTCGACACACTCGCTCAACTGGCAGGCAAAGCTGCGCACCGGCAGTTCACCCTTGGCCAGCACGCCATCCCAGAGCACAACACAATCTTCAAGCGGCTCTGCTACACACGTATGAATCTCGCCGTGATCAAGCTCCTGACCCGACTGCATCACCCGCCCCTCGACCAGCAAGGCCGAGCAGATATGACAGTTACCGTTACGACAGCTCTGCGGGCATTCATAGCCCAGACGCTGCGCAGCATCGAGAATCCGCTCGCCCGGCAGGGTGTCCAGCACCGCACCTGACGGCTGCAAGGTTACGCGCATCAGTCTATTCCCAACTGAGTCCAGATCTCGTCCACGCGGCGTGTGGTGGCTTCGTCCTTGACGATAGCCCTGCCCCATTCACGCGTGGTCTCGCCTGGCCATTTGTTAGTGGCGTCCAGGCCCATTTTCGATCCCAACCCGGACACCGGAGAGGCAAAATCGAGGTAATCGATAGGCGTGTTATCGATCATGACCGTGTCGCGCTTGGGGTCCATGCGGGTGGTGATGGCCCAGATCACGTCATTCCAGTCACGAGCATTGATGTCGTCGTCGGTGACGATCACGAACTTGGTGTACATGAACTGGCGCAGGAACGACCAGACCCCCAGCATCACGCGCTTGGCATGACCGGGGTACTGTTTCTTGATGGTCACCACCGCCATGCGATACGAGCAACCTTCGGGCGGCAGGTAAAAATCGACGATCTCCGGAAACTGCTTTTGCAGAATCGGCACGAACACTTCGTTCAGCGCGACGCCCAGAATGGCGGGCTCATCCGGTGGACGGCCGGTGTAGGTGCTGTGGTAGATCGGCTTGATACGGTGCGTGATGCGCTCGACGGTCAACACCGGAAAGCTGTCGACTTCGTTGTAATAGCCGGTGTGGTCGCCATAAGGCCCTTCGTCGGCCATCTCGCCCGGATGAATCACACCCTCCAGCACGATCTCGGCGCTGGCCGGCACTTGCAGATTGCTGCCACGGCACTTGATCAGCTCGGTGCGCGAGCCACGCAACAGCCCGGCGAAGGCATATTCGGACAGGCTGTCCGGTACTGGCGTCACGGCACCGAGAATGGTCGCCGGGTCAGCGCCCAGTGCGACGGCAACCGGATAAGGTTCGCCGGGATGCTTGGCGCACCAGTCGCGAAAATCCAGCGCGCCGCCACGATGACTGAGCCAACGCATGATGATCTTGTTGCGGCCAATGACCTGCTGACGGTAAATGCCGAGGTTCTGCCGCTCCTTGTTCGGGCCCTTGGTGACCGTCAGGCCCCAGGTAATCAGCGGTGCGACGTCGCCCGGCCAGCAGGTTTGAACGGGCAGCATGCCGAGATCGACGTCATCGCCTTCGATGACAATCTCCTGGCAGGGTGCATCCTTGACCACCTTGGGGGCCATGGCGATGACTTTGCGGAAGATGGGCAGCTTGGACCAGGCGTCCTTCAAACCCTTGGGTGGCTCAGGCTCTTTGAGAAACGCCAGCAGCTTGCCGATTTCACGCAGCTCACTGACCGCTTCGGCGCCCATGCCCATGGCTACGCGCTCTGGCGTGCCGAACAGGTTGCCCAGCACCGGGATATCAAAACCGACCGGTTTTTCGAACAGCAGGGCCGGGCCCTTGGCACGCAAGGTACGGTCACAGATTTCAGTCATTTCCAGCACAGGCGAGATCGGCATCTGGATGCGTTTCAACTCTCCGCGCTGCTCAAGCTGCTGCACGAAATCCCTAAGATCTTTGAATTTCATTAACCCGGCCATTTATCCAAATAGACGCACATCGTACCTGCTCCAGCCCTTCAAGGCAGCTAATCGGCGGCGCGCGGGCAAAAAAAATGGTGCCCCGAAGGACACCATTCTTTGTTTCAGCCTGCCAGTTACTTGCGTTTCATGGACAGGAAGAACTCATCGTTGGTCTTGGTCTGCTTGAGCTTGTCGATCAGGAACTCGATAGCCGCGACTTCGTCCATCGGGTGCAGCAGCTTGCGCAGGATCCACATGCGCTGCAACTCGTCATCAGCGGTCAACAGCTCTTCACGGCGTGTGCCGGAGCGGTTGATGTTGATGGCCGGGAACACACGCTTCTCTGCGATCTTGCGATCCAGAGGCAGCTCCATGTTGCCAGTACCCTTGAACTCTTCGTAGATGACTTCATCCATCTTCGAACCGGTTTCAACCAGTGCGGTGGCGATGATAGTCAACGAGCCGCCTTCTTCGATGTTTCGCGCAGCACCGAAGAAACGCTTTGGCTTCTCGAGCGCATGAGCATCGACGCCACCGGTCAGTACCTTGCCGGAGCTCGGGATGACGGTGTTGTAGGCGCGAGCCAGGCGGGTGATGGAGTCAAGCAGGATGACGACGTCTTTCTTGTGCTCGACCAGGCGCTTGGCCTTCTCGATCACCATTTCGGCAACCTGTACGTGACGGGTTGGCGGTTCGTCGAATGTCGAGGCAACCACTTCGCCGCGCACGGTGCGCTGCATTTCGGTTACTTCTTCCGGACGCTCATCGATCAGCAGAACGATCAGGTGCACTTCCGGGTTGTTACGCGTGATGTTCGACGCGATGTTCTGCAGCATGATGGTCTTGCCCGCTTTCGGCGGAGCAACGATCAGACCACGCTGACCTTTACCGATCGGTGCGCACAGATCGATCACACGACCGGTCAGGTCTTCGGTGGAACCGTTACCGGCTTCCATCTTCATGCGAATAGTCGGGAACAACGGCGTCAGGTTTTCGAACAGAATCTTGTTCTTGGCGTTTTCCGGACGGTCGTAGTTGATCGTGTCGACCTTGAGCAGAGCGAAATAACGCTCACCTTCCTTTGGTGGACGGATCTTGCCAACGATGGTGTCGCCGGTACGCAGGTTGAAGCGGCGGATCTGGCTAGGGGAGACATAGATGTCATCCGGGCCGGCCAGGTAGGAAGCGTCTGCAGAGCGCAGGAAACCGAAGCCGTCCTGGAGAATCTCCAGCACGCCATCACCGGATATTTCCTCGCCACTTTTGGCGTGCCGTTTGAGCAGGGAAAAAATGACGTCCTGCTTGCGCGAACGGGCCATATTTTCTATGCCAGCCTGTTCGGCCATTTCGAGCAATTCGGTAATCGGCTTTTGCTTGAGTTCAGTCAGGTTCATATGGGGAATGACGTAATCATGTATGGAGGGGGAAATTAAGCTTTTGGCTTAATGAGGCCGCGCCGCAGAAAAGGCGACAGGATCGCGTACTAAATCGAAAGGAGAGCGTCGGCGACGGCTAGCAGGGGGCAACGGAGAAGCCGTTGCGGGGCCGAATGTACCACCTGATTTTCCAGGCGTCTAGTACGACACCCGAAAAAAACCCCGCTATTTGCGGGGCTTTGAAGTGCTTCAGATGTTGGCGTCGAGAAACGCGGCCAACTGCGACTTCGACAGAGCGCCCACTTTGGTAGCTTCTACGTTGCCATCCTTGAACAGCATCAACGTCGGGATACCGCGCACGCCATGCTTGGCAGGGGTTTCCTGATTCTCGTCAATATTCAGCTTGGCAATTGTCAGCTTGCCGGCATAGGTGTCGGCGATTTCGTCCAGCACCGGGGCAATCATCTTGCACGGACCGCACCACTCAGCCCAGTAATCTACAAGCACAGCACCCTCAGCCTTGAGTACTTCGGCTTCGAAGTTAGCGTCGGTGACGTGTTTGATCTTTTCGTTGCTCATGGAAGTCTCCGAGGTCATAGGCGAAAAACGACGCTCATCATAGCGGGCCGCAAGTCATTCAGGAAGCGAAGGTTCATTGAGTCTGGCTATGGTGGTGCATGACTGGAGTTATGGCAGAGCCTCAGCTGGAAGGCGAAACGAACACAATCCCAGTACGAAGCGCTGCGCCACGGATGTGATCCTGCATGGCCTTTTGCGCGGGCCCCGACGCATGCCGGGCCAGCGCGCGAAGGATCTTGCGGTGCTCCTGCCAGGTTTCCATGACCCTTGCCGCACGTATGAACGGCATTTTCTGGCTCTCAAGGAAGATGTCGGCACCTGCGGTCACGATCCCCAGCATGGCCTGATTGCCACTGGCGACCAGAATATGCCGGTGAAACTCGAAGTCCAGCCGGGCTGCGGCCTCGAAGTCGCCGGCACGCAATTCCAGACGCATGGCCTCGACATTGTCTTCAAGCACGTCTCGTTCATCAGCGGTGAGGGTGACGGCTGCCAGGCCCGCGGCGAAGCCTTCCAGCGCGTAACGCAGTTGAAACGTGTCGGCCGGAGAAACCTGTGCCTCAAAAGGCCAGGAAAAACCACTCGTGCGCTGTTCTGGTTCAGAAATGGACTGCACGAACACGCCTTTACCCGGCTGGACGCTGACCACTCCCAATGCGCTGAGCGATGACAAGGCCTCACGCAATGAAGCACGACTGACTCCCAGCAAAACAGCCAGATCGCGCTGCGATGGCAGGCTTTCGCCGGGCTTGTAGCCTTGCTCGGCAATCAACTTGCGAATGGCCCGGAGGGCTGATTCGGGTACTGCGAGTGAGGTGTGGGGCATCACTGTTCAGGCCAGTCAGTCCAGTAAAAATCCCTTTTATCGCCATCCCGAAGATTCGGCAAGCGACGCCCAGTGCTGGGGCGGCAGCACTTTTCAACGCGCCAAAGCAGGGCGAGCCACACCTTTACTGGTCAGACCAGTAAGACCATAAACACGCTGAAAAGCTTGAGTTATGGCACGTCATCGCCTGATGGCATGCGCTGTGCACTGGAGACGGACCAACATCCTACGTTTCGCCCGGAGATTTCTATGACCAAGCGTTACAGCGCCCTGCTTGCTGCACTGTTTGCCAGCCTGATGCTGAGCCAGACACCCGCCCACGCCAACGGCCTGGACGACGTTGTAGCGCGTGGCACCTTGAAGGTGGCCGTTCCGCAGGACTTCCCGCCATTCGGTTCGGTCGGTCCGGACATGAAGCCTCGCGGCCTGGACATCGACACCGCGCAACTGCTGGCCGACCAATTGAAGGTCAAGCTGGAACTGACGCCGGTCAACAGCACCAACCGCATCCCGTTCCTGACCACCGGCAAGGTTGATCTGGTGATCTCCAGCCTGGGCAAGAACCCGGATCGCGAGAAAGTCATCGATTTCTCCCGCGCGTACGCGCCGTTCTACCTGGCGGTATTCGGCCCACCTGATTCTCCGGTCAAGGACATCGCTGACCTGAAAGGCAAGACCATCAGTGTTACCCGTGGCGCGATCGAAGACATCGAGCTGTCGAAAGTTGCACCGGAAGGCGCAACCATCAAGCGCTTTGAAGATAACAACTCGACCATCGCCGCCTACCTGGCTGGCCAGACCGACCTGATCGCCAGCGGCAACGTGGTGATGGTCGCTATCAGCGAGCGCAACCCCAAGCGCATTCCAGCGCTGAAAGTGAAACTCAAGGATTCGCCTGTTTATGTCGGCGTAAACAAAGGCCAGCCGGAACTGCTGGGCAAGGTCGACGAGATCCTCAACGCCGCCAAGGCTGACGGCGCGCTGGAAAAAGCGTCGCAGAAATGGCTGAAGCAACCGCTGCCTGCCGATCTCTGATCACTGCTTTCCGGTAACAGGATTCACCAATGGCTTATCATTTCGACTTTACACCGGTCCTGCAGAACATTGATGTGCTGTTGCGCGGGGCTTTGTTCACGCTGGAACTGACGGCCATTGGCACCCTGCTGGGCGTCAGCCTCGGCATTGTCGGTGCCGTCGTGAGGGCCTGGAAGATCCAGCCCTTTGCGACGATCTTTGCGATCTATGTCGAGCTGATCCGCAACACACCGTTTCTGGTCCAGCTGTTCTTCATTTTCTTCGGCCTGCCGTCGCTGGGCGTGCAGATCTCGGAATGGCAGGCAGCGGTGCTGGCGATGGTAATCAACCTGGGCGCCTACTCGACAGAAATCATTCGGGCAGGCATCCAGGCGATTCCCAAGGGACAGCTTGAAGCGTCGGCAGCGCTGGCGATGAATCGTTATGAAGCGTTTCGCTACGTGGTGCTGGTTCCGGCGCTGGGCAAGGTCTGGCCGGCACTGAGCAGCCAGATCATCATTGTGATGCTGGGCTCGGCGGTCTGCTCGCAGATTGCCACTGAAGAACTGAGCTTCTTTGCCAACTTCATTCAGTCGCGCAACTTCCGCTCGTTCGAAACCTACATTGTGACCACGCTGATTTACCTGGCCATGGCGCTGCTGATCAGGCAACTGCTGGCCTGGATCGGGCGTCGCTACATATCGAGGAACAGCTGATGGATTTCACCCTCTGGGACATCCTGCGCAATCTGCTGATCGGCCTGCAATGGACCGTTGCCCTGTCGCTGGTGGCCTTCATTGGCGGTGGCTTGATCGGCTTGCTGGTGATGGGCATGCGTACCTCGGAAAAAACCGGCCCGCGTGTGACCGCCAAGCTCTATATAGAATTGTTTCAAGGCACACCATTGCTGATGCAACTGTTTCTGGTGTTCTTCGGTGTTGCCCTGATGGGCATGAACATTTCGCCCTGGGCAGCGGCAGCGCTGGCCTTGACGCTGTTTACCAGCGCCTACCTCGCCGAGATCTGGCGCGGCTGCGTGGAGTCGATCTCCAAGGGCCAGTGGGAAGCGTCTGCCAGCCTGGCGATGACCCCGTTCGAGCAGATGCGCTACGTGATATTGCCTCAGGCGCTGCGTATCGCAGTTGCGCCAACGGTCGGCTTTTCCGTGCAGGTGGTCAAAGGCACCGCGGTGACGTCGATCATCGGCTTCACCGAATTGACCAAGACCGGCAGTATGCTGGCCAACGCTACGTTCGAACCTTTCATGGTCTATGGCTTCGTTGCTCTGGGCTACTTCATCCTGTGCTACCCCTTGTCGCTGTGCGCGCGCCATCTGGAAAGGAGACTGCATGCCTCTGCTTAGAATTTCCGCCCTGCATAAATACTATGGCGATCATCACGTACTCAAAGGCATCGATCTGTCGGTCGAAGAGGGCCAGGTCGTGGCAATCATTGGTCGCAGCGGCTCGGGCAAAAGTACCCTGTTGCGCACGCTCAACGGCCTGGAGTCGATCAACGATGGTGTGATCGAGGTCGATGGCGAATATCTGGACGCCGCACGCGCCGATCTGCGCACCCTGCGTCAGAAGGTCGGCATGGTGTTTCAGCAGTTCAACCTGTTCCCGCATCTGAGCGTGGGCGAGAACGTGATGCTCGCGCCGCAGGTCGTGCAGAAGGTGCCCAAGGCCGAAGCCGCGAAGCTGGCGAGAAAGATGCTGGAGCGCGTCGGGCTGGGCGAGAAGTTCGACGCCTTCCCGGATCGCCTGTCCGGTGGCCAGCAGCAACGCGTGGCGATTGCCCGCGCACTGGCGATGTCGCCCAAGGTGTTGCTGTGCGACGAAATCACCTCGGCGCTGGACCCGGAGCTGGTCAACGAAGTGCTCAGCGTGGTGCGCCAGCTGGCTGCCGACGGCATGACCCTGATCATGGTGACCCACGAAATGCGCTTCGCCCGTGAAGTGGGCGACAAGCTGGTGTTCATGCACCAGGGCAAAGTGCATGAAGTGGGCGACCCGAAAGTACTCTTCGCCAACCCGAAAACCCCGGAACTGGCGAACTTCATCGGCACCGTGGAGCACGCCTGACAAGAGCCGACGCAGAGCGTCGCACGATAGGTGGGGTCATCGTTCCTCCAGTGTAGGAACGCAGTAGTGGACGCCCCTGTGGGAGCGAACTTGTTCGCGAAAGGGCCGGTACATCCGCCGAAGATGCGTCGCCTGGCACACCGCCTTCGCGAACAAGTTCGCTCCCACGGCCTTCGGCCAGAAGCCTGTAAGCTCAATTGTCCGGACTGTGTATAACGCCGAGCACTCCAACGAGGGAACGCAAAGCATCGGCACGACAATGACATAACTATCACATTGATTAGCTAGCCATCCGCCATCTCACAAGAGTAATACCGGGTATTTCCGCTGCCTGGACAGCTTCGCGTTGGCGGCAGGCATGGATCGTGGCACGATGGTCCGGTTATCGAACTGGATTTCCTGACCATGCCGCACTCAACACCCAAGAATTTTTCACTGATCGCCGCCATCGACCTGGGCTCCAACAGCTTTCATATGGTTGTGGCAAAAGCCAATCAGGGCGAAATTCGCATTCTTGAGCGCCTGGGCGAGAAGGTGCAGTTGGCCGCTGGCATCGACGAAGAACGCCAGTTGACTGAAGAATCCATGCAGCGCGGTCTCGACTGCCTGAAACGTTTTGCCCAGCTGATCAATGGCCTGCCGCCCGGTGCCGTACGCATCGTGGGGACCAACGCGCTACGCGAAGCCCGCAACCGCAACGACTTCATTCATCGCGCCGAAGAGATTCTCGGCCATCCGGTGGAAGTGATCTCCGGCCGCGAAGAAGCGCGCCTCATTTATCTGGGCGTTTCGCACACGCTGGCCGACACCCCCGGCAAGCGACTGGTCGCCGACATCGGCGGCGGCAGTACCGAATTCATCATCGGCCAGCGCTTTGAGCCGCTGCTGCGTGAAAGCCTGCAGATGGGCTGCGTGAGTTTTACTCAGCGCTACTTCCGCGACGGCAAGGTGACACCCGCGCGTTACGCACAGGCCTACACCGCTGCCCGCCTGGAAATCATGAGCATCGAACATGCGCTGCATCGCCTGAAGTGGGATGAAGCCATCGGTTCGTCAGGCACCATTCGCGCTATCGGCCTTGCACTCAAAGCCAACGGTTACGGCGCTGGCGAGGTCAATGCCGAAGGGCTGGCCTGGCTCAAGCGCAAGCTGTTCAAGCTGGGTGACGTCGAAAAGATCGACTTCGACGGCATCAAGCCCGACCGCCGCGCGATTTTCCCCGCAGGCCTGGCGATTCTTGAAGCGATCTTCGATGCGCTTGAGCTCAAGCGCATGGATCACTGCGAAGGTGCCCTGCGTGAAGGCGTGCTGTACGACCTGATGGGCCGCCACCATCACGAAGACGTGCGTGAGCGCACGCTCAGCTCGCTGATGGAGCGCTACCATGTTGATCTGGAACAGGCCGCACGCGTCGAAGCCAAGGCGCTGCATGCGCTGGAGCAGGTTGCCGAAAGCTGGGAATTGCAACACGAGAGCTACGCCGAACTGCTGAGCTGGGCCGCCAAGGTGCATGAGATCGGCCTGGACATTGCTCACTATCACTACCACAAGCACGGCGCGTACCTGATCGAGCACTCTGACCTTGCCGGTTTCTCCCGCGAAGACCAGCAAATGCTCGCTCTGCTGGTGCGCGGTCATCGCCGTAATATTCCCAAGGACAAGTTCGCCGATTTCGGCGCAGAAGGCATCAAGCTGATTCGCCTGTGCGTGTTGTTGCGCTTTGCGATTCTGTTTCACCACATTCGTGGCACCCAGGAGATGCCGCGTGTGATCCTGCGTGCCGACGGCCCGAATCTGGACGCCGAGTTCCCCACAGGCTGGCTGGAAAACAACCAGCTGACTCAGGCCGACTTCGCGCTGGAAGCGGAGTGGCTGACCCGAGTCGGCATCGTCTTCAGCGTACGCTGAGAACCGGGTTGCTCAGGCGCTCCAGCAGGGTCGCCTGGGCGCTTCGGGCGTTCTGATTGCCGGTCGGCATGCTACGCACGTAACGCCCGTCTGGCTGCAACAGCCAGCTGTGGGTGTTGTCGGTCAGGTAGCTTTCCAGCTCTTTCTTCACACGCAGAATCAATTTCTTGCCTTCCACCGGGAAGCAGGTCTCGACACGCTTGTCGAGGTTGCGCTCCATCCAGTCGGCACTCGACAGGAACATTTGCTCGTCGCCGCCGTTGAGGAAGTAGAACACCCGCGTGTGCTCCAGGAATCGGCCGATGATCGAGCGCACATGGATGTTGTGCGAAACCCCGGCGATGCCCGGACGCAAACAGCACATGCCGCGCACCACCAGATCGATGCGCACACCGGACTGACTGGCCTTGTACAACGCGCGAATGATCTTCGGATCGGTCAGCGAGTTGAACTTGGCGATGATGTGCGCTGGCTTGCCGTCGAGCGCAAACTGCGTCTCGCGGGCAATCATGTCGAGCATGCCTTTCTTGAGCGTGAACGGCGCATGCAGCAGTTTCTTCATGCGCAGCGTTTTACCCATGCCGATCAGCTGACTGAACAGTTTGCCGACGTCTTCGCACAATGCGTCGTCAGAGGTCAGCAGGCTGTAGTCGGTGTAAAGACGCGCGTTACCGGCGTGATAGTTACCGGTCCCGAGGTGGGCGTAACGCACGATCTCGCCAGCTTCGCGACGCAGGATCAGCATCATCTTGGCGTGGGTCTTGAAGCCAACCACACCGTAGATCACCACCGCACCGGCAGCCTGAAGACGGCTGGCCAGTTGCAGGTTGGACTCTTCGTCAAAACGGGCGCGCAGTTCGATCACCGCGGTGACCTCTTTGCCGTTACGCGCCGCATCGACCAGCGCATCGACGATTTCCGAGTTCGCACCGCTGCGGTACAGCGTCTGGCGCACAGCCAGAACGTGTGGATCCTTTGCCGCCTGACGCAGCAGGTCGACAACCGGGGTGAACGACTCGAAAGGGTGCAGCAGCAGAATGTCCTGCTTGCTGATCACGCTGAAAATGTTTTCGCTGTTCTGCAGCAGTTTGGGGATCGCTGGCGTGAACGGCGGGTATTGCAATTCAGGGTGGCTGTCCAGGCCAGTAATACTGAACAGGCGCGTCAGGTTGACCGGCCCGTTGACCTGATACAGCTCGGACTCGTTCAGGTTGAACTGTTTGAGCAGGTAGTCCGACAGGTGTTTGGGGCAGGTATCCGCTACCTCCAGACGTACCGCATCGCCGTAGCGACGCGAGAACAGCTCACCGCGAAGGGCACGTGCCAGGTCTTCCACGTCTTCCGAGTCCAGCGCCAGATCGGCGTTTCGGGTCAGACGGAACTGGTAGCAGCCCTTGACCTTCATGCCCTGAAACAGATCGTCAGCGTGAGCGTGGATCATCGACGACAGGAAAACGAAGTTGTCGCCAGGGCCACAGACCTCTTCCGGCACCTTGATGACACGCGGCAGCAAACGCGGTGCCGGAATGATCGCAAGGCCCGAGTCGCGACCGAAGGCGTCGATACCTTCGAGCTCGACAATGAAGTTCAGGCTCTTGTTGACCAGCAACGGGAACGGGTGGGTCGGGTCCAGACCGATCGGGGTGATGATCGGCGCGATCTCGTCACGGAAGTAGCGACGTACCCAGGCCTTGAGCTTGGCCGTCCAGTGACGACGACGAATGAAGCGGACCTGATGCTTTTCCAGCTCAGGGAGCAGAATGTCGTTGAGGATCGCGTACTGGCGATCAACATGACCATGCACCAGCTCGCTGATTCTGGCCAACGCCTGATGCGGCTGCAAACCGTCGGCCCCGGCCTGTTCACGGGCAAAGGTGATCTGTTTCTTCAGACCTGCGACACGAATCTCGAAGAACTCATCGAGGTTGCTGGAGAAGATCAGCAGGAACTTCAGCCGCTCCAGCAACGGGTAGGACTCATCGAGCGCCTGTTCCAGTACCCGGATGTTGAACTGCAATTGGGACAGTTCACGGTGGATATACAGGCTGCTGTCGTCCAGGTTCGGAGCGACGATAGCAGGCACTGTAGCGGCAGGTGCCTCAATGGCCGGGATTACTTCGATGTCAGGTTCAACCGCGGGCGTCGCCTGCGGAACATCGACTTCAACAGCGGCTTCGATGAGTGCTTCGGTATTCATGAATGATCCTGTGAGGCTATTGCCCCTTCAACAGTTGAGCGGCGCGAACAGCGAAGTAGGTAAGGATGCCGTCGGCACCGGCGCGTTTGAAGGCCGTGAGGGACTCGAGAATAACCCCTTCACTCAGCCAACCATTCTGGATTGCTGCCATGTGCATCGCGTATTCACCACTGACCTGATAGACAAAGGTCGGCACTTTGAACTCATCCTTGACCCTGTGCAGGATGTCCAGATAAGGCATGCCCGGCTTGACCATCACCATGTCGGCACCTTCAGCCAGGTCAGCTGCGACTTCGTGCAGTGCCTCGTTGCTGTTGGCCGGGTCCATCTGATAGGACGCCTTGTTGGCCTTGCCCAGATTCAGCGAAGAACCCACCGCATCACGGAACGGGCCGTAATAGGCACTGGCGTATTTGGCCGAGTAGGCCATGATCCGCACATTGACGTGCCCGGCCAGCTCCAGCGACTCACGGATGGCCTGGATGCGACCGTCCATCATGTCCGAAGGTGCGATCACCTGAGCGCCTGCATCGGCGTGCGACAAGGCCTGCTTCACCAGTGCATCGACAGTGATGTCGTTCTGCACATAGCCCTCTTCGTCAAGGATGCCGTCCTGACCATGGGTGGTAAACGGGTCCAGCGCCACATCAGTGATGACGCCCAGCTCCGGGAAACGGTCACGCAACGCGCGGGTGGCGCGTTGCGCAATGCCATCCGGGTTCCAGGCTTCAGCGCCGTCCAGAGATTTTTTCTCGGCCGGCGTTACCGGGAACAAGGCCAGCGCTGGAATGCCCAGTGCGACCCAGTGCTCGGCTTCCTCAAGCAACAGATCGACACTGAGACGCTCGACGCCAGGCATTGAGGCAATGGATTCACGACGGTTTTCACCATCGAGGACGAATACGGGGAGAATCAGATCATCAACGGTGACAACGTTTTCACGCACCAGCCTACGGGAAAAGTCGTCGCGGCGATTACGGCGCAGACGAGTGAGAGGAAACAGGCGGTTTGCGGGGGTAAAGCTCACGGCGAGACTCCTGAGCCCGCTTACGCGGGCAAGCGCGACAGTTATAAGCCGCCATTATGACCAATGTGTGACAGTCATGGTTCGACCTGCGACTGCACGTCGCGGTCATGGCCCTTATGAGGATCCAACCATTGTGGTTGTAAGAATCTTTAACGTCGAGACACATATCGACACTTTCATCATTGTCTTGGGCGCGTTAGGCTGCGCGTTCATTTCGCCAGCATCCAGACAATGCTCCAGAATTTCTTGAACGAATTCGGCTACTTTGCCCTGTTCCTCGGCACCTTTTTTGAAGGCGAGACCATTCTGGTTCTCGCCGGCTTTCTGGCGTTTCGCGGATACATGGACCTCAATATCGTCATCCTCGTTGCCTTCTGCGGCAGCTATGCGGGTGACCAGTTGTGGTATTTCATGGGGCGCAAACACGGCCGCAAGCTCCTGGCGCGCAAGCCCCGCTGGCAACTCATGGGCGACAAGGCCCTGCGGCTGGTGCGCAAGCACCCGGATATATGGGTATTGAGCTTCCGCTTCGTGTATGGCCTGCGAACGGTCATGCCGGTGGCCATCGGCCTGTCAGGCTACCCACCGGGGCGTTACCTGCTACTCAACGGTATCGGCGCGGCTGTCTGGGCGGCTGCACTGGGTTCGGCGGCCTACCATTTCGGCGCGGTTCTCGAGGGCTTGCTGGGCAACGTCAAGAAATACGAACTCTGGGTGCTGGGTGCGCTGATATTGCTCGGCCTTGGTCTGTGGCTGCGCCGACGCATCAAGAACGCGCGTATTGCCCGTGAAGAGCGTGAAGAAAAGAGCCGCTTCTGTGCATCTGCAGCGGCGTCCGATCTGGATACACCTGTCCCCGTGCCCGTCGACCTGACGAAAAAATCAGACGAGTAATTTCTCCGTTTCCTTCCCCGAGTGCAGGCTGACAGGCCTCACTCGGCGGCAGTGCGCCGCCGCTGCCTGACCTTGCGAGCATCACCCTTCCCCACGCATTTTTGCGTAGTCTGTAACGCGTCAACTGAACACTCGGCCCATAAAGCGATCAATTAATGGACGAATTAAAAGAAGCCTTAGATTGCTCAAGTACAAGGAGCCGAATCGATGCAGAAAAAAGTGGCTGTAATCCTGTCCGGTTGTGGCGTCTATGACGGTGCCGAAATCCATGAAAGCGTCCTCACCCTGCTTCGTCTGGATCAACGTGGTGCGCAGGTCCAGTGCTTTGCGCCGAACATCGCCCAGCATCACGTCATCAACCACCTGACTGGCGAGGAAATGCCCGAGTCGCGCAATGTGCTGATCGAATCTGCGCGCATTGCACGGGGTGACGTGAAGGACATCCGCGATGCAAACGCAGAAGACTTTGACGCCCTGATCATCCCGGGCGGTTTCGGCTCGGCGAAGAACCTTTCCGACCTTGCCCTGCAAGGCCCTGCCTGCCAGGTGGAAGCCGGGCTGCTGGAACTCGCAGAGGCGTTCGCAGAAGCAGGCAAACCGGTCGGGCTGATCTGCATCACCCCGGCACTTGCAGCGAAGATCTACGGTCCCGGCGTTACCTGCACCATCGGCAACGACCCTGATACCGCTGCGGCCATTACCAAAATGGGCGGCAGTCACGCGCCATGCGCTGTCGATGACATCGTCGAAGACGAAGCACGAAAACTGGTCTGCACGCCCGCCTACATGGTTGCCAAAAGCATCAGTGAGGCTGCATCGGGCATTAACAAGCTGGTTGACCGCGTGCTGGAGCTGACGCACGAGGGCGATGCCTGACCTGCCGAGGGACAAATCCAATGCACCGCCCGTCAGACGAGCGGTGTTTTACAAGCCAGCCATAGTGATAGATCACGGCCTTATGCTTTACTGTATGCATAAACAGTATTTGAGTATTGCCAGATGTCCAGCCCCTATCCGGTTCGTGGCCGCGGTACTGCCAGCAACCCGCATAATCGCTTCGCACCCAGCCAGTCCGTGGCCGAGGACGACGGCTGGTATCAGGAAGTGCCACTGACCCAAGGCACTCAGGTTACCAGCGAGACCGCCAAAAGCATCATTACCCGCAACAGCTCGCCGGATATTCCCTTTGATCGCTCGATCAACCCTTACCGGGGCTGCGAACATGGCTGCATCTATTGTTTCGCCAGGCCCAGCCATGCCTACTGGGACATGTCGCCGGGGCTTGATTTCGAAACAAAGCTGATCGCCAAGACCAACGCAGCGGCGCTGTTGGAGCAACAGCTCTCCAAACCAGGCTACCGCTGTGCGCCCATTACATTAGGGGCCAATACCGACCCGTATCAACCTATCGAACGTGAATACCGCATCACTCGCGCCACGCTTGAGGTGTTGTTGCGCTATCGGCACCCGGTCAGCATCATTACCAAGGGCTCGCTGATCCTGCGCGACCTGGACCTGCTCGCAGAGATGGCCAGACTTCGGCTGGTGTCAGTATTCATCAGCCTGACTACACTGGATGACGAGCTCAAATGCATCCTCGAACCCAGGGCGGCAGCGCCCAAGGCTCGCTTGCGGGCCATTCGGGTGTTGCGTCAGGCGGGCGTTCCCGTCGGGGTGCTGTGCGCGCCCATGATTCCGATGATCAATGACAGCGAACTGGAGGCGCTGCTGAGCGAGGCGAAAGCGGCAGGCGCGCTAAGCGCAAGTTACGTGATGCTGCGCCTGCCGCTGGAGGTCGCCCCGTTGTTCGACGAATGGCTGAAGACGCATTACCCGCAACGCGCCGAACATGTGATGAGCCTGATTCGTCAAAGCCGCGGCGGAGCGCTGTACGACAGTCAGTTTGGCTCGCGGATGCGCGGCGAAGGACCGTTTGCTGATCTACTGGCTCAACGCTATGCCTTGGCAATCAAACGGCTTGGATTGAACAAACGTGGTGGCTTCACACTCGATTGCGATGCGTTTTGTCCGCCAGGAGGACAAATGTCACTGCTGTGACGAACTTGGTACTATCGTGCAAACCCGCGTCCCAGAGCCATCGCATTCAGTTTCGCTTAAGCTTGGGCGATTAGTCTGTAATTCGGAGTGTCACCAGCGATAGCGCTCAAGGGATTTGTTCGTGATACCACTTACAGGGATCACATCCGGCTCTGGTCAAACAGGCATGAAGAATCCACATCAATCCGTCAGAGAGGATGAAGACATGACAGACATCGGTAAACAGCATTCGGCTACGTCGTCCAGCACATCGAGCCATTCAGACAGCGCCGACGTAGCGTTGAAACATATTGTCGATGGCTTTGTACATTTTCGTAACGAGGTCTTCCCCCAGCAGGAAGAACTGTTCAAGAAGCTGGCGACCGCCCAGTCGCCACGGGCCATGTTCATCACCTGCGCCGACTCGCGCATCGTGCCTGAACTGATTACCCAAAGCTCGCCAGGCGACCTGTTCGTGACGCGTAACGTCGGTAACGTTGTGCCTCCGTATGGCCAGATGAACGGTGGTGTGTCCACAGCTCTGGAGTACGCAGTTGTCGCGCTGGGCGTGCAACACATCATTGTCTGCGGACATTCCGACTGCGGCGCCATGCGTGCAGTGCTCAACCCTGACAGCCTGGACAAGATGCCTACGGTAAAAGCCTGGTTGCGGCATGCCGAGGTCGCCCGCACAGTGGTCGAGCAGAACTGCAGTTGCAGCGGCGAGCTGGAAACCATGCAGGTCCTGACTCAGGAAAACGTGATTTCCCAGTTGCATCACCTGCGTACCCACCCTTCGGTCGCAGCGAAAATGGCCAGCGGCCAATTGTTCATTCATGGCTGGGTCTACAGCATCGAAACCAGCGAAATCCTGGCTTATGACGCCGAGCTAGATCGTTTCATACCGCTCGACGGTTCGGGACCGACGCCGATGGCTTCACCGAAAGCACGCTTTTCAGCCGACTGATCACCAGTCCGACTGACGGCAAGCCCTTCTATATCAGCTGATGGCGGCTGCGCAGGATGCGCGTCGCCCGTCTTGCCTCGTCTGAAGAATCCCGGAGAAGCGTCATGGGTATTACAGCATTGAAAACCGCTTTACCACGGGAGCTGCTCGCTTCCGTGGTCGTGTTTCTGGTCGCCCTGCCGCTGTGCATGGGGATCGCCATTGCATCCGGCATGCCTCCGGCCAAAGGTCTGATCACCGGCATCGTGGGCGGGCTGATAGTCGGCTGGATAGCCGGTTCGCCGTTGCAGGTCAGCGGTCCCGCAGCCGGTCTGGCAGTACTGGTTTTTGAAGTGGTACGCGAGCACGGCATGGCTATGCTGGGTCCTATTCTGGTACTCGCCGGGTTGCTTCAGTTGCTGGCAGGTCGATTCAAGCTTGGCTGCTGGTTCCGGGTCACGGCACCTGCGGTGGTCTATGGCATGCTCGCCGGTATCGGCGTGTTGATCGTACTGTCACAGGCACACGTGATGTTCGACAGCGGTCCCAAACCTTCCGGGCTGGACAATCTGATCGCCTTCCCTTCCACACTGATCCAGGCCTTCGGACCAGGCACCGGCATGCAGGCCGGTATGCTCGGCCTGGGCACCATGCTGATCATGTGGGGCTGGGAAAAACTTCGTCCGCAGTCTTTGCGCTTCGTACCCGGCGCGCTGCTGGGCGTGGGTATCGCAACCGGCATCAGCCTGTTCATGGCCTTGCAGGTCAAGCGTGTCGAAGTGCCTGACAACCTGGCCGACGCCATCGACTGGCTGCGTCCGACCGACCTGATGAATCTGGCCGACCCGGCCATTCTGGTTGCCGCTATCGTCGTAGCATTCATTGCCAGTGCCGAAACCCTGCTTTCCGCCTCGGCGGTTGACCGCATGCACAGTGGCCAGCGTTCGGACTTCGACAAGGAACTCAGCGCGCAAGGCGTGGGCAATATGCTCTGCGGCGTGCTCGGTGCATTGCCGATGACTGGCGTTATCGTGCGCAGCTCGGCCAATGTCCAGGCCGGTGCCACCACGCGCTTCTCGACGATCTTCCACGGTCTGTGGCTGCTGGCGTTCGTGTTGCTGCTGTCGAGCGTACTGCAGAGCATTCCGGTCGCGAGTCTGGCTGGTGTGCTGGTCTACACCGGCCTGAAGCTGGTCGATCTGAAGGCATTTCGTGGTCTGGGCCGCTATGGCCGGATGCCGATGTTCACGTATGCGGCGACTGCCGTGGCGATCATCTTCACCGACCTGCTGACCGGTGTACTGGTCGGGTTCGGTCTGACCCTGGTGAAGCTGGCGTTCAAGGCTTCGCGCCTGAAGATCAACGTGGTCGAACTGGCGGGCGAGAAGGAATTCGAGCTGCGTCTGGTCGGTGCCGCGACGTTCCTCAAGGTGCCTGCGCTGACTCAGGCTCTGGGCACCATCCCGCAGGGCAGTACCGTGCATGTGCCGCTGGGCAATCTGTCCTACATAGACCACTCGTGCCTGGAACTGCTGGAAGAGTGGGGACGTTCCAATGCCGCTCATGGCACCCGACTGCTCATTGAGCCGCATGGGTTGAAGCGTCGTCTTGAAGGGCGGATCTACACAACAACGGGTATAGGCTCGGGCGCCGCCTGATAGTCAAAGCGTTGGGGCTGAAGCCTGGAATGACGATAGGAGCCGGATGGGTCTTCGCGTAGCAGCGGAGCGATATCCGGCTCCTTCCATTGCGGGCGAAGACATTGATTCGGGCCTCTGAATCAGATGACGGAGCGTTCCAGCTCTAGGCCGATACCCAATTGTCGTGACAGGCTTGGCCAGCGCTTCCACGCTGCACCTGTATCAGGACTGGTCAGTTTTTCGCGGTAGGCCTCGACAGAGTCCAGCGCGAAACTTTCATCATCAAGCAGCTTGTCGACGGCATGGTGAACCGCCTCGTCCAGCTGGTTGGCAAATTGCTCGCCGATCAACTGGTGGGCAATCACGCTGGCAACCGTGGTATTTGACGGTATCAGCGGCTGACCAAAATGCTTGATGTACAGATCGTTCACCTCCTCGACCAGTCTGTGTGCCAGATAGGCCTCGTCCAGCAGGCTTTCCAGCCCTTCATGTCCGTCCATGATGGAAGGGGGTGCTGCGAAAAAATGCTCTGCGATTTTCAGTACCGGTTTAATCTGCCCTTCGATACCGGCTTCTACGGCGACCTCGTGAGCAGCGTCCAGCAGGTCGGGGACCAAGTCGATGTAAGCAGTGACGAAACGCGTCAACACGTCCTTCGCGTCGACATCCGGGAGGTGAATGGCGGGATGAAGATGTGGGAGCTTTTGTTCCAACTGTTGCAGCAAGTGGCCGGTCTCGGCTTCATGTTGATGGGCTAGTTGTATCTGCTCGCGCAATGCGGCGGTGTTCATGGCAGTGGGGACTCCTGAGGGCATTAAACCCCGTGGTTCGGTTATGGAAAGTCATACGTTAGCTCGGTTAACTAAATGCCTAAGACATTTTTGCTATAACCGAAACGCATTTATATGCATTGGCTATATCAAAGCGCTTTTTGCTCAGTTTCTGACCATTTGCCTACATTGGCGCATAAATACGGCACCTTACGCTGATGTAAGCAGGCTACTCTGAAGCCGCCCGCAGCCCTTTCGACACGCTGTCTGACATAAAAAGTGAGCCCGGCATGACTCAGCCTCTTTTATCCAAGCGGCTTGCTCTGCGTTTGATCTGTTTGCTGGTGATCATGTTCATCTGCGGATTTGCATTGCCGTCGCTCTATGCTTTGCTGACCGGGTATGACAGAAACCGCGACCAGGACGCTTCGCGGCAGATCGAGGTGCAGTTCACCGCGACAAACTCTGCCGGGATGGTCTGGGCGTTCTACCCGCGCGCCAGCCAGATGCAAATCAACCCTGGTGCGGTCAACGAGATGATTTTCGTGGCGCAGAACCCTACTGACAAACCGATGAAAGCCCAGGCTGTACCGGGCATTTCGCCGGGGAAGGCGGCAGAGTGGTTTCACAAGACCGAATGTTTCTGCTTCACCCAACAGACCTTACAGCCGGGTGAGCGTATCGAGATGCCCGTGCGCTTCATCGTTGATCGCGACCTGCCCGCAGAGGTGAAACGCCTGACGCTGGCCTATACGCTGTTCGATGTCACTGCGCCCTAGGCGCTCGAAGCCATATAGGCCATCATCCCTGGCCGCATGCCGATCACTACTCGCGTTGATGCCATGACCACCCGTACCCAGAAAACAGTTTTTATCGCTGCCGCCATTGTTGCCCTCGTTCTGGGCGTGATCCTCAGCCAGTTGCTGCCGGGCAGCGGGTCAGAGGATCAGGCGGCACTTAACGATGCAGGTATTGTGCTGCTACCGAAAAGTCGCCCGTTGCCAGCCTTGAGCATGTCGGACCAGAACGGCGCAGCGGTGGCCCTTGATGGCTTGAAAGGCAAATGGACGCTGATGTTTTTCGGCTACACCTTCTGCCCGGACATCTGCCCCACTACCCTGGCGCAGATAAAGCAGATCAGGACCGAGCTGCCTGAAAAGGTGGTCGAGCGCATGCGTGTGGTGCTAGTCAGCGTCGACCCTGACCGCGACACGCCGCAGCAGCTCAAGCAATACCTGGGTTATTTCGACAAGCAGTACATCGGCCTCACGGCACCTGTCGCTGATATCCAGAAGCTGGCCAACGCAGTGAGCATCCCGTTCATTCCGGCCGATACCAGAAAACCGAACTACTTTGTCGACCACAGCGGCAACCTGGCTTTGATCGGGCCGGACGGCACCCAGCGAGGCTTTATCCGCGCGCCGCTGAACAACCAGAAGCTGGTGAAGCAATTGCCTGGGTTGCTGGAGAGGGATTAGTCAGTGCACTGACACGAAGTCGCCGAGGACGCGGAGCGTCCTGAAGGGCGCTACCACGCGGTAGGGTTGTGTCTGGCGCGGGAATGCAGCCCCCAATGCTCTGCGTCGCAAGGGACACAGAGCATAGGCTCGAGAACCACAAGGTGCGATCAGATCAGAACGCCGGAACCACAGCGCCTTTGTATTTCTCGGCCAGGAAGGTTTTCACTTCAGGACTCTGCAGGGCCGCTACCAGCTTTTTCATCGCGTCTGAATCCTTGTTGTCCGGGCGGGCAACCAGAATGTTCGCGTATGGCGAATCGGCACCTTCGATGATCAGTGCGTCCTTGGTCGGCTCAAGCTTGGCGCTCAAGGCATAATTGGTATTGATCAGCGCCAGATCGACCTGAGTCAGTACGCGCGGCAACGTAGCTGCTTCCAGCTCACGGAACTTGAGGTCTTTCGGGTTATTCACGACATCCGAAGGCTTGGACAGGATATTGGTCGGATCCTTCAAGGTAATCAGACCTGCCTTGGCCAGCAGCAGCAAGGCACGGCCTTCATTGGTGGCGTCGTTTGGCAGGGCGACGTTGGCACCGTTGGGCAGTTCTTCCATCGTCTTGAACTTGTCCGAGTACGCGCCGAACGGCTCTACGTGAACCTTGGCCACTGCGACCAGATCTGTGCCCTTGCCCTTGTTGAACTCATCCAGATACGGCTGGTGCTGGAAGAAGTTCGCGTCCATACGGTTCTGCGACACCTGTACGTTCGGCTGGATGTAGTCGTTGAACACCTTGATGTTCAAGTCCACGCCTTCTTTGGCCAGCGTCGGTTTGACGAACTCGAGAATCTCGGCGTGCGGCACGGCAGAGGCCGCGACGGTCAGGGTTTCGTTGGCCTGCGCGGACAAGGCAGTAACAGCGGCGAATATGGCCAATAGTTTTTTCATGCAACAACTCCTTTGGGCCCGCACAGGCGGGCCGATACCAACGGTTCGATCAACGATGTGTGAAATGCGCGACCAGTCTGTCGCCGATGGTTTGCAGAATCTGCACCAGCACCAGCAACAATACGACCGTCACGAACATCACATCGTTCTGGAAGCGTTGATAACCATATCGGATGGCCAGATCGCCCAGCCCGCCAGCACCCACGGCACCGGCCATGGCGGTGAACGACACCAGCGCAATGGCGGTAACAGTGATTGCAGCCAGAATGCCGGGGCGCGCTTCAGGCAGCAGCGCCTTGACGATGATCTGCCGAGTCGTCGCGCCCATGGCCTGCGTGGCTTCGATGATGCCGCGATCCACTTCGCGCAATGCTGTCTCTACCAGACGCGCAAAGAACGGCGTGGCGCCAGCGATCAGCGGCGGCAACGTGCCGAGAATGCCCAGTGACGTGCCGGTAATGATTTCGGTGAGCGGCATCATCACGATCAGCAGGATGATGAACGGCAACGCACGCAGCATGTTCACAATCAACCCGACCGTGGCGTACAGCTGCTTGTGTTCCAGCAACTGCCGCGGCGAAGTGAGGAACATCAGCACACCCAGCGGCAGGCCAAGCAGGATGGTGAAGCCCAGCGAAACACCGAGCATGATCAACGTGTCGCCGGTGGCGACCCAGATCTCGTACCAGTCGACATTGGAAAACAGGTTCAGAAAAGCGTCCATCAGCGCAGCACCTCCATATGAACGTCGGCGGCGGTGAAGCGCGCAAAAGCAGCGTCCATATCGCCGCCGGTGATGGCCAGCGTCAACTGCCCGTAAGGGGTGTCCTTGATGCGGTCGATGCGTCCGGCAAGGATGCTGTAGTCGACGCCGGTTTCGCGGGCCACGGTGCCCAGCAGAGGCGCATACGTCGCATCGCCCTGAAAGGTCAGGCGCACGATACGGCCTTGAACATGAGCGAAATCGTCACGCTGTTCATTTTCATCGATCTGGTCATCTTCCTGCACAAAACGCTTGGTCGTCGGGTGCTGCGGATGCAGAAACACATCGGCGACCTTGCCTTGCTCGACAATCACGCCAGCGTCCATGACCGCCACCTGGTCACAGACGCGACGAATCACGTCCATTTCATGGGTGATGAGCACGATGGTCAGCTTCAGTTCGCGATTGATCTCGGCCAACAATTGCAAAACCGACGCAGTGGTCTGCGGGTCCAGCGCGCTGGTGGCTTCATCGCACAGCAGGATTTTCGGCTTGGTGGCCAGGGCGCGGGCGATGCCGACGCGCTGCTTTTGGCCGCCGGACAATTGCGCCGGGTATTTTTTCGCATGATCGGACAATCCAACCCGCTCCAACAGCTCAGCCACGCGCTGGTCGATCTGCTTGCGGGGCATGTCACCCGCCAGCGTCAGCGGCATCGCAACATTGTCGGCCACGGTTTTGGAGGCCAGCAGATTGAAGTGCTGGAAGATCATCCCGACTTGTTGGCGGAAGCGGCGCAGGCCATTGGCATCAAGCGCCGTGACGTCTTCACCGTCAACCACGATCTGTCCACCGCTCGGGGTCTCCAGACGGTTGATCAGGCGCAGCAAGGTACTTTTGCCAGCGCCGGAATGGCCGATGATGCCGAACACCTGGCCGCCGTCGACGCGCAGGCTGGTAGGGTGCAGGGCCGGTATTTCCTTGCCTGCCACCCGATAGGTTTTGTGGACGTTATGAAACTCGATCACGGAGCGAACCTTGTGGGGCGCGTTAAAAAATCAGCGCAGTGGCAGGACGCCACCTGCTTCGTTACCTCGGCCGGGTAAAGCCGGGCGCGCATTTTAGCCTGTCCGGCCCGCTGTGCTTAGCATTTATTTGCAGGCTGCCCTGCGCAACGGGCATAACGCGACCGTTGGTAAAGATGTGCGACAAATAAAGGGAACGGCTGTTTTAGGCCTCGGTCACTTCTTGGATACCGTGATTTCCCGCTTACGCCAGGGAAGTCGTATTCAGCGAACCCAACTCAATGATTGGGGCGAGATAAGGAGTCTCTGATGGCTAGCAAGAACGCACCACCTGTAACCGCAACGCCCAAGAGCGAATTGGCAGGTACCGACACCCTGGACCGTGGCAATACCAACGACAAGCTGGAAAGCCTTGAGCAGTTCCGCTCGGACGCGACCCAGCAGGCACTGCGCACCAATCACGGTGTCAAGATTTCCGATAACCAGAACACACTGAAAGTCGGCAGCCGCGGCCCATCGCTGCTCGAAGACTTCATCATGCGTGAAAAGATCACGCACTTTGACCATGAGCGTATTCCGGAGCGTATCGTTCACGCCCGCGGCACCGCGGCACATGGTTATTTCCAGACCTATGAAGACCATGGCGCGCTGAGTAAAGCAGGCTTCCTGCGTGATCCGGGCAAGAAGACCCCGGTGTTCGTGCGCTTCTCTACCGTTCAGGGCCCGCGCGGCTCGGGCGATACCGTGCGCGACGTGCGTGGCTTTGCGGTCAAGCTCTACACCGAAGAAGGCAACTTCGATCTGGTCGGCAACAACATGCCGATCTTTTTCATTCAGGACGCCATCAAGTTTCCTGACTTCGTGCACGCGGTAAAACCAGAGCCGCATAACGAAATCCCGACCGGGGGCTCGGCTCACGACACCTTCTGGGACTTCGTTTCGCTGGTGCCGGAATCTGCACACATGGTGCTGTGGACCATGTCCGACCGTGCCATTCCGAAAAGCCTGCGCACCATGCAGGGCTTTGGTATCCACACCTTCCGCTTTATCAACACCGAAGGTAAGTCGAGCTTCGTGAAGTTTCACTGGAAGCCCAAGTTCGGCGTGTGCTCGCTGGTCTGGGACGAAGCGCAGAAGCTCGCTGGCAAGGACACCGATTTCCACCGCCGCGACCTGTGGGAATCCATCGAGATGGGCGACTACCCGGAATGGGAACTGGGCGTGCAGATCGTTGCCGAGGAAGACGAGCACAAGTTCGACTTCGACCTGCTCGATCCGACCAAGATCATTCCCGAAGAACTGGTACCGGTCACTCCGCTGGGCAAGATGGTCTTGAACCGTAACCCGGACAATTATTTCGCCGAGACCGAGCAGGTTGCCTTCTGCCCGGGCCACATCGTGCCAGGTATCGACTTCTCCAATGACCCGCTGCTGCAAGGTCGCCTGTTCTCCTACACCGACACGCAGATCAGCCGCCTTGGTGGGCCGAACTTCCACGAAATCCCGATCAACCGTCCGATTGCGCCTAACCATAACGGTCAGCGCGATGCGCAGCACCGCACCACCATCGACAAGGGCCGCGCTTCTTACGAGCCGAACTCGATCGATGGCGGCTGGCCGAAAGAAACCCCTGCCGGCCCGGTAGATGGCGGCTTCGAGACCTACCCTGAGCGCGTTGAAGCGCACAAGGTTCGTGAGCGCAGCGAATCGTTTGGCGACCACTTCTCGCAGGCCACCCTGTTCTTCCAGAGCATGAGCCATCACGAGAAAGAGCACATCATCGCGGCCTATAGCTTCGAGTTGGGCAAGGTCGAGCGCGAGTACATTCGTGCCCGTCAGGTCGACGAGATTCTGGCCAATATCGACCTGGAACTGGCCAGCCGCGTAGCCGCCAATCTGGGCTTGCCAGCACCGACTGCCGGGACCGTGCCAGTGCGCCAGACTTCGGTAAAAGAGTCGCCGGCGCTGAGCCAGGTCAACCTGCTTTCTGGCGATATCGTTTCACGCAAGGTTGCCATTCTTGTGGCAGACGGCGTGGACGGCAAAGCGGTCGAAGCCATGAAAGCTGCACTGACTGCCGAAGGTGCACACGCCAAGGTATTGGGCCCGACCTCCGCACCGGTCAAGACCGCTGACGGCCAGAGCCTGCCAGTGGACGCATCGGCTGAAGGCCTGCCTTCGGTAGCGTTCGACGCAGTCTTCGTGCCGGGTGGCAAGGCTTCGATCGAAGCGCTGAAAGGCGACGGCGTGGCACTGCACTTCATCCTGGAAGCCTACAAGCACCTCAAGGCTATCTCCTTTGCCGGGGAGGCCAAGGAGCTGTTGAGCCTGCTACGCCTGGAAGAAGATGCGGGCCTGCTGGAGGTATCCGATAGCAAATCGTTCAAAGCGTTCTTCAACGCGATTGCTCAGCACCGTGTATGGGATCGTGAAGTGAAAGCCAAGGCCGTTCCGGCTTGATCTGACGTGCTAGATCGCTCCCGCGCTCCGGCGTGGGAGCGCCTTTCTGAACCTTCTCGCCCCCCCACATAGACTCCCCAACACTTCTCGTTCCTCACGCTCCGCGTGGCAATGCAGTTCTGTACGCTCTGCGTCCGCTTTGAAGGATCGACTCAGGACTTCGCTGGCGTCAGGATGATCTGCGCTTTTTCATTGCGCTCGATCTGGCGACGCAATTGCAGCTCGAAATCCGGATTGGCCTTGACCACCCGTTTGGTCAGCAACGTGGCCAGCCACGGATAGTCTTCGGTGCGCGGCACCACCAGCAGCACTTCACAGTTGAACGCTACGGTATCTGCTGCGATATCATCCAGTTGACGACGCAATGCACGCATATCGCCGATCCTGAGTTCAATTGTCGTGCTTTCTGCCGACGGATCGATGAGCTTGGCAACCCTTCTGGCTTCGGCCGCCTTCAAATCAGCTTCGGCTTTCTCCAGCTCGGCCTTGCGCGCATGAGCAATAGCGCCGTTGACGCCACTGGTCAGTGCCGGTGCCTTGGGCATCAGCGCGCGCGCACGAGTGAGTGCGTTGGCCGCCGCATTCATATCACCCTTTTGCAGGCTGATCTGGCTGCGACTCAGATAGGCTTCGGCCAGACGACGCTGAAAAGGCTCGAGGCGGATATCGGCAGGATTGGCGGCCTGCAACGCGGCCAGTTGATCCTCGGCCGTCGCCAGCTCATTGCTGACGATGTTCTGCTCAAGCTGAGCGAACGCGTCAGGCTGAACGTCGGAGGCAGGCGTCTCGGCAGTGGGCGCACTCTGGCAGGCACCCAGCAGGATGGAAAATGCGACAAGCAGCAGATAGCGTGGGGCGAACGGCTTCATTCCTGCGATTCTCTAGTTTGCGCAAAAAACGAGCAAGTCTACACCGCTCGCCTGGGTAGAACAAAGCTGAGCAAAAACAACGCTGCAGCGGATACCACTATAGACGGTCCTGCCGGGGTGTCCTTGAACCATGACAATGATAGCCCGACACACACGGCTATCACGCCTAACAGGCTTGCACCCAGCGCCATCTGCTCCGGCGAGCGGGCGTGACGCTGCGCCGCAGCGGCGGGAATGATCAGCAGCGACGTGATCAGCAGAACGCCGACGATCTTCATCGCCACAGCGATCACCACGGCGATCAGCAGCATCAGCGCCATGCGCAATGCCGCGACGGGCAGGCCTTCGACCCGCGCCAGCTCTTCATGCACGGTGATTGCCAGCAGCGGGCGCCACAGCGCAACAATCAATACCAGCACCAGCGCGCTGCCGCCCAGGATCCAGGTCAGATCAGCCGGGCTGATGGCAAGCAGGTCGCCAAACAGATAAGCCATCAGGTCGATACGCACTTCATGCATGAAGCTGAGCACCACCAGGCCGAGCGACAGCGTGCTCGGTGCGAGGATCCCCAGCAGCGTGTCCGAGGCCAGCGGCTGGCGCTGTTGCAGCGTGACCAGCAGCACCGCCAGCAGAAGGCAGCCGACCGTCACTGCAATGGTCGGGCTGATATCCAGCAGGAAGCCAAGCGCCACACCGAGCAATGCTGCGTGGGAAAGCGTATCGCCGAAGTACGCCATGCGCCGCCAGACCACGAACGACCCCAGCGGGCCTGCGACGACAGCCAGAGCAACGCCTGCGAGCAAGGCATACAATAAAAAATCAGCCATGCTTGCAGTGGTCTCCGTGAACATGAGTGTGAGTATGTGAGGAAGTCGCCGGGGCATCATTCACCACAGCGCCATGCAGATCGTGGGCGTGGTCGTGATGGTGGTGATAGATCGCCAGGCTTTGCGCGTTTTTGCCGAACAGCTCGACAAACGCCGGATCATGGCTGACCTGCTCGGGATGCCCGGAGCAGCAAACATGGCGGTTCAGACAGACCACCTGATCGGTCGTGCTCATGACCAGATGCAAATCGTGAGACACCATCAGCACGCCGCACTGGTGGCGGTCGCGCAACCGGGTAATAAGGCCGTACAGCTCGGCCTGACCTGCCACGTCGACACCTTGCACCGGCTCATCGAGCACCAGCAATTCAGGCTTGCGCAACAAGGCTCGGGCCAGCAAAACGCGCTGCATCTCGCCACCGGAAATACCTTGAATCGGGCTATCGATGACCTTCTCGGCCCCGACTTCTTCCAGGGCAGACTCTGCAGCCATGCGGTCCACACCGGGCACCAGACGCAAAAAGCGCAGCACCGACAGCGGCAGCGTCTGATCCACATGCAATTTTTGCGGCATGTAACCGACACGCAGCTTCGGCTTGCGCCAGACGGTTCCGGAGTCGGGCTTGAGCAGCCCCAGCACTGCACGCACCAGCGTGGTCTTGCCAGCGCCGTTAGGGCCGATCAGCGTAACGATTTCGCCGGGCTTGACGCTCAACTGGATGTTGTCCAGAACGCTTTGCCCGGACAGCGTTACAGCGACCTGCTCCAGACGTATCAATGCATCAGTCATCAAGCCGCCTTGCAGCCGGCGCATACACCCACGATCTCGACCGTCTGGCCTTCGACCGCGAAGCCAACGCCTGCAGCGGCATCGATAACGGCATTGCTGATGGCCGGGTGCTGCAGCTCGATCGCCGCGTGACACAGGCGGCAAATCAGAAACTGCCCCTGATGCGCATGAGTGGGGTGATTGCAGCCGGTGAACGCGTTGAGTGAGGCTATGCGGTGCACCAGACCGTTTTCCAGCAGGAAATCCAGTGCACGATAAACGGTTGGCGGCGCAGCGCGACGACCGTCTTCATCACTCAGCACCGCGAGGATGTCGTAGGCACCCAGCGGCTTGTGGCTTTGCCAGACCAGTTCCAGCACGCGACGGCGCAAGGTGGTCAGGCGCAGACCCTGTTTGGCGCACAGCGCATCGGCTTCAGCGAGGGCCGAATGCACGCAGTGAGAGTGGTCATGGGGGCGACTGGCCAGGGGAGTATTGGGCATGAGCAGCGACGATATTGGCTAGAGACGTTATTATGTTACCTGTTCCTGGCTTATATGAGTGATTCGAGTGCGCCGTCTTTTAAATCTTGTTGCTGTTTTGTGGGTCAGTCTGCTGGTCATTTCCCCTGTTCAGGCCGAGGTCCGGGTGCTGACCAGTATCAAGCCATTGCAGCTGATTGCAGCGGCTGTGCAGGATGGCGTTGGTACACCGGAAGTGCTTCTGCCACCGGGTGCCTCACCGCATAACTACGCGCTGCGCCCATCCGACGTACGGCGTGTACAGGAAGTCGAGTTGCTCTACTGGATCGGCCCGGACATGGAAACCTTCCTGCCGCGCGTCCTTCAGGGCCGCAAACTGCCTGCGGTTGCCGTGCAGTCGCTGCCCGGCATGCACTTGCGCCACTTCGGCCAGGACAATGCCTCGCATGATGACCACGAACATGATCACGACAACGATTCAGACGAACATGATCATGATCACCGGCCCGGCAGCCTGGATTCACACCTGTGGCTGTCGACCGTCAACGCGCGGGTGATTGCCGCGAAAATGGCCACAGACCTGAGCGCTGCCGACCCTGCCAATGCAGCTCGTTATGCGAGTAACGCTGCCGCATTCAGCAAACGCCTTGACGCGCTGGATGCTCGTATCAAGGGTCGGGTCAGTGCAGTGGCAGGCAAGCCTTACTTCGTCTTCCACGAGGCCTTCGATTATTTCGAAGAGGCCTATGGGCTCAAACACGCCGGGGTATTCGCCATCGCCGCCGAGATCCAGCCCGGTGCACAGCATGTCGCCGCCATGCGTGAACGCCTGAAGGCTGCGGGCAAGACCTGCGTATTCAGTGAACCGCCACTACGCCCGCGCCTGGCTGAAACCTTGAGCGCAGGCCTGCCGGTCAAGCTGGCGGAGCTGGATGGACTGGGCGGCTACACCCCGGCCACCGCGCAGGGTTACGAGCAGGTATTGCAGAAGCTGGCTGATGACCTGGCAGGTTGCCTGAGCAGTCTCTGACTGCCACCGCCCACATCGCAGCACTGCTGTGTGACGCTGAGCGTCACGAACTGCATTCCCACGCTGGAGCGTGAGGAACGATAGTCGTCAGGTATAACACTATCGTGCCCATGCTCCGCGTGGGCATGCCGGCCTGGACGCTTCGCGTCCTCTTGCGACGCGGAGCGTCACGCACTGCATTCCCACGCGGAGCATGAGAACGAGAGTCAACCGTCCGACTGGCTCAGACGCGCGGAGACAGGTCTGGTCTCAGAGCGCAAACGGCAACGCAATGTGCGCTTCCTGGCGCTCAGCCAGACGGCGCTCGAACTCCGCGGGATCATGAATCAGCACGTCCTGACCGGCGAAGGTTTCGGCAGCGATCAGGCGTGACAGCCAGAAACGCACGCAGGCGATGCGCAACATGGTCGTCCAGAGCTTCGACTCCGCCGCTGTGAATGGTCGCAAACCTGCATAAGCCCCCAGCAGCGCACGAGCACGGACGGCATCGAGCTGGCCGTTTTCACGCGAGCACCAGTCATTGAGGGCAATCGCCAGGTCGTAGAGCATCGGCCCGGAACAGGCGTTATAGAAGTCGATCAGCCCGGTCAGGTGCGTGCCTTCAAACAACACGTTGTCACGAAACAGGTCGGCGTGCAGGTTGGCGCGCGGCAACGCCATGATCTGTGGCTTGAGGTCTTCGATCTCTTGAAGGCTCTTTTCCAGCAAGGCTCGCTGGGTTTCGCCCAGATGCGACAGAAAATTGCGCCCCTCACTCAGCATCCAGTCCAGACCTCGATCGGTCTTGCGCTCCAGCACCTGCTCACGGGTCGCCAGATGCAGGTTGGCCAATAGCTCGCCAATCTGCACGCAGTGCTGGGTATTGGGCTCGCTGATGTGCTTGCCTGGCAAACGTGGCTGCAGAAGCGCCGGTTTGTCCGCCAATTGCCGCAGGGCCTCACCGTCGGTGGTGCGCAATGCGTACGGCACCGGCAAATCGGCATCGTGCAGCACGTCGAGCAGCTCGATGAAGAATGGCATCTCCTGCACCGGGCCGCGTTCGACCAGCGTCAGAACGAATTCGCCCTGCTCCAGACTGATGAAGTAGTTGGTGTTTTCGCTACCGGCGGCAATGCCCTGATAGTCAAGCAAACGGCCGAGCCCATAAGGGGCGAGAAATGCTTCCAGCTCGGGCCGGGCCAACGGGGTAAAAACGGACATGTCAGAACTGCCAGCAATTAAAGTGAATGTAGGTGGCTACCATTCGAATATTTTCCACTCCGGGATCAGCATGTCCGGTTGGTCCGAACGGATAAAATTGGGACTTGTACCATCGGATCGCACCAGAAAATAGGGCTTGCCGTGTTTGGGGGTAATCTTTACAGCATACAGAAAGCCGTTCTGGCGGTATTCCTGAATGGTTTTGTCCCCGTCGGTGCGGATAGTAACGTCCGGTGCAGCCGAAGGTGGGTCCTCTGCTGAAACTGCGAGCAAAGGACAAAATGCCAACAGGCCGGTCAATATCAGTCGATTTACCTTGCACATGATAACCTTGTCCCTTTGTCGTCAATGGTCCGCGCATTCTAGCGCCGGCCCCGCCGAAAAGGTTGATTCTGCTCATGACCCAAGCGCCGCTCGTCCTGATAGACGGTTCCTCTTACCTCTATCGCGCCTTCCACGCACTGCCACCACTGACCACGTCCAAAGGATTGCCGACGGGCGCCGTCAAAGGCGTGCTCAACATGCTCAAAAGCCTGCGTCGCCAGTACCCGGACAGCCCGTTTGCGGTGGTCTTCGATGCCAAGGGCGGGACTTTCCGCGACGCGCTGTATACCGATTACAAAGCCAATCGGCCCAGCATGCCGGATGACCTGCGCGTGCAGGTCGATCTGCTGCATGCTTGCGTCAAGGGCATGGGCTATCCGCTGCTATGCGTGGAAGGCGTTGAAGCAGACGACGTGATCGGCACCCTGGCGCGCAGCAGCGCAGCGGCGGACCGTCCGGTGATCATCTCCACCGGTGACAAGGACATGGCGCAACTGGTCGACGGACACATCACCCTGGTCAACACCATGACCGGCAGCGTGCTGGACGTGGCTGGCGTGAAAGAGAAGTTCGGCGTCGGCCCGGAGCACATCATCGACTACCTCGCACTGATGGGCGACAAGGTCGACAACATACCTGGCGTCCCCGGCGTCGGCGAAAAGACTGCCGTCGGCTTGCTGGTTGGCGTGGGCGGCGGAATCAAGGAGCTTTACGAACGCCTCGAAACGGTCGCGACCCTGCCTATTCGTGGGGCCAAGACCCTGGCGGCCAAGCTTGAAGAGCATCGTGCGATGGCCTTCCTGTCCTATGAACTGGCAACTATCAAGATCGACGTGCCACTGGACATCGAACTGGACCAGCTGCATTGCGGCGAGCCGGACCGCGACAAATTGATGGAGCTGTACGCCGAGCTGGAATTCAAAAGCTGGATCGAAGACCTGCAACGTGATGCCAAACGCGCCGGGCAGGAGCTGGCCGTCGAAGAGCCAACCGTCGAGGCAAAAGAAGCCGCCTATGAAGTCATTCTCGAGCAGAGCCAGTTCGACGCGTGGCTGAAGAAGCTCAACGCCGCGCCGCTGTTCGCCTTCGTGACCCAGAGCAACGGCACCGACGCCCAGCGCGCGCAACTGGTAGGTTTGTCTTTTGCCACTCAAACCCATGAAGCCGCCTACATTCCGCTGACCCACTCCTACATGGGGGTGCCGCAGCAACTGGACCGCGACACAGTACTCAAGGCGCTCAAGCCGCTGCTTGAAGACCCGGATAAAACCAAGGTCGGTCAACACGCCAAGTTCGCTATCAACCTGCTTGCCAACTGCGCGCTCGACGGCGATCAGACCCAAGGCATCGACCTGCAAGGCGTCAGGTTCGACACCATTCTGGAATCCTACGTTCTGGATTCCACTGCCACCCGCCACGACCGTGACAGCCTGGTGGCCAAGTACCTGACGCACACGCCGATCAACTTCCAGGAGATCGCCGGCAAAGGTGCCAAGCAGCTGACCTTCGACCAGATCGCCATCGAACAGGCTGGTGATTATGCTGCCGAAGAAGCCGACCTGACCCTGCGCCTGCATGAAGTCTTCGAAGCGCGTCTGGCCGCAATTCCAACCCTGCAGCCGGTCTTGAACGACATCGAGATGCCGCTGGTGCCCGTCCTGGCAGGTATCGAACGCCAGGGCGCACTGGTCGATGCCAACCTGCTGGGCATCCAGAGCGTCGAGCTGGGCGACAAGATGACCGCGCTGGAGCGCGAAGCCTTTGCCATTGCCGGTGAAGAGTTCAACCTGGGCTCGCCCAAGCAGCTCGGCGTGATTCTCTACGAAAAGCTCGGTATGCCGATCCTCAGCAAGACCGCCACCGGCCAGGCATCGACTGCCGAGGCCGTGCTGGCCGAACTCGCCGAGCAGGACTTCCCGCTGCCCAAGGTACTGATGCAATACCGCTCGATGAGCAAGCTCAAGAGCACTTACACCGACCGCCTGCCGGAGCAGATCAACCCGCGCACCGGACGCATTCACACCTCCTATCACCAGGCAGTGGCGGTGACCGGGCGCTTGTCATCCAGCGATCCGAACCTGCAGAACATCCCGATCCGTACTGCTGAAGGCCGACGCATCCGTCAGGCGTTCGTGGCCCCCAAGGGCTACAAGCTGCTGGCGGCAGACTATTCGCAGATTGAACTGCGCATCATGGCGCATCTGGCACAGGACGAAGGCTTGCTGCATGCCTTCCGCAACGACCTGGACGTTCACCGCGCGACGGCAGCGGAAGTCTTCGGCGTCGAGCTGGAAAACGTCACCACGGACATGCGCCGCAGCGCCAAAGCGATCAACTTCGGCCTGATCTACGGCATGAGCGCGTTTGGCCTGGCCAAACAGATTGGCGTGGACCGCAAGCAGTCACAGGCTTATGTCGACCGTTACTTCGCCCGCTACCCTGGCGTGCTGGATTACATGGAGCGCACACGTGCGCAGGCCGCCGAGCAGGGTTTTGTCGAGACCATTTTCGGCCGTCGCCTGTACTTGCCCGACATCAACGCCAAGAACCAATCCCTGCGCAAAGGTGCGGAACGCATGGCGATCAACGCGCCGATGCAAGGCACTGCGGCGGACATCATCAAGAAAGCCATGGTGGCCGTGAATGGCTGGCTGGAAGAATCCGGTCTGGATGCGCGGGTCATTCTGCAGGTGCATGACGAACTGGTGCTGGAGGTGCGCGAAGACCTGGTCGATCAGATCAGTGAACAGATCCGCCCACACATGAGTGGCGCAGCAGAATTGGCAGTGCCACTGCTGGTGGAAGTCGGGGTCGGCAACAACTGGGACGAGGCGCACTGATTCTGAAAGGGCGAACCTGTCAGCAGGTTCGTCAAACATTGTAGGAAATGTGAACTTTTCTTCATTGCTGGAACTTAACCGTTTGGACAGGAGTCAGAGGTCTCGATTGGTTGAAAAATCGATCGTGCTCCTAGTTGTGTTAAGTGTTGGCAGTTATCCAGATCCCACCCTAAGGTCTGGACCTTAAGCCCCGGAACTTCCCCCTCCCCATGCGAAGTCCGGGGTCTTTTTTGCCTGCGATTTACTCCGCAGGCGCCTTGTCTTCCAGTTCCATCCAGTCGGCCAGCACGGTGTAAGCCTCTTCCAGCCCCATGCGCTTGGGAGCCGAGAACAACTGGATGCTCACTGCATCGCCCCAGCCTTTGCGAATTTCGGCCTGAACCTTGAGCAGCGTGTTCTTCGCAGCGCCATAGGTCAGCTTGTCGGTCTTGGTCAGCAGAATGTGCATCGGCATGTTGCTGGCGATGGCCCAGTCCAGCATCAACAGGTCGAAATCGGTCATTGGATGACGGATATCCATCATCAGGATCAGACCCTTCAGGCTTTCGCGGCTGCCCAGATAGGCTTCAAGGTGGCGCTGCCAGTGCAGTTTGAGCGGGATAGGCACTTTGGCGTAGCCGTAGCCCGGCAAGTCGACCAGACGTCGATCTTCATCCAGCCCGAAGAAGTTCAGCAGTTGAGTGCGCCCCGGCGTCTTGGAGGTGCGCGCCAGGCTGGCATGGGTCAGCGTGTTCAGCGCGCTCGATTTGCCTGCATTGGAACGACCGGCAAAAGCGACTTCAAACCCTTCGTCGTCGGGGCATTGGTCGACCTTGGCGGCGCTGAGCATGAACGTGGCCTGTTGGCACAGACCGAGGATGGGGTTTTTGAGTTGCATGTGATTTCCGGTGAAGGCCCTGCCTGCAAAGGGAGCGGCAAGAGGTGTCGGTTTCGTTTGGATGCGTAGGCATATAATGACACACCTGTCCCCCGGCCCACACTGACACTGTATCGGGCCGCTCTGGCCGGCGGCTGGAACATTCAGACATGACCTGCTTCACTCCTTATGCAAAAAGGCCGTCCATGGTCGCCCATTTTTACAACCTCAGCGTTACACTAACGAACTCAGGCTTTCGCGTTCGGTCGAAACCACCGTCGCTTGAAGGCGATTCAATCTGCTCAGGAGTAAAGCATGCGTAATCTGATCATCAGCGCCGCTCTGGTTGCCGCCAGTCTGTTCGGTATGTCCGCCCAGGCTGCCACGCCCATCGAGGCAGGCAAGCAATACGTCGAGCTGGCGAGCGCTGTGCCTGTTGCCGAGCCAGGCAAGATCGAAGTCGTCGAGCTGTTCTGGTATGGCTGCCCGCACTGCTACGCGTTCGAGCCAACGATCAATCCGTGGATTGAAAAACTGCCGTCCGACGTCAAGTTCGTACGCATCCCTGCCATGTTCGGCGGCCCGTGGGATGCACACGGCCAGCTGTTCATCACCCTCGACACCATGGGCGTCGAGCACAAGGTTCACGCGGCCGTATTCGAAGCCATCCAGAAAGGCGGCAAGCGTCTGACCGACAAGAATGACATGGCTGACTTCGTCGCCACACAGGGCGTGAACAAGGAAGACTTCCTGAAAACGTTCGACTCTTTCGCAGTCAAGGGCAAGATCGCCCAGTACAAGGAACTGGCCAAGAAGTATGAGGTGACTGGCGTTCCGACCATGATCGTCAATGGCAAGTACCGCTTTGACCTGGGTTCTGCCGGCGGTCCGGAAAAGACCTTGGAAGTTGCCGACCAATTGATTGCCAAAGAGCGAGCGGCTGCTACAGCCGCCAAGTAAGCGCCCGCCATGCGCCGCTGGGGCAAGGGCAGCACCCGTATCGTTGGCCTGCATGATCCGCAGGTCAACGAACATCATCTGACGCAAAACGGCCTGCCGGAAGACGGCAGGCTGCGTTTGCTCAGTTTCAATATCCAGGTGGGTATCAGCACCCAACGCTACCACCACTACCTGACGCGCAGCTGGCAGCATCTGCTGCCACATGGCGGCAGGGCAGGCAACCTGCAGAAAATCGGCGATCTGATCAACGATTTCGATCTGGTGGCGTTGCAGGAAGTCGATGGCGGCAGCATGCGCTCCGGCTTCGTCAATCAGGTCGAGCACCTTGCTCAACTGGGTGGCTTTCCGTACTGGTATCAACAGCTCAATCGCAATCTCGGTCGCCTCGCCCAACACAGCAACGGTGTGCTGAGTCGCTTGCGCCCGACCAAGATCGAGGATCATCCGCTGCCGGGTCCGGCCGGACGCGGGGCAATTCTTGTCCGCTTCGGCGAAGGCGAGGATGCGCTGGTGGTGGTCATGATGCACCTGGCTCTGGGCACTCGTACCAGAACCCGGCAACTGGCTTACATTCGCGACCTGATCGGCGGTTATCGCCATCAGGTGCTGATGGGCGACATGAATACCCACGCCAATGACCTGCTGGAGCACTCGCCGCTACGCGATCTGGGCCTTTTGGCACCGCAAATCGAAGCGACCTTTCCAAGCTGGCGACCACAACGCTGCCTTGACCACATTCTGCTCAGCCCGACCCTCACGCTTGAACGCGTACAGGTACTGGCGCAGCCCATTTCCGATCACCTGCCGGTTGCTGTCGAGATTCGCCTGCCAGACTCACTGCGTGGGGACTCACTGCCTGTGCCCTCCGGTGGAAGCCTTGCATGAGCGACGACGCGGAGCGTTGGAAAGAGAAGTACCTCAAGGGAATCGAGCAACAGGATAAGCTCGAAAAGCGCTGGGATGCGCGGCTCGACTTGCTGCGCCGCGGTCTGGTGCGCAGCAGCCTGGCAGCAGAAGGCTCTGACCGCGCCGTCGATGAATGCATGAAGGAAATGCGCGAAATTGTCCGCAAGGACGATATGGACGCCGGTCTGGCAGCCTTGATTCCGCGCCTCGAAAAAGCCGTACTGGACTCCGAGCATCGCCGTGAAGTACGGGTCGGGCAAATTGGCTCGGCACTGACCGCACTGGTTGCACAACTGCAAGCGCTACCGTTGCCACGAGAGGTACGCAAGCCACTCAAGCGCTTTGCCAAGGACCTTGAAGAACGTGCATCGCAGGCGCGCGAGCTGCCTTTGCTGCTCAGCGAGTTAAGTGGTTTGCAGGGCCAGGCCCTGACCCTGCTCGAAAAGCACGAAGAGGGCCCACGCCAAGGGCTTCTGCAGCGTTTGTTCGGTTCGCGGGACGAACATGGCAATGAGCGCCCTCCCGAGGCTGCCCACCCCGAAAACGGCCCTTCTGCTCAGGAAACGCATGAGACGCACGTGCAACCTGAGGCCGCGAACGCTCAAGCGCCGATAGACGTTGCCGCAGCGGAAGTAGAAGCTGCCATTGCCCCCGACATCGTCAACCAGAAGACAAAGGACGCACACACACTGCCGCCACAGGTTTCAGAAGCCGAAACCGCTATCGTTACGGCACCTGAAACACCTGTGCCATCGCCAGCCGCAGCAGCCCTTGCTCCAGCCCTGGCCGAAACAGTCACAGAACCTGCGGTTGTCCCTGTCGAGCCGATCGATTACACCGACCTGCTGGGCCCCGTTCCTTCAGTGCCCTACCAGCAACGGCCTGTGCCAATAATCCAGGCACTGGAACAGCCGCAAGAGGATGCCGAATCAGAAACCGAAACGGTGGAAGGCGAAGAGGGTTATTCGCTGCCCTCCTCGCCAGAACCCAGCTACAGCTCGGTGGCGGCACACATCGAGGAAACCCTGCTGGGCCTGCTCGATGACCTGACCTTGTCGGAGCACTTCCGCCCGCAGGTCGAGGACATGCAGTTACGCTTGAAACATGGGCTCAACTGGTACGAACTGCTACCGATCCTCGACGATCTGGCAGTTCTGATGCTGGCAATCAACAACGGCGGCCAACAGGAATTCAGCACCTACCTCAAACAACTCAATGAGCGGCTCGAATCGTTTCAGAGCCATTTGCAGGCTGCCAGTGAAGATCATGCCGAGGATCAGTCCACAGCCCGCGACCTGAACGAGCAGTTGCGCGAACAGGTAGGCGGCCTGCAAATCAGCGTTCAGGACGCTTCCGACCTGACCAGTCTCAAGCAGGTGCTCGACAACCGCTTTGAAGGCTTGCTCAGCACCATGGACCACTACCAGCTCAAGCGTGACGCGCGCGAGCGGGAAGTTGCCTCGCGGCTGCAGGGTCTCTCGGCCCGCGTTGCGAGCATGGAGCAGGAAGCGCTGGGTTTCAGGACTCACCTGGAAGAACAGCGCCAAAAGGCCTTGATCGACCCGCTCACCGGCCTGCCCAATCGCGCAGCCTGGGGCGAGCGCCTCGAACAGGAGATGAGCAAGTGGCAACACGAGAAAAACAGCCTGCTGGTGTGCATTCTGGACCTGGACCACTTCAAGCGCATCAATGACGGATATGGCCACCTGGCAGGCGATAAAGTGCTGAAGATCGTCGCCAACGTTTTCAGGAAACGCCTGCGCAGCGACGATTTCCTCGCCCGGTTTGGCGGCGAGGAATTTGTCATGCTGTTGCCTGCTACACCTCCCGGCACCGGTCTGACACTGCTCGACGAACTGCGCGCGGCGGTGGAGTCATGTCCGTTTCACTTCAAGGGCGAACGCGTGACGATTACCGTGTCCATTGGAGTGACGGCTTTTCGAACGGCTGAACGCAGTGACACTGCGATCAAGCGCGCCGATCAGGCGCTGTACAAGGCCAAGGAAAATGGCCGAAACAGGGTCGAACAAGGCTGACTGAAACATTTTGACCTGAACGAGCACGTCAATGCCGAAGCTATTTGCACGCATGTTGTTATGATATTGCATTTCCCGCTGACGCTGCCGATCCCATGAAACTGTATTTCTCTGCCTTTCTGCTGCTCATCCTCACTGCCTGCGCCAGTGGTCCCAGGCTGGACACCAGCCATCCATCGGTGAATTTCGATGGCCGGGTTCAGTACGTGGTCATGCATTACACCTCGACCTCGATGGAAAAATCCCTCCAGCTTCTGACCCATGGAGAGGTCAGCAGCCACTATCTGATTGGCGATGACAGCAACGCCACTATCTACAAGCTGGTCGATGAAAGCGCCCGCGCCTGGCATGCTGGCGAAAGCGAATGGGAAGGCCGTACCTGGCTTAATTCCAGCTCGATCGGCATCGAGATCGTCAACCCCGGCTTCAAGGACACACCGGCAGGCCGGTTGTGGTACCCCTACACCGAAGCACAGATCCAGTCGATCACAGTACTGCTCAAAGACATTGTCAAACGCAACAAAATCGATCCAAAACACATCATCGGCCACAGCGACATAGCGCCGACGCGCAAACAGGACCCTGGCCCGCTGTTCCCCTGGAAGCGCCTTGCTGCCGAAGGGCTCGGCATCTGGCCTGACGAACGTCTCGTTGCCCAGCATCAGGCATTGCTGGCAACCAACCTGCCAAGTATTAGCTGGTTCCAGCAACAACTGGCACGTCTGGGTTACAGCACCCCGCAGACCGGAGAGCTTGACACCGCCACGCGTCAGGTGCTGGCGGCATTCCAGATGCACTACCGCCCCGCGCGCTTCGACGGCGAACCCGATGCACAGAGCGCAGCCATCTTGCAGGTGCTTAACCGCGTCAATTAATCAGGGCACAACCTGATATTTGATGCTCTTATGAAGGGTATACAGGCAGCGCTTTCAAGGCCGTGCCGTCAAAGCGGCAACGCCATATAGAACTGCGTGCCCTGCCCCGGCCTTGAGTAGACCCCCATGCGCCCGCCGTGCAGCTGGACGATCTCCTTGCACAGCGCCAGCCCGAGTCCGGCACCGCCTTTTTTGCGACCGACCTGCACGAAGGGTTCGAAGATTCGTCCCTGCTGCCCGTAGGCAATGCCCTCACCGTTGTCTTCAACGCTGATGATTGCCCGCTCGCCATGACGCCTGGCCTGCAGGCGAATCAGACCGTTCTGTGGCGTGTGCCGCAGCGCATTGTCCAGCAGGTTGTCCAGCACCCGCTCCAGCTGGGACTGATCGGCATGCAGGCGCGGCATGGGTTCCTGCATATCCAGCATCAGTACGATGTCCTGTTCAAGGGCCTTGTCCTCGAATCGCGCTCTGGCTTCTTCGAGCAAGGTTTCGATGGAGCACGGTGCCAGTTTGAGTTTCTGCAGACCGTTCTGGTAACGCGAGAAATTCAGCAGGTCATTGATGAGCTGCATAAGGCGCTGCATTTCTTCGGTGACCGTATTGAGCAGGTCGGCCTCACGGGTTTCGGGGGCGAAATGCAGGCGCTCCTGGAGAAGACCGAATGCCATGTGCATACCCGTGACAGGCGTACGCAGCTCATGCGACGCGCGCAGGACGAACTCACTGCGCACCCTCTCGAAAGCACGCTGTTCGGTGACGTCATGCAGCACCATCACCGCGCCGAGGATATGGCCTTTGGTATGACTGACCGGCGTCATGCTGTAGGTCAGCAGGCGCGACTCACCGTCGATTTCGATGGCCAGGTCTTCCGGAGCACGCTCCAGCGTCCCGCCACGCAGTACCAGATGCAATTGCTCATCCAGCTCAGGTCGGCCCAACGCATCTCCAAGGCTCTGCCCGAGGCGACTCTCGTCCCAGCCTAGCTGACGCTGAGCCACAGGGTTCAAGTGCTCCAGATGCCCTTGGCGATCAATCATCAGCAGGCCATCGTCGATACTGTCGAGAACCGCTTGCAGACGCTGCTGGCCAGCCAGTAATTCATCAATATTGGTCGCCTGATGCTGACGCAGGGCTTCGGCCATGATGCCGAATCGCCGGGTCAGCAGGTTCATCTCGGCGGCCGACGAAATGGGCAGCGTGACTTCGTAGTCCCCTTCTCCGATGCGATCGGCAGCCTTGGCCAGCGCCTCGATCGGCGCACCGAAACGCCGGGCAATACCGTGCGCAGTCACAAAGCCGATACACAGCACCGCCAGCCCGACCAGCCCCAGCAAGCCCGCGATCCATAGTGCACGATCTCGGGAGTTGATTTCGGCGCTGCTGATGTTCTCCAGCGCCTTGCGATGTACAGCCAGCAAGCCGTTACGCAGGTTGTCGAAGCTGTCACTCAGCTGCGGTACGCCGCGTATGCCTCGCGCATCGTTGCCGTATTGCTTCCAGGTATCGATGAATTGCCGGTAATCGCCCTTGGTCTTTTCGAAACCATTGCGTACGTTTTGCTGGGTATCCTGTACCGAGCCCTCCTCCAGCAGCTCTTCACACTGACTCTGGATTCTTTCCAGCTCAGCCTGATCGCGGTTGGCACCCGTCATCAACACCAGTTGATCGCCCAGGTTCTGGCGCAGCTTCAAACCCAGATCCAGAATGGCAAAGTTATGCTGGATCAGTGATTCCTGAGTCCGGGCCATTTGCATGACGCTGACGAGCCCCAGCAGCAGTCCGAGCAAAGCAACGGTGATCAATGCCGAGATACTCAGAAAGAGGCGGGTGCGCAGTTTCATGGCCAGCTTCATTTGAGGCCTTTCACAGGTTGTACTGTTTACGTTTGCGGTAAAGCGTCGACGCATCGATACCCAGCGTCTTGGCGGCCTGGTCAAGTGTTTCGCTGGTCGCCAGCACGGCTCCGATGTGTGCTTTTTCAAGCTCGTCCAGGCTCAAGGCGGCGCCGACACGCGGCGCATTGTTCGCCGGTTGCTCGGCCATACCCAAGTGGCTGATCTCCACACGCTCCTGCGGACAAATGATGCTGGCACGCTCGATGACGTTGCGCAGTTCACGAATGTTGCCAGGCCAGCGGTAGTTGAGCAGCGCTGCACGGGCCTCTTCACTGAATCCTCGAGCCGGGCGAGCGTATTCTTTGACGAAGCGCGCCAGAAACCGGTCCGCCAGGGTCAGAATGTCTTCGCTGCGCTCACGCAGGGCTGGCAGATGCAGAGTGATCACGTTCAGGCGGTACAGCAAATCCTCACGGAAGCGCCCGCTGCGCACCATGTCTTCCAGATTCAGGTTGGTGGCGGCCAGGATACGTACATCGGCACGTCGGGTAACCGGGTCACCCACACGCTCGTATTCCTTGTCCTGAATGAAGCGCAGCAGCTTGGGTTGCAGCGTCAGCGGGAAATCGCCGATCTCGTCGAGGAACAGTGTGCCGCCGTCCGCTTGATTCACACGGCCCAGCGTGCTCTCACTGGCACCCGTGAAGGCCCCGCGACTGTGGCCGAACAGTTCGCTTTCCATCAGTTCTGCGGTGAGCGATGGGCAGTTGATCGTGACGCAGGACTTCTTTGCCCGCTTGCTCCAGCCGTGAATCGCCCGTGCCAGCTCGCCTTTACCGGTCCCCGATTCACCCAGAATCAGGATGTTGGCATCGGTCACAGCAACCTGGCGGGCAGTTTCCAGAATGGCCATCATCGAAGGACTGTGGGAATCCAGTCCGTCTTTGGGCTTGCGAACCTCGCCTTCCAGTGCCTCAAGGCGAGCAGACAGTTGGCGCACTTCAAGCTGTTTGGCGGTAGCAAGACGCAGCTGATCGGGGCTGCACGGCTTTACCAGATAGTCGGCTGCGCCCGCCTGAATGGCATCAACAGCCGTATCGACCGCAGAGTGTGCAGTCACGATGACCACACGCATCCACGGTGCCTGAATACGCATCTGCGCCAGTACATCCAGGCCGTTATCTTCACCCAGACGCAAATCGAGAAAGCACAGGTCGAAAACCTGGCGCTGCATGAGCGTGTCAGCCTGGGCTGCGCTGTTGGCAGTGGCGACACTGTAACCTTCGTCTTCCAGACAGTACCGGAAAGTGCGGAGGATGGCGGACTCATCGTCCACAAGCAGAATACGGCCCTGATTCTCAGTGGCTGCTTCCATTTTTCCTACGCTCCTTAATGAATTGTCTCAGTTAGTCTCGGAATCATCGGGCAAGTTGCATGGTCAATTCTGATTGATTCTTCGGCATGCATGGTAGCTTTCTGAACGCCCAATGGCGAACAGCCTGATTAATCCGCGTTTATGTCGTTAAAGCCGTCCACTCGGAGACGAAATCCCATCTCAAAAGGAACGCTCATATGTTTTCACTGAAAAAGATTGCTCTGATCACCGCCGCCGCTGCGCTGCTTGGCAGCGGCCCGGTACTCGCCCAACCTGATTTGCCCACCCAACTCGCCGAGGCGCGTCAGGAAGGTTCGATCTGGACAGCTTTCGCGCTGAACAAACATCTGAGCCCGTTCAAGATCGATGTAAACGTCGACCAGGGCACTGCGACTCTGAAGGGCAAGGTTGAAAACGAGGTTGATCGTGAGCTGGCCGAACGCATTGCGCTGGATACCAAAGGCATCGAAAAGGTCGACAACCAGCTGGAGGTAGACCCTGCCGTTGCCAGCGAGCCTGGTACGCGAACCAACATGGCCCAGCGTTTCGAAGATGCCACGCTGGTCGCGACGGTGAAATCCAAATTGTTGTGGAGCAGCGTGACTGAAGCGCTGACCATCGATGTTGATAGCAAAGATGGCGTGGTCACCCTCAAAGGCCGCGCGCAAAGCCCCGAGGCCAAAGAGCTGGCGGGCAGCCTGGCAAGCAATACTGACGGGGTGATCAGCGTCAACAACCTGATCAGCCTGAGCGCAGCCGACTCGATCGCTGCCAAGACCCAGCCCCAGACATTGACCCCAACCGAGGAAATGAGCGACGCCTGGATTACCAGCAAGGTGAAGGCGAGCCTGATTTACAGCCGGACGCTGGACGGACTCAACATCAAAGTGGATACCAAAGCCGGTGTGGTGGGCCTGAACGGCGTGGTTGCCAACTTTGCAGAGAAGGAACTGGCTGTGGAAATCGCGCGCAACATTCGTGGCGTCAAGGGAGTGAATGGCGACGCTCTGAAGGTCATGGCGCGTAGCGCAGGCTGATCGCACAGGCGCACAACGCTGAACGCTTCGTGCAGAACGCACGATTACAAAGGTGTAATCGTGCAGCTTGCTGGTAGGACGTCTCTGCAAAACTACGCAAGACATTGATTTTAAAGGACTTAAATTACACCAACAAACTGGCATGCAGTCTGCAATAACCCATTCAACAAGGTCGATATACAACGACCCATCAGATTGAATGCCCACTCAGGCCAGGGGAGTTTGCAGATGAACAGCCAGCGTATTGCACAATTGCGTATCTCCCCCCTGCACATTCAGCAAGGTCTTTTTCTACTCCTTGCACTGCTTGTCACTCTGATCGCCATTCAGCAGTTCCAGCGTTGGAATCAAGCCAACGAAGCAACTCAAGCCAGACAGCAATTCATCCAGACCAGCAGCATTTCTTATCGCGGCGTAAGCGCCCCAGCGGTCAAGGATGCCTCCTCGAGCCTTCGCCCTGTCGATGGCCTGGTGTCTGTAGATGAAGTCGCACCGCAGCAAAAATGGGTTTTCTGACCCGACCTGAAAAATCGCAGTATTCACATTAAAACGGCACCAAAAAGGAGTATCACTATGTTGAGTTGGGCAATCACGTTTCTGATCATCGCCATTGTCGCTGCAGTACTGGGCTTCGGTGGTATCGCGGGCACGGCTACCGGTATCGCCAAGATCCTGTTCGTCGTCTTCCTGGTGATGTTCGTTGTGTCGTTCTTCTTCGGTCGTCGCGGTCGAGGCTGATAATGCACACGTCATTTCGCACACTGGCCGCCGCCCTGTTGATGGGCGGCAGCGCCATGGTCATGGCAGCCAATGATGGACAGTCTCGGGTCAACGAACTTTTAAGCTCCGCTCCCGAGTACCGCACAACCTGGGCGAAGGTCGTCAAGAAGGAAGAGCGGTTGCCGGATTGGGTGATTAACCTGTCCGGGGCTTCCGAGCAGCAGATGACAGCGGCCACCGAAGACGGTGACAAGTATCTTGTCGGGCCGCTTTGCGAAACTGCCGATACGTGCAAAAGCAAACGCCTGATCGTGGCTTTCAGCCTCGACATGGAAGATGCTTACGCCATGTTGGTTGAAGTACCTGCGGGCTTGCCTGCAGATAAATCACCAACTCGTCACGCGACTTACCGCTACCTGGGTAAGCCTGACGAGGGCATGCAAAAGCTCTTGAATGAAGAGCTGCGCAAAGACCCGAACTGGTATTGATTCAGAAGAAGGTATCGGCTTCAGAAGCCGATACTTCTCTTGTTTGTGCGGCCTGAGGAAGGTGCGCGCATGACCAAGGGGCCGGGATGCGTTGATCGAATGGATCGGCGTGACCTAGGGGTACAGGGAGTACCTCCGCCAAGGGCCGGGTCAGGCAAGCTGCCGTGCAAGTCCTCAAGAATGCGTCGACCTGTCGAACATCCTCCATGACCCGCACGGCGCTTTATTACCTTTACGATTCTTTCTAGATAGCATCCCTCGGCAGCATCAGCCCTAAAGGCAGACGCACTCGCGCCTCCAGGCCACCTCCCGAACGATTTCTCAACTCGACGTTGCCGCCGTGCATGGCAGCGATGCGCTTGACGATAGCCAACCCCAGGCCGGTCCCCTTGCCACTGCGTGCGCGATCACCGCGAATGAAAGGGTTGAAGATGGTATCAAGCTCGGATGGATCGATACCTGCGCCTCTGTCCAGTACGCTCAACACTACGTACGGCGCATTTCTGTCACCGGATACATAAGCGGCCACTTCGATACCGTTACCGGCATGATGCCTGGCGTTGCCGATAAGGTTGGTCAGCAGGCGCTTCATCGATACGCGCCTCAGCGGGAAGGGCGGGATCGGTTCCAGACACAGACGGATGCTATCTTCATCGTTATTGAAGGGTGCAACCACGTCGCGCACCAGATGCCCCAGATCGACTTCTTCAATCTCTTCGTCACGCCCATCGCGAATGAACGCCAGGAACTGGTCAAGAATGGCATCCATGTCCTCGATATCCCGCACCATGCCTTCGGAGAACTCATTGTCGTTCATGAGCTCCAGAGACAGGCGCAGACGCGTCAGTGGTGTACGCAAGTCATGGGAGACGCCAGCCAGCATCAGTTCGCGCTCCTGCCCTGCCTGCTCGACGTCTTCGGCCATCTGATTGAAGGCCCGATAGACTTCGGTCATCTCACTGGGTGTGTCACTGACCGGCAAGCGTACGCTGCGCCCCTGCCCCAGCTGTCGAGCCGCAAAGACCAGACGCTTGAGCGGCTGATTCAATTGACGCACAAAAATCCAAGCCGACGCTGTGGAGAGCAACCCGATGGCCAGGAACCAGCCCAGCACACTCCAGATTTTCTGGCCGCGTAACGGGTGCGGATAAAGCGGTACTTTCAGCCAGCCATCCCCAAGGCTCGGTGCCCTGACCCAGAGCGCCGGCGGTGCGTGCACACGCAGACGCACTTCCGTATCGGCACCCAGCTCGGCCTGCATCTGCCGCTGGTAGATCTCACTGTACGGCCAGTGCTGCTCACCTTCCGGCACGCCACCGCCTACGACCCGAATCAGACCGGCCGCTTCGGCAATTGCTTCACGATCGTTTTCATCGGCAGCCCAATACGCGCGCAGCGTCAGCGCAACGCCGTGGCTGTACTGCCTGTCGACCAGCACGTCTTCGTTCATCAGCAGATAAACCAGCGTCAGGGCCTTGGAAAACAGCACGACGATGAGCACCAGCCAGAGCGTGCGAGAGAAAAAGCTTTGCGGAAACCAGAGCGGAGTCTTCATAACTGCAGCCATACACTTTGCAAGGCGAGCGAGGCTCGCAGGTTTGCCGAACGCGGGCCGGACCCGATGGACGAACGCAAAAAACCAGTACGCCGATAACCTTGAAAGAGATTATCGACGTAACTGGCGGGAACGACGGACTTCTGTGCTGACAACCGGCTTATCAGCGATTACCGGCACCATCCGGAACGAATACATAGCCTACGCCCCAGACGGTCTGGATATAGCGGGGCTTGGAAGGATCCGGCTCGATCAGGCGACGCAGACGGGAGATCTGTACGTCGATGGATCGCTCCAGCGCATCCCACTCCCGGCCGCGGGCCAGGTTCATCAGTTTGTCACGGGTCAGCGGCTCGCGAGCGTGCATGACCAGAGCCTTGAGTACCGCGAATTCACCCGTGGTCAGCATGTGCACCACGTCGCCACGCTTGAGTTCGCGGGTTGCCAGGGACAGCTCGTAGTCGCCGAAACTGACCGACTCGTCTTCACTGCCGGGCGCGCCGGGTACAGGCGCAGCCTGACGACGAAGAACAGCCTTGACCCGCGCCATCAACTCGTCCGGGTTGAACGGCTTGGCCAGGTAATCGTCAGCACCCAGTTCGAGCCCCTTGATGCGGCTCAGCTCATCGCCCTTGGCGGTCAGCATGATGATCGGCACCTGATTGTTCGCGGCCCGCAGACGACGGCAGGCTGAAAGGCCGTCTTCTCCGGGCAGCATCAAGTCCAGCACCACAAGGTTGAACACCTCGCGGGCCAATAGTCGGTCCATTTGCTCCACGTTTGCCACGGCCCGGGCCCGGTAGCCCTTGCTGGTGAAAAAACGTTCCAGGAGACTGCTCAGCCCCGGATCGTCATCGACAATAAGGATTTTTTCGCCTTCAGCATTTTGTGCGGTGCTGCTCATCGGATGCTCCTCTAATCTCGGGGCGCATTATGGCGTAGCTGCGGTGATGCGCACCTTGTGCATTGTTAGCAGATTTTACTGAAGGCGACACTTGTGCAGGCTTTTTCGCCGAAAAAAGACCACATTTGTCGGCCGATCCCCTAATCCGCCTTCGCCGGGTATAATGCGCCGCCCTCAAAGTCAGGCAACGCTGGCCTTGTGGCGGTTCGCCAGCGCTGAAAATAAATGCTGGCGGACGATATTCAGGCAAGGCAATTCGTACATAGCCCAGTTTTTTGCTCACAACTCCAGGTGGTTTTATGGACAGCATCAACAGCCGCATCGCCGAAGAACTCGGCGTACGCCCACAACAGGTCGCAGCGGCCGTAGCACTACTGGATGAAGGCTCGACCGTGCCCTTCATTTCCCGCTACCGCAAGGAAGTGACCGGCAGTCTTGATGACACGCAATTGCGCCATCTGGAAGAACGCCTGCGCTATCTGCGTGAGCTGGATGACCGGCGTGTCAGCATTCTTGCCAGCATTGAAGAGCAAGGCAAGCTGACCCCGGAGCTGGCTCGCGACATCAAGCTGGCCGACACCAAGACCCGCCTTGAAGATTTGTACCTGCCTTATAAGCAGAAACGTCGCACCAAGGGCCAGATCGCCCTTGAAGCCGGTCTGGGCGAGCTGGCTGACGGCCTGTTCAACGACCCGAGCCTCGCTCCTGAAACCGAAGCAGCCCGTTTTGTCGACGCCGAGAAAGGCGTGGCCGATGTCAAAGCTGCGCTGGAAGGCGCCAAGTACATCCTGATGGAGCGCTTCGCCGAAGACGCATCGTTGCTCGACAAGCTGCGCAGCTTCCTCAAACAGGAAGCAGTAATCAGCGCACGCGTGGTGCCGGGCAAGGAAGAGGAAGGTGCCAAGTTCCGCGATTATTTCGAACACGACGAGCCGCTCAAGAGCATGCCTTCGCACCGCGCACTGGCGATTTTCCGCGGCCGCAACGAAGGTTTTCTCAGCTCCGCACTGAAAGTCGGTGAAGAACTGCCGGGTGCCATGCACCCTTGCGAACTGATGATCGGTGAACGCTTCGGCATCCAGAACCAGAACCGCCCCGCAGACAAATGGCTGGCAGAGGTGGTGCGCTGGACCTGGAAGGTCAAGTTGTACAGCCACCTGGAAACCGACCTGCTGGGCGAGCTGCGCGACGGCGCGGAGACCGAAGCCATCAACGTTTTCGCCCACAACCTGCACGACCTGCTGCTCGCCGCCCCGGCTGGCCAGCGCGCCACACTGGGTCTGGACCCGGGCCTGCGCACCGGCTGCAAGGTCGCTGTGGTGGACGCAACCGGCAAGCTGCTCGACTACGCGACCGTTTACCCGCATGTGCCGAAGAACCAGTGGGATCAGACCATTGCTGTGCTGGCTGCCCTGTGTGCCAAGCACTCGGTCGACCTGATCGCTATCGGCAACGGCACCGCCAGCCGCGAAACCGACAAGCTGGCCGCCGACCTGATCAAAAAATACCCAGGTCTGAAAATGACCAAGGTCATGGTTTCCGAAGCCGGCGCATCGGTTTATTCCGCGTCGGAACTGGCCGCCAAGGAATTCCCGGACCTCGACGTATCGATCCGTGGCGCGGTCTCGATTGCCCGTCGCTTGCAGGACCCGCTCGCCGAGCTGGTAAAAATCGATCCGAAGTCCATCGGTGTCGGTCAGTATCAGCATGACGTCTCGCAGCTCAAACTGGCGCGCGGCCTGGACGCGGTGGTTGAAGACTGCGTGAACGCTGTGGGCGTGGACGTGAACACCGCTTCGGTGGCGTTGCTGGCGCGGATTTCCGGCCTTAACACCACACTGGCGCAGAACATCGTTGCGCATCGCGATGAAAACGGCGCGTTCAAGACGCGTGCAGCGCTGAAGAAAGTCAGCCGTCTGGGCGAAAAGACCTTTGAACAGGCCGCAGGCTTCCTGCGCGTGATGACCGGTGACAACCCGCTGGACTCTTCTGCCGTTCACCCGGAAGCCTATCCACTGGTGCAGCGTATTGCGGCAGAAACCGACCGCGATATTCGCTCGTTGATTGGCGATGCGAGCTTTCTCAAACGCCTGGACCCGAAGAAATTCACCGACGAGACCTTTGGTCTGCCGACCGTGACCGACATTCTGCAGGAACTCGAAAAACCGGGTCGCGACCCGCGTCCGGAGTTCAAGACGGCAGAGTTTCAGGACGGTGTCGAAGAACTCAAGGACCTGCAACCGGGCATGATTCTCGAAGGCGTGGTCACCAACGTCACCAATTTCGGTGCGTTCGTCGATATCGGCGTGCATCAGGACGGTCTGGTACACATCTCGGCATTGTCCGAGAAGTTCATCAAGGACCCGCGTGAGGCGGTCAAGGCCGGTGATGTGGTGAAAGTGAAGGTCATGGAAGTCGACATTCCGCGCAAACGCGTCGGCCTGTCGATGCGCATGAGCGACACGCCTGGCGAGAAGGTCGACGGCGCACGCGGTGCACGCCCAGGCTCCTCGCCTCGCCAGCAGAACAGCGCTCCACGCAAGGAAACCACGGCACCCGCGCCCATCAACAACGCAATGGCTTCGCTGTTTGCCAATGCCAAGCAGTTGAAGAAGCGCTGATGGATATTCCTGAAGATCTGACCCAAAGTGCCTACTTCAAGATGCTCGGCTGCGAACTGCGGCGTCTGGACGAGGGCGTGGCGGAGGTTGCGTTGCCGCTGGAGGCGCATCTGCGCAATCGCGGCAACGTGATGCACGGCGGGGCAATCTTCAGTCTGGTCGATATCGCCATGGGGCTGGCCTGCTCCAGCTCCCACGGTTTCGACCAGCGCAGTGTCACCATCGAGTGCAAGATCAACTATGTGCGCGGCGTCTCCGAGGGAGAAGTCCTGTGCATCGCCAAGGTGCTGCACGCGGGTCGCCGCACGCTGGTGGTCGAGGCTGAAGTCGTTCAGGGCGACAAACTCGTCGCCAAAGCCCAGGGCACATTCGCAGTCATCTAGACTGCAATAAAGGCTGATGAAAGCAATCACTGTGAACAGAACCTAGCCGTATCGACATCATTTAGGTTAATTTCGGCACCATTAGCGTGGTGCCGAGTCCATTTGGGTGGTACGACATAGAGCAGTGATTGTGAACAGGCGCTACAGACCAACCAGGCGACTACGCCAGTTCCTTTCTTCACCCTTGTAGACCGTCAAGTCCACCCCCATATCGGGGCGACCGATGCGTGAAGGATTACACCTTGAGCGAACTTTTAAACCGTCGTCTTGCATTGCTCGGCGAGCGCAACAACCTCTCTCTGCTGGAGCAGTGCCTGCACGGTATCGAGCGCGAGTGCCTGCGCGTTACCGCAACCGCAGAACTGGCACAGACGCCTCACCCGCAAGCTCTGGGTGCTGCACTGACCAACGGTCAGGTCACGACCGACTATTCCGAATCGCTGCTGGAGTTCATCACGCCTGCGCTGAAGAACCCGGCCGAGACCATCGATAGCCTGGACAAGATCCATCGCTTCGCCTACAGCAAGCTGGGCGACGAGTTGCTCTGGAGCCCGTCGATGCCATGTCCGCTGCCCGATGAAGAGCACATACCGATTGCCTATTACGGCACGTCGAACATCGGCAAGCTCAAATACGTGTACCGCAAGGGCCTGGCGCTGCGTTACGGCAAGACCATGCAGTGCATCGCTGGCATTCATTACAATTTCTCGTTGCCGGAAGACGCCTGGGCGCTGCTCAAGCAGACCGAAGACTTTGCTGGCGACGCGCGCGACTACCAATCGCATTCCTACATCGCGCTGATCCGCAACTTCCGCCGCTACAGCTGGCTGCTGATGTACCTGTTCGGTGCTTCACCAGCGCTGGATGCGGGCTTCCTGCGCGGCCGCAAACATCAGTTGGAACAACATTTCGACGCCGACACACTGTACCTGCCGTACGCCACCAGCCTGCGCATGAGCGATCTGGGCTATCAAAGCGACGCCCAGGCCGACCTGACCCCTTGCTACAACGACTTGGTCAGCTACACCGACAGCCTGCGCAAGGCCGTGGCCACGCCTTATAAGCCTTACGTCGATGTCGGCACTCATGACCAGAACGGCGAGTGGGTTCAGCTGAACACCAACGTGTTGCAGATCGAGAACGAGTACTACTCCAACATTCGCCCCAAGCGTGTGACCTATAGCGGCGAGCGCCCTATTCAGGCGCTTGTGGCCCGTGGTGTGCAGTACGTTGAAGTGCGCTGCCTGGACATCAACCCGTTCCTGCCTACCGGCATCAGCCTGGAGCAATCACGCTTCATCGATGCGTTCGTGCTGTACTGCGCGCTTGAGGAAAGCCAGCAACTGGCAAGCCATGAGTGTTCCAATGCAAGCTCGAACTTCCTGGCAGTGGTCAAGGAAGGTCGCCGTCCGGGCCTGAGCCTGCAGCGCAACAACAGCCCTGTTGATCTCAAGACCTGGGCAACCGAGCTGCTGGAAAAAATCACACCAATTGCCCGACTGCTGGATCAGGCCCAGGGCATCGATGAGCACATCAAGTCGATTGCCGTGCAACAGGCAAAGATCGACGATGCGTCGCTTACACCTTCCGCCCAGGTGCTGGCCAGCATGAAAGCGCATAACGAGGGCTTTACCGCTTTCTCTTTGCGCCAGAGTCAGGCACACGCCGAATACTTCCGCACTCACCCGCTGAGCGCTCGGGAACAGGCAGACTTCGAAGCCCAGGCCGAAACCTCGATCGAAGAACAGGCCGAGCTGGAAGCGACCGAGGAAGTGGTGGATTTCGACACATTCGTGGGGTCGTATCAGGCGAGCATTCTGTCGATCAGCAATTGATACGCGCAATTACTATGGGAGTGAGCAAGCTCACTCCCACAGGATACTTATCGTGCGACGCTCCGCGTCGCATGCCGTTCTGGATGCTCTGCGTCCACCCTCAGGCTTAAATCGCCTTTTCGAAGATCTTCGAATTACGCTGGTAGTTGTACAGCGACGCGCGGGCGCTTGGCAGGCGGTCGACGCTACTGGGCTCGAAGCCACGCTCACGGAACCAGTGCGCGGTACGGGTGGTAAGGACGAACAGGGTCTTGATACCCAGCGCTCTGGCGCGGTTTTCAATGCGCTCCAGCAACTCGTCCCCGCGCCCACCGTGGCGATATTCCGGATTGACGGCCAGACATGCCAGTTCGCCTGACTCCGAGTCCGCAATCGGGTACAGCGCCGCGCAGGCAATGATCAGCCCTTCCCGCTCGACCACGCTGAACTGAGTGATCTCGCGCTCCAGCACTTCGCGGGAACGACGTACCAGAATGCCCTGCTCTTCCAGCGGCGTGATCAGGTCCATCAAGCCGCCGACATCCTCAATGGCCGCTTCGCGCACCAGCTCGAACTGCTCCTGCGCAACCAGCGTACCGCCACCGTCGCGGGTGAACAGCTCGGTCAGCAGTGCGCCATTCTCGGCATAGCTGACGATATGGCTGCGCGCCACACCACCGCGGCAGGCCTCGGCCGCTGCATCGAGCAATTCAGCCTGATAGTTGGCACCCAGACGCTGCAAGTGCGCAGGTACCTGTTGCGGACGCAGCTCGCGCACCAGTCGGCCCTGCTCGTCCAGCAACCCGGTTTCGGCACCGAACAGCAGCAGTTTGTCGGCAGCCAGATCAATGGCCGCACGCGTGGCAACGTCTTCACAGGCCAGATTGAAAATCTCGCCGGTCGGTGAATAACCCAGCGGCGACAGCAGCACGATATGACGCTCATCCAGCAGGCGATTGATGCCCTTGCGGTCAACCCGACGCACTTCGCCGGTGTGCTGATAATCGACACCTTCAAGCACGCCGATAGGCCGTGCAGTCACCACATTGCCACTGGTCACCCGCAGCCGCGAGCCCTGCATCGGTGAAGCAGCCATGTCCATCGACAGGCGCGCCTCGATCGAGATGCGCAGCTGACCCACAGCATCGATCACGCACTCCAGCGTCTCGGTATCGGTGATGCGCATGTCGCGATGGTAACGCGGCGTAATGCCGCGCTGGGCCAGGCGGCTTTCGATCTGTGGACGCGAGCCGTGCACCAGCACCAGACGCACGCCCAGGCTGTGCAGCAGCACCAGGTCATGGACGATATTGCCGAAGTTAGGGTGCGCAACGCCGTCGCCGGGCAGCATGACGACGAAGGTGCAATCACGGTGAGCATTGATGTACGGAGACGCGTGGCGAAGCCAGTTGACGTATTCGGGCATGACAACAAGAGCCTGTAGAGAAAATGGACGAAGAGAAAAAGCACGCACAACGGTGTGGTGGTTATCGTCGGAACAGGCTTGGCAACACGCGCAATCTCCTTTTATTCAACGTTGGTAGTACCGGGCTCACTGGGGAGTCAGGCAGTAATGTTCGATCAATTGACGTAACAGACGCACTGTAGGGTCCAGACGTGACATTTCGAGGTATTCCCCCGGCTGATGCGCACAGGCGATATCGCCCGGGCCGAGCACCAGCGTTTCACAGCCAAGGCGCTGAAGATAAGGCGCTTCGGTGCCGAATGCTACTGCTGCAGCCGTATGACCGGTCAGTCGTTCAGCAACGCGCACAAGTTCAGCGTCAGCAGCCTGTTCGAAGGGCGCACACTCGGGGAACAGCGGAGCATAGTCGATCTTTACCTGGTGCAGCTCGGCCAGCGGCTCAAGCTTGTGGCGAATGGCTGCCCGCAGCACCTCAGGGTCCATGCCCGGCAATGGGCGCAGGTCAAATTCCAGCGAGCACTGGCCACAAATCCGGTTCGGGTTGTCGCCACCATGAATGCAGCCCAGATTCAGGGTCGGGTGCGGCACAGTGAACTGCGGGTTGCGGTATTGCGCCTGCCATTGCGCACGCAGGCCCTTGAGTTCGCTGATCGCGTCGTGCATGGCCTCCAGCGCGCTGTGACCAAGGCTGGGGTCTGAAGAATGGCCGCTGCGCCCGAGGATGTGGATGCGTTCCATCATTACGCCTTTGTGCAGGCGAATCGGCTTGAGCCCGGTCGGCTCTCCGATAACTGCTGCGCGGCCCAGCGGACGTCCGGCCTCTGCCAGTGCGCGAGCCCCGGCCATCGAGCTTTCTTCATCGCAGGTAGCGAGGATCAGCAGCGGCTGTTTGAAGGGTTGACCAATAAGCCCACGCACCGCCTCGATGATCAGCGCAAAGAAGCCCTTCATGTCGCAGCTGCCCAGCCCGACCCAGCGGCCATCGACTTCGGTGAGCTTCAACGGGTCGGTTTTCCATAGCGCCTCGTCGAAAGGTACGGTGTCGCTGTGGCCCGCCAGCACCAGGCCGCCCGGGCCTGTGCCATAAGTTGCCAGCAGATTGAACTTGCCGGGGGAAACCTGCTGGATGTCGCAGGCAAAACCCAGCTCCCCGAGCCATCCGGCGAGCAGATCAATGACAGGCCGGTTGGTCTGGTCCAGAGAAGGCTGCGTGCAGCTCACCGATGGCGCAGCGATCAAGGCGGCGAACTGGTCTTTCATGGACGGCAACGGCATGGGCGCTTCCTGTAATCAAGACGAAACACGGTCCATCATAGGGCCATAGCAACCCAGGAATAAACCGTTTCGGGCCATGTCCTGTACACTGACGGCCTTAGCAGCCGTTCAGTCATGGGCTGCGCTCCCGTTTATCAGTATCAGCGTTTGGATTCCCCCGGCCATGCAAAAAGAAACAGAAATCAAACTCCGCGTCAGCCGCGAGACCCTCGCTGCACTGCGCGAACACCCGTTGCTCAAGAAGCGCAACAAGAGTGGCTGGGAGCGCCTTGAACTGTCGAACCAGTATTTCGATACCCCAGAGGGCGAGCTGGCACAGGCTAAAGTCGCCCTGCGCATCCGTCGCGATGGCGATCAGATCATCCAGACCATGAAGACGCGCGGGCAAAGTGTTGCCGGCCTGTCCGAGCGCAATGAATACAACTGGGACCTGAGCAAAGCCAAGCTCGACCTGAAAAAGCTCGAAGGCGATTGCTGGCCCGAGCAACTGGCCGGGCTGGACAAGAAAACCATCAAGCCGTTGTTCACCACCGATTTCATCCGTGAAAAGGCCGAAATTGCCTGGGGTCGTGGCAAGGCCAAAGTGGTGATTGAAGCCGCGCTGGACCTGGGCCAGGTGGTTGCAGGCAAGCAAAAGGAAGAAATCTGCGAGCTGGAGCTTGAGCTGCGCGAAGGCGAACCTGCCGCGCTGCTGGAACTGGCCGCCGAGCTGGCTGCAACGCTGCCGTTGATGCCGTGCGATATCAGCAAGGCAGAGCGCGGTTATCGCCTGCTTGATGCCAGCAGCTACTCGCTGAGCCTGCCAGCACCCGCACTGAATGCAGAAACTCCGCTGGACGACGCTTATTCCGCGCTGGCCTGGCATCTGCTGGGCAGCAGCCAGCGTCTGGCCGAGCAATACCGTTTCAACGGTCACTGGCGTCTGTTGCAGGACTGGGTCGAGATGCTCGCCGAGTTGCGTGCCCTGACCAGCAGCCTTGGCCAGGCCGCCCCACGGGCCTCGACCGCGCAACTGCGTACCTCGCTGGACGCCTTGCTGGAAGACTGGCGCCCGCTGGTTCAGGCCGGGCAGGAAGATGCGGATGTACGCGGTGCCGCCCACGAGCAGTTTCTGGAAGAGTTGCAGGACACCCGCTGGGGCGAGTTCTCGCTGAACACTTCCCGTTGGTTGCTGGCGCGCAGCTGGACCACAGAGCGCAACACCCGTGGCAATCGTCAGGGCGCTGCGCTGTTGAGCAGCTGGCTGCCACGCCTGCTGGGTGAAGAAGCTACGTCGCTGCAGCTAAGCCGCTATCAGCAGCAACCGGAAGACCTGGCTGAACAACTACCGCGCATCGAGCGCATTCAGGCCTGGCTGCACTGGGCACGCGGCGCACTGGACCTGCCGGAGCTGGACCGCCTGTACGGCGAACTACGCAAGCTGGAAGAGCTGGCCAATCTGGACATCAGCGATGAAGTCCTTGATGCACGCGTGCAACAGGCAATCACCGTATTCCAGAGCCGCGCGTGGAAAACCCTGTTGCGTTTGTAACGGCTGGATTTCGTGGCGTTGATTATCGTCCCCACGCTCCGCGTCCGATCTTGAACATGTGGTGCGGCGCAAATTTGTGACGCAGAGCGTCACGAACTGCATGCCAACGCGGAGCATTGGCACGATAGTCATCTTGATGCGTAGGTTAACTATCGTTCCCACACTCCGCGTGGAGACGCCGTTCTGGACGCTCCGCGTCCGATCTTGAGTATTCGGTGCGGCGCAAACTTGTGACGCAGAGCGTCACGAACTGCATGCCAACGCGGAGCATTGGCACGATAGT
>NZ_JAWHPK010000033.1:0-609 GCF_032587795.1 Pseudomonas syringae group sp. 247E2 | reverse complement strand
GGACGCTCCGCGTCCTCTTGACGACGCAGAGCGTCGTGAACTGCATTCCCACGCTGGAGCGTGAGGAACGATCACTTCAACTATCGTGCGGCGCTCCGCGTCGCATGCCGTTCCGGACGCTCCGCGTCCTCTTGACGACGCAGAGCGTCGTGAACTGCATTCCCACGCTGGAGCGTGAGTAACGATCACTTCAACTATCGTACGGCGCTCCGCGTCGCATGCCGTTTCTGGACGCTCCGCGTCCTCTTGACGACGCAGAGCGTCGTGAACTGCACTCCCACGCTGGAGCGTGAGGAACGATCACTTCAATTATCGTGCGACGCTCCGCGTCGCATGCCGTTTCTGGACGCTCCGCGTCCTCTTGACGACGCAGAGCGTCGTGAACTGCACTCCCACACGGGAGCGTGTGGAACGATCACTTCAACTATCGTGCGACGCTCCGCGTCGCATGCCGTTTCTGGACGCTCCGCGTCCTCTTGACGACGCAGAGCGTCGTCAACTGCACTCCCACGCTGGAGCGTGAGGAACGATCACTTCAACTATCGTGCGGCGCTCCGCGTCGCATGCCGTTCCGGACGCTCCGCGTCCTCTTGACGACGCAGAGCGTCG
>NZ_JAWHPK010000032.1:0-708 GCF_032587795.1 Pseudomonas syringae group sp. 247E2 | reverse complement strand
ATCCGTTATGGGCACCGCTGGGTGCTGACGTTTTCTGGCAAGGCAGCGTCGACGATCAGGACAGTTCCCTGCTCATCGCCCTTGATGACCCACTGGCCGTTTTCAACGATCTGGGCATGCAACTCGCCGCTGATCAGGCGGCTTTTCGCGACTGGCAAGCCAGGCACGAACACAAAATCCAGATCGCCCAGACTGTCTCCGGACTGTGTGGTGCCGAAAGCGACCCGCAAAAACTGCCAGCGTCGGTGCGTGGCAATGCGGCTCGCACGCACCAGTACCTGAGCGAGGTCGAAGCGTACTTCGAGCAATGCATCCTTGAAGAAGCACAGATCAGCAGCAGCAACGTTCCCGGAGATTTTCTGCTGCTGCCGGACATGTTCAAGAGCCTGGACATGCGCAAATCGATCGAAGCGCGTTACGGCAGCGTCCCTACCGAAAAGGCCGCGCAGGCCTGGAAAGATCGCCACAAGTGGCGGCGCGAAGTCGATCTGGCCAGCGCGCGTCAGTATCTTCAACAGCATCTGCCGAGCGGAGACGCACTGCTGCAACAGGTGCGTGACACACAAAGTGATTTTCAGCTCTGGGCGACACATATCGGCACAGACCCGCTCAAGCTGTTTATCGATACCACCCGCCCAACACAACTGCTGTACCTGCAAACGATCATGCTCAACCTGCAGATCATTTACGCCCAGGACAGCGCAGCCA
>NZ_JAWHPK010000031.1:0-578 GCF_032587795.1 Pseudomonas syringae group sp. 247E2 | reverse complement strand
TTACCGGCCTTGAGATGAATTTCCTGCCCGGCGTGTGCCAGTAACCCATCAACTACCCTGATGTGCTGTGTTCCACCCACCGTCAGGTGATCGTCCGCTTTGACTTCGGTCAGCCGGTTGCCATCGACAGTGCAATGTTCTTCAGCCTTGAATTCGCTGTAGCTGTTGCCCTCGACCCGGTCGTGTCGCTCATGACCGACTCTTATTTTCTGCTCGTGCTCGATGTTTTGGTCCCAGTCGCGCTGTGCATGGATGTAGATATGCTCCTGACCAGCCCGGTCTTCGATGCGTAGTTCGTTGGAGCCATTGCCGCCGGGGCTGCTCAGGGTTCTGAACACGCTGCGCGTCTGATGCGCAGGCAAGTCGTAGGGCGGGATGTGTTCGGCGTGGTACAGGCAACCGCTGATCAATGGCTGGTCAGGGTCGCCCTCCAGAAACGTCACCAGCACTTCCATGCCGACTCGCGGGATGGTCATGCCACCGTAGCGATTACCAGCCCAACTGGACGACACGCGCAGCCAGCAACTGCTCTTGTCATCGCCGCTGCCTTCACGATCCCAATGAAACTGCACCTTGAC
>NZ_JAWHPK010000030.1:0-207524 GCF_032587795.1 Pseudomonas syringae group sp. 247E2 | reverse complement strand
TCTGCGCCGGAAGTGGGGCGAATTATAGACAGATCACAGAGGGCGTCAACCGTTAATTTCAAAATCACCGAAATTGCCCGTTTCGTGATTACCTATATAGAAGGAAAAGCAAAGATTGCGCAATATATTGCCCATGCATCGATTGTTGCGCATCATGTTCGATTATCAGTGCCCGGATCACACCCAGGATGTACAACCAAAATGTCTGAGAAACCCCACACTATAGCGTCCGCCCTTTTCCCCCTGGGGCTGCTGATGATCGCCATGATCTCCATTCAAAGCGGCGCGTCACTGGCAAAGAGTCTTTTCCCCGTAGTGGGCGCGCAAGGCACCACGACCTTGAGGCTGGTATTTGCGAGCCTTATCCTTATCGCCATCCTGCGCCCATGGCGAGCGAATCTGACCGCAAAATCGCTACGCACTGTGGTGATCTACGGCATTGCGCTGGGCAGCATGAACCTCCTTTTCTATATGTCGTTGCAGACTGTGCCTTTGGGAATCGCGGTCGCGCTGGAGTTCACCGGTCCACTGGCTGTAGCTCTGCTGTCTTCGCGCAAGCCCATCGATTTTCTATGGGTTTCTCTGGCAGTCATCGGCTTATTGCTATTGATCCCCCTCGGGGCCTCGAACGAAGCGATTGATCTGCTCGGCGCTGCGTATGCCCTGGGGGCCGGAGTGTGCTGGGCCGCTTATATAGTGTTCGGGCATAAAGCAGGTGCAGACAACGGCGTACAGACCGCCGCGCTTGGCGTAATGATTGCCGCACTCTTCATCGGACCTGTCGGCGTGATACACGCAGGCTCTGCATTATTTGACATTTCATTGGTACCGGCAGCGCTGGGTGTCGCCATTCTGTCGACCGCCCTGCCCTACAGCCTGGAAATGATCGCTCTGACGCGAATGTCGGCACGCACATTTGGCACACTGGCAAGCCTGGAGCCTGTCTTCGCAGCGCTATCAGGTCTGGTGTTTCTTCACGAGAGCCTTTCGCTGACCCAATGGCTGGCAATTGGCGCAATCATCTTCGCATCCATCGGTGCCACCCTTGGTTCTGCAAACACAAAACCTCAATTGGTCCCTGCCGACTGAACTGACCACGCGGTCATAAGGTCAAGAAGCGACATGGCACTAGCATTTGTTAAGCGCATGCGCCATGTTTACACCTGACCTACAGATGTTCGAGAGTTCTGCGTTACAGTTTTATCGACTCATGATCCAGTCATCTGGATGGATCGCGATTAGCAATGGCCTGCTAAGGAAAGGAATGAAATACATTTTTATCGTATTGGCCATGTTGGCTGTGGCAGGTTGTGCAGCCACATCCAAGCCTGTCAAGCAAAGCAAGCGCGGCATTCACATCAACTGCTCTGGCCTGACGTCTTCTTGGGCCAAATGCTACGAGCTTGCGACCAACGCCTGTGCGTCAAGGACGTTCAAGGTCATCGCAAAATCGGGCGATGCCACCGAAGAGCCGGAAGACTATCCGTTCGGCCTCAACCCCGCAGGCTATACCAGCCGCAGCATGATTATCGTCTGCAGAAAAAGCACACCACTGACGGATCCGTTACCGCAGGACTGAGCCTGCGGTAACGCGCTTCGAGATATCAGACAGCGACCGTGCGTGCCTGCAACCACAACAGCGCTGTACCCTGCAGTAGAGGGCTCAATCGCGCAAGAACGTGAGCGTGGTAATCGTTCAACCAGGTGCGTTCTTCCTCGTTCAACATCGAGACCTCGATGCAACGCGTATCGATCGGGCAAAGCGTCAGGGTTTCAAAACGCAGGAACTCGCCGAACTCGGTAGTGCCCGCTTCCTGATTAATCACCAGGTTTTCGATGCGCACACCCCAGCGCCCGGGCCGGTAAGTACCAGGTTCAATAGACGTGATCATGCCTGGGAGCATTGCTGTCTGAGGCGTTGCAGGTGCCTGATAGGCAATAACTTGTGGCCCTTCGTGGACGTTCAGAAAATACCCGACACCATGCCCGGTGCCATGACCGTAGTTGACGCCTTCACTCCAGATTGGCGCTCGGGCAATGGCATCCAGCAACGGCGAAAGAATGCCTTTGGGAAAATGCGTGCGCGATAACGCAATAACGCCTTTGAGAACCCGCGTACAGTCCTGCTTCTGCTCGGCACTCGGCGTTCCGATCGCAACCATGCGCGTGATATCGGTGGTGCCACCAAGGTATTGACCGCCCGAGTCGATCAACAGCAAGCCATCACCTTCTATCTGCGCGTGCTCAGCTTCAGTCGCTCGGTAATGCGGCATCGCGCCGTTGGCATTGAACCCTGCAATGGTTGCAAAGCTGGGTGAAACATATCCAGGACGTCGCTCCCGTGCCTGAGTAAGCTTTTCATCAATCGTCACTTCGCTGATGGGCTCACGTCCCAGCGCACTGTCCAGCCAGGCGAAGAACTCGCAGAGCGCCGCACCATCCTGCTCCATTGCCTGACGGATGTGACCTGTATCGGTCTCGGTTTTTTGCGATTTCAGCAGCGTACTCGGATTAAGCCCTTCAACCAGGGTGACTTCACTGTCCAGGTAATCGAGCAAGCCGCAGGTAACACGCGCCGGATCAACCAGCAGTCGTGCGTCTTTCGGCAGCTCGCGCAAGGCTGCGCCAATCTGCGTGTATTCCATGAGATTGATGCCGTCGCGCTCCAGACGCGAGCGCACCGGGTCAGGCACTTTCCTTGAGTCCACGAACAGCGTGACGCTATGCGGACCGATCAAGGCGAAGGCGATGAAAACCGGATTGTAGGAAACGTCAGCGCCACGCAGATTGAACAGCCAGGCTATGTCATCCAGTGTTGCGATGAAGTGCCAGTCAGCGTTTCGCTCGGCAACGATCTGGCGAACACGAGCCAGTTTTTCAGCACGGTCCAGAGATGCCTGAGGGGGCAAGTGTTCGTAGATTGGATGAGACGGCAAGGCAGGACGGTCCTGCCACAGCTCGGTGAGCAGATCGATATCCGTGCGCAGGCGAGCACCACGCGCGTAAAGCCTGCTTGCAAGAGTGCGCGAAGAGGCAACGGCCAGGACCGCACCGTCTACGGCAACTACACTTTCGGCTTTGGCTTCGTCCGCCAGCCATTCAAGCGGCCCCTGCTGGCCCGGCAACAGTTTCACCAGCTCGATACCGCTACCTGCCAGTTCCTTGGTTGCCTGCTCCCAATAGCGACTGTCAGCCCATATGCCTGCAAAGTCCTGGGTAATGATCAGTGTACCGACCGAACCGTGAAAACCCGACAGCCACTGGCGCCCCTGCCAATAGCCGGGCAGGTATTCGGAGAGATGCGGATCCGCTGACGGCACCAGATAGGCATCGATGCGCTCCCTGCTCATCAAGGCGCGGGTTTGCGCCAAACGTTCTGCCACTTCTGAACTGGCATTGGATTGCGTGCTCATTGACTCTCCTGCTGACCCGGAAATTGACTGCTTTCACCGGTTCAGATAATGGAGCACTCATCGAGACTGAGCAACCGCCCAGAACGCTGGCTGAATCAGACAGGCATGAATCGACTCGGCCGCACGCTCGATATCCTGATCACGAGTGAAGCGCCCCAGGCTCAGACGTATGGTCTGACCGGCAGCCTGCGGGCTCAGCCCCAGAGCCAGCAGGACGTGTGAAGGCAGGTTCTTTGCAGAGTTACAGGCCGAGGTAGAAGAGAAGGCAAGTTTGTCACCCAGCGCTGCAACGTCGAGATCATTGTGGGTGAATGTAAAACTGAGGGTGTGGGCAATCCGCTGGGTGGGACTGCCGTTGATACACACACCCGGAATATCGGCCAGTCGCTCACACAGAAGACTATTGAGCCGCTGTATTTCAAAAACTTCTTCTTCAAGCACTTCGGCCGCCAGGGCAAAGGCCGCACCCATCCCGGCAATCTGATGCGTCGCCAGGGTGCCGGAGCGCAGACCACATTCATGCCCGCCCCCGTGAATCTGGGCGAGAACCCGTTGCTGCGCGCGCGGGCCGACATACAGCGCGCCAATCCCTTTGGGCCCATAGATTTTGTGTGCAGAAAGCGACATCAGGTCTACCGCGAGCTGACTCAAGTCAATCGGCAACTTGCCAGCGCCCTGCGCAGCGTCGACATGCAACAATGCGCCGTGAGCCCTTACCCGCCTGCCGATTTCCGCGATGTCGTTGACCGTACCCAGTTCGTTGTTGACCAGCATCAGCGAGACCAGAAACGTATCATCGCGCAAAGCGGCACTGACCGCGTCGGCGCTGATCAGGCCATCGCTGTCCGGTGCCAGCCAGGTAACCTCGACGCCCTCTTCCTCAAGTTGCCGCGCAGTATCAAGGGTTGCCTTGTGTTCGATCTGACTGGTGATGATATGACCGGATCTGCCTCCGGCGAATGCTGCCTGCCTCTTCGCGCGTTCTTGAGCCACGCCCTTGAGCGCCAGATTGCTGGATTCGGTGGCACCGGAGGTCCAGATGATCTGCGAGGCCTGAGCACCTACCAGACGGGCAACCTGCTCACGGGCAATCTCTACCGCAACGCGGGCCTTTTGTCCGAATGAATGAGCGCTGGATGCAGGGTTGCCAAAATTGCCTGACACACCCAGACAATCGACCATGACCCTGATAACACGCTCGTCCACAGGCGTAGTGGCGGCGTAATCAAAATACAGCACTGGCTCTTTCATGTTCGTTCTCCTGCCTGCAGTCCATGAACACGATCATGCACCAAACCGCATAGAACCAAAAATTATTAATTGATATTTAAATAGATCGATTGGAAATATAAAGAGGCACAGATTGTAAAATCCAGCGACTTATTGACGTCTTGCAAAGCACGTTCAGCGTGTCATTTAAATACACCTGCAAGATGATATTTTTTTGACACCCTTATAAATCAGTTAGTTATGAAATCTGATTTACCATTTATGAAAAATATAACAGAAAGGTGACGAAATAATTTGACAGATACCCTGCCGCGACCGATATATAGGACCGTCAGGCGCATTCCGTTGTCACGCACATGCCGCAGAGCATGGCGTCGGGATAATCAAGCCGAAGTTGACCGCTGTTTCCGTCCCACGCTTTCAGTTATTTCCACGGTGCTCAGCAGGCGCCGGCGGATGTCTGTTGACTCTCCATTCTATTTTTAAAGTACTGAACACGTTCGGTGTGGCGGTAGCGTTGCCTGAAGCAATGCAGCGCCCGTGCGCGAAAAAGATGTCTGGTCACTCACTCGGCAACACCCCGATTCAGAGAAACATGGAGGCTTCGATGATTAATGTGACCAAGACGTATCTGGGTGATATTGACCAGTTCAAACGCTACGTTGAAGGTATCTACGCCCGCGGCTGGCTGACCAATCACGGCCCGCTGGCCAAGGATCTGACGGACCGGCTCAAGGACTATCTGGGCGTCAAACACATTATTCTGACCAATAATGGCACCCTGGCCCTGCAGATTGCCTATCGGGCTCTGGGCTTGAGTGGCAGCGCTGTTACAACGCCATTCAGTTTCGTCGCCACCAGCAGCTCGCTGCAATGGGAAGGTATTCGCCCGGTCTTTGCCGATATTGATCCGGACACCTGGAATATCTCGCCACAGCACATCAAACGCAGCATCGCCGAAGACACTACGGCAATCGTGGGCACCCATGTGTTTGGCAATCCTTGCGACGTAGAAGCCATTCAGCAGATTGCCCGCGAACATAAGCTCAAGGTGATCTATGACGGCGCACATGCATTTGCCGTACGTCATGCCGACCAGTCGGTGCTCAATCATGGCGATATCAGCACCTTGAGCTTTCATGCCACCAAACTGTTCCACACGATTGAAGGCGGCGCGATCATCACCAACGATGACGAACTGGCCAGAAGCGCCCACCTGATGTGCAACTTTGGCATATCGGGAGTAGACCGAATCGACGGCATCGGCATCAATGCCAAGCTCAACGAATTCTCCGCAGCCATGGGGCTGTGCATTCTCGACAACATAGGCAACATCCTTGAAGAGCGCGCGCAAATCGCTCACCGCTATACGTCAGCGCTGGAAAGCTACCTGGATCTGCAAAAAACCCAGGCCGACAGCGAACTCAATAACAGCTATTACCCGGTGGCGCTGCGTAACGAACAACAGCTGTTGACGGTGCGCACCGCGCTCAACCTGCGCAAGATCAACCCTCGCCGCTATTTTTACCCCTCACTGGACACCCTTGAATACCTGCAACCACAGCCCGGCCAGCCTGTATCCAGAGCATTGAGCGAACGAGTGCTGTGCCTACCGATCTATCCCGGCCTGCTGAAAAGCGAGCAGGACCTGATCATACGCACGCTGATCGAAACCTGTGCTGTGACAGATATGGACTACCCGGCTTGCTCCGCTGCCAGGGTCTGCTGACTATCATGCGTGACACAAGCCCGGTCATTCGCGGCCGCTCGATCATTCGCAACACCGTCCTGAACTACAGCGGACAGGCCTATGTAATGTTGGTCGGGATTCTGATCATGCCGTTTTATCTGGGCCATCTGGGTGCCGAGGCCTACGGCTTGATCGGTTTCTTCACCCTGCTGCAAGCCTGGCTGCAACTGCTGGACGCGGGACTGTCTCCCAGCCTGGTGCGCGCAGTGGCACATCAGCAAGGCACTCCCGTGAGCGAGAAAAGCCTGGGCCGTCTACTGCGCTCATTCGAACTGATATTTCTACCGATCACGATGCTCTGCGGCCTGCTTGTCCATGTCGCCAGTCCCTGGATCGCAGCACAATGGTTGAACGCCAATACGCTGCAACCCGACACTCTGGCGCATTGCATCACCTTGATGGGCATCGTCATCGCCTTGCGCCTGTATTCGACACTCTATAAAAGCGCCATTCAGGGCCTTGAGCAGCACGCCTGGCTGAACGCTGCCAATGTGTCGATTGCAACGCTGCGCTACTTCGGCGGCTTGCTGCTGGTCAGTCAGTTCTCCCGAGACCCACAAGACTTTTTTGTATTTCAGCTCGGGGTCGGGCTGCTCGAAGCCCTGCTTTTTGCCAGCAAAGCCCGCAGGCAGATGCCTGCGCCGCGCTGGCTGACCGGCCTGGACTGGCAACTGATCAAGCCGCTGCTGCCGTTCGCCGCCAGTCTGTCGTTGAGCGCAGTGCTGTGGATTGTGCTGACTCAGGTGGACAAGGTGCTGCTGTCGAATCTGCTGCCACTGGACCAGTACGGCTACTTCTCACTGGTTGCGTTGATCGCCACGGGCATCGTGATGCTGAGCAACCCGCTGGTTCAGACGCTCTTGCCGCGCCTGACTGTGTTGGTGGCCGAAGGTAGGCGCGACGACATGCACACGTTGTTTCTGGCAGCCAATCGCCTTGCCTGTACCTTTCTGTTCCCTCTGGCAGGCGTAATTGCCCTATATGCCGAGCCGCTGATTATCGCCTGGACGGGTGATCACACAGCTGCGCGCTGGAGTGGACCGGTGCTGGGCTGGTACGCGCTGGGCAGCGCAATCATGGCTGCCAGTGCTTTCCAGTTCTACCTGCAATACGCCTATGGCCGAATGCACTTGCACCTGTGGTACAGCGTGATTTCGACACTGATCAGCGTGCCTGTAATGTTCGTGGCTATCCATTATCAAGGCGTTTACGGCGCAGCGCTGGCGTGGTTTTTCCTGCGTGCGACGTCCTTCGCCATATGGCCCGTCATCGTCCATCAGCACTTGGCACCGGGTCTTCATCGGCAATGGTTGAGCGACATTCTGCGTATCAGTGCGATGACCGCTGCGGGCCTGGCGATCAGCGCGCCTGTATTCCATCTGATTGCCGATGAAAGCCGTGGCAGCCTGCTGCTGGCGCTCGCCGCCAGCGGCCTTGTCACTCTGGCACTGGTGGCGGCAAGCCATGGGCCGCTAGCGTCAAAAATCTATGTTTTGTTCAGCAAACCGAGTACCTGAGCCATGGACGACACTGCAAAAAATACCGGCGAACCCTGCGTGGCATCGCCGTTGCTGAGCATCATATGCCCCGCCTACAACCAGGAGGCCTTCATTGCTCAGGCACTGGAAGGGTTTCTGTCACAGCAGACCGATTTCAGGTTTGAAATCCTGATCAACGACGATGCATCCACGGACAGCACTGCACGCATCATTGCGCACTACGCCGAGCGGTATCCGACGATCATTCGGCCCTTCTATCAACAGGTCAACCAGTACAGTCAGGGCGCACCTTGCGTTCCGGGCCTGTTCGCCGAAGCCCGCGGCCGTTATATCGCCTACTGCGAAGCCGACGATTACTGGACTGATCCGCGAAAGCTGCAGCTGCAAGTGGACTTTCTCGAGAGCCATGCCGATTACGTCATTACCTATCACGACGCGTTCGCCTTCGACGAATACGGCCAGTACGGCGTGCAACTGCAAGGCCTGTTGCGCAACGATGCTACGGCGCTGGAGCTGCAACAGGCCAGACGCCTGTCGACCCTGACCGTCTGCTTTCGCAATGTGTTCAGCACAATGCCGCCCGAATTGAGCATGTGCGGAGCACCGTTGAACGATATGTGCTGGTGGTCATTGCTGGGGGCCTACGGCAAAGGCAAGTTCATGGCGCAGATCAAGCCGGCTGCCTATCGGCTGCACCCCGGCGGCGTGTTTTCCATGCGCAGCGACAAACGCAAATTGCATATGAACCTGCAGACCTGTTCAAGCCTGGCCAACTATTACAATCGTCTGGGCAATCAGCCCCTGTACGAACACTTCCTGATGCAGACGGTGTGCCTCTCGCTGGCCGCGCTCGCCCCCCGCCACAAACTGCAGACGTTGTGGAAAGTGGCCGGCAATGTTGTCGTCAACCTGAGCAGACGCCTGTTCCAGACCAGTGGCAAAGCACATGTTCAGTAACGTACTGGTGTTGTGCGTCGGCAACATCTGCCGCAGCCCGATGGCCGTCGCGATACTGCATCAACGCCTGGAGGCCACGCAGGTGCGCGTTCAGTCAGCAGGCATCGCCGCGCTGTCAGGTTCGTCCATCGACCCGGCGGCTCGGCAGGTTCTGCAAACGCACCGGGTACAGCCGCAGCGCCATGCAGCTCGGCAGATGAGCCGTGATCTGCTACGCCAGGCCGACCTGATTCTGCTGATGGAGCAGGCACATTTTGCCGACGTCCTCAAACTCGCACCCGAAGTACGCGGCAAAGCCTTTCTGATCGGTAAATGGCAGCACCCGCTCGACATCGCCGACCCTTACCGACGTCCCGCATCAGCCTTTGAACAGACCTACACGCAGCTCTCACGCTGCATTGACGACTGGCTTCCTCATTTTCAGTCAGGAGCAACAGGATAAATGACCGTCATGAACCGTCCTTCGCTGGATTTCCACCAGGACTCCCGGATTGATCTGGCAACGGTCCTGCGCATGCTGTTCGATCACAAAGCGCTGATCCTGTGGACCGTCAGCCTGTTTTTTCTGATCGGTCTGGGCTATGCCATTCTGGCCACGCCGGTGTATCAGGCCACCGCCATGATCCAGATAGAGCCCCGAAAAATCGGCATCGAGGGCACCCCGGAGGTCAGCGCCAAGCCATTGTCAGTGTCGCAGGCGACCACCGAGATCGAGCTGATCAAGTCGCGCGCATTGTTGGGCAAGGTCGTCGACGATCTGAAGCTCAATACGCTGCAGACACCTGATTTCTTTCCGGTAATCGGCCCTTACCTATACCGTACCTTCAAGCCAGTGCGCGAAGGTGAATTGGCTAAGCCGTTATTCAGCCTTACGCAATACGCGTGGGGTGGCGAGAAAATCGAGGTATTCCAACTGGAGGTGCCGGAGCACCTGCTGGGCGAAAAACTCACCCTCATCGCAGGCAAGCCTGGCCAGTTCTCGCTCTACGACAACGAGCACAATCTGCTGCTTGGCGGCACCATCAACCGCATTGTCGAAGGTAACGGGGTGAAGATTCAGGTCGCTGCCCTGCGGGCGCGTCCCGGTACCGATTTCAGTGTCTCCAGACAGCGCACGCTCAGCACCGCGCTGGTTTATCAGAACCGGTTGAAAATAGCCGAAGCCGGCCGGGACTCGGGCATCATCTACCTGTCCATAGAGGACCAGGACGCACAGCGGGCCAACCGGATTCTCGACGAAGTCAGCCATCTTTATGTACGCCAGAACGTGGAGCGCAGTTCGGCCGAGGCCGCACAACGGCTGCAGTTTCTACGCTCGCAGTTGCCTGCCGTGCGCAAACAGCTTGAGGACGCGGAGACTGCGCTGAACACCTTCCAGACCAGCGCCAGGTCGGTGGACCTGAGCATCGAAACCAAAGGCGTGCTTGATCAGGTGGTCAGCCTCGACTCGATGCTTTCCGAACTGAAACTCAGGCGCGTAGAGCTGGAACGGTTGTACACCCGTGAGCACCCGACCTATCGCAGCCTGATGAGCCAGATGAACCAGCTGGAACAACAGAAACAAGGCCTGTTGAAGAAGATCGACGCGCTGCCCATGACCCAGCAGGAGTTGCTGCGTCTGACCCGCGATATGCAGGTCATCAGCCAGACCTACACATTGATGCTCAACAAGAGTCAGGAGCAGGACATTCTGCGTGCTGGCAGCATTGGTAATGTGCGGGTCATCGACAACGCCGACACCAATGTCGAGAAACCCGTCAAACCGATGAAGACGCTGATTGTGCTGATCGCCACGCTGATCGGCGCACTGGTCGCGATGACCATCGTATTCGTGCGCCAGGCGTTCTATCGGGGCATCGAGAGCGCCGAAATCATCGAAAGTCTGGGCATGCCGGTCTACGCATCACTGCCCCATTCGCGTCAGCAGGAACGCCTGGAAAAGCGCGATCAGGACAGCAAGGATTCAAGACTGCTGAGCATTGCCGCACCCGGCGAGCTGGCCATCGAATCGCTGCGCAGCCTGCGTACCAGCGTGCACTTCGCCATGCTGGAGGCGCGTAACAACGTACTGATGATATCGAGCCCGACACCAGGCGCCGGCAAATCGTTTGTATCGAGCAATCTGGCAACCATCATTGCCCAGACCGGCAGGCGGGTTCTGCTGATCGATGCCGATATGCGCAAAGGCTACCTGCATCGCCTCTTTGGCCTGCAGCCCAAACACGGTCTGTCCGACACGCTGGCCGCCCGTTTGCGGTGCACCGAAGTCATCCATCAGACGCGGGTCCGGCATCTGGATTTTATGTCCTGTGGTTTCGCGGCACCCAACCCCTCGGAACTGCTGATGCATGACAACTTCAACAAGATGCTGGCCGAATTGTCGCCACTGTATGACCTGATCCTGATTGACACGCCACCCATCCTCGCTGTGACCGACGCGACGCTGGTGGGTCGCCAGGCAGGCACCTGTCTGCTGGTTGCTCGTTTCGGCATGACCACCGCCCAGGAAATCGAAGCCTGCAAGCGCCGCCTGGGCCAGAACGGAATTCTGATCAAGGGTGCCATTTTCAACGCGGTGGTACGCAAGGCCACGACGTCCGATTACGACTACGCGGCCTATGGCTACAACTACCACCCTGCGCCCCGATAACCCGTATTGACGCCTGCCGTTCACTGAGCTGTTTCATTTAAAAGGAATTAATCATGGCCCTCTCCGCCCAGGAAGCTCGCTGGTATCTGATCCAGACCAAACCGCGTCAGGAAGCCCGCGCCGAAGAGCATTTGCGACGCCAGCATTTCCAGTGCTACCGACCGCTGCAGGTCGATGTGAAAAAAACCGCTGCCAGGGTTCAGGCCGACGAGCCTTTGTTTCCCGGTTACCTGTTCATTCAGATGGATCAGGTACAGGACAACTGGTACCCGATTCGCTCCACACGCGGAGTCTCGCGCATTGTGACGTTCGGCGGGCACCCGGTGCCGGTCCGCGATCATCTGATCGAGCAGATCCGCCAGCGACTCTCCACACCTGCGCCCAAAGCACGATTTATTCAAGGTGATCCGGTAATGATCACGACGGGCAGCTGGAGTGATGTGGAAGCCATCTTTCTGAGCGAAGACGGTACCGAGCGTGCGGTGATTCTGCTCAACATGCTGCAACGCCAGCAAAAAATGGTGTTGCCCATCAGCAGCCTGTCAAGGGTCGAAGCCCGCGCGTAAGACCTGCCGCACCTGTAGGAAACTGCCCAAGGCGTGTGCCTGAAACATGCGTCTCAGCCTGCTTAACCAGCCCCGGAACCACACCATGCCCCACCAGACCACCTTGGTGACGCTCACCTATGGTGACCGTTTCAGCTATCTGCACACATTGATCAGCCGCTCGCTGGAGAGCCCGCTGATCGGTCGTGTGATCATTGTCAGCAATGCTTCCGTTGCACCCTTGCAGGCGCTGTGCGATGAGTGGCCCGACCGGATTCAGGTGCTCTGGCTGCCTGACAACACCGGCTCGGCCAACGGCTATTCGACAGGCATCAAGGCCGCGCTGGAAACCGGCGACGATTACATCTGGTTGATGGACGACGATAACGCGCCGACCACCCATGCCATTGAGGTGTTACACCGGTCTCTTCATGAACGTGAAACGATCGACGGCAGGGACAATTGCGCAGTGCTCGGCTTTCGCCCCACGCATCAAGCGGACATCGCCGCGGGTGTACCGCTGCGTTACGCAATTCAGCGGCGCTCAAGCTTCTTCGGCTTTCACATCGCCCAGTTGCCATACAAGATCTGGCGACGCCTGCCCTTCGGAAAGCCCGGTGCCAGCGTGCCCATGCCGGAACGGGTGCAGCTCCCTTTCGCCACCTACGGGGGGTTACTGGCCCATCGCAGCCTGTACAAGAAGATCGGACTGCCACTGGACGCGCTCAAGCTGTACAGCGATGACACCGAATACACCTGGCGCATTACCGACGGTGGCGGGAAGGTATTTCTGGTCCCCGAAGCGCTGCTGGAGGATCTCGAGGATTCATGGAACATCAAGGCGCGCACCCGCAACGTCTATGAAAGCTACTTGTCGGGCGGATCGGACCTGCGCGCTTATTACGCCGCGCGTAACCAGGCGTGGTTCGACAGGCATATCTGGGCGTCCTCCCCACTGCTCTATCAAGTCAATCGCCTGGTATTTCTCTGCCTGTTGAGCCTGTATGCCTGGCGCTATGACGCCGATGCGCGCCTGAACCTGCTCAACGACGCCATTCACGATGGGGAAGCCAGCGTGCTGGGCCTGAACAAGGCCTACCCGTTATGAAAATTCTGTTTATCAGCAGCCTTTATGCGCCCGATATCGGCGGCGGCGCAGAGATCATTCTGCAACGTACTGTCGAGGGCTTGCAGCAACGCGGGCACAGCGTCGCCGTGCTGGCCACCACCGACCGGCCCGGTTTGCAGTTGGCAGAGGTCAATCGGGTCAAGGTCTATCGCGCCGGCCTGCTTAACCGGTACTGGCACTTCATGGCCCAGCGTCCGGGCCGTCTGGCGCGGCTTGCCTGGCACTGGCGTGATCGCTACAACGCCGGCATGCGCGAATACGTAGGGCGGGTGATGGAACTGGAGCAACCGGAGCTGGTGGTGTGCCATAACCTGACCGGCTGGTCGGTGTCGGCGTGGGACGAAATAAGCAGGGCCAATCGCCCGATCGTGCAGGTCCTGCATGACTTTTACTTGCTCTGCCCGGCCAGCACCATGTTCAAGAAGGGTCATAACTGCCAGCGCCAATGCACGATGTGCACGCAGTTGCGCAGCAATCATGCACAGCAGTCAGAACAGGTCGACACGGTCGTGGGTGTCAGCCGCTTCATGCTCGACACCTTGCAGGCGCAGGGCTATTTCAACGGCGCGCGGGGTTACGTAGTGCATAACGCCAGCCCGTTCACTCCACCGATTTCGGGGCAGCCCAAGGCACCCGCCGATGATGCACCGTTGCGCTTCGGTTACCTGGGCACGCTGTCCACAAACAAGGGGCTGGGATGGTTGATTGATCAGTTTCAGCATCTGCCGTTCAAAGCCACCCTGCAGATTGCCGGCCGTGGGCAGGCATCTGATGAAAAGCACTTCAGGGCCATGGCCACATCACCGGACATCAGTTTTGTCGGCGTCCAGAAGCCCGAAGACTTCTACCGCCAGATCGACGTGGCAATCGTCCCCTCCCTGTGGAATGAGCCGTTCGGCATGGTGGCCGTCGAGGCCTGCGCACATGCTCTGCCAGTCATCGCCAGCCGCATGGGCGGGCTGACGGAAATCATTCAGGAACCGCTCAACGGTCTGCTGTGCAGCCCCGATGACCCGGACTCGTTGGGGATGGCAATGCTCAAACTGCACCAGCAACCCGAATTGCTTAAGCGCCTCGGCAGCCAGGCGCGCAACAGCGTCGCGTCGTTGATGAACCTGGACCTCATGCTGGACCAGTACGAAAGCATCTTTGCCCAGACCCTGCAGGACCGCCGCACGTACGTCACACAGTGAAGGGGCGCAATCTGCCCCATCAAGCCCGTTCAAGGACAGGATCTGGCACCAGCCAGATCACCCTCATCAGCAGGATGCTCGAGATGATTGTCATCAATTCACGGTTCCTCACCCAGGATGTCAGCGGTGTACAGCGTTACGCAGAGCATATGTGCAGAGCCCTGAAGCGGCTGCGCGACGATCTGGTATTCGTCGCTCCGCGCACCATCAGGCTGCATGACTGTGCCAGCGCACTGGAGGCCCAGTGCATCGGTCATTCCACCGGGCATATGTGGGAGCAGATCGACCTGCCGCTTCACTTGAAACGTCAGGGCAGCCCGCTGCTGATTTCAGTCAGCAACACAGGGCCAATGTTCTATGGCAACCAGATAGCGACTCACCACGACATCACCTATGTGCGCTATCCGCAAAGCTACACCCGGCTATTCCGCCTGGCCTATCGGACCATCACCCCGATTCTGCTGTCACGCGCCAGAACGCTGATCACCGGCAGCAACTTCTCGCGAAGGGAAATAACCTCGTTCTATGGCTACGCCGAGGACAAGGTGCTGGTCGTGCCCGCTGCGGTCAGTGACGAATTCACGCCGAGGCCGACACCTGTCGATCAGCCGAAATACTTGCTTGCAGTTTCCTCACCCGCCGTACACAAGAATTTCAACCGGATGATTCAGGCATTTCTGAGTTTGCGTGGCCACACCGACCTGCAACTGCATATTGTCGGCGCAGCCAGCGCATTGTTCGCCGACCCTGATCTGCAACACCTCGCCTGCCGTGACCCGCGCATCCGTTTTCTGGGGCGACTCAGCGATGCCGAGCTGATCAGCCAATATCAGGGTGCCACAGCGTTCGTATTTCCCTCGCTTTACGAGGGGTTCGGCATTCCGCCGCTTGAAGCACAGGCCTGCGGTTGCCCGGTGCTGGCCGCCAATGCCGCTTCGATTCCCGAAGTCCTGCAAGGCAGCGCACTGTATTTCGACCCGCTGGACGTCAGCCACATGGCCGCAGCAATGCAGCGCGTGCTGGTGGATGCGCCGTTGCGCAATGCGCTGCGTGTTCAGGGATTGCATAACGTGCAGCGTTTTTCCTGGGACCTTTCCGCGCAGCGCCTTTCCCAGCGTATCGATGCGCTGCTGGAGTCTGCTCCTGCGTCGCCAAGCAAGCAGCACGTCGTACCCGAGTCGTCCGCCGGCAAACCCTGAACCCACAACAGTAACGCCAGGATGCGCCCTGTCGCATCCGCAGTAGCGCGGGCCATTACAGCAAGGAACGCCCATGAGAATTGCTATTGTCCACGACTGGCTGGTGAGTTACGCCGGTGCCGAGCGCGTGCTTGCTTCACTGATCAACGTCTGGCCCGATGCGGATCTGTTTGCAGTCATCGACTTTCTCAACGATCAGGACCGCGCGCAGCTGCGCGGCAAGGTAGCCAGAACAACGTTCATCCAGAAGCTGCCCGGCGCGCGCAAACATTATTCACGCTACCTGCCGCTGATGCCGCTGGCCATCGAGCAACTGGACCTCTCCGGCTACGACCTGATCATCAGCAGCAGCCACGCAGTGGCCAAGGGCGTGCTTTGCGGCCCGGACCAACTGCACATCAGCTATGTGCATTCGCCAATTCGCTACGCCTGGGACTTGCAGCACCAGTACTTGCAGGAATCAGGGCTGGGCAAGGGAATCAAGGGCAGTCTGGCGCGCCTGGTCCTGCATTACATGCGCCTGTGGGACCAACGCACGTCGACCGGTGTGGACGCATTCATTGCCAATTCGGGCTTTATCGGCGCACGCATCTCGAAGGCGTATCGACGTGACTCCACCGTCATCTATCCGCCAGTGGACACGCTCGGTTTCACCCCCCAAGGCGCGCGTGGGGACTTCTACCTGTGTGCCTCGCGGATGGTGCCCTACAAGCGCATGCCAATGATCGTCGAAGCCTTCGCCGCCATGCCGGACAAACGCCTGATCATGATCGGTGACGGACCGGACCTGGCCAAGGCGCAGGCCATTGCCAGGCAGGCGCCTAACGTAACGCTGCTGGGTTTCCAGCCTGGCGCGGTACTGCTGGAACATATGCGCAGCGCCAAGGCGTTCGTCTTCGCCGCCGAGGAGGATTTCGGCATCAGCCCGGTTGAAGCCCAAGCCTGCGGCACGCCGGTAATAGCGTTCGGCAAGGGCGGCATCATGGAGACCGTGCACGGCCTGGATCACCCGCAACCGACCGGCGTGCTCTACCGGCAGCAAACCGTGGCAGCGCTGAGCGCCGCCATCGGCGAGTTTGAAGCTGCGCAATCACGCATCTCGCCGCAGGCCTGCCGGGCCAACGCCGAACGGTTTTCGGTGGCGCGTTTCGAGCAGGAGATCAAAGCCTTCGTCGAGAATCGTCTGGCCACCTCGCATCTTGTGCATCTGGCTCGCCTGCCCCACCCGCACCGCGTCGCTCAACCAGCGCCGGTCTCGGGCAGCGAACTGCCAGGCCGTGTCGTCCCCATAAAAACCGTCTGAGCGAGCCTCTCCAATGCGCACTTCCGTCCGCGGCATTCTGCATGCCCATCAGTCAGCGCTGTCGCTCGCCCATCGTCTGCTGGACCTGATCATCATCGTGTTGATCGGCTACTGGCAAACCGGGCTGCTGGTCACCGACAGCACCGAGGCCTGGTCGCACATTATCCTCGCGGTACTGGTATTTCACTGGGTCAGCGAATATCACCAGCTATACGGTTCATGGCGTGGCGAGCGCATCCTGCGCGAACTGACCAAGATCTTCAGTTACTGGGCGATGACCTTCATTACCCTGCTGTCACTGAACAGCCTGCTGCTCAACCAGACGCAATTGCCCGATAACGGCCAGATGAGCTGGTTCGCCCTGACGCTTGCGGTGCTGTGCGGCTATCGACTGCTGATCCGCCTGGTCCTGCACACTCTGCGTCGGCACGGCTTCAATACGCGCCGGGTGGCAATTGTCGGGACCGGTCAGGTCGGCGAGCGACTGGCCCGCTCCATCTCCCTCGCGCCGTGGATGGGACTGAACCTGCTAGGGTTTTACGACTCGCACCCGCAGCAGATGAATCTGCGGGCTGAAAAACGTCGTCTGCCAGTGCTGGGTGATCTGGAGCAGTTGATAGAGGATGCCCGTGCAGGCCGTTTAGACAAGGTGTACATCACCCTCGCGTTCAGCGCCGAGCCGCAATTGCGCGAGCTGATTACCGGTTTGAGCGACACCACCGCCTCGGTGTACCTGATTCCCGACGTGTTCATGTTAGACCTGCTGCATGCCCGCAGTGAAAGCATCAATGGTCTGGCCAGTATCAGCATTTTCGATTCGCCCATGGACGGTGCCTGGAGCCTGGTAAAGCGCGCCGAAGACATCGTCCTGTCCAGTCTGATTCTGCTGCTGATCGCCCTGCCACTGCTGGCCATCGCGGCGGCCATCAAGCTCACCTCTGCGGGCCCGGTGCTGTTTCGCCAGCGCCGCTATGGGCTGGACGGCCGTTCCATCATGGTCTGGAAATTTCGCAGCATGAGCGTCCAGGAAAACGCCGATGTGGTGCTTCAGGCAACGCGCAATGACGCGCGGGTAACGCCGCTGGGGGCATTTTTGCGGCGCACTTCGCTGGATGAACTGCCGCAGTTTTTCAATGTGCTGCACGGCGATATGTCCATCGTCGGCCCGCGCCCTCACGCCATCGCCCATAACGAGCAGTACCGCAAGCAGGTCAGCGGCTACATGTTGCGCCACAAGGTCAAACCCGGCATCACCGGCTGGGCGCAGATCAATGGCTGGCGCGGTGAAACCGACACACTCGACAAGATGCGCATGCGCGTGGAATTCGACCTGGAATACATCGAGCACTGGTCGATCTGGCTCGACCTCAAAATCATTCTGCTGACGCTGTTCAAAGGCTTCGTCAACAAGAACGCCTTCTGACGCTTCCCCTGAGTGAACGAACGCGCCGAAATTCGTCGGTACGCCGAAAGAAAGGAGCAATGCCATGAAAGGAAAAACGCAATGAATCCAAGGTTAGTTGCTTTACTGCTCACCAGCCTGGCGCTGCATGGCTGCGCATTCGCCCCGGGGCAGCACATGACGCCGGACGACGTCACCACTGGCAAACCGGACGAGCCCCGGGCGCAACTGGTCGAGGTCACACCGAAAAATCTTCAGCAACAGCAACAACGCGCCACCGCAGATGCCAAGGCACTGCCGCAGGCGCTGCTTGACTACAAGACTCCGGAATACGTGATCGGCGCTGGCGATACCTTGCTGGTCACCGTGTTCGAACACCCGGAGCTGACCGCGCCGGGCTCGCAGGACCAGCTGGATGCCAACACCCGGGAGGTGCTGAACGATGGCACGCTCTACTTCCCCTACGTCGGACGCATCCGCGCGAGCGGCAGAACGGTGAGCGAAGTGCGCGAGCAGCTGCGCATGGGACTGGCGCCTCAATACACCGAGGTCAAGGTCGACGTCAAAGTGCTGCGCTACAACAGTCAGCGAATACTCCTGTCCGGCTCCTTCAAAGTGCCCGGCCCGCAACCTATTACCAATATTCCGTTGAGCCTGGTGCAGGCCGTAAGTGTCGCGGGCGTTGACCTGACCGATGCCAATCTGGCCGGTCTGACCCTGCGCCGCGATGGCCGCGATTACCTGATCGACATCGATTCGCTGAACCGCAGAGACTCGCAACTGAGCAGAATCTTCCTGAAGGATGGCGATTACCTGCACCTGAACAGCAATTCGCGAAACAAGATCTACGTGCTGGGCGAAGTACGTAACCCGCAAGTGATCTCCTTCGGCACCACCCGCCTGACATTGCTGGAGGCACTGGGCAACTCCGGCGGCCTCAGCCCGGACAGCGCAGATGGCGATGCGGTGTATGTGATACGCGGTGCGGAAAACTTTGCCGAAGCGACGTCTACCGTTTACCACATCAATGCCAGGAAGCCCACCGCCTACCTGCTGGCGGGGCAGTTCGAGCTCAAGGCGCAGGACGTGGTATTTGTCGGCACGGCCGATATCACCCGCTGGAGCCGATTCATCAGCCAGTTGCTCGGTTCGGCCAGTGTGGTGCAGACCGGCGCAGCGTTCCGCAACTGACTCTGACGAAGCTTTGAAAATCTTCCTGCAAGCAGTTTTGCGGGATTTTTTTTTGGCCCGCCGAACAACGCAAAACTGTTGCCTGAGCAACAGTGGTTCAACAGTTGGCTGGCTTTTCGTCAGCATGGCAACGCCGCACCATCGGTATGAAAAGCGCGCAAACCCAATGTCTGCGAGCCATCGCCGGACCTTGCGAAGGCTGGCACACAAGCTGCTTTACAGACACACGCTTATCGCAAGGAAATCCCATATGCTCGTTGTTTCACTTTCCGGCAGCCCTTCGCCCAAATCCCGTTCCGGCGTAGTGCTGGCTCATGCCAGCCGCTGGTTACAAAGCCGCGGGGTTGAAGTCACCACGCTGCGCATACGCGACTTCAATGCCGAGGACCTGCTTTTTGCCCGCTTCGACAGCCCACAAGTGCTGGAATTTATCGAAGCGGTCAGGCAAGCAGATGGTCTGCTGATTGGTACGCCGGTCTACAAGGCGTCATTTTCAGGCGCACTGAAAACCCTGCTCGACTTACTGCCCGAGCGCGCACTGCATGGCAAAGTGGTCTTGCCGCTGGCCACCGGCGGCAGTATCGCGCACATGTTGGCCGTGGATTACGCGCTCAAACCGGTACTGTCGGCGCTCAAATCGCAGGAAGTGCTGCACGGCATCTTCGCCATCGATACCCAGATCAGCTACGACGACAACGAAGAAGGCGGCACCCTGGACGAAATCCTCACCGAGCGCCTGCATGAGGGGCTGGAGCACTTCCATCACGGCCTGCAACGTCGTTTGCAAGCATGTCACAAGCAGGCCGGCGGGCATTTGCAACTGGCTTTATAGCCCGGCATCAATGCTCGACAAACAGCGGGTACAACGAGGCCACCAACAGCACGGCCATCACGCCGTTGAAGATGCGCAACCCCAGCGGGTCACGCAGAACATTGCGCAACAAACTGCCAAAGCCTGCCCAGATGCCGACACTGGGCAGGTTGATCAGCGCAAACACCGCCGAGATCACCACCACATTGTAGAAATAGCCCTGCATCGGCGTGTAGGTGCTAATGGCACCAATCGCCATGATCCAGGCCTTGGGGTTGACCCATTGAAACAGCGCTGCACTCATGAAACTCAGCGGCTTACCCTGACTGTCGACGTTATCGGAGGCAGGACCTGACGTGGCGATTTTCCACGCCAGGTACAACAGATAAGCGGCGCCGACATAGCGCAGGATGGTGTAGAGAAGCGGCCATGCCTTGAACACACTACCCAGCCCGAAACCGACGGCCAGCACCAGGACAAAAAAACCGATGCTGATACCCAGCATGTGCGGCAACGTACGGCTGAAACCGAAATTGACGCCCGAGGCCAGCAGCATCATGTTGTTCGGGCCGGGGGTAATAGAGGTGACGAACGCGAAGAGTGTGAAGGCAAGAAGCAAATCGAAAGAGAGCACCATACAGCCTGTCCAGATCAGTGAGTCAGGCACTTACCCTATAGAAGGCGCTGCAAGAAACACACGGACAGTTGACCGGTAATTATTACCGTACAGTTTGATAAAAAACTCTTTTAAAGCGGACTGTTAACCTTGTGGCTGCTGGCCAGTCACATTCAGGTCAACGCTTGCTTCGCCTTTATCATCGAATTCGCGCGCCTGCTGTGCCTGCGGATCAGCCATCAATTGCGCCTTGCGTGCCTGGTATTCATCAAACGACAGGCCGCGCCGGTTAAGGTCTTCAAGCGCCAGTTGATGGCTTTCTTCGGCGCTGAAGGGACGCTGCTCGACAGCATGGTGGGTGGAGCAGCCGGAGAGCAGTGCAACGGTGAATGTGAGGACAAGCGCAAGGGCAAGTATACGGTTCATCTGGGGCCTCCGGGGCAGGCTTCATTTCAGGAATGACGCAAGGTTACGCCCGCCCCCGACGCAGCAAAAATCATCCGCCGTGATAGTCGCTATCGACTATTGCGAGCATCCTCGATCAATACCTCGCGCAACGCCTGAGCCGCAGCGGAAAGCTTGTGATCGGCCAGCATCATCAGGCCGATACGACGCTCGATACGCGGTTCCACCAGCGCGATGCAGCAAGCACCCAGTTCCTGCATCTGCCCGATGCACAGCGACGGCACCGCGCTGACACCCAGGCCATTGGCAACCATGCGCCCGATGGTGGACAGCTGATGGCTTTCAAACGCCACCGCCAGTTTGCCGTGCATCGGCTCGATGGCCTGCTCCAGTAGCAAACGCACAGCCGAAGGCCTTTGCAGGGCAATGAAGTCTTCGCCCAACAGCTCGGCCCAGGACACTTCGCCAAGCCCGGCCAGCGGTGAATCCTTCGAGACCACAGCCACGAAGCGATCCATATAAAACGGAGTGAACGACAACGCGTTGTTCGACTCGGGCTCAAAGCCGATGCCCAGCTCGACACGGCGGTGACGCACCATCTCCAGCACCTGCTCATTGATCACGTCATGCACCGCGACATTGACCCGTGGGTAGCGCCCGCGAAACACCTTCAGCGCTGCCGGTAATCGATTGCCGGCAAACGACGGCATGGCGGCGACCGAAACCCGGCCCGTTTGCAAGGTAAACCGCTGTCGCAACAGCTCTTCGGTGTTGTCCCAGTCAGCCAGCAACTGGCGCGCCAGCGGCAACAGGGTTTCGCCCTCGGGTGTCAGGCCGACGTTGCGAGTGGTGCGTGTCAGCAATTGACCGCCAAGGTCCTCCTCCAGGCTTTTGATGGTCAGGCTCAACGCCGGTTGCGAGATGTTCAGTCGTTCCCCGGCCTGGGCGAAGCTCAGGTACTTCGCCACTGCCAGAAAAGCCCGAAGCTGCTTGACGTTCATATATTTGTTTTTCTTATCAATTGATCAGAAAAACAAAATTAACAAATCAGTCGCTGCGAGAGAAGATGCAAGTCACCCGATCCTCCGACAGTGCGACTGTCGGTCAACAACTATAAAAGGCGGATCAACATGGCTGGACTCGATAAACGAGTAACGACCTACGAAGAAGCCCTTGCCGGGCTGACCGACGACATGACGGTACTCTGCGGCGGCTTCGGTCTGTGCGGCATTCCGGAAAACCTCATCGCGCAGATCAAGCGTATGGGCATCAAGGGCCTTACCGTCGTTTCCAACAACTGTGGCGTTGACGGCTTCGGCCTGGGCATCCTGCTTGAGGACCGGCAGATCCGGAAAATGATTTCGTCCTACGTGGGCGAAAACGCCTTGTTCGAAAAGCAGTTGCTCAGCGGCGAGCTGGAAGTTGAACTCACCCCGCAAGGCACCCTGGCAGAAAAACTGCGCGCAGGCGGCGCGGGCATCCCTGCGTTCTACACCGCGACCGGCTATGGCACGCCAGTGGCTGAAGGCAAGGAAACCCGGCAGTTCAATGGCCGCAATGTGATCCTGGAAGAGGCCATCACCGGCGACTTCGCCTTGGTCAAGGGCTGGAAAGCCGACCACTTCGGCAACGTGATCTATCGTCACACCGCGCAGAACTTCAACCCGGTAGTAGCCACTGCTGGACGAATCACGGTGGTTGAGGTCGAGGAAATCGTCGAGCCAGGTGTGCTTTTGCCGACGCAGATCCACACGCCTGGCATTTACGTCGACCGGGTGATTCAGGGCACCTTCGAAAAGCGCATTGAACAGCGCACCGTCAGAAAACCCTGACAGAGCAGCTCGGCCATACAACAACAAAGAGATTTCAGACCATGGCACTTTCTCGCGAACAAATGGCTCAACGCGTCGCCCGTGAACTCAAGGACGGTTATTACGTGAACCTGGGCATTGGCATTCCGACCCTGGTGGCCAACTATGTACCGGACGACATCGACGTCATGTTGCAGTCGGAAAACGGTCTGCTGGGCATGGGCGCATTTCCGACCGAAGACACCATAGACGCTGACATGATCAATGCCGGCAAACAGACGGTTACGGCGCGTATCGGCGCGTCGATTTTCTCGTCGGCCGAATCCTTCGCCATGATCCGCGGCGGTCATGTAGACCTGACAGTGCTCGGCGCTTTCGAGGTGGATGTCGAGGGCAATATCGCGTCGTGGATGATCCCCGGCAAGCTGGTCAAAGGCATGGGCGGCGCAATGGACCTGGTGGCAGGTGCCGACAACATCATCGTGACCATGACCCATGCCTCGAAAGATGGCGAATCCAAACTGCTGCCCCGCTGCAGCCTGCCACTGACCGGCGCGGCCTGCATCCGCAAGGTTCTGACTGACCTGGCGTATCTGGAAATCGACAACGGTGCCTTCATCCTTCGCGAGCGTGCGCCGGGGGTCAGCGTAGAAGAAATCGTGGCAAAAACCGCAGGCAAACTGATCGTGCCAGATGATGTGATCGAGATGAGTTTCTGAACACGGGCATCTTCGAGCAGGATGGATACATCTCTGTGGGAGATTCTATGATTTCGTTTTGCTGCCGGTTCCCGGCAGTTCGCGGACAAATCCGCTCCCACAGATTCCGGACAGTTGTTGGAGTGAGCTTGCTCACGAAGACGTTGGTTCAAACACTCGATATCCAGGGGCTGTACTGGCCTCTTCGCTCCCACAGGATTTGTCGTTCTGGACGCTCTGCGTCCGCAATAGTCGGCTGTTCAAGTAACTCCCCGATAATAATTACAAAAAGAGGTGCCCCCAATGGCCGCCAACGCCAACATAGAAGAAAGCCGCTCTGCCCGATTCGCCTTGCGCTGCGCCGCATGGGCTGAACGCTGGTTTCCCGATTCATGGGTATTTGCCGCGCTGGCGGTGGTCATCGTCACACTGGCAACACTGGCCATTGGCGCACGTCCGGCCGAGGCTGCCAAAGCGTTCGGTGACGGGTTCTGGAGCCTGATTCCGTTCACCATGCAAATGGCCTTCGTGGTCATCGGCGGTTACGTCGTGGCCAGTTCGCCGCCCGCGGTGCGCCTGATCGACCGCTTGGCCCTTGTGCCGCGTAACGGTCGTTCGGCAGTGGCATGGGTGGCGCTGATTTCCATGCTGGCTTCGCTGCTCAACTGGGGGCTGTCACTGGTGTTCGGCGGCCTGCTGGTGCGCGCCCTCGCCCGCCGTACGGACCTGCGCATGGATTATCGCGCAGCCGGTGCTGCCGCGTATCTGGGGCTGGGCGCAGTCTGGGCGTTGGGGCTGTCGTCTTCGGCGGCACAGTTGCAGGCCAACCCGGCCAGTCTGCCGCCGTCGATCCTGGCGATAACCGGCGTGATCCCTTTCACTGAAACCATCTTTCTCTGGCAATCCGGGGTCATGCTCGCCGCGCTGGTAGTCATATCGCTGATCGTGGCCTATGCCACCGCCCCTGGCCCGAACAGTGCCCGTGACGCCAAAGCCTGCGGTGTCGACCCGGCATTCAGCCTGCCGCCACTGGCACCTCGCACACGGCCGGGCGAATGGCTGGAATACAGCCCGCTGTTGATCATCCTGATGGTGCTGCTGGGGGTCGGCTGGCTGTTCAGCGAGTTTTCGAGCAAACCGGCGATCACCGCAATTTCCGGGCTCAACACCTACAATTTTCTGTTCATCATGCTGGGTGCGTTGCTGCACTGGCGACCACGCAGCTTTCTCGATGCCGTAGCGCGGGCCGTACCCACCACCACTGGCGTGTTGATTCAATTCCCCCTGTACGGTTCGATTGCTGCGTTACTGACCACAGTCAAAGGCGCTGATGCGCAGACCCTGGCGCACTACATCTCGACATTCTTTACCAGCATTGCCTCCCACGACACCTACGCGATTCTGATGGGCGTTTATTCGGCCATTCTGGGCTTCTTCATTCCGTCGGGCGGCGGCAAGTGGATCATTGAAGCGCCTTACGTGATGCAAGTCGCCAACGACCTGCAGTATCACCTCGGTTGGGCGGTGCAGATCTACAATGCAGCCGAAGCGCTGCCCAACCTGATCAATCCGTTCTACATGCTGCCGCTGCTGGGCGTACTGGGCCTCAAGGCACGTGACCTGATCGGTTTCTCGTTCGTGCAGTTGCTGGTCCACACGCCGCTGGTGCTGTTTCTGCTCTGGGCATTGGGCACTACGCTGGTCTATACGCCACCGGTAATGCCCTGATCGTCAGCCGTTGAACGAGTAATCACGCTCGACCTTGCAGATTCGCGTGGTGAACGCCTGATACCAGCGCGCGCGTCCCTGCTCACGGACCTCGGTATGTTCGGCATGCTGTTTCCAGCCCAGAATCGCGGTTTCGTCGCTCCAGTAGGACACGGTGATGCCCAGTCCGTGTTCGTCGCGAGCCGATTCCACGCCCAGAAAGCCGGGCTGCTGCCTGGCCAGTTCTATCATCCGCTGCGCCGCATCTGCGTACGCCTGCCCCTCGTCAGACGTACGCAGTGAGGTGAACACCACCGCAAAGTAGGGTGTGGGAAAGCGCGCTGCCATCATGATCGATTCCTCTGCGCGGCCTGGCTGCACGCGCGGACGAACGCAGCAACCACAGGAGATCCCTTGCCCTGCAACGCAGCCCGCTCCGGCTGGAACAGTGTGGCGACGAAGAACGGGTGGCCCTGCAATTCGATACTGCGCACTTCGCCTTCAGGGCCGCGGCCGCTGACGTTCAATGCATCGCCGAACAGCGCTGGCTCAAGCTCACGACGCAGACCGTAGCGGCAGTGATAACGCTCCTCGATATTCAGCGTGCCGTAGGCTTGGGCAATCAAAGTGTCAGGTTGCAGGTGAATCGCCGCCACGGATTCAACCAGCGAGCAGCTCAATGGTTCGATGATGACGTTTGCCGCCTGCGGCGCAGTTTCGCCGTGCTCGGCGTCTGCCCAGCCCAGTTGATTGCGGGCGTACTCCACCAGTGCGTGCTGAAAGCCGCCGCACGTCCCCAGAAACGGTACGAGACGCTCGCGTGCGAAATGGATGGCCGTCAACGCACCCTGCATGTCCAGGTACGGACTGGCCGGTACACACCATAGACCGTCGAATTCGCCAAGCCGTGCACCGCTGCCGATCTGTGGCGTCGGTAGCCATTCAAAACTGACCGGCACGTGAACGGTCTCAGCCGCCATCGCCAACGCCAGCGGAATGGCCTGATGGGCTGGCACATCGGCGTTGAAATCGCCCACCAGCCCGATCTGCAAAGTGTTGCGTACGTTATTGATTGTGCCCATGCCCTGCCCCCTGTTCGATTTTCGTATAACCCGGGCGGACTATAAACAGGCAGCAAAACCAGCAGAATGGGCATTGCAGCAATGCCTGGCGTGCAGCGCTGCACGTTTCTTCAGCCAGTTACCGGCGTCAGCACCGGCTGCCCGGAAAAGAACGCCAGCAGGTTATCGTTGACCATTTGCACACTGTCTCTGGAAGCCTCGGGCGACAGGCCTGCGACATGGGGCGTAAGCACAACATTGCCCAGCGTTTTGAGTACGTCCGGCACAGCGGGCTCATCGTCGAACACATCCAGCGCGGCCCCGGCAATCTGCTCGTTCTGAAGTGCACTGACCAGCGCATGGGTATCCACCACACTGGCACGCGCAATGTTGACCAGAAAGCCGTCAGGGCCCAGCGCTTCAAGCACACCGGCATCGATCAGGTGCTGCGTGCCACTGCCACCGGGTGTGGCAATGATCAGGAAATCCGACGCCGCAGCCAGCGCCTGTGCGGTGGCGTGCCAGGTGTAGTCGCAGTCGGTGCGCGGTTTGCGATTGTGATAGCCGATGGCGATGTCGAACGCGGCTGCACGCCTGGCAATCGCCAGCCCAACCGCCCCCAGTCCGACGATTCCCAGGCGCTTGCCTGCCAGCGACGGTCGAACCACCTTGCGCCATTCGCTACGGCGTACCGACGCATCGGCCTGCGGGATGTCGCGTACCAGCGACAGCAACAGCGCCAGCGTATGGTCAGCCACTGTGGCGGCGTTGACGCCTGCACCATTGGTCACGGTGATGCCGCGTGCCTGGGCGGCGGGCAAATCAACCTTCTCGTAGCCGGCACCGCTCACGCAAATGATACGCAGGTTCGGCAGTGCATCCATTTCCTCGGCGAAAAAACCCAGTGGCCCACGCGTCATCACGGCGCTGATGCTCTTCCCGTGTGCAGCAATTGCCTCGGCGCGCAGTTCGGCCGTCGGCGCACGAATCAACTGATAACCGCTGCTTTCCAGAATCGGCAAATACATGTCCAGATTTTCCACCAGCACCAATACCGTTGTCATGCGCACTCCCGTTCGGTCAGCAAAACGCTGACAGTAACGCGACTCGGTGCGCTTGTGCAGAGCCAATGGCGCTCGTTGGAAAAAAACCTTTCGCGATAACGCCAGGTGTTCATGAAGTGGACGCATTTGCCGGACAGACTGCGTTACAAGCAACCTCGCCAACGCGATAGTGCGCTATCGTTGCGTGCAACGCTGTGACCAGTAACGGTATTGGCTGGTGCAGTCGAACACCTTCCAACCATAAGGAACCAACCGCCCATGCAAGGATTTTCCGCCACTCTGTCGACCACAACCCTGTTGAAAAAGACCTTCCTGGCCGCAGCGGTCATGTCGGGCCTGATGCTGTCATCCGGTATGGCAGCGGCGGCGGATGCACCGGGCAAGGTGCTGAGCGAAAAATACGGTCTGCCCTGGCCAGCCGTGATCGCCCATCGCGGAGCTTCGTTCGACGCTCCGGAGGAGACCATTCCGGCGTATACCCTGGCACGCGACCTGGGCGCGGACTATCTGGAGATGGACATCCAGCGCACTAAAGATGGCGTGCTGATAGCGCTGCACGATGACGTACTGGAACGCACGACCAATATTGCCGAAGTGTTCCCGACACGGGTCAAGGACCCGGTCAGCACCTTCACCCTGGCGGAGCTCAAGCAACTGGACGCCGGCTCATGGTTCAACAAGGCTTACCCCGACCGGGCGCGCGCAAGCTACAGCGGGTTGCAGATCCTGACGCTGGATGAGGTCATCGATATCGCCGAAGGCGGCGCGAACAAGCCTGGGCTGTATATCGAGACCAAGGTGCCGAACAAGTTTCCCGGTGTCGAAGCCGATCTTAAAAAGGTGCTGACCAAACGTGGCTGGCTGGCTCAGCGACCTGCTGCTGCGGCCGGTCATGTGAACGTCGCGCACATGCCGGGGCGTGTGGTATTGCAGACGTTCGAGAAGCAGAGCCTGGAACTCCTGCAAAAAGAAATGCCGAAAGTGCCCAAGGTCATGCTGCTGTGGATTGGCGAAGGCTCGATAGAGCCTAAATCCAGCGTCGCGTTCAAAGACTCGGGGGCCAAGGACAAGGCCAGCTACTACGCAGCGCAGGAAGTCAAATCGCCGGAGGAATTCCAGAAGTGGATTGACTGGGCCAAGGCTCATGGTGCGATCGGCACCGGCCCTTCTTCGCAACTGGCCAAGGGTGGCGATCAGAGCTACATGGACCTGGTCAAACCCTGGATGAACAACCTGACCCACGAGAAAGGCATGGTGATCCACCCTTACACGGTGGACGACGCAGAGGACTTCAAGCGGATCAGCAATGATGGAGTTGACGGTTTCTTCACCAACCGCACTGCCGAACTGTTGAAGTTCTACGGGCGGCCAGCGAAAGAGAGCATCGAGACGATTCTGAAGCGTAACGGCTACTGATCGACTGGCTGGCCGCATCCTGCGATGCGGCCAGCGCCGATTGATCAGAAATCGATGGTGCCGGACAGCTTCAAGGTGCGTGGCTCGCCTTGAGTCAGATAGCCACCATTGGCCGATGCCCAATAATCCTTGTTCATCAGGTTTTCGACGTTGGCACGCAGCGTGACGTCCTTTTGCGCAACGTTGAAGGTATAGCGCGCGCCCAGATCAAAGCGGTTCCAGGTCGGAATGCTCAGATTGTTGGCAGCGTCGACATATTGCCCGCCGGTGCGCAGCATGCGCGCATTGATGGCTGCGCCCGTGACGCCTGGCACATCCCAATCGGCACCCGCGTTGAACTGGAAGGTCGGCACACCAATGGCCCTGTTGCCATCGTTGCTGCCACCCGACGTGCCGCTCACCTCGGTGTCCATCAGAGTAAGACCGGCTAGCAGACGCAGGCCGCTGACGGGCTCGCCGAACACGTTCATTTCCACGCCACGGTTGCGCTGCTCGCCATCACGGACGTAGCGCGTTCCGCTGCCATCCTGAATCTGGTAGCCATCAGTCGGTTGTTCAATACGGTATACACCCAGGCTTGCACCGAAGGTGCCCATGTCCAGCTTCACGCCCGCTTCAATCTGTTTTGAACGCGCCGGCGCGAACACCTCGCCAGGGTTGATCGTCACGGTGCTCGGCGCCGTCGGCCCCTGCGCAAGGCCTTCAATGCGGTTTGCATAGAACGACACATAGCGCCAAGGCTTGAACACCAGCCCGTAGACCGGCGTGGTGATTGCCTCGTCATACAGTGCGTTGCGCGGGCCGCTGCCATAGTCGTAGCCCTGGACGCGCAGTTGCTGGCGACGCAGGCCTGCGGTCAGCAGCAGGCGATCATCGAAAAAGCCCAGCGTGTCGGAGAACGCTACGCTGCGCATACGGCTCTTGCCGACGATACCGGGATCACTGAGATCGCCACCCGAGAAGCTGTCCAGCGCAGGACGTGTTGTTTCCACTGGGTTGTACAGGTTGCTGCCAGCCGGACTGCCGAACAGGTAGGCACTGCGCTGCTCGGTCCAGATGCCGGACAGACCGAAGTTGACCTTGTGACTGACCGCGCCGGTCTGCAGCTTGCCGTTGATGCCGGCCATGGCTGTCTTGTTGTCTTCGTCATGCGGAATGGAAGACGGTGACGCCGTGATGTTGCCTGCGGCGTCATTGATAGTCGGCGAGCCATAGATACCATTTTCACGGGTGTGCTTGGCACCGGCTGCAGCGTACAGCGTCCAGTCATCGTTGAGGTCGTATTCGGCCCGGCTCATGCCGAAGGTGTCTTCGGTTTCGGTCCAGGTCCAGTTCGGCGCGTAATTGGTGTCGGCATCCGGTGCATGCGGCACACGGGTCAGGCCACTGCCAACGAACACCATGTTGCGATTCTGATTGATGCGCTGCTTCTGGTAGGCAAAATCGCCGGAAAGACGGAAGTTGTCACCCTGATAATCAAGCCCCAGCGCGAACAGCTTGCTGCGATGCTCTTCGTCTTCAACGCCGGTCTCGCCTTCGCGCTGAGACAGGTTGAGGCGTGCGCCGAATCGATTGCCTTCGCCAAAGCGCTGGCCGAGGTCCAGGTGCTCGCCGACCCGGCCGTCGCTGCTGATGTCGGTGGTAAAACGCCGTGTCGGCGTGTCCTGAGCGCGCTTGGGTTGCAGGTTTACGCCGCCGCCAATACCGGAGCCGGTCGGTGTTACGCCGTTGATGAAGGCATTGGGGCCTTTGAAAACCTCAACCCGTTCCAGCGCATCGGTGGAGATGATCTGGCGTGGCAGCACGCCGTAAAGGCCATTGTAGGAAATATCATCGGTGGTCAGTTTGAGGCCACGAATGACGAAGATCTTCGAGGCGTTGGCATAGCCGCTTGACTGGCGAACCGATGCATCATTGAGCAGCACATCACCGACGTCTTCGGCCTGCTGGTCCTCGATCAATTGTTCGGTGTAGCTGGTCATGGTGAACGGCACGTCCATGACGTCGGCATTGCCCAGAACACCCAACTGCCCGCCGCGAGCCACTTGCCCTCCTGCGTACACAGGCGGTAGCGCGTGCGGGTCGGCCTTGTCGGCACTGATATCGGTCTCTCCGAGAACCATCGGGCCTTCCTGCTGACTGGCGGCAGCAATAGCGGCCCAGGCCGGAGAACCAATGGAACAGCAAAATGCGAGCAACGTGAGGCGCATCGGGATCGATGGGGTGTGCATGAAAAGGTCCTGCTGACGAGATGAGCGAGATCGGAAGAAACCTTCCTGGAGATGACCGACTCAGTGGATGCGAAATGCTACCACATGTTACTGGGAATGCTTATCATTAATTTATGTGCAGGGCGTCACATAACCAACGCTCATCGCTACGTCTCACACAGCAATGCTTTGAAACAGGTAGGGGACAGCCACCTGAGTGCGACTCTCGTGTAAGCTCGTACGCTATTGGTTTTCCCATCGAGAGGCCTATGCAATCCACTTTCCGACGCTCGACACTGGCAGCACTTCGTGGTTTTGCCTTGCCAAGCGGTGCAATCTCCATTGTTCCTTCTGCCGCCGACTATCGGCGCTGTCTGCTGGAAAGGATCGCTTCGGCCACCCGGCGCATCTATATCATCGCGTTGTATCTGCAACAGGATGAAGCTGGTCAGGAGATCCTCGACGCACTGTACGCGGCCAAGGCCGCACGGCCTGAGCTGGATGTCGTGGTTCTGGTTGACTGGTTCCGCGCGCAGCGGGGCCTGATCGGTGCCGGGCGGCAACCGGGCAACTCGACCTGGTATCAGGCGCAGAACCTTGAATACGATGAAGAAGTGCCGATCTACGGCGTGCCGGTGCAAACCCGTGAGCTATTCGGCGTGCTGCACCTCAAGGGCAGCGTGATCGACGATTGTGTGATCTACAGTGGCGCAAGCATCAACAACGTCTACCTGCACAAGCTCGACAAATATCGTCTGGACCGTTACCACCTGATCGAAAGTGCGCCACTGGCCGACGCTTTCCAGAACCTGGTGCAGCGCGAAATACTCCCTTCACCGGCGGTGCACCGCCTCGACCTGCAATCGCCACCTGGCTCGCGCAGCATTCGCAGCGAGATTCGCGCTTTTCGTGCGGATCTGAAACGCGCTGCGTACGACACTTCAGCAGGCGAAAAGGAAAACGGCGAGCTGCGGGTGATTCCGCTGCTGGGCGTCGGGCCGCGTAACAATCTGAATCGTGCCATCTGCGACCTGATCGCCTCGAGCAAGATCCAGCTGACCATCTGCACGCCGTATTTCAACCTGCCGGTGGCGGTCACCCGCGAAATCAATCGGGCGCTCAAGCGCGGTGTGCAGGTCGATATCATCATTGGTGACAAAACCGCCAACGACTTCTTCATCGACCCGGACGAGCCGTTCAAGGTGATCTCGGCCCTGCCCTATCTGTATGAAATCAGCCTGCGACGCTTTGCCCACAAGCATCAGAAGGCAATCGCGCAGAACCGCCTCAACGTGCACCTGTGGAAACACGGCGATAATACGTTCCACCTCAAAGGCATCTGGGTCGATCAGCGCTATACACTGCTGACAGGCAACAACCTGAACCCTCGCGCCTTCAATCTTGATTTGGAAAACGCCTTGCTGATCGATGATCCGCAGGGCCAGTGGAGCGAAACGCGCGAGGCGGAAATCGCCCATTTGATGCGCAACACCCAACGCGTCAACCAGTACGACGAACTCGACACACTGGCCAATTATCCCGAAGGGGTACGCAAATTCCTCAAGCGCGTCAGCCGTGTGCGGGTCGAGCGATTGCTGTACCGGATACTCTGACCCTCAAGCCTGAGGCCGACATGCCTGGCATGTCGGCCATACAACCAAAGAAACAGGGTGTGTCAGGGCCGTTTCGCCCCCAACTGCTTCCACATCTTTTGCGTGATTTTGCGGCGGTTGCTGTAGCCTGCCCACGGGTCGGCCTTGAGTTTCTTTAAACGCTGCTCAAGGTTGGTGATGTCCCACTGCGCCGAGGATTTCAGGCCTGCCAGTTCATCCAGAGCAATCGGCACCGAGACCGGCAAACCTGGCCGGGCGCGCACCGAATACGCAGTCACGGTGCTGCCGCCACGGCTGTTGCGCAGGTAATCAATGAAAATTTTCCCTACCCGGTTTTTCGGCCCCATGGTCGCGGTGAAGCGTTCGGGCAACTGACGGCTGACGAATTCGGCGATAGCCTTGGCGAAGGCTTTAACCGTGTCCCAGTCAGCCTGCCGCGCCAATGGCACGATGATGTGCATGCCCTTGCCACCGCTGGTCTTGAGAAAAGCTTCCAGCCCAAGTTCCTCCAGCACGGCGAGCACCATTTGCGTGGCTTCGATCATGCTGCGCCAGGGCAGCGCCGGGTCGGGATCAAGGTCCAGTACAAAATGATCCGGCGTTTCGATCCTGTCACGCGTAGCGCCCCAGGTGTGCAACTCGATGGCCCCCATTTGCGCGGCACCGACCAGCGCCTGCAATGAATCGATCTCCATCAGCGCGGCATGCCCGGGGTCCAGAGCACGATCCAGCTGTTTGATGTGTGGAATCGCAAGATGCTCGGCGTGCTTCTGGAAGAACTGCTCGCCGTCGATGCCTTCCGGGCAACGCAACAATGCCACAGGACGCTTGTTCAGATACGGCAGAATCCATTCGGCAATAGACGCGTAGAACTGCGCAAGTTCGACCTTGCTGGTGCCGGTCTTGCTGTCGATCACCCGATCCGGATGGCTGATGCCCGTGCCCGCTACGTCCACTTTGCCTTTGCCGGCAGCGGTTTTCTTGCCTGAACGCGGCGCCGCCGATGTCGATTGCGTCCGGGTCTGGCTGGCAACCCTGGCGGGCTGAGCGTCTTCGCGCACCACCTCACTGGCAGGCTTGTCACTGCGCAACCCAACAAATGCGGCTTGTCGCACAATGCCTTCGCGGGTCCACTGGGCGAATTCCGCCTCACAGACCAGCTGCGGCTCTACCCACTGCACGCCGCGGGCCTGAGCCGAGGTCAGTTTTTTCGCCAGGGGCGAATCCTTGCGCTGCAGCGGTTTGAGTTGTTGATAAAGCTGTTCAAGCGTCACCTCACTGAAGCCGGTGCCCACCCGCCCGGCATAGACCAGCCCTTCATCGCCTTCATTGACCGCCAGCAACAAGGCCCCGAATGCGGAGCGGCTGCCTTGTGGGGCGGTGTAGCCGACGATCACCAGCTCCTGACGCAACCGGCATTTGAGTTTGATCCAGTCGGCATTGCGCTTGCCGATATAAACACTGCCGGCCCGCTTGCCGATCACCCCTTCCAGGCCCATTGCCGCAGCGCTTGCCACAATATCCTGATGCCCGGCCTGAAACGCATCCGAATAACGCAGCAGGCGACTGCGCTGGGCGTCGAGCACTTGTTTCAAGGCGTCGCGGCGCTGTTCAAGGGGCACTTCACGCAGATCCTCCGCACTCAGGAACGGCATATCGAACAGGTAATACAGGATGTTTTTGCTGTTCCCTGCGTCAAAGGCATTCTGCAACCCCTGAAAGTCGGGCAACCCTTGCTCGTCGAGAACCACTACTTCGCCGTCGAACCAACTGTTTTGCAATTTCAGGCCCTTGAGCGCCTTGACCAGCTCGGGCAGCCGTTCGGTCCAGTCGTGGCCGTTACGGGTGAACAGGCGCACTTCGTCGCCCTGAATGCGGGTCAGAATGCGATAGCCATCGAACTTGATCTCATACAGCCAGTCACCCGCTGGCGGTGCATCCACCAGCGTGGCCAGTTGCGGCGAAAGGGTTTCCGGGAAAACCGTTTTCGACTTCTTTTGCGCGGGCTTGCGCGCAGGCTTCGCTGCACCGGCTTTGGCTTTTTCGTTTGCGGCGCTGGCTTTTGGCTTCGCTGGCGCTGCACGCCCTGCCCCTACGTGCGCGCCGCTGATCACGCTCTGCGGTTGCTCCAGAGTGATGTCATATTCGGCAGCAGGCCGTGCAATGGCGTCCTTTTCTTTGATCAGCAGCCATTGCTCCTTGCTACCACTGCCAGTGAGCCGCGTGCGCACCAGCGCCCAGTCGCCGCTGAGCTTCTCGCCGACCAGGGTAAATTTGAGTTTGCCTTCCTCATAGGTTTTTTGCGGATCACCGTGCGGCTGCCAGACGCCACGGTCCCAGACAATCACATCACCGCCGCCGTACTGCCCTTTCGGGATGCTGCCCTCAAAATCGGCATAGTCCAGCGGATGGTCTTCAACATGCACCGCCAGACGTTTTTGCTTGGGGTCCAGGCTCGGGCCTTTGGGCACCGCCCAGCTCTTGAGCGTTCCCTCCAGCTCCAGTCGAAAGTCGTAGTGCAGGTTGCGTGCGTCATGCTTCTGAATCACGAAACCCAGCGCCTTGGCCTTGGACGAAGACTTGCCTTTGCGCGTGCTTTCGGCAGGCTCGGAGGTGATGGCGAAATTGCGCTTGCGCGTGTATTCACTGGCGGGCTTGGCCATGTCCGGTGTCTCCGTCTGGCTCAAGAGGCTTTGCTGGTTTTCTTGCGGGCTGCGGGCCGCTTGGGCTTGGCCGCGGCCTTGTCAGCAGGTTTTTCTTTTGCTGCGGGCTTGCTCGCTTTGCCTTTACTGGCACCCCCCTTGCCCGCCAGGCTGCGTCGCAGCAAGTCGGTGAGGTCAATGACGTCGGCACTTTTGCGCTCTTCCTCGGCCGGATCCGTCTCGACATCCTCGATCTCGCCTTCGTCTGCCTTGGTTTTGACCAGGTGCATGATCTTTTCCTGAAAAGTGTCGCGGTACTGCTCAGGCTGCCAGTCGGCGCTCATGTCCTTGACCAGACGCTTGGCCATGTCGCGTTCGCTCTTGTTCAACTGTACGTCCGTCACTGCGTCGCTCAGTTCCAGCGTGTCCAGCTCACGCACGTCGGCAGGCCAGCGCAGGATCACCATGACCAGCGCCGACTCCAGCGGCATGACCGCCGCCAGGTGTTCGCGGGTATGCAGCACGACATTGGCCAGCGCCACCTTTTTGGTGTCGACAAGGGTTTCGCGCAGCAGCGCATAGACTTTTTCGCCGCGTTTATCCGGGGTCAGAAAATAAGGCGTGTCGATGTTTTGCAAAGGAATCTGCTGGCTGTCGACAAAGGCGAATATGTCGATGGTCTGCGTCGATTTGGGGTGCGCGGAGCGAATTTCCTCTTCGCTGAGTACGACATAACGATCCTTTTCGTACTCCACGCCCTTGACGATATTTTCGCTGGTGACCTCCTTGCCGGTGACCTTGTTGATTCGCTTGTAGCCAACCGGGTCCATGCTGCGCTTGTCGAGCCAGTCAAAGTCGACACTGGTCGACGTTGTCGCCGACACCAATGCGACCGGTATATGCACCAGCCCGAAGCTGATTGCGCCCTTCCAGATTGCCCTTGCCATGGTCTGACTCCTGTTGATCCTGAAAAAGTGACTGGACCGGTCGAACAAAAGTTTCGACAGCCTGACGAGTGCCGGAAAATCCGCGCAGGCGCAGCCCGTTTTTCATCTTGGCAATATGACTGTCAACGTTTTGGCTTTTGGTGCGAACTGTATTAACGGGATGCTTACAGCCGTCAAAGCCTTGTAGTAGAGGGGTTCGCGCAAAGAGAATCAGGATTTTTCAAGTCACATATGCGTTTAAGATCTAAAAATATGGTTTAACGTTCTTTTGCGGAATAAATAAGACGTTCTATAAATGGCCCCACCCCGAACGCTGTTGGCGAACTGTCTGCGAATCAACAGTTGGTCCCGTCAGCTTTCACTCAGCTGATCACTCCCAAGGATTTGTCATGAACGTTTTCTGGTTTCTTCCGACTCACGGCGACGGCCATTATCTGGGCACGACAAAGGGCGCACGTCCCGTCACCCTCAATTACCTGAAACAGGTGGCGCAGGCCGCCGATGACTTGGGCTATTACGGGGTATTGATTCCGACCGGTCGCTCTTGCGAAGACTCGTGGGTCATCGCCTCGGCACTGGTGCCATTGACCGAGCGTCTGAAGTACCTGGTGGCGATCCGTCCGGGAATCATCTCCCCTACCGTCTCGGCACGCATGGCGGCCACGCTGGATCGTTTATCCGGCGGCCGACTGCTGATCAACGTGGTGACTGGTGGCGACCCGGACGAGAACCGTGGCGACGGCAGCTTCCTCGATCACAGCGAACGCTATGAAGTCACCGACGAATTCCTGAAGATCTGGCGTCGCGTATTACAGGGCGAAGCAGTCGACTTCGAAGGCAAGCACCTGCGCGTGCAGAATGCCAAAGCGCTGTATCCACCGATTCAAAAGCCCTATCCGCCGCTGTACTTTGGTGGCTCTTCCGATGCCGCGCATGACCTTGCGGCCGATCAGGTGGACGTTTACCTGACCTGGGGCGAACCTCCAGCAGCTGTGGCCCAAAAGCTGGCCGATGTGCGTGAACGGGCAGCCCGCAAAGGTCGTACCGTGAAGTTCGGCATTCGCTTGCACGTCATCGTGCGCGAAACCAGTGAAGAAGCCTGGAAAGCCGCCAGCACATTGATCGAACACATCAGCGACGAAACCATCGCTGCGGCCCAGAAATCTTTCTCGCGCTTTGATTCCGAAGGTCAACGCCGTATGGCTGCGCTGCATGACGGACGCCGCGACAACCTGGAAATCGCGCCTAACCTGTGGGCGGGCGTGGGTCTGGTTCGTGGCGGTGCTGGCACGGCACTGGTCGGCAACCCGCAGGAAGTCGCGGCACGCATCAAGGAATACGCAGACCTGGGCATCGAGAGCTTCATTTTCTCGGGCTACCCGCACCTGGAAGAAGCGTACCGCTTTGCCGAACTGGTCTTCCCGCTGCTGCCTGAGCCTTACGCCAGCCTCGCCGGGCGCGGCATCACCAATTTGACGGGCCCGTTCGGCGAAATGATCGCCAACGATCTGCCCCCGCAGGCCAAGTGATGTCAGGGCAACTGCTGACCTTACCGCACTCGCCTGCGCTGGCGACCTCGATCAGAGCCACTGCGCAGGTATTCGAGGACCCCAAATCCAAGGATCTGCTCGCTCACGTACGCCAGGTGGCGCCCAGCGATGCCAGCGTACTGATCATTGGTGAAACCGGCACTGGCAAGGAACTGGTGGCACGGCACGTCCACGAACTGAGTGCCCGTCGCGACAAACCGTTCGTGGCGGTCAACTGCGGAGCATTCTCCGAGAACCTGATCGAGGCCGAGTTGTTCGGCCACGAGAAAGGCGCCTTCACCGGCGCGATCAGCGCGAAGGCGGGCTGGTTCGAAGAGGCCAATGGCGGCACGCTGTTTCTCGATGAAATCGGCGACCTGCCCATGACTCTCCAGGTCAAGCTGCTGCGCGTACTTCAAGAACGTGAAGTGGTCCGCCTGGGCTCGCGCAAGAGCGTGCCTATTGACGTGCGGGTGCTCGCAGCCACCAACGTACAACTGGAAAAAGCCATCAATGCCGGGCATTTTCGCGAGGACCTTTACTACCGCCTGGACGTGGTCAATCTGGAATTGAGCCCGCTGCGCGACCGGCCCGGCGATATCCTGCCGCTGGCCCGGCATTTCATAGAGGTCTACAGCCAGCGTCTGCGCCATGGCCCGGTGCGCATCAGCGCCGAAGCCGAGCACAAGCTCAAGACCTACAGCTGGCCAGGCAATATTCGCGAGCTGGAAAACGTTATTCATCACACCTTGCTGGTCTGCCGCGAAGGAGTCATTCAGCGTGACGACCTGCGCCTGTCGAACCTGAGGATCGAGCGTCAGGACGAGCAGAATCCGGCTGACGAGTCAGCCGAACAGTTGCTCAATCGGGCGTTCCAAAAGCTGTTTGAAGAACAGGCAGGTGCCTTGCACGAGAAGGTCGAAGACACGTTGCTGAGGACCGCGTATCGCTACTGCCATCACAACCAGGTACACACCGCCAGCCTGCTGGGCCTGACCCGCAACGTGACACGCACTCGTCTGATCAAGATCGGTGAGCTGGCGGTCAACAAACGCAGGCCGGGTGAAAATATACAGGGCGACCGGATGCTGCATTTGTCGGTGTGAAGGTCCAGACCGGTGACGCGGAGCGTCATGAACGGCATTCCCACGCTGGAGCGTGAGGAACGAGCGCTGTCCGCAAGAACGCTATCGTGCCGATGCTCCGCATGGGTATGCCTTTCTGGACGCTCTGCGTCCTCTCCTGATCACGCGGCGCTTCACGACAAACGCATCGCCAGAGCCTTGGCCTGAATCGCCACGTCGGTCACTGCGGTGCTTTCCCACCACATGCCGCGCAGTGGCGGGCCCATGGCGAACAGGCGTGACGAGCAGTGACCTTGCGCGTCGAGCACCGCGCCACCGGCGTCGGCAGCAATGCCCAGCGCAAGCGGTCCGGGCTGAATCAAACCTCGCAGCAGCAATTGCCGAGGCAACGGGCGATCCACGCGTCGCCAGTCGTACTCGATGCCGGTGGAGTTGATCAAGGCATCGCCAACGATCTGCGTCGGTTCGCTATCACCGCGCCGACGCACGCTGATCTGCACCTGGCCTGACGGCAGGCTCGCAACAGCCTGCAACGAAGCGGCGTCAATGCTCAGCCGACCTTGCCTGATCAGTTGCGCCAGCAGTGCGGCGCTGGGTGGCGGCGAGCGATGGTGATGACTCTCCCACCATGGCCGTACATGACGGACAAACTGGCGGCGCTGCCTGTCACTGGCCTGATTCCACAGCCTGCCGACGTTGGCGCGCACGGTGTCCAGCGGGGCCTGCCAGTCAATGCCGCTTTCGATGGCCAGCTCGCACTGCTCGCGCACCTTGCGTACCAGTTGGCGAGTGCTGCGGATACTCGGGTCCTGCGCCAGGAAATCAGACCATTCCGGGGGCTGGCGCCGCACATGGGGCAGCAGGCCATGCCGGGAATAGATCTGAATCGGCCCGCGGTGCCCGGCCTTTTCCAGTGAGACCAGCGCATCGACCATGGTCAGCCCCGAGCCAATGATCAACACCCTGGACTGTGCATCGAGCTGTTGCATTGCCTGTACATTCCAAGGGTCCAGCGCTGCCGCGTTCAGTGCGTTCGACTCACGCTGCGGTGTGCGTGAAGCGGCGTACATACCGGTCGCCAGCACGGCCCGACTGCCACGCAATAGACGACCGTCGGCCAGCGTCACGCTCACGCCGTGTTCATCGATCTGTACATCGACCGCTTCGCCGGGCACATGCGTTGCCGTCGAGCCAAACACCTCGCCAGCGCCACGGGCTTCACGCAATCGCTGCTGGACATAAAGCCCGAACACACCGCGCGGCGGGAACAGCTCGGCGACCGGGACCTTCTGCGCGGCCGCTTCAGGCCAGCCGCCCTCGGCCAGATAGGCCGTCAGCCAGCGCGTGAGGTCGTCCGGGTCATCGGGGTCGACGCTCATGCGCGCCGCATTGCCATTGAGCGTATGGCCCGGCTCTGTTGCGCTGTAGGCCTCGCCCCGGCCAAGCTCGCTGCGGGTTTCGATGATCAGGATCCGGCGCTGGCCAGGCCTGCGTAGCAACTGCGCCGCCAGCATGGTGCCGCTCAGACCGCCGCCGATGATCAGAATGTCAGCTGTCTGGTTAGGGTCTTCACTCATCGAACAGCGCCTCGGTCAGTTGCGATAAAAGAACAGGAAGGTCAGAGCACGACGTTACGCACAAAGCGCAAGGGCACGTCAGCCTCATTGCAATAGCGGTGCGGCTGATTGCTGGGGAACATGAAAAACTCGCCTGGACCGATCTGTTGCACGGCCGCAGGATCGGAGAGGCGCAGAGTCAGATACCCTTCTACGATATACACCTGCTCACTCCAGCCGTCCGGATCGGCTTCCGAGACATAGGCATCGCCGGGCTCCAGGCAGAACTCCCACAGCTCGACTTCCCGGCGGGCAATCGCTCGGGCCAGCAGCACGGCCTTGCTGCCAGAAATCGTACCCGCCCAGGCCAGTTCGTTGATACGGCTGTAATCACGATTTTCGGGGGCCTGGATCAGATCGCTGAACGCCACCTCCAATGCTTCTGCTACCCGGTCCAGCGTCGCCAGACTGACGTTTTTCTCTCCCGCCTCGATAGCGACCAGCATGCGGCGGCTGACCCCGGACTTTTCTGCCAGGGCGGTCTGGCTGAGGTCAGCGCAGTTGCGCAAACGCCGTACGTTCTGGCTGACGTGCTGCAACACGGCTGGGCGCGGGGAATTTTCTTTGTGCATGGTGGTGCTCACATCAAACCGTTGCGCATTATACTGCCCAATTCGAAACCATTTTCAGGGTGCTCAGCCTCTCATCAGGCGCATCGTCATTTATAGCCGTTCACAGGAATCTGGAGCTGACATGAAGTCTATCAGCCGATTACCCCGCATCAGCAAGGCAGAAGCCGTTCTGATTCTGATTACCATGCTCTGGGGAGGCACTTTTTTACTGGTACAGCATGCGCTGACCGTCAGCGGCCCCATGCTCTTCGTCGGTCTGCGTTTCGCCGCAGCGGCGCTTATCGTAGCGCTGTTTTCAATGAAGGTGCTGCGCGGACTGACCTTTCTTGAACTCAAGGCCGGCGTATTCATCGGCACCGCGATCATGCTTGGTTATGGCTTGCAGACCATTGGACTGCAAACCATCCCAAGCAGCCAGTCCGCCTTCATCACAGCGCTCTACGTACCCTGCGTGCCTTTATTGCAATGGTTGGTGCTTGGCCGTCGACCGGGCCTGATGCCGACACTGGGCATCCTCCTCGCCTTTACCGGGCTGATGCTGGTATCAGGGCCGCAAGGTGCTTCTCTGCAACTCAACTCCGGCGAGATCGTCACGCTGATCAGCGCGGTGGCCATCGCCGCCGAGATCATCATGATCAGCGCCTATGCCGGCAAGGTCGATGTGCGGCGGGTCACCGTGGTGCAGCTGGCAACCGCCTCCGCCCTGGCCTTTCTGATGATCGTGCCGACTCAGGAACGCTTGCCGGATTTCTCCTGGCTGCTGGTGCTCAGCGCGGTGGGACTTGGCGCGATGAGTGCGATTATCCAGATCGCGATGAACTGGGCACAGAAAAGTGTTTCGCCTACACGCGCCACCGTGATTTATGCCGGTGAACCGGTCTGGGCCGGGATTGTCGGAAGACTTGCCGGGGAGCGCTTGCCGGGTATCGCCCTGCTGGGCGCAGCACTGATTGTGGCCGGGGTGATCGTCAGCGAAATGAAGCGGCGTTCTGCCCCCGGTGAACAGAGCCTTGCTGAAGAAGATGGCATGCGCAAAGCCGAGTGAACGGCGGCTATTGTGCGCCGTGAAACACATGTCCCGTGACAACTTTTTGCTGTCTTAAAAACAGCAGACACTTTTTGTAGGAAATTTCGGAAACAGTCCCTTTGGTATCGGGGTGTCTGGCACGTATGATGCTTGACATTCCCCTGCAGATTAGAAGCCTATGTCCCTGATAGTTCTACTGCTTCTGCCTTTCATCGGCAGCTGTCTGGCGGCCTTTTTGCCGCAAAACGCGCGTAACGCAGAATCGTTTCTGGCCGGTCTGGTCGCCCTCAGCGGCGCTATCCAGATGGCATTGTGGTTCCCGCAGATCGCCGACGGCGGCGTTATTCGCGAAGAGTACTTCTGGCTGCCGAGCCTGGGGATGAACTTCGTTCTGCGTATCGACGGCTTCGCCTGGCTGTTTTCGATGCTGGTGCTGGGCATTGGTGCGCTGGTCTCGCTCTACGCCCGCTACTACATGTCGCCAGATGATCCGGTACCGCGTTTCTTCGCGTTTTTCCTGGCTTTCATGGGCGCCATGCTCGGCCTGGTGATGTCCGGCAATCTGATTCAGATCGTGTTTTTCTGGGAGCTGACCAGCCTGTTCTCGTTCCTGCTGATCGGCTACTGGCACCACCGCGCCGATGCACGGCGCGGCGCTTACATGGCGCTGATGGTCACCGGTGCGGGGGGGCTGGCGCTGCTGGCCGGCATGATGATCCTCGGCCATGTGGCCGGCAGTTACGACCTGGACCGTGTCCTGGCCTCCGGCGACGCGATTCGTGCGCATGCCCTGTACCCGGTGTTACTGACCCTGATTCTGATCGGCGCGCTGACCAAAAGCGCCCAATTTCCCTTCCATTTCTGGCTGCCCCACGCAATGGCCGCCCCTACACCCGTGTCGGCGTATCTGCACTCGGCGACCATGGTCAAGGCCGGGGTGTTTCTCATGGCACGAATGTGGCCTGCGTTGTCCGGCACTGAGCAATGGTTCTGGATCGTCAGCGGCGCAGGTGCCTGCACGCTGATTCTCGGCGCCTACGCGGCCATCTTCCAGAATGATCTGAAGGGCCTGCTGGCCTACTCGACCATCAGTCATCTGGGCCTGATCACGCTGTTGCTGGGCCTCAACAGCCCGCTGGCTGCGGTAGCTGCGGTCTTTCACATTCTCAACCACGCTACCTTCAAGGCCTCGCTGTTCATGGCCGCCGGGATTATCGACCACGAGAGCGGAACGCGAGATATCCGGCGTCTCAGTGGGCTGGTGAAGCTGCTCCCCTACACCGCAACATTGGCGATGGTCGCCAGTGCATCGATGGCAGGCGTGCCGCTGCTCAACGGGTTTCTGTCCAAGGAAATGTTCTTTGCCGAAACCGTGTTCATTTCCGCCACTGCCTGGGTCGAAATTGCCTTGCCAGTGATCGCGACCATCGCCGGGATATTCAGCGTTGCCTATTCGCTGCGCTTCACGGTCGATGTGTTTTTCGGTCCGGCGGCCAAGGACCTGCCGCACTTGCCGCATGAGCCGCCGCGCTGGATGCGTGCGCCGGTAGAACTGCTGGTGCTGACGTGCCTGATCGTGGGGATTTTCCCGGCGCAATCGGTCGCTCCCCTGCTCGCCGCCGCTGCGCGTCCGGTCGTCGGCGGAACATTGCCCGAATACAGCCTGGCGATCTGGCACGGCTGGAACCTGCCGATGGTCATGAGCCTGGTGGCGATGGCTGGCGGTATCATCCTGTATCTATTGCTGCGCAAACCTCTCAAGTACGAGCGCATTACTGCCCCGCCGCTGGTGGGCAGACTCAACGGCAAGCGCTTTTTCGAACGCAGCCAGGTAGCGATGATGCACTGGGCGCGGCGTTTCGAGCGCAAGGTCAGCACTCGTCGCTTGCAGCCGCAACTGTTTCTGCTGGTACTGGCAGCCGTACTGGGCGGCTTCATCCCGATGTATTTCAGTGGCCTGACCTGGGGCGACCGGCCGAAGATTCCGGGCTCCGGGGTGTTTGTCACGCTTTGGCTTATCGCAATTGCCTGCGCAATAGGTGCAGCCTGGCAAGGCAAGTATCACCGTCTGGCGGCACTGGTCATGGTCAGCGTCTGCGGCCTGATGACCTGCATCACCTTCGTCTGGTTCTCGGCACCTGATCTGGCGCTGACTCAACTGGTCGTGGAGGTAGTGACGACGGTACTTATCCTGCTCGGTCTGCGCTGGCTGCCGCGACGCAATGAAGACGTCGCCCCATTGAGCGCGCGCCTGCGCGCTCGTACCCGGCGAATACGCGACTTCGGGCTGGCGGTTCTTGTCGGCCTGGGTATGGCGATATTGTCCTACGCCATGCTGACCCGTCAGACACCTAACGCTATTTCGTCCTTTTACCTGAGCCGCGCGCTGCCTCAGGGCGGTGGTACCAACGTGGTCAACGTGATGCTGGTGGATTTCCGCGGCTTCGATACATTTGGCGAAATCACCGTGCTGGCGGCGGTAGCCCTGACAGTGTTTGCCCTGTTGCGACGCTTCCGCCCGCCGAAGGAAAGCATTCTGCTGCCCACACAGCAACGCCTGCTGGCCCGTGACGTGGTGACTGATCTGGTTAACCCGCGCAGTGCCAGCGATACCGCACTCGGTTTCATGATGGTTCCGGCAGCGCTGGTGCGATTACTGTTGCCGATTGCCTTCATCATCTCGATGTACCTGTTCGTTCGTGGTCATAACCAGCCAGGTGGCGGATTTGTGGCCGGTCTGGTGATGTCGGTGGCGTTCCTTCTGCAATACATGGTGGCAGGTACCCAATGGGTCGAGGCGCAAATGAGCCTGCGCCCGTTACGCTGGATGGGCACAGGCCTGTTGTGCGCGGTTCTGACCGGAGCCGGCTCCATGGTGCTGGGTTATCCGTTCATGACTACGCACACCGCGCACGTCGATTTGCCGGTTCTGGGCGATATTCACATTGCCAGTGCGCTGTTCTTTGATGTCGGCGTGTACGCCGTGGTCGTTGGCTCGACGCTGCTGATCCTCACCGCACTGGCCCACCAGTCGGTGCGCAGCCACCGTCCGACGCAACTGCCCAAGCCCGTTGCCAACCCGCAAGGAATCCTTTGATGGAAGAAGTCATTGCAATCGCCATCGGCGTGCTGGCCGCCTCGGGCGTCTGGCTGATCCTGCGCCCACGCACCTTTCAGGTGGTCATGGGGCTGTGCCTGCTGTCCTACGGGGTCAACCTGTTCATTTTCAGCATGGGCAGCCTGTTCATCGGCAGAGAACCGATCATCAAGGACGGCATTCCCCAAGACCTGCTCAATTACACTGATCCACTGCCGCAGGCGCTGGTACTGACCGCCATTGTCATCAGCTTCGCCATGACCGCGCTGTTTCTGGTGGTATTGCTCGCCTCCAGAGGCCTGACCGGCACCGACCATGTAGATGGCCGGGAGCCCAAGGCATGAGCTGGATGAATCAATTAATCATTGCGCCGATCCTGCTGCCGTTACTGACCGCAGGGCTGATGCTCTGGCTGGGCGAAAAGCATCGGCCGCTCAAGGGACGTATCAATCTGTTTTCCAGCATCCTCGGGCTGGGCATTTCCGTGGTGCTGTTTTTCTGGGTGCAGCACAGCGGCAGCAGTGGTTCGATCGGTGTCTACCTGCCAGGCAACTGGGGTGTGCCGTTCGGTATCGTGCTGGTGGTAGATCACCTATCGGCACTGATGCTGGTGCTGACCGGCATAATCGGTGTCTGCGCCCTGTTGTTCGCGCTGGCGCGCTGGGACCGGGCCGGTGCCAGTTTCCACGCACTGTTCCAGATCCAGCTTATGGGGCTATATGGCGCATTCCTGACCGCCGACCTGTTCAACCTGTTCGTATTCTTTGAAGTGCTGCTGGCAGCGTCATACGGCTTGATGCTGCATGGCTCCGGCCGGGCGCGGGTGTCGACCGGCCTGCATTACATTTCGATCAACCTGCTGGCTTCGTCGCTGTTCCTGATCGGCGCTGCGCTGATCTACGGCGTAACCGGCACGCTTAACTTCGCCGATCTGGCGATCAAGATCCCGCAAGTGGCAGAGTCCGATCTGGGCCTGCTGCATGCAGGCGCTGCCATTCTGGCCACGGCATTTCTGGCCAAGGCAGGTATGTGGCCGCTGAACTTCTGGCTGGTCCCGGCCTATTCGGCAGCCAGCGCGCCGGTAGCGGCCATGTTTGCGATCATGACCAAAGTGGGCGTTTACACCCTGCTACGCCTGTGGACACTACTGTTTTCCGGTCAGGCCGGGGCCTCGGCATTCTTCGGCGGCGACTGGTTGATCTACGGCGGCATGGCGACGATTTTCACAGCTGCTATTGCAATCATCGCTGCCCAGCGCCTGGAGCGCCTCGCCAGCCTGAGCATACTGGTATCAGCGGGCATTCTGCTGTCAGCGGTCGGTTTTGCCCAGCCGAGCCTGACTTCGGGTGCGCTGTTCTACATGGTCAGCTCGACGCTGGCGCTGAGCGCAATGTTCCTGCTGGGCGAATTGGTCGAGCGTTCCCGCTCGGCCAACGAGATCCCTCTGGAGTACGACGTGGATCAACTGCCCCGCACCCTTGAGTCGCTGCATCCGCCACCCGGCACCAACCTGGACGACGAGCAGAAAGTCGTAGTCGGTCAGGTCATACCCATGACCATGGCATTTCTGGGCCTGAGCTTTATCGCCTGTGCGTTGCTGATTATCGGCATGCCACCGCTATCGGGGTTCATCGGCAAACTCACGCTGCTCAGCGCGTTGATGAACCCGCTGGGGCTGGACGTCGCGCAGGACGAAGCGCTCTCGACCCCGGCATGGATGCTGATCGGCCTGCTGATCTTCTCCGGGCTGGCGTCGCTGATCGCTTTTTCCAGGCTTGGCACACAGCGCTTCTGGACACCACACGAGCGCCCTTCGCCGTTGCTGCGACGCAATGAATGCTTGCCGATCATCATCCTGCTGGGCCTCTGCGTTGCGCTGACGTTCAAGGCCGAGCCCTTGTTGCGCTATACCCAGGACACCGCCGCCGCGCTGCATGAGCCCAAGCAGTATGTGCAGTCGGTCCTTGCCACACGTCCGATACCCGGCCCTACCAGCCAGGAAATCAGTTCGGAGGGGCAGCCATGAAGCGCCTGTTTCCGGCTCCTCTGCTTTCTCTGGCACTGTGGCTGTTGTGGCTGGTGCTGAACCTGTCGATCAGCCCCGGCCACCTGCTACTGGGTGCGGTGCTGGGCTTGCTCGCGCCCTTGCTGATGGCACCGCTGCGCCCGCTGCCGGTGCGCATCCGCAAACCTGGCACAATCCTGAAGTTTCTGTGCCTGGTCGGGTGGGATGTGGTGGTGTCCAATCTTCAGGTCGGTTTGAGCGTATGGCGGCTCGAAAGTCGTCCGCCACGCTCGGCTTTCGTGCGTATCCCGCTGGACCTGCACGATGCCCATGGTCTCGCCGCGCTGGCGATGGTCACCACGGTCGTACCCGGAACGGTATGGTCGGAACTGGCGCTGGATCGCAGTGTGCTGCTGATGCATGTTTTTGATCTGGAGGATGAAGCGCAATTCATCGAACACTTCAAGACCACCTATGAGCGACCGTTGATGGAGATCTTTCAATGAGTGCATTGCTCGACAACGCGATCCTGATCAGCCTGCTGATCTTCGCCCTGGCGATGGTGATCACCCTGCTGCGCCTGCTCAAGGGTCCGTCAGCCCAGGACCGGGTGCTGGCGCTGGACTACCTGTACATCATTGCCATGCTGATGATGCTGGTGCTCGGCATCCGTTACGCCAGTGACACGTACTTCGAAGCCGCCATGCTGATTGCCCTGTTCGGCTTTGTCGGCTCCTTCGCTCTGGCCAAATTCCTGCTGCGCGGAGAAGTGATCGAATGACCGGACTGCCGAACACCGTGCCCTTCTGGGCTGAGATACTGACCGCCGGGCTGCTGATCGCCAGCAGTCTGTTTGCCTTGACCGGTGCCCTCGGGCTGCTGCGCCTCAAGGACTTCTTCCAGCGCATGCACCCGCCAGCCCTCGCGTCGACGCTGGGCGCCTGGTGCGTTGCGCTGGCGTCGATCATCTATTTCTCTGCACTGAAGACAGAGCCGGTGATTCACGCCTGGCTGATTCCGGTGCTGCTGGCAATCACCGTGCCTGTGACCACGCTGCTGCTGGCACGTACGGCGCTGTTCCGCAAGCGCATGGCCGGTGACGATGTGCCCGCAGAAGTCAGTAGCGGCACTGGCAATGGAGAATCGGCAGGCGGCTGAATCTTCAGCCTGGCCAGCGTTACTCGCTGGCCTTGAAGGTCAGCTCGCCCTTGCGCCATTTGGCGGCCTTGCCGACTGCGCCTTTGAGAACCTTGCTCATACCGGTCTGCAGCTGCTCTTTTGCGGCAAACACCATGACCACAGCCTGACCTTCCTTGAACACAATGCCGTGGCCTTCAGGGATATCGACGAATGCATATTCGCCCAATCCATACACAGTCATTTTGATTTCACGGAATTTCAATTCGAGCTTGCCGCCTTCACGGCTTGGCAATACCGACGCGCGGAAATGATCGCCCACCTTGAGCTCCAGGCGCGGCTTGTCATCGACGACCAGAGCGGTTTCGGTGTCGATTTCAGCGATATAAATACCTTCGGCTGACTGCTCGGTGATGTAGACAAAACGGGACTGAAACTGCTTGACCAACTGTGCGCGGAGATCGCCGAGCACGAACAAGGCATGGGTATCCAGATTACTTACAGCCAAAGTACAAACCCTCAAACATAAAAATGAGGCTGCCTGATGTCAGGGCAGTCAAGAAAGTGGTTAATCCATAGACCGCGTCAAGCGACCGGATTTTTTCCGGCACGCTGCACGCGGAAGCGCTGAAAGCGCCACCGCAAACCTTGTGCAGGCGGGTGGCGGATTCTACCGGCTCATGGCAGCTACGGGATATATACCTTTTGTACACTGCAGTGTCGCAAAAGCGCTGGAGCCCTGAAACCGGCGGCCAGCTTGACCAGGACTTAAAGGCTGGACGGGTTCCAGCCAGGCGATCAATGTGCATTCGGCGATACTGGAAACATATCACTTGTAGGCAGAGCACAAAAGGCCATCTTCTCACACGGCCAAATGCATCGAACTCTTGCGTGCGTCGGCCACTCCCATAAGAACTGATGAAGACGGGGATATCCCCCGGCGAGGAGATGACATGGAACAGACTACAACGACCATCAACGACCTGTTCGCCCAATTGGCACTGGATTCGGACGATGAGAGCATCGAAGCGTTCATCGCCAGCCATCCCCTGCCTGACGACGTGAAGCTGATTGATGCAGACTTCTGGACGCCGCGGCAGGCTGACTTTCTCAAGGAGCAGCTGCATGAGGATGCCGAGTGGGCGATGGTGGTCGACGAACTGAATGTGCGCCTTCACAAAAAGCCCGAGTGAACCACTCGGGCGTTGATTCCTATTGCGGATAACCGGGCTGGCCGACATTGGGGTGCAATGTCCTGCCACCCGGTTGCGGGGCATGCACAAAAACAGCGTCACTAAAGGTGCCCACTCTGCCGACTACTGCGTTCCAGTGCGCAGACTGATGGATATAGCGCCGGCGCAATAGCTGCTCTTCCTGACTGTCCAGTAAGTAAGGCCCGCCTCGCGCATAATCGATCAGGCGGGCTGAAATGCTTTCGAGCTCGGGAGGAAGCTGAAATTCAGGGCTGTTCGGCACCGGGTCGAAAGGTACCCCCTCATCACAGGCCAATGCATGCATGACCTGTAACGACACCCTCGACAAGTGACCAAAGACCTGGCGGTTCATACCCACTGCAGCAACGATCGTTTTCATGCCTCTCAGGGATTTTCTGCATGGGTAACATTTGCTTTCGCAGGTCTGAACCCTCAGAAATGCCTGGCTGTCCAGCGGGTCGATCCAGTCATCCCGGCTCATGGCACTTAACAGGGCCTGGGCGTTCTTCCAGCAAGGCGCCGCCTCACACGGGCTGTCACGGTTGACCAGGCTGCTTTGCGGACGCGTGAGCAACACGCTTTCTTCCATCTGAGGAGGATAACCACCGCCGATATCGGAATGGGCACCGGGTAAAACGATTTCTTTCGGCCATTCCGGCAGGACGCTGTTAAGCGCGAAGTTGCGCCGTGATTCATCACGAGCAACCAGATGCAGCACCTGTTGGGCACAACCCGGCGGCAGGTACAGATTGACCCTCCTGTTGCTCGCGTACCGGGTATTACCCATATCCCTGAAACTGCCGATGGCGGCGACCGTGTCGAACAGGCCGATAACCTTGAGCTGTACACTGCCGTTGCGCCAGCTGAAATGCTCACTCAGCCTGACTTTGCGGCTTTGAAGTATCGGCTCAAGCATTCCTGCCCGCTGTTTCAGGATTTCGTTGGCCAGGTGCCTGGCCGACGCAGCCCCTCGACTGAAGCCGAATACGTCCAGTTCAAGCGCTTCCAGTACACAATCCGGGTTGTCGTGTGGAAATGCCTTCAATACCGTTTCAAGCTTTCTGAATGCATTTTCCACTTTGCATATCACACCAGTGGTGCCACGGCCGAAACTCTGTCCCGGCCATACCGAATCACGCCCGCCGGAGGTAGTACCCGCCCCGCTTACATAGATCGGGTAGTACACCTTCAAGCCTGCACTGTCATTTTCGGCAACACGTTGCAGCCGATAAAGATCAACCAGCCTGGCTATATTACTCAGATCATTACTATAACTACTGCCAGGATGAACATGACGACCCGCACACTCTTTAATGTGCTGACCATCATTCATTTCAATCAGTGCCTGACAGTCAGCCCCGATCTGGCTGTTGACGCGATTATTTCCCGTGCCGTCGAAGAAAATTCCGATCCGTGCGGTAACACGCCGCGTTACCACATCCGAGATTGCTGCTGTTTGTTCGACACTCCATTTATCGTTCATATCTTTTCCATCCCTAGAGGCAGGCCAAGAAAAGGCCGCACTTAAATCAAAACGTAAATAACGTTGATTTAAACAGCTTGCTTAAAGACGGTGATCAGTCAAGTCATGCAGCGCGTATTCAGAGTATTCCTACAACTTCTGTCGTCAGGTATTTATTATTTATAAACAAACACCTACACGTTTGTGCAAACGGGTTTCAGAACCCGCAATTTCACCAAACAGAAAAACCAACCGGGCAGGTTATTTAATACTTGATCTAACCTGAGCCGCCTGTTTTAAAGAATCAGCGGCTTTGCGGTTTGTACCCAAGGCGCAGACCACCCCAATGTCGCCCGTTGACCACAATAGGCACAGACAGGTCGTGCATCAGTTCGCCGGTGTCCCGGGTGTAGGTTTGCAGCAGAACAGGCTGTTGATGGCTGCCGCAGCGAATGCCGGTACGATCATCAAACTTGCGCTTGCTTCGATTACGCGCATTGTCCACCGTCGCATCGCCGGTCAAAGGCTGACTGAAAGCGTTGTTGTGCGTCGGCACATACCCTTGCTGCGTGCAGGCAATAGCGAATACCAGACCTTCATGGCGCGAAAGCAACGGTTCTTGCAATGCCGGCAATACTTGATCGGTGTAACGATCAAAACGCGTGGTAAAGCGGGTGGGTGAGGTATTGGGGACGGGTTTGTAGTTGCGATCAAACAAGTCATCCAGGCTGACGCGCCCCTGCACAATGTCAGCCTCGAATTTTTCCGCGATCAGCCGCGCACCTTCGCGGGCCAGGTCGTAAATACGCTGGTGATAGTCATCCAGACCGACCTGAGCCAGCCGCTGGCTGATGGTCTCGGCCTGCCCCTCCATCTGTACTGCGGCTTTGGCCAGTTGCCGGGTTTGTTCATCGCTGACGGCAAGATCACTGCGCATGTGCTCGACGGCATCGAACAGGCTGGCCAACTGGTCCTGGTTGCTCCTCGCGCCTTGAGCAATTTCGCTGACCTGGCTTTCCACCTCGATCGCAAGCCGGGCGATATTGCCCAGATGCTGTCCGGTCAGCTCGACCTGCTCGACCCCCGCATCGAGATCAGAAGACAGCTCGCGAATCTGCTCCACCACCTGTGCGGTGCGTTGCTGGATATCGGCCACCATCTGCCCGACTTCCCCGGTAGCACTGGCAGTACGGCCCGCAAGCCCGCGTACTTCGTCAGCGACCACCGCAAAACCGCGCCCGTGCTCACCTGCCCGGGCAGCTTCGATGGCCGCATTGAGCGCCAGCAGGTTGGTCTGGCTGGCGATAGATTGAATGACCAGCGTCACACGCTGGATTTCTTCACTGCGCTGGCTCAACGCCTCGATCAACTCACGACTGCCGACAGCACGCTTGCTCAAGAGGTGCATGCGCTCGATAGACTCATTCAGAACGCCGCTTCCTGATTCGCTGCGCTGGCGCGCCTTACTGGCTGCAACCAATGCCTGTTGACTCAACTGGGCAGTCTGCTGCTCGGTCGCAATCATCTGTTCGGCGCTGTTGACTATCTGTCCGGCAGCACCCAGCTGCGACTGCACCTTGCCCGCCAGTTGCCCGACAGAAAATGCCACCTGAGCGGCCGACAATGCGTTGTGGCTAGTGGTGCGCGACAGGTCGCGGGTCAGCAGCGCGATATCACTGTCACTTGCCTCGACTTGCAGGCCAGGCTGCCTTCTGCGCAACAAAAGCGGCAGCCAGGCGACCAGCAGCGCTGCGGGAATGACGATATAAAGAGACAAACCGATAACGCTCATTGCGGCGAAGAGCAGGCACAACACGACACTTTGCACCGCTGGCACCCACCACTTCGACGCAGCGCCGCGAGCATCGGCCAGTGGTAATCCGGCTGCCATGGATAGGTTCTCGGCCATGCTGCGTCACCCCATCGGTATTTATCATTATTACGTTTATTAAACGCTAGATAACGGCCTTATGCCATGCCCCGTTGGTCGTAGCGAGCAATACGTTTTGGACAAATTCCGGGCACAACAAAACCGGGAGGCAATCGCTTGCCTCCCGGTTCGGTCACTCAGCTGCTGCCTGCGTATCAGGCCTGGCGCTGGTGCTTGTCGATCTGCTCGTGGCGCTCTTGCGCCTCGATGCAATATTTGGTGGTCGGGCTGATCAGCAGACGCTTCAGGCCGATTGGCTCACCGCTGTCATCGCACCAGCCGAAGGTATCGTCGGCAATACGCGAGAGGGCCATTTCCAACTGGGGCAGCATGCGCTGGTCGCGGTCGATCACATTGACCAGCCAGTGACGCTCCTCTTCAACCGAAGCGGCGTCTGCAGGATCGGCAGGCGTGTCCAGGCTCTCGATCGCAATACGGCTCTGCTCGATTCGCTCGTGGATCTCGACCTTCATGCCCTGCAACAGCTCGACGAAGAAAGCGTGCTGCTCGGCGTTCATGTAGTCATCGGCCGGCATGGCCAGCAACTTTTCCTTTGTCATTTATTTCTCTATAAAAAAACGTGCATTGAGGAGCGGCTTGACGTTGCCGTGCAAACCAATAATCTCCAAGCGCCACCTGGCACTCAATTTACGAGGGGCGGCAGTCTAAGGCCGGCTAGCGGGCTCGGCAACACAATTGAAGGATTTTTGTACAACAATTGCCGTAAAACCCTTGAAATGCGGGCGAAAGACCCGGCCAGCATGCTGCTTGATGAGGCTCTGACCTGCTGACAGCTAATCGGTTCCTGCAACATTCAACGCACAAAAGGGCCTGAAAAGGCCCTTTGATGCAGATTATTGAATATCAGCGCTTGGTCTTGCGCTTGTTGCGATATTGATCGATTACCACCGCCACTACAATGATCAGGCCTTTGATAATGTCCTGAACATAAGCGTCTACGCCGACAAAGGTGAAACCACTGGCCATTACGCCGAGAATCAGCGCACCGATCACAGTGCCGGTGATTCGCCCTACTCCACCGGACAGGCTGGTGCCGCCGATGACTGCGGCAGCGATAGCGTCCAGTTCATAGGACATGCCCATTCCGGCCTGCCCGGTTGCGGCACGTGCCGAGGCAACCACCCCTGCCAGCCCGGCCAGCAGCCCGGCGATGCTATAGACGATAACCAGGTGGCGCTTGACGTTGATCCCGGAAGTACGCGCAGCCTGCATGTTGCCGCCGATGGCGTAGGTGTATTTGCCGTACTTGGTGTAACGCAGGGCAATGTGGAAGATCACCGCCACCACCAGAAAGATGATCACCGGCATCGCGCCCTGTCCGATAGCCGTGTAGGAGTCAGAGAGCATGCTCACCGGCTGACCTTCGGTGTAGAAGCGCGCCAGGCCACGCGCGGAGACCATCATGCCCAGCGTGGCAATGAATGGCGGAATACCGGTTATGGCAATGATGCTGCCGTTGATGGCACCCGCCAGCAGCCCGACTCCGAGCCCGACCACGATCGGAATCCACACGGGCAGGTCGGTCAAGGAAGGAAATACTGCCCGGGAAAAGTCCGAGGTTTGCGCCAGGCTCGCGGCAATCATCGCTGACAGTGCCAGCACCGAACCGGACGACAGGTCGATGCCTGTGGTAATGATCACCTGAGTCACGCCGATGGCCAGCAAGCCGATGATCGACACCTGAAGAATCATCAGTACCAGACGCTGGGAGTTGAGCAGAAAGCTCTGATCACGGACGATCCAGCCAAACAGCTCAAAGATCAGACCGATACCGATCAGCACCAGAAAAATACTCAGCTCGGTTGGCAGCCGCCGTTTGTTCCTGGTCGGTGCCAAGGCTGGTTTGTTTTGCGAAATCGCGTTGCTCATGTTCGTTCCCCTTTTGTTCTTCTTCTACCGAGCCCTGTAGTGCGAACTCAATGAACCTTGTGGCCGGAGGCCAGATGCATGACTTTTTCCTGGGTCGCTTCGCCTCGATCGAGGATGCCCATCATTTCGCCTTCGTGCATGACCATCACCCGGTCGCTCATACCGAGGACTTCCGGCAGCTCTGAAGAGATCATGATGACGGCCATGCCTTCACTGGCGAGCAGGGAGATCAGGCGATAGATTTCCGCCTTGGCCCCTACGTCGATGCCGCGGGTGGGCTCATCCAGAATCAGTACCCGGGGATTGGTCATCAGCCAGCGTGCCAGCAACGCCTTCTGCTGGTTACCGCCCGACAAGGTGTCGATGCACTGCTCCAGTGACGGGGTCTTGACCCGAAGTTTTTTGCACATGTCCTCGCACAGCGCACGCAGTGCCTTCTGTTGCACGAAACCGTTGCCGGCATAGTTGGCGAGCACGGCCATTTCCATGTTTTCCATCACCGACAGGCATGGAAACAGCCCAGTCAACTTGCGGTCTTCCGTCAAAAGCGCAAAACCCAGTTCAATGGCCTGATGCGGGTCGGCAATGTGTACCGTAGTGCCATCAAAGCGTACCTCGCCGCTGTCGCTGGGGGTTATGCCGAACAGGGTCTCGGCCACATTGGTCCGGCCCGACCCCATCAATCCGGCAATGCCAAGAATCTCTCCGGCACGCAAATCGAAACTCACGTCCTTGAAAATGCCGTTCAGGCACAGGTTGCTGACTGAAAGCAGCAGTTCGCCTGGCGGCTTTTCCCGCTCGGGAAACAGTTGGGTCAACTCACGCCCCACCATCATGGTGATCAGGCTGTCGCCGTCCATACTTTCGGCGCGCTGCAGGCCGATATAGGCGCCGTCGCGAAAAACCGCTACTTCGTCGGCAATCTCGAAGACTTCGTTCATCTTGTGGGTGATGTAGATGATGCCTTTACCCTGAGCGCGCAGGTCGTTGATGATCGAAAACAGGTGAGCGACTTCGGTTTCGGTGATGGCCGAAGTCGGCTCATCCATGATCAGCACGTCCGAGTTATATGACACAGCTTTGGCGATCTCGACCATCTGCCGCTCGGCGATACTCAGGTTGCCCACCAGGTCTTCGGGATCGAGCCTGATGCGCAGGCGCTCCAGCAGTTCGGCAGTGCAGCGGTGCATTTCCCGGTGATCGACCATGTGCAGACCGTTGAGCTGTTCGCGACCGATCCAGATGTTCTCGGCGATGCTCATGAACGGCATCAGGTTCAGCTCCTGATGGATCATCGCAATGCCGGCCTGCAAGGCCGAAAGTGGCGTCTCGAAGCGAATCGGCTTGCCACGCAAACGGATTTCGCCCGAGTCCGGCTGGTAGATGCCAGCGATGATTTTCATCAGCGTTGACTTTCCGGCACCGTTCTCGCCCATCAGCGCCAGCACGCTGCCAGGGCGCACACGCAGTTGGACGTCGTTGAGCGCGATGACACCGGGGAAGCCCTTGCTGATATGGCTGATTTCAAGCAGATAAGGCGGCTGGGCATCCGGCGTCGGGCTATCGCTGTCACTGGACGGCAGATCGCGTTGTGCGGGCGGGTTGACAGTAGCTGAACCGAACATGATCACAACTCCTCAAGCGGCAGGCTGCGGGAGGAACGATCCTCCCTGGCCTGCCGATTGCTGTTATTTGAAGGTGGCGACGTTTTCAGGCGTAATCAGGCGATAAGGGATGATGATCGCCTGGGGCTCGACCTTTTCCTTTTTCGCCATTTTCACGGCGGCATCAATCGCCCCGTCGGCCTGGCCCTTGGCGTCCTGAAAAACGGAGACTGCGAGGTCGCCCTTGGTAACGGCGCTGAGCCCGTCTGGTGTACCGTCGACACCGGCGACTAACACGCTGCCTTTATCCACATCCACGCCTGCCTGCTTCAGCGCCATCGCCGCGCCAATGGCCATTTCATCGTTGTTGGCCAGCACCGCGTTGAATTTACGGCCCTGGGTAAGCCAGTCGTTGGTCAGGTCCATGCCCTTCTGGCGTAGCCAGATGCCGGTCTGCTCCTGATCTATCTTGATGTCCGGGTACTTGGCCAACACCTCCTTGATGCCCTTGGTGCGGTTTTGCGTGGAGTTGTTGGCCAGGTCACCCAGAAGAATCATGACACTGCCCTTGCCTTTCAGTTTGTCGGCGATGTATTGCGCCTGAAGTCGACCTGCCTCCATGTCATCCGACGTAACGGTGGCGACGCCTGCTGGCAGTTTCGGATCGTCAGGGCGGCGGTTGACGTAGACCAGCGGGATGCCGGCGGCGACCGCGTCCTTGGTGATCCGTGCGGTGGCAGCGGTGTCCACAGGATTGACGATCAGGGCGTCGACTTTCTTGTTGATCAGGTCCTTGACCTGGTCGAGCTGTTTGTTGACGTCCGCGCGGGCATCGACGAACTGCAGGTCCACTTTCTCGGTCGTGGACATGGCTTTGGCCTTGGCATTCATGTCGTCACGCAGGTAGGTCAGCCAGGTGTCATCGAACTGCGACATGGCCACACCGATCTTGATATCGGCCAAAGCTGCACCGCTGCCCAACATCAGCGCCATGGCCAATGAGGTCAAAGCAATCTTGGTCTTCATGAGGATCTGTCTCCAAATTATTGTTGTTCGGATGCAGCGAATCAGCGTGACAGGCGGATCCCGGTCGCTCCGGGAATGCAGAACAGTTGCGCGTCCTTGTGTTGCACGCACATGCCACGGGCAACGATTGTGAGAAATCGCTCCATGGTCCGAATCCAGAATGAAGAGGTGGCAGAACGCTTGGCGGTGAGGCCAGAGGTAGGGGTTTTCATCGACAGTACCTATCTTTTGTTTTGTTTTTGTTGGTGTGCATCTCGTGACTTGAAAGACCTTCAAAGCCCGAGTGATTCGATAGTCGGTAACCTGAAAAAGACTCTATTGGAAAATATTTTCCAATTCAACTGATTTTAGAATTTTATTCCATTTCATTTTTATTCGGCTGCACATACGACAAAGCCCGACGCTTGTCAGGCGTCGGGCTTTGTCCGATGGCAGGCTTGAATGTGCAGCGTGGCACGCGATGATTACAACACCACAACCCGCCCTTCACTGGCGCTCAAGCGAGCTGCATCCATGACCTGTGCCGATGCGATGGCATCATGAGGATCAACCGGATTACCGCCCTGCTCGTCAACGGCGCTCTGCAACAGGCGGTAGAACTCAAGCCAGCAACCGCGCTCCGAAGGCACACGCTCGCGATGGTCACCCTGCTCGAACCAGCCCCAGCGCCGATGCTCTTCGACACCCCAGCGCTCGCCCTCGGACCGTGGCGTGAGGCCGGCAAACGCAGCCTCCTCCTGACCGTCCAGCCCTTCGACGCTGTAACAGCCCTTTGATCCACTGACCCTGAAACGCGGCTTGGGGGTATTTTGCAGACAACTGCCTGACAGGTGCGAAGTCACACCGCTGGCATGCCTCAAGGACACGAAGAACGTGTGGTCCAGTTCGTCTTGCGGCGTAGCGAACTGCAATTCTGCATACACCCGCTCGACCGGCCCGAACAGTACCAGTGCCTGATCCACCAGATGACTGCCCAGATCACGCAGCATGCCACCACCGCTGGCCTTGCCTACCGAGCGTGGCGAATAGCGCTCGATACTGGACTCGAACCGGCTGATCTGCCCCAGCGCCTTGTTGTCTATCAACTTGCGTACGGTGAGGAAGTCGGAATCCCAGCGCCGATTCTGATAAACGCTAAGCAGCACGCCCCGCCGTTCGGCCGCTTCCACCAGCTCGCGCGCCTGGGCGGCGTCGCTGGCAAAGGGTTTGTCGCTGACCACCCCGACGCCCAGCTCTATCGCTTCAAGGATCAACGCTCGGCGCGAAGCCAGGGGCGTGGAAATCACCACCACATCTACCCCGGCAGCGACCAGCTCGGCCAGCGTGTCGAAGGTTGCCACGCCGGGATGATCGTTGACCACTTCCTGTTTTCGCTCGGGTGAACGGGTGACAACGCCTGCAAATGTGGCACCGGGCAAACTCGAAATCAGCGTTGCATGAAAGTAACGCCCGCCTTTGCCGTAGCCCACCAGCCCTGCTCGCATGGATATCTCCTGTAGTCCATGAACCTCATGGCCGCAGCCATCGGTCGTGTATTGGATGCCACCGTTTCAACGAAGCAGCTCGCTTTTGACCCGCTCCAGCATGAATCGGCTCGATTCATCTGCACGCTCCTCCCAGGCAAATACGGCCACTGTGGCAATACCGTCGAAATCAATGTCCCGCAATGTCGAGAAGAACGCGTCCCAGTCCACCTCGCCCTGCCCGATGTCCAGATGCTGATGCACCGTTGCCGTGACGCCAGGCGGGTTGACGATGTAGCGCAGGTTGGACGAAGCCCGGTGATTATAGGTGTCGGCAATGATCAGGTGGGTGAGCTTGTCACCTGCGTACCTCAGCATGGAGGCAATGTCCCCCACGCCATCATCGTAGAAAAAGGTGTGTGGCGCGGCATACAGGTAATTGATCCAGTCCCGGTCCAGGCCGCGAATGATGTCTACTGACTCGTTGTTGCGTTCGCAGAAGTCATAAGGATGGGCCTGGATATCGAGCCGGATGCCTTCTCGCTCGAAGTGCGGCATCAGTTCATCCATGGATTTCATGAACTGGTTTTCGCACACCAGTGCATGATCAGATTGCCCACTGAACTCTGTGTTCATCAGGTCGCAGTCCATTTCCACGGCCACCTGAATGGCGCGTTTCCAGTTGCGCACCGCTGCAATACGCAAGTCTTCATCCGGCGCAGCCCAGTGGTACAGCGGCAGCAGCGAGGAGAGCTTCACACCGGCATCGCTCAGGGCTTTGCGAAACTCCCTGATCCGCGCACGATCCACGCGCGGGTACTTGTAGAACGGCATGAAATCTTCGCGCGGTGAAAGCTCTATGTAGTCGTAGCCCAGCTCCGCCGCCTTATCGACCATCGCACCCAGCGACAGGTGGCGATACATGTAAGGATCCAGTGCGATGCGCATGATGCCCTCCTTTTTATTGTTTGAAAAACAACCCGACTCCAGATACCTCTGTCAGTCATAAAACGCGGGACGCATCTCCAGGGCAATCGGTACGACCGCTCCGCTGTTCTGCGCCTGAACACAGGCATCGGCGGCCACCGCAGCGGCATAACCGTCCCAGGCAGAAGGCCCGTAAATCGTGCCCGCGTTGACGCCATCGATGAAGTCCTGCAACTCGACGTCATAGGCAGCAATGAACCGGTCTTTCCAGTCCATCAGGATCGCGTTGGACAATTTCGCTTCGCTACGCAACTGCACCTGAGAAGGCTCAGGCAGTTTGGCAATGCCGCTCTCGCCGACCACTTCACACTGGATGTCGTAGCCGTACTGGCAGTTGACGAACACTTCGACGTCGATGCGCGTGCCTCTGGCCGTTTCCAGCATCACAATCTGCGGATCTTTCATGTGCGCAAGGGCCTTGCTGGTCTTGCGCGGGAACACCACCTGTACCGACACATAGTCATCGTTGAGCAGCCAGCGCAGCACATTGAGCTCATGAATCAGCGTGTCGGTGATCGCCATGTCGGTCTTGTAGTTCTCGCCGACCCGAGGGTTGCGGTGCGCACAGTGAAGCATCAGCGGTTCGCCGATCCGGCCGCTGTCGATCACCGATTTCAGGGCGCGATAGCCCTGATCATAGGGGCGCATGAAGCCCACTTGAACCAGACGCCTGCCGCTGGCGATCTCGGCCTCGACAATGTGCCGGCAACCCTCGGCGGTAACGGCCAAAGGCTTTTCGCAGAACACCGGCTTGCCTGCGGCAATGGCCGCCAGCACGTACTCTTCATGGCTGGGGCCCCAGGAACAGACCAGCACCGCTTCGACGTCGGGCGCGGCAATCAGCGCGTGGCCGTCGGCATACACTTCGGCACCGATGTCCAGCTCGCGCACCACTTTGGCTGCCTGCTCCAGGTTGATGTCGGTGACGGCTACCACCTCACTGCCAACCAGCGTCTTGCTGCAACGCCGGATATGATCCTGACCGATTGCGCCTGTACCGATCACACCGAGTTTCAATGCCATTTTCATGTTCCTTTTTTTATTGGATGTTGCCGTGAACGGGTCACGGGTGCTGAACGATAAACAGTGATCAGTACTGTCGAGCCTTGGCCAGTTCGCGGTTGAGTTTTTCGTAAACCTGGGCCGTGGTGCCGGTCGTTGATACTTCGGCAACGCCGACACGCCACCACGACAGGTATTTGTGGATCATGGTCTTGGGCAGGACCTTGATGTCGATCAGCGTCGAGACCGTCTGACGTTGCGCATCGACGAGCGCCTGACGCAGTTGTTCGGCGGTGCTGACCTTATAGGTCTTGCAGCCATAGGCGGCAGCGCTCATGGCGAAATCCACCGGTACAAAGTCGCCGTCGAGCTTGCCTGTGTCGGGATTGCGAAAGCGGAACTCGGTGCCGAAACTGTCCATGCCGTGCTCCATCTGCAGGTTGTTGATGCAGCCGAAGGTCATGTTGTCCAGCAACACCACGTTGATCTTGCGCCGCTCCTGAATCGAGGTCGCCAGCTCTGAATGGAGCATCATGTAAGAGCCATCACCGACCAGCGCGAAGACCTCGCGGTGCGGCGCAGCGAGCTTGACGCCCAGTGCCGCATTGACCTCATAGCCCATGCATGAATAGCCATATTCGACGTGATAGGTGTCGACCCCGGTACTGCGCCAGGCACGCTGCAGATCACCCGGCAAACTGCCCGCCGCCGCGACGATCACTGCGTCGTCAGGTACGCTCTGGTTGAGGATGCCCAGTACGCCGCTCTGGGTCAGACACGAGCCGGTCAGCTCGATGAACTCGCGCAGCACGGCCGGGTCCAGGTGATCGTTGATTTCCGGGACGAAATCCTCGCTCTGGTACTCGACCGCATACAGGCGATCAACCTCGGCATCCAGCTGCGCACGGGCTGTCCGCGGCGCATCGCCCCAGGCAGCACGGTAACCGCTGGCTTGCAGGCTTTCGGTCAGTGCCTGCAATGCCACCTGCGCATCGGCCAGGACCTGCACGCCATCCAGCTTCTGCACATCGAAGGCACCGACATTGAGGTTGAGAAACTGCACATCCGGGTTCTGGAACAGCCATTTCGACGCGGTGGTGAAATCGCTATAGCGGGTGCCGACGCCGATGATCAGGTCCGCCTCTTTCGCCAACCGATTGGCCGCCACCGTGCCGGTTTCGCCGATGCCGCCCATGTTCAGCGGGTGCGCCGAAACGATGGCACTCTTGCCTGCCTGGGTTTCGGCGAACGGGATATCGAAGCGCTCGGCAAAGGCTTGCAAGGCATCGGCTGCGCCGGAATAACGCACGCCACCACCGCAGATCAGCAGCGGTTTGCGCGTGCCGGCCAGCAGCTTCAATGCGTCGTCAAGCATGGCCTTGCTGGGCGGGCGGCGGTCGATACGGTGCACACGTCTTTGCAGGAAGCTGTCCGGATAATCGTAGGCCTCGGCCTGCACATCCTGAGGCAGCGACAGCGTGACGGCACCGGTATCAGCCGGATCGGTCAGTACGCGCATGGCATTGAGCGCCGCGCTCATCAACTGCTCGGGGCGGTTGATACGGTCCCAGTATTTGCTCACCGCCTTGAACGCATCGTTGGTGCTGATGCTCAGGTCGTGAAACTGCTCGATCTGTTGCAGCACCGGGTCAGGCTGGCGGCTGGCGTAGACGTCCCCCGGCAACAGCAACAACGGAATGCGGTTGGCCGAGGCGGTTGCGGCGGCGGTGATCATGTTCGCCGCGCCTGGCCCGACCGAAGAGCTGCACGCGTAGATCTTGCGCCGCAGGTGCTGCTTGGCAAAACCGATGGCGGCGTGGCACATGCCCTGCTCGTTACGGCCTTGATGAACCACCAGGTCGCCGCTGTCCTGTTCCAGCGCCTGCCCAAGACCCAGCACGTTGCCATGCCCGAAAATGGTGAAGATGCCAGCGACGAATTTGCTCTGCACGCCGTCGACTTCGACGTACTGATTATCGAGAAACTTCACCAGGGCCTGGGCCATGGTCAGTCGGGTTGTACTCATGTTCGCACCTTGTTGTTGTTTGAGGTGGCCAGGGTTTGAGGCGGCCTGACGGCTGACGTCAGTGACGCTGCGAAACGGCTCGTGACAAGTGCGTCATGCTCGCCGCTATCGCCTGAGGGATGTCGGCCAGCGCATGGACGCTTTCGGCGAATGGTTCGAACGACAGATGGCCCTCATAGCCGCTGTCCAGCAAACGCTCGATCTGCGATGCATTACCCAGAATGTCAGCTTCGCCGACCAGCACGCGATGGCCATCGCGAATGCTGTTGAGCGGTGCCTGCGCATCCTCGACACCGGAGATATGCACCAGCCCGGTCAACTCTGGAAACAGCTCGACCTCACCGGCCAGGTGGTGGTGAAAGGTGTCATGAACCAGCCGATAAACGTCCAGCCCACCCACCGCCCTGATTGCGTCCACCGCCTGACGTTTGAGGCGCAACGAGCACTCCTCGAAGCCCAGCGGTTCGACGAAGCCGAGAATGCCGTGCTCACGAAGAATCGGTGCCAACGCAGTCAACGCGGTGCGCAACCCCGAAGCGCGCTGCGCGCCGTTACGCGGATCTGCACGGTCATTGAGCGGACATAGCACCAGACCGCGCGCACCGCAGTCGCGAGCGTACTGCGCAAGCTTCGTCGCCTGGGCTGCGCGCTCTTCATTCCAGACATCGAATGGGTACAGGGCGTTGATGGACAGCACTTTTACCCCTCGGGCAGCGCAAAGGTCACGAACGACCTGGGGTGCAGTGCCGTCCTCGATCTCGATACCCTTGAGGTCGTTGCGAATCTCGATGGCATCGGCACCCAGCTTCACCGCCAGATCGACGAAACCTTCCAGAGACAGGCGCGGCGCGACCATTCGATTAAGGGCGAAACGCAAAGGTTGGTTCATTGTTCTTGTTCTCCGCAACATTCCATTGATGAAGGCTATTTGGCAGTCGGCATACTGAACTCGGGGCCTTTGGCGATGCTGTCCGGCCAGCGTTGCATGACACTCTTGTAGCGACTGTAAAAGCGCAGGCCTTCTTCGCCATACGCGTGGTGATCGCCAAACAGTGAACGTTTCCAGCCGCCAAACGAATGCCAGGCCATGGGCACCGGGATCGGCACGTTGATACCGACCATGCCGACCTTGATGGTCCGCGCAAACGCACGGGCCACACCACCATCGCTGGTAAAGCACGACACACCGTTGCCGAATTCGTGTGCGTTGATCAGCTCGACGGCACTGGCGAAATCCGCGACGTGGACGATGCCCAGCACCGGGCCGAAGATTTCTTCCTTGTAGATCTGCATCTGCGGCGTGACGTGGTCGAACAGCGTCGCCCCGACGAAAAAGCCCTGCTCGGCACCCGGCACCTTGAAGTGGCGACCATCGACAATCAGCTTCGCCCCCTCTTTGACGCCCTGATCGATGAAGCCCTCTACCTTGGCTTTGTGCACGGCAGTGACCAACGGCCCCATGTCCGAATCAGCCTGCATGCCATTGCCGACCTTGAGCTGATCGATGCGCGGCAGCAGCTTGTCGATCAGTTGCTGGCCGACATCGCCTACCACCACTGCAATGGAAATCGCCATGCAGCGCTCACCCGCCGAACCATACGCCGCCCCGATCAAGGCATCGGCGGCTTGATCCAGGTCCGCATCGGGCATCACGATCATGTGATTCTTGGCCCCGCCCAGCGCCTGCACGCGCTTGCCGTGGGCCGTGCCCTGCTGGTGGATGTACTCGGCAATCGGCGTCGAACCGACGAACGAAATGGCCTCGATGTCAGGGTGCTGCAGCAAGGCATCGACCGCGACCTTGTCGCCCTGCACCACGTTGAATACGCCATCAGGCAGACCGGCCTCCTTGAGCAGGCGCGCCATCAGCAGGCTGGCCGACGGATCGCGCTCGGAAGGTTTGAGGATGAAGCAGTTGCCGGTCACCAATGCCATAGGGATCATCCACAGTGGCACCATGACCGGAAAGTTGAACGGCGTGACCCCGGCGCAGACGCCCAGTGGCTGACGCAGGTTCCAGTTATCGATACCACCGCCAATGTTGTCGCTGAAATCACTTTTCAGCAGGCTGGGCGCACCGCAGGCAAATTCGACAATCTCGATACCGCGCACCACTTCACCACGCGCATCGGACAGCACCTTGCCGTGCTCGCGGCAAATGATCTGCGCCAGCTCGTCGTGGTGCCGGTCCAGCAATTCCTTGAACTTGAACATGACCCGCGCCCGGCGCAGCGAGGACTGATCGGCCCAGCCGGGAAAAGCAGCCTTGGCCGAAGCGACCGCTTCATCCACGGTTTTCACGCTGGCCAGCGCAACGCGCGCTTGAACAGTGCCGATTGCCGGGTTGAAGACATCGCTGTAACGCTCACCATCGCCGTCATTCAGGTGTCCGTTGATGTAATGGCCGATTACCGGTGACTCGTTCATCTCATGCCTCCAGAGTAAAAAGGGGAAATCAAAGATCCAGCAGCCAGCTGTGCTGCGGGTCGTTGTGGAACTGCCAGGCGCGTGTCGGACCGGCCATCACGTTCAGGTAATACGATTCGTAACCGTAGGGCACAGACACCGGGTGATAGCCTTTGGGCACTGTCACCAGATCATTGTTTTCCACAGCCATGGCCTGATCGATACTGCGGTCGTCGGTGTAAACCCGCTGGAAAACGAAACCCTGCGGCGGGTTGACCTGGTGGTAGTAGGTCTCTTCGAGAAAGCTCTCGTGGGGCAGATTGTCCAGGTCGTGCTTGTGCGGCGGGTAGCTGGACGAATGTCCCGAAGGAGTCCGTACCTCGACCACCAGCAGCGAATGCGCCGGTTCACTGTCCGGCAGGATGTCGCACACGTAACGGGTGTTTGCCCCTTTGCCGCGTACGCTGCGTTTCATGCTGCCCGGCATGATCAGCCGCGCCGCAAGCTGTTTGCCCGCATCGCCCGGTGCCGTGCATACGGCCAGATGCAGCGGACCACGCGCAACGAACTCTGCCTGACTATGCGGTGGCAGGTAGACCGCAAACGGCGATTTTTCCTCGAACACCGATTGCCGGTCGCCGATATTTTCCCAACTGAAAGCGCCCTGCCCCGGTGCTTCGCCATTCACGCTGGCGTGCCCGGCCAGCAAGACCACGCACAGTTCGTTTTCTTCTGCAGCGAGAGGCAGGCGCTCACCGCCCTCCAGTCGGTAGGCGGCAAAGTTCACGTACTCGAGCGAGCCGGGCGCCAGCGCCACGATGTCACGGCCCTGGGGTTTGCTCTTGGTCAGCAGATTCATGGTTCAATCCTCCTTATTGCGCATCGGCCAGCAGTTGGCGCAAGGTGTCATAGCCCTTTTTGGCATACACATAACTCGGCGCTACCGCTGGGTCCTGTTCGGCCTCGACCACCAGCCAGCCGCTGTAGCTGGCTTGCAACAACACCTTGAGCAGCGCAGAAAAGTCGATATCGCCGTCGCCTGGCACCGTGAACGTGCCATTGATGATGCAGTCCGGAAAGCTCCAGAGATTGTTGCGCGCCAGTTGCACCACAGGTTTGCGCACATCCTTGAAGTGCACATGGCAGACACGCTCGATGTGCTTGCTCAGCACCTGCAAAGGCTCGCCGCCGCCCATGTAACAATGCCCCGAATCGAACAGCAGTCCGACTTCCTTGCCGGTCAGTGTCATTAGCCGATCAATATCCTGTGGCGACTCGACGTAAGCGCCCATGTGGTGGTGATACGCCAGGCGTACCCCTCGGGACAGGGTGAAACGCGCCAGTTCGGTGAGTTTTTCGGCATATTCAAGCCAGGCTGCATCGGTGTGAAAACGCGGTCGTTCAACCAACGGAATGCGCTGCCCCTGAATCGAGTCAGCCACTTCACCGTACACCAGTACCGAAGCGCCATTCTCGGCGAGCAATTGCACATGCGGGGTAATGGCTTCGATTTCTTCGGCCACCGAGCGCTGCGCCAGACGGCTTGAATACCAGCCGGAAACCAGCGCCAGATCATAGGGCCGCAGCACATCGCCGACACCCTTGGCATCTTTCGGAAATTTGCCGTTGAGCTCAAAGCCCTCGTAACCAATGGCTTTGCCCTCGCTCAAGGCTGTGCTCAGAGGCGTCTCTCCGCCGAGGGCCGGCAAGTCATCGTTGCTCCAGGAGATCGGGTTGATGCCGATGCGGATCCTGGGTGTGGAAATGGAAACGGGCATGGCTGCACCTTTTTTGTTGTTATCGCGACGTCAGATCAAGAAAGAGTCAGGCGCGGCTTTCGCGCCAGGACTCGATCAACCAGTTGAAGGTGCTCTGCACCCGACTGACCAGCGCCGCATCGTCTATTTCCCCGGCCATCCAGGCCCGGCTTGGCTCGCGAAATATGGTCCGGCCGACGGCAAAACCCTGGCAGACGCGGCTGTGTCGTGCTTCGGCAAAACCGGCAGCGAGGTCTTCGACAGGCGCATTGAGCCCGAGCAGTACCACGCCACGGCAATACGGATCGCGCTGCTGGATCAATTCGTCCAGCTGCTGCCAGACCTGCGCGCTCTGCGCCTCGATCTTCCACCACGCCGGGTAGATGCCCAGGTTGTACAAACGCTTCAGCGACCGGACCATCACGTCAGGATGAGACGAGGGGTGATCCTTGGGTGGAATGATTTCCAGCAGCAGTTCGTGACCACTGACTTTTGACGCGTCGTAGAGCGCCTTGATCTGCGCTTCCTGTTCCAGACGCAGCATGGGCTCGTCATCGGGGTGATATTGCACCAGGCACTTGATGATCTGCTCTTGCGGCCAGGCGAGCAGATTGCTGCCGATGGAGCGGCCATGCTCGAACGCCAGGGGTCTTGAACCCTGCACTTCCACCGGACGCGCCACCCACCAACCGCGACCGGTCGCAGCGTTAAGTGAATCCTGACCGAAGCGCTGATCGGCGAGCAGCCCGACATCGGCTTCGATGCCACGCTGGCGCAGGCCGGCTTCGACCCGCTCAACCGCCTGCACGAACAGTTGCTTGAGCTGGCTGATGCTGCTCAGGTCGCGCCCGGCCTGTTGGGCCAGCTCGACCAGTTGGCCGCGATGATCGAAGGCGAAGATGAACAACTGCCGCCACTGCTTGCGTGGCACGCTGACCTGATGCAGCCGTTGCAGGACAACATCCTGATCAGGCCGGGTAATGGGGTGCGGGCTGCTGAACAGGTAATCCAGTTCGGCAGGCGTCGGCATCGCAGGCGCGCAGGCATGGCGCGATACCACCAGCCCGCCACAGGCATTGGCCAGCTGGCAGCAGCGCTCGTCGCTGGCATCCTTGAGCCAGCCGCTGAGAAAACCGGACATGAACGCATCGCCAGCGCCCAGCACGTTGAGCACTTCAACCCGCACGCCGGGGTAGATTGCGCCGTCTTCAAGCCGCGCAGGAATCGCACCGTGAATCACTGTGCAACCTTGCGGGCCGAGCTTGACCACAAGCGTCGCGGCCGTCAGTTCGCGCACGGTACGCAGGGCAGTGAGCAAATCGGTAGAGCCGCCGGCAATCTGAAATTCTTCTTCAGTACCGACAATCAGGTCAAAACGCGGCAGGATGCGCTGCACATGCTGACTGACCTTCTGATCGGCAACAAAACGTGTCTCGCCATCAGCCTTGGCCGCCAGGCCCCAAAGCACCGGGCGATAATCAATATCCAGCACGCGTTTGACGTCGTGCTTTTCGGCGTAGTCGAGCGCCTGGCTGCTGGCCTTGAACACTTGATCGGTAGAAAAATGCGTGCCGGTGATCAGCAGCGCCTTGCTCGACGCGATCTGCTGTTCGTCGATGTCCTCGGCGCGCAAAGCCATGTCGGCGCAATTTTCGCGGTAGAACACCAGGGGGAACGTTTCACGGTCTTTCAGCCCCAGCAGCACCATGGCGGTCAGGCGCTCGGGATCGCGCTTGATAGCGCTGACATCACAGCCTTCGCGGGCCAGCGACTCGACCAGGAAGCGACCCATATGGTCATCACCTACCCTGCTCAGCATGGCCGACCTGAGCCCCAGCCTGGCAGTACCGAATGCGATATTGGCCGATGAGCCGCCCAGGTATTTGGCGAAACTGGAAACGTCTTCCAGCCGCGCACCTACTTGTTGCGCATAAAGATCGACGCCCAGGCGTCCGAGGCAGATCAGATCCAACTGACGCCCAGTGGCAAAGCGTGTCTGGCCCATGGTGGCTCCTGTTATTTTTATCAGCCTGCAGCGCCTGCATCATGTGTACACGCTGCTTTGTGAATGCAGCGTAAAACGTCGAGCCTCATCAATCAATATTTATTCTATAATTATTTTTAGTGGAATATTTTTTCCATACCGCTATTCAAGTGCTGGCACAATGCACAGACGGGTAAGCTATAGTCGTCCCGGCCCAAGGCAGCCTCCATCGTCGGGCACACAACTGCGTTACCTTGAAAGATGTTGCTCTGTAAGAAATTGCCCTGAAAGAACAAGTAGAAAGGATTTGAATATGACCCGCGCCGATCAGCCCACTCTGCCCGAGACGAGCGTCGACATGCCGCCGACCAATGCCGAAGGCCTGCTAAGGCTGATCACTGATGAGTACGACGGTTTACCGCGTCAGCTCAAGCGCATCGCCAGCTATATGAGCCAGCAGAGCGACCGGATCATGGTTGACCGGATCAGTGACATTGCCCGCGAGTGCGAAGTCCACCCCTCGGCCATCGTGCGCTTTTCCCAGCGTTTCGGGTTTAGCGGCTTCAGTGAGATGCAGGCGTTGTTTCGCGAGGCTTACACGCACAAGACCACGCCGGTGCAGAACTACCAGCAACGAATCCGCAGCATGATCGCCAATAAGTCTCAGAAGGCCCACTCGGGTGATCTGGCACGCGAATGCGTGAGCGCAACGCTCTCCGGGCTGGAGCGTTTGAGTGCAGAGCTGGACGACGATGAGTTCGAAAAGGCTGTAGATCTGGTGGTCAACGCCGACAATATCTACGTGGTGGGTGTGCGCCGCTCATTTGCCGTGGCGGATTATCTGGTCTACAACCTGCAACACACCAACAAGCGTATTCACTTGATATCGGGCCTGGGGGGCAGCTATCGAGAGCAGATGCGCAGCGTGCGTGCCAACGATCTGGTGATTGCCATCAGCTTCACGCCCTACGGCAAGGAAACCCAGCATTGCCTGCGCATCGCCCAGCATCATCAGGCCAAGACGCTGATCATCACCGACAGCAATCTGTCGCCGCTGGCCAAGCGTGCTAACTCGGTGTTGCTGGTCAATGAAGGCAGCTCGTTCGCCTTCCGCTCGCTGAGCGCCACCCTGTGCCTGTGCCAGGCACTGTTCATTGCAGTGGCGTATCGGCTGGAGCTGAAAGTCGACGAGATCCACGAGCAGGTCGGGTTTGATGATTGAGGGCTGAGATTCCCGGCCCTCAGGTCTTCGCTTCCTGCCCCATTCGCTGCTGGTTCTTCTGGCCCATTTTCTTCGCGCGTTTTTCCAGCACCAGATACACCACCAATGCAATCAACAGCGGCAGCAAGAAGTAAATGGCGCGGTAGCCGATCAGAGCTGCCAGCAGACTGCCCTTGGAGAACTGGTGAGCCAGCAAGGTAATGAATACAGTCTCAAGCACGCCCAGCCCGGCTGGAATGTGAGTAATGACACCCGCGATGCTGCTGATCAGCAACACACCGAGAATCGCCGGGTAAAACGCCTTGTCGGGCAGCAGCGTGTAAATCACCGCAGCCATCAGCGACCAGTTCAGAGCCCCCAGGCTGGCCTGCATCAAGGCCTGCTTCATCGACGGTAGATTGAATTCCTGATCACGAACGGTCCATGAGCGCTTTTTGGAAAACCGGCAGGCCAACAGGTAGGCAAAACACACGGCCAACAGTCCGAAACCGATCAATTGCAGGGTCGTGGTGCCGATCGACCATTCCTCTGGCAACTCCAGAAAACGCATCGAAAACACGAAACCGGCCAGCAGCATGTAGCCCAGCCAGTTGGTAATCAGGCTGAGGCTCAGAATCCGGGTGATGGTCGACACGTCCAGCCCCAACCGGGAATACAACCGGTAACGCAAGGCGATGCCGCCAACCCATGAACTGAGATTGAGGTTGAATGCGTAGCAGACAAAGGTCACAGGCACGATCTGCTTGATCGACAATGTGTGGCGGGTGTAATACCGCGCCAGTATGTCAAAACCGCAATAGGTTGCGTAACTGGCAAAGGCCACAACAGCGGCAATGGTCAGAGTGCTGGCCTTGTAGGACGACAGCGCCTGCTTGACCTCTTGCCAGTCAAGGTTCTTGACCAGCAGAAACAACAGGACCGGGACAGCAATGAAGAAAAACAGATTGAATATCCGCTTTGCCCATTTCCATTTGGCTCCCTGCGCACTTCGCGGCGCTGCATTTGCGGCCTGAGTCATGAAGTTTTCTCCTGGTCCATCTCGTGGTTGTTCTGTTGCTGTTCGATGACTTTCGCTTCCGGCACCACGTCACCGGCCCGTAACGGCTTGAGGCGCACACCGTGAACCGGGAACAGGCCGGCAATGGCCGGAAAACGCCGCAGGAAAAAGAAGCTTAAAACGATCATCGGCGCACGCCACCACTGGCCGCGCGCCGCGCCCTTGAGGCTCATCTGCTTACTGTGCGCAGCGGCAAGCTCCATCAGATGGTTTTGCAGATGCTCATTGAGTCCGCGATCACGGATGAACAGATTGGCTTCCAGGTTCAGCGCCAAGCTCAGCGGGTCGAGATTGCTGGAGCCCACGGTGGACCAGTCCTGATCGATCAGCGCGACCTTACCGTGCAATGCACGTTGCTTGTACTCGTGAATGACCACGCCGTCGCGCAGCAGGTAGGTGTAGGTCAGCCGCGAGCAGACCCGCACGAACGGCATGTCGGGCTGACCTTGCAAAATCAGGGTGACCTTGACGCCCCGCCGTGATGCATTGCGCAGCTCACGCAGAAAGCGGTAGCTGGGATAAAAATACGCGTTGGCCAGGGTGATCCGTTGCTTCGCAGCGCGAATCGCCTCAAGGTACTGCTCTTCGATATCGGTACTGTGCTCGTCATTGTCGCGCTCGGCGAGCAGCATACTGGCGTCACCGGCGCGGTCCAGCTTCAGTGCAATGGGCGGCAATTTGTCACGAACGACCTTGCTGAGCATGTTCAACGCGCTATGGTGAATATCGCCAACAATCGGGCCACGGACCAGAACGGCATAGTCCTGTTTGGCCGTCACCCCCGTGTCAGTCATGTGATCGACGCTGTAGTTGATGCCGCCGATAAAGCCCAGTTCGCCATCAATGACGACCACCTTGCGGTGCAGACGGCGGAACAGGTTGGTGCGCATACCCATGAATCGCGGACGCGGGTCGAACAGCTGAATCTGAATACCGGCATCGATCATGGTTTTGACAAACACCGAACTCAGGTCCGAGGTCCCGTAGTCATCTACCGTGACAACCACTTTCGCGCCGTTGGCCGCAGCTTGGAGCAACGCCTGTTGCAAGCCCTCGCCAATCCGGTCTTCAAAGATGATGAAAGTCTCGATCAACACCTCTTTGCGCGCGGCCCGTATGCACTCGAACACCCGGGCGTAGAAGTCTTCACCGTTGATCAGCAGCTCTACCGAGTTGCCATCACACCACTGCCCTGTCGTATTACTCATAAGGTCAACTCCACCGCCAGCGGTGCATGATCGGAAAGATGAGACCACGGGCGGCTGGACAATACTTTCGGCCTGTGGGAAGTCGCGTTGCGGACATAAATCCGGTCCAGCCGGAGCAACGGCCAGCGGGCCGGAAAGCTTTTGGCCGGCGCGCCGAAGCGCTCGACAAAAACCTCGTGCAACCCGGTGCCCTCCAGCAAAGCATCGGCGCGCTGACGCCAGTCATTGAAATCACCGGCAACGATCACCGGCTCACCCTCGGGAAGACGCTCCATCAGCTCGGCGAGCAGGTTGAGCTGCTGACGTCGATGGCTTTCACGCAAGCCCAAGTGAACACACACCGCATGCACCCGACCGGCGTATGGCACCTCCAGGATGCAGTGCAGCAAACCGCGCTGCTCGGTGCCATGAATGGAAATGTCGAGGTTCTCGTGCTGGATGATCGGGTACTTGGACAGCAGCGCGTTACCGTGATCGCCATCCGGGTACACCGCATTACGACCATAGGCAAAGTCGTTCCACATGCTGTCGGCGAGGAACTCGTACTGGGAAATCGTCGGCCAGTCCTTGACGCTGCGCGCATGGCTCTGGTGCTCGCCGTGCACTTCCTGAAGAAACACGATATCGGCCGATACAGTACGCACAGCCTCACGCAACTCCGGCAAAATGAAGCGGCGATTGAAAATGCCAAAGCCCATGTGCATGTTCATGGTCAGTACATTCAATGAAACACTGGCGGACACTGGCGTTGCTGGGCCGACAGGCGGATTGGCACTGGTCAAGACTCGCTCCCGGGTGAATATTCACGTCATATGAAGCCACCCATCGGCACAGGTTCCGTCCCGTGTCGCCTGTGCTGCGTATTTGCCATATTCAGTCGGGCATATTCAATGGCACTGATCTGACGCTGAAAAAAACGCGTACAAATGAAACGCAGGATCCCGGCAACTGCCTAAACTGCTTACCGGACCTGTAAAAAAGCGACAAGGAATCCAACCGTGGATGCACCGACTTCTCAACGCTACACCGCACGAGCCAGATGGCTGCACTGGGTCATGGCCATACTGATTGTGCTGGCGTATACCCTGATTCTGAGCCGCAGTCAGTTTGGCAAGGGTTCTGAATACCGCACACTGGTCGTGCAGAGCCATTTCTGGGTGGGGATTGTGATTCTGGCCATGGCGTTTTTCCGCGTCGCCGAACGTCGACGGCATCGTCCGCCCGGCATAACGCCGCCGCTTGAAGGCGCGTTGCGCTTAGCCGCGACACTTACGCATTACGCGCTGTATGCGTTCCTGTTCGCTCAGCCTTTATTGGGTCTGCTGACGGTGATGGTGGAAAAAGGCGCGTTACCCATTCCCCTCACCGACCTGCAGATACCCTGGCCCCTGCCGACCTCGGATCGCAGGGCCGAAACGTTCGAAGATGTGCACAAGTTGCTGGGCTCGATCTTCTATTACGTCATCGCCCTGCACGTAGTCGCCGCGCTCTGGCATCACCTTGTGCGCAAGGACAATACCCTCAAGCGCATGCTGTAAGTCAGGAGGCTGACAGAACCCGGGCGAGCGTGGCTTTTACCTTGCCCATACCATCGCGCAGGGCCTGTTCGATTTCTGCCATGGTTATGACAGTGGTCGACTTGCCCGCTGCCGGATTGACCACCAGCGCCAGGCAGGCGTATTCCAGCTCCAGCTCACGGGCCAGAGCGGCCTCGGGCATACCAGTCATGCCGACGATGTCGCAGCCATCACGCTCAAGGCGGATGATTTCGGCGACCGTCTCCAGGCGCGGCCCCTGAGTACATGCATAGACACCCCGATCAGAGAACTCGCACCCTTCAGCGGCCAGTGCTGCAACCAGACGCGCCCGTAACGCTTCGCTGTAGGGATAGCTGAAGTCGATGTGCGTGACCTCTTCCAGATCATCGGCAAAGAACGTGTGCTGGCGACCGCTGGTGTAGTCGACCAGATCATGCGGCACGCAAAAGTGCCCGGTGCCCATCGCTGGATGTATGCCACCTACCGCATTGACCGCCAGAATCGCTTCGGCACCAGCCTGCTTCAAGGCCCAGATGTTGGCCCGGTAGTTGACCTGATGCGGTGGCAAACGGTGCGGATGACCATGCCGCGCCAAAAACATCACTTCGCGACCGGCATAATCGCCGATCTGGATTTCGCCGGAAGGTGCGCCATAAGGCGTGTTCATCGGCAAGGACTGCCGAATGTTCAGGCCTTCCAGTTGGGTCAGGCCAGTCCCACCAATAATCGCGTAAACAGTCATCGCAAATCCTTAATCGATCAGTTGAGCAGCGCGCAGGGCCTGAAGCGCGGCCTGCCAGCGCGGGTGTTGCCGATAATCAGTACTGGCTGATGCCTGACCGCGCATACGCGCGATGCGCGGCGAAGGCCTGACTTTCAGGCGCTGGGCCGCACCGAGGGCCAGCTCTGCCGCAGCGCGGTCATTACATACCAGCCCCATGTCGCAACCCGCCGTCAGCGCAGCCTCGATACGGCTGGCGGCATCACCGACCACATGGGCACCGGCCATCGACAGATCATCGCTGAAAATAACACCGTCAAATTTCAGTTCGTCGCGCAGGATGTCTTGCAGCCAGCGCTTGGAGAAACCGGCAGGCTGCGAATCGACTTTCGGGTAAATGACATGAGCAGGCATCACTGCAGCGAGCTGTCGGCTCAGGCGTGCGAACGGCACCAGATCGCTGGCGCGAATCTGTTCCAGACTGCGCTCGTCATTCGGGATAGCCACGTGAGAGTCGGCTTCGGCCCAGCCGTGGCCAGGGAAATGCTTGCCGGTCGCAGCCATGCCAGCCGCGTTCATGCCACGAATAAACGCCCCTGCCAGCAGCGCCGCACGCTCCGGGTCGCCCTCAAACGAACGCGTCCCGACGACCGCGCTGCGCTGGTAGTCCAGGTCCAGCACCGGAGCAAAACTCAGGTCCAGGCCGACAGCCAATACTTCGGTGGCCATCAGCCAGCCGCAATGCTCGGCCAGCAGCACAGCATCTGGCTTGTCGGCAATAGCGCGCATCGGCGGTAGACGCACGAACCCCTGCCGCAGGCGCTGGACCCTGCCGCCTTCCTGATCCACTGCCAGCAGCAAGTCCGGGCGAACGGCGCGAATTGCCGCACTCAGTTCACGAACCTGACGGGGATGCTCGATGTTTCGGGCAAAGATAATCAAACCGCCCACTTCGGGCTGACGCAGAAACTGACGGTCTTCGCTGGTCAGCCAGGTGCCGGCGACATCGACCATCAGGGAGCCTTGCAGGCCAGAACTCATAGAAAAAACCCTTACACACCAGTGCCCATTTGCAATCCGGGCATGGTGCTTGATCCTGAAGCCTGACGCAATGCGATGCGCCGGTACATTAAGGCTTGGATCGTCAGGCCTTGGCTACCGCAGGCGTGCCGGTGCTGCTCTTGCTACGCGGCCTGAGTTGAGCGGCGATCATGGTCGGGTCACTGACGCCGGTGTCGGCACGCATGCCTGCGGCCAGAAACGGCACCATCAAGCGCATGACCTGCTCGATGGAGGTATTGACGCCAAAATCGGTTTCGGCAATCGCACGCAAGGCCTTGATGCCGGACATGCTGAATGCAGCGGCACCGAGCATGAAGTGCACGCGCCAGAACAGCTCGATAGGTGGAATACGGGGGGCGGCTTCGTTGACCAGTGTCATGTAACGACGGAACACCTTACCGTACATGTCTTCAAGATAACGGCGCAGGTGTCCCTGACTCTGACTGAAGGCAAGCCCTAAAAGACGCATGAAGATCGACAGGTCGTTACCGCTTCGCGGTTGCACGACAAGCGCCTGCTCGACGAGTATCTCCAGCAGTTCTTCCAGGCTCGGCTTGTGTTCGGGTTTTGCCTGGCGACGCTCCAGCTCGCGATCGAGACTGATGCAGAACGGGCCGAGAAAACGTGAGAACACCGCCTGAATCAGCGCCTTTTTCGAACCGAAGTGGTAGTTCACAGCAGCCAGATTGACCGAAGCCTTGCTGGTGATGAGACGCAAGGAGGTTTCAGCAAACCCCTTTTCTGCGAACAACTGCTCGGCAGCATCAAGAATGCGTTCAACGGTTTCCGACTGGGCCATGGCTCTCTGCCTAACAAACGAACGTTTGAAACATACGTATCAGGCGCCCCGTTTGTCAAGCGGACCCGTTCATTTTGTGGCTGAACAGTCACGAAACTGGATGTTAAATGACAATAGACAGCTTATGCAGCGCTTTTTGACGCAAGGCTTCGCAACCCCCCACCGCACCGCCTGGCGGCGAAAGTAAAAAGGATGATTGCCAACGCGCGTTCACTGTATATAATCCCAGTCACTGTATAAAAAGCCAGAGCGCCCATCATGATCAAACTGACGCCACGCCAGGCTGAAATCCTGGGCTTCATCAAACGCTGCCTGGAAGACAACGGCTTTCCACCTACACGTGCGGAAATCGCCCAGGAGCTGGGTTTCAAATCGCCCAACGCAGCGGAAGAACACCTTAAGGCATTGGCTCGCAAAGGCGCCATCGAAATGACCCCTGGTGCCTCACGCGGCATCCGCATTCCCGGCTTTGAAGCACGGCCGGATGAAAGCAGCCTGCCGGTCATTGGTCGCGTAGCAGCTGGCGCGCCGATTCTGGCTCAGCAACATATCGAAGAGTCCTGCAACATCAACCCTTCCTTTTTCCACCCCAGCGCCAACTACCTGCTGCGCGTTCACGGCATGAGTATGAAGGACGTCGGGATTCTGGATGGCGACCTGTTGGCGGTGCACACCACTCGCGAAGCACGTAACGGCCAGATCGTAGTTGCCCGGATCGGCGACGAAGTCACCGTCAAGCGTTTCAAGCGTGAAGGCAGCAAAGTCTGGCTGCTGGCTGAAAACCCTGATTTTGCCCCTATCGAGGTCGATCTCAAGGATCAGGAGCTGGTGATCGAAGGTTTGAGCGTAGGCGTCATTCGCCGCTAAGGAGGCGTTATGCAGTTCCATCAAGCACCGCATTCACAATTGCCACTGTTCGAGGCGTTTCTGGCTCAGCCCATCGCCCCGCTGCTTGCCGATGCCGTCGAAACACCCTGGGGCAACGAGCCAGAACTCTTCAGTGAACTGTCTTTGCGCGGCGCCGCCGGGAACTGCCTGAACCTTCTGGCCCCTATCCTTCGGGAACTGAGCGAAGAAATCGACGCACGCTGGCTGACGCTGATTGCGCCACCCTCAAGCCTGACCCAGACCTGGTTGCGCGATGCAGGACTCAACAGGGAACGGATTCTGCTACTGCAGCCGCGCGGCACACAAAGTGTACTGGAGCTGACTCGCGAAGCACTCAGACTTGGCCGTAGCCATACGGTTGTGAGCTGGATCAATCCACTTGGCGCCGCAGCGCGTCAGCAATTGATCAGTGCTGCAAAAATCGGGGAAGCACAGAGCCTGAACATCCGGCTGGGCTAAAAAGCCCGGTCGTCGATCAGTGCAGGACGTGGGGCACGTCATCCTTCTCGACTTCGCCCTCAGCCAGACGGCCAGCCATCTGTACGCCCACACTCAACATGGCCTTGGCGACTTCAACATGCTGACCTTGCATGAACGCTTTGGCATCCGCAGAGAAATCAAGCGTCACCAGAGAACCCTCGTCATCGGCACGACGCAGTTCAATACGTCCGTCAGGCAGTTCGACAATTTCCAGGAAAGAGGTAGGCATTACAGTTACTCCGCAAGAGGCGGGCATTGTAACAGCCTGCCAGCCTGCACTTCATTGGTTTTCAGCACTCGCTCAGGCCTTCACGAAAACGGATGGCCAACCTTTTGAGTTGCTGACGCCAGTTTTCGAGCTCTTCACGTGTCAGTTCAGACTCCGGCTCAGCGTTCAGGTTCACAGCCTGTATCATCGGCTGTGTGACGTCACCCTTGAGCTTTTTCGGTGCACGCGGCGGCTCATACAACGCGTTATAGGCCGTCAGCAACTGAGCCAGCCATGTCTGGCGGTTCTGGGCAAGCTCAACCAACTCGGCCATTTCGGGAATTGCTATGGCGTTCAGCACTTCCTGAGTCAACAAGTCCTCCGCACGACGCGAGCCGGCCTGCGGCAGTCGGTAGAACCCCGCGATCTCGTGGCACAAGCCGAGCAGCGCGCCATACAGATGAAACAGGGCGGACTCACGCTCGGCCTGCAACAATGCAGGCGCGTTCACCGCCTGCCCCTTCTCCGCCTTACCCAACGCTTCGAGCGCAAGCCCTGCGAAATAGATCTTCTGGTTGGTACGGGTATAGAGCTCATGAGCCATGGCGAGACTCTCCATAACAATGGGATAGAGAACAGCATAGCCTGTGGCGCCGGATCAGTCTGGCACCGCAGGCCGTGCCTGTCGAAAACAGCGCCCGACACGTTTGCGTCGGGCGCTTGCGATCAACGCTTGTCTTCAACCTTCCAGGCGCTGCCGTCGTAGAACGCACGCCAGCCCGTAGGCTTGCCCTCTACTTCGGTCTGGACATACTGCTCTTTGGTCTTGCGACTGTAACGGATCACTGCTGGACGACCGTCCGGATCCTTCTTCGGCGCTTCGCAAAGGAAGTGGTACTTGGGATCGATTTCGTCCTTGTGCGGCGCGATCTCGATAACCAGCGGGGCACGGGTTTCACGGTTTTTCGGGAACTGGCTGGCAGCCAGGAACAGGCCCGAAGCGCCGTCACGCAGAATGTAGGTGTCGTCGACCTTGTCGCACTTGAGCTCCGGCATCTTCACCGGGTCCATCTTCGGTGGTGCTGCGTCGCCGCTTTTCAGCAGCTTGCGGGTGTTCTTGCACTCCGGATTGGTACAGCCGAAGAACTTGCCGAAACGACCGGTCTTGAGCTGCATTTCGCTGCCGCACTTGTCGCATTCCAGACTCGGGCCTTCGTAGCCTTTGATCCGGTAAGTACCTTCCTCGATCTCGTAACCTGTGCAATCGGGGTTGTTGCCGCAAATGTGCAGTTTGTGCTTTTCGTCGAGCAGATACGCGTCCATCGCCGTGCTACAGATCGGGCAGCGATGTTTGCCGCGCAGAACCCGCGACTCGGACTCGCCCTCGTCATCGTCGGCAATTTCGTCGCCGGGGGTCAGATTGACAGTCGCCTTGCAGCGTTCCTTGGGCGGCAGGCTGTAGCCGGAGCAACCCAGAAACACACCAGTCGAGGCGGTGCGAATCTGCATCGGGCGGCCGCATACCTTGCACGGGATATCGGTCATCACCGGCTGGTTGGCACGCATGCCGCCATCAGCGGCCTCGGCCACGTCGAGCTTTTTACGGAAATCACCGTAGAACTCGTCCAGGACGTTTTTCCAGTCGCGCTCACCCTGAGCCACGTCGTCGAGGTTTTCTTCCATCCCGGCGGTAAAGCCATAGTCCATCAGGTTGGAAAAGCTTTCGGACAGACGTCCGGTGACGATGTCGCCCATTTTTTCCGAGTAGAAGCGGCGATTGTGCAGCGCCACGTAGCCACGGTCCTGAATGGTCGAAATGATCGCGGCGTAGGTCGACGGGCGACCGATACCGCGCTTTTCCATTTCCTTGACCAGACTGGCTTCGGAATAACGCGCTGGCGGCTTGGTGAAGTGCTGGCTGGGGTCGAGCTTGTTCAGCTTCAGCGCTTCGCCCTGCGCCATGTCCGGCAGAACGTCGTCATCGCCCGGCTTGGCCATCTGTGGCAACGCACGGGTATAGCCGTCGAACTTGAGGATGCGGCCCTTGGCGCGCAGCTCGAAGTCGCTTGCGGCGACCGTGACGGTGGTCGACAGGTATTGTGCAGGCAGCATCTGGCAAGCCACGAACTGACGCCAGATCAACTCGTAAAGGCGCTCGGCGTCACGCTCCATCCCGGCAAGCTTGCTCGGGTGGGTGTTGACGTCGGAAGGTCGAATCGCTTCGTGAGCCTCTTGCGCGCCTTCCTTACTGCTGTAGACGTTAGGCGATTCCGGCAGGTACTTCTTGCCGAACTCGGTTTCAATGTAGTCACGCGCCATGCTTACCGCGTCGGCCGATAAATTGGTCGAGTCGGTACGCATATAAGTGATGTAGCCAGCCTCATACAAGCGCTGTGCCATCATCATGGTCTTCTTGACGCCGAAGCCCAGGCGATTGCTCGCCGCCTGCTGCAGGGTCGAGGTGATGAACGGCGCCGATGGCTTGCTGCTGGTCGGCTTGTCTTCACGCTTGACGATGCTGTAGCTGGACGCCTTGAGCTTTTCAAGGGCCGCCATGGCCTGGGTTTCGTTCAGCGGCTTGAACGCTTCGCCGTTTTCACGCGCCACTTCGAACCGCACATTGGCGCCTTTGGCGGTGCCCAGATCGGCGTGGATTTCCCAGTATTCTTCAGGGTTGAACGCGCGAATTTCACGCTCACGCTCCACCACCAGCTTCACCGCAACCGACTGCACACGACCGGCAGACAAACCACGGGCCACTTTCTGCCAGAGCAGCGGCGAGACCATGTAGCCTACGACGCGGTCAAGGAAACGACGCGCTTGCTGAGCGTTGACCCGGGCAATGTCCAGCTCGCCTGGCTTGGAAAACGCTTCCTGAATGGCTTTCTTGGTGATCTCGTTGAACACCACGCGCTTGTAGCGGCTGTCATCCCCGCCGATGGCTTCGCGCAGGTGCCAGGCAATGGCTTCCCCTTCGCGGTCCAAGTCCGTCGCGAGATAGATGGTGTCGGCATCCTTGGCGAGCTTGCGCAGCTCTTCAATGACCTTTTCCTTGCCAGGAAGGATCTCGTACTTGGCCTTCCAGCCATGTTCCGGATCGACTCCCATGCGCGAGACCAGCTGGCGCTGCGCCTTTTCTTTAGGCGTCAGTACCGGGCCCTCGCCCGCAGCAGCCTTGCCACGCTTGGCGGCAGGGTCTTTGGCGGCACTAGCCGAACCGCTGGTGGGCAGGTCTCGGATATGGCCGATACTCGACTTCACCACGTACTGGTTGCCCAAATACTTGTTGATGGTCTTGGCCTTAGCCGGGGATTCCACGATGACCAGCGATTTGCCCATGGATCAGAAAATTCCTGAATAACTAGATGAAAGACAGTGAGGAGCTTGTAAAGGCCACGCTATATATAGTGGCTACAAGGTGAGGTCAAGCACAGCCTGTTGTGCAATTCCTTCTCACATTGGTGAAAACAGGCTGGGTTCAGCCTCAACCAGAGCAAAGCGCGGGACGTGCTCGCCGTCAACCTCGACCGACTCCAGAAACATGCTCAAGGGACGCACCCACATCCCGAAATCGCCGTACAGAGCCTGATAGAACACGACTTCCTCTTCGGTTTCGGAATGCCTGGCAACACTGAAAACCCGGTACTGCGGGCCTTTGTAATGGCGATAGAGCCCTGGTTGCAGTTGCATGCTGCGGTCCTCTTGTAACACGTTCAAAAAATTTGGCTGAAGAAACCTTTTTTTCAAAAAACAAAAGCCGGGGCACCAAGCCCCGGCTCGCATCACACACAGGAATCAGACGCGTTCGAAAACGGTCGCGATGCCCTGCCCCAGACCAATACACATGGTAGACACACCGAAGGTGCCGCCATTTTGCTTCATGACATTGAGCAAGGTGCCGGAGATGCGCGCGCCGGAACACCCAAACGGATGACCCAGAGCGATGGCGCCGCCGTGCAGGTTAACCTTCTCGTTCATCTTGTCGAGCACTTTCAAATCTTTCAACACCGGCAAGGCCTGTGCAGCGAAGGCTTCGTTGAGCTCGATGAAGTCGATATCGGCGATCGTCAGGCCTGCACGCTTGAGCGCTTTCTGAGTTGCCGGAACCGGACCATAGCCCATGATCGCTGGGTCGACACCGGCCACGGCCATCGAGCGAATCACCGCCAGAGGCTGGATACCGAGGTCCTGGGCGCGTTGCGCCGACATGACAATCATGCACGACGCACCGTCAGTGATCTGCGAGGACGTACCGGCAGTCACGGTGCCACCTTTTGGATTGAACGCCGGCTTGAGCGAGGCGAGACTTTCCAGGGTGGTGTCCGGACGAATGGTCTCATCGTAGTCAAAGACCTTGAGGAAGCCGTTCTCGTCATACCCCTGCATCGGGATGATCTCATCCTTGAACTTGCCTTCCAGCGTCGCCTTGTGGGCCAACTGGTGGGAACGCAGGCCGAAGGCATCCTGCTGCTCGCGGGTGATGCCATGCATTTTGCCGAGCATTTCAGCGGTCAGGCCCATCATTCCGGAGGCTTTGGCAGCGTGCAGGGACATGTGCGGGTTCGGATCAACGCCATGCATCATGCTGACGTGGCCCATGTGCTCCACACCACCGATGACGAACACGTCACCGTTGTTGGTCATGATCGCCTGCGCAGCGGTGTGCAGCGCGCTCATGGACGAACCACACAGACGGCTTACTGTCTGCGCAGCCGAAGTGTGCGGGATCTGGGTCAGCAATGACGCCATGCGCGCGATGTTCCAGCCCTGCTCCAGGGTCTGGTTGACACAGCCCCAGATCACGTCCTCGACTTCAGCCGGATCAACCTTGTTGTTGCGCTCGAGCAATTTGCTGATCAAATGCGCGGACATGTCTTCAGCGCGGGTGTTGCGGTGCATGCCGCCCTTGGAGCGACCCATCGGGGTACGACCGAAGTCGACAATCACGACGTCTCTTGGATTAAGGCTCATTCGTTCATTCCTCGGAAGACGCTTGACCGAAGAAGCTCTGGCCTTTACTGGCCATTTCACGCAGCTTCGCGGTCGGTTGATACAGGGCACCCAGCTCGGCGTATTGGTCAGCCAGGGCAACGAATTCGGCAACACCGATGGAGTCGATGTAGCGCAGCGCACCGCCACGGAATGGAGGGAAACCAATACCATAGATCAGGCCCATGTCGGCTTCGGCAGCGGTTTCGACGATGCCGTCTTCCAGGCAGCGAACCGTTTCCAGGCACAACGGGATCATCATCCAGTTGATGATGTCTTCATCGCTCACTTCACGCTGTTCGTAGACGATCGGCTTGAGCACATCCAGCACAGCCGGGTCATTGACCTTCTTGGGCTTGCCCTTCTTGTCGGTCTCGTAGGCGTAGAAGCCCTTGCCGTTCTTCTGTCCCAGACGTTTGGCTTCATACAGCGCGTCAACCACAGAGCGGCGATCATCCTTCATCCGGTCAGGGAAACCTTCGGCCATGACATCACGGCCATGGTGGCCGGTGTCGATACCGACAACGTCCATCAGGTAGGCAGGCCCCATCGGCCAGCCGAATTTCTCCATGACCTTGTCGATGCGCACGAAATCCACGCCTGCGCTGACCAGCCTGGCAAAACCGCCGAAGTACGGAAACAGTACGCGGTTGACCAGAAAGCCCGGGCAGTCGTTGACCACAATCGGGTTCTTGCCCATTTTCCTGGCGTAGGCAACGGTCGTGGCAACCGCTTCTTCGCTGGACTTCTCGCCACGGATCACTTCCACCAGCGGCATCATGTGCACCGGGTTGAAGAAGTGCATGCCGACGAAGTTTTCCGGACGCTTGAGGGCCTTGGCCAGCAAGCTGATCGAGATGGTCGAAGTGTTGGACGCCAGAATGGTGTGCTCACCCACGTTGGCTTCGACTTCCGCCAGTACCGCCTGCTTGACCTTCGGGTTTTCGACAACCGCTTCGACCACCAGGTCGACGTTGCCGAAATCGCCGTAGGAAAGCGTAGGACGAATCGCGTTAAGCGCTTCGGCCATCTTCGCCGCAGTCAGACGGCCTTTTTCCAGGCGACCACCAAGCAGTTTGGAGGCTTCGTTCAGACCCAGTTGAATGGCTTCTTCGCGGATATCCTTCATCAGGATCGGCGTGCCCTTGACTGCCGACTGATAGGCAATGCCGCCACCCATGATCCCGGCGCCCAGTACGGCGGCCTGTTTCACATCCTTGGCGACTGCGTCGTAGCCCTTGGCTTTCTTTTTCAGTTCCTGATCGTTCAGAAACAGGCCGATAAGGCTCTGCGCAGCAGATGTCTTGGCCATTTTCACGAAACCGGCGGCTTCGACTTCCAGCGCCTTGTCACGACCGAAATTGGCGGCTTTCTGGATGGTCTTGATCGCCTCGACCGGTGCCGGATAGTTCGGTCCGGCCTGACCTGCAACAAAACCTTTGGCGGTTTCGAATGCCATCATTTGCTCGATGGCATTGAGCTTGAGCTTGTCCAGCTTGGGCTGGCGCTTGGCCTTGTAGTCGAACTCGCCGGAAATGGCGCGCTGAATCAGGTCAAGGGCCGCGGCCTGAAGCTTCTCGGGTGCAACTACCGCATCAACGGCACCAACCTTCAGAGCATCCTCTGCGGAGCTTTCCTTGCCTGACGCGATCCATTCGATTGCGTTGTCAGCACCGATGATGCGCGGCAAACGCACGGTACCGCCGAAACCAGGGTATAGGCCCAGCTTGACTTCGGGCAAACCGATGCGAGCACTGCTGGAGATGACCCGATAGTCTGCGGCCAGGCACATTTCCAGACCGCCGCCCAGCGCAATGCCGTTAATAGCGACAACGGTGGGGACGCCCAGATCTTCGAAATCGCTGAAAATCCTGTTGGCTTGCAGATTGCCCGCAACCAGTTCGGCTTCCGGCAACTTGAAGTTGTCGACGAACTCGGTGATGTCGGCACCGACGATGAACACGTCCTTGCCACTGCTGACGATCACGCCCTTGACCGAGGCATCGGCCTTGATTGCATCGACTGCCTGACGCAATTCATTGAGGGTGAGGCGGTTGAACTTGTTGACGGACTCACCCTTGAGATCGAAATTCAATTCGACGATGCCACTTTCAAGAGCCTTAACCGTGATGGCTTTACCTTCGTAAATCATCAACTGATCTCCACAATATGGAAGCTGAACAATACCCGCCGGACATTAATGTCCGACGGGGCTACGACGTCGCCGTCGATGAACTCGCCAAATCACACGTTTACCCGCCGCGACGTGGTAGCCAGGATTCTGTCAGAGCCTTCTGACGACCAAACGATCATTTCATACGCCCGTTTGATTTGGGTACGCACACCATCAGGCATAACCGAGAGATTGTCAATTCGACTAAACACTCGAAAATATTCGTTTTCGCGGGAATATGCAGGCACTCCATAATGCCCACGCCTGTGTGCGATCCGCCATCATTCGCCAGCGTGATAGTAGCCGAACTCAGGTGCTGTAGCCTGACCTAGAGAGCGTGACACGAGACAGTTGTAGGCCAGGAAAATCAGGCGCGGACGCACCGCCTGAGGGCACATACAAAAAATATTTGCAGGAATCGCGACAAAATGGAGCAAAAGGGCTAGAGTCGCAACACTGCGCCACAAGAGGCTCGCAATGCAGCTGATTTGCGGGTGCGCAACAGCGAAGGCCGACATGGCGGCGAAAGCCTGTCGGCACGCGACGAATTATCGGCCTGCCTGGCCAACCCCGGCCCGATGTTGTTATCGGGCTTTTTAATGCCTGCGATTTAATGCCTTTGAGTCAGGCTCAGGCCAATTCCCTGAGCAGCTTATCAATACGCTGCAACACTTCTGCCTCGCCCCGCTCCGCCCAGTACACGGCAACCATCTGCCCGTCAGCCTCGACCTTGTAGGCATCTGCGGGTAACGTCTGCAAATGAGGCAGCAGCTTTGGATCTTCGCAGACCTCACGCCAGCGGTTGCGCCAGACGCCCGGCTCGCTCTGCCAGTAAACCCAGGCATCTGCATGCGAGCTCAGCCGCGGGCGATGGTACTGTGCGCAAGGGCTTGGCGGCTCTTTCGTCAGCCAGTGCGGCCACTCTTGCGGGGCAAGCTGCATACCCATTCCCAGACGGCGCGCCTCCATGCGCAATGCCATCCTGCCGCTCTGATGACGCGACGGGCGCAACCACACAAGCGGGCTCAGCATCACACCAATGATTGACAGGACTATCCAGACCGTCATATTTCTTGCCCCCCACCCGATCTCGGACTTCTCACAACATTTTTGAAAACAATGGCTTGCACAAGGGTCTGCCCAGATGCGAACGAAAGAGCCATACTCCCACCATCGCAATGTTCCCGGAGGACACCCTCATGCCATACGAACACATTCTGGTTGCTATTGACCTCACCGATGAGTGTGACCCGGTCATCCGTCGCGCCAGCTTGCTGGCCAAGGCCAGCGAAGCAAAACTGTCGGTCGTGCACATCGTCGAACCAATCGCCATGGCGTTCGGCGGTGACGTCCCGATGGACCTTTCGCAATTGCAACAGCAACAGATGGATCAGGCCCAGGAGAAGCTCGAAAAGCTCAAACTCAAGTACCCGCAGCTGAAAACCAGCGAAAACCACATAGTGATTGGTCAGCCACGGCAGGAAATCCACAAACTCGCCAAGAGCAAGGCTTGTGACATGATCGTCGTCGGCAGCCATGGCCGCCACGGCCTGGCCTTGTTGCTTGGCTCCACTGCCAACGACGTCCTGCACGGCGCACCATGTGACGTGCTGGCAGTGAGCCTTAAAAAGCCCGAGTAATCTGGCCTGCTACAGCGAAAAGCCCGGTTACCCGGGCTTTTCTGCATCACACGAACGCGTCAGCGATCACTCGTCCAGTTCGGCCCAGCGCTCCAGCAGCTTGTCCAGCTCGGCCTGCAGGTTTTCCAGTTGCGCCAGCACGGCAGCAGTCTGTTCCGCCGAACGCTGGTAAAAGCCCGGCTCGGCCATTTCTGCAGTCAGGACGGCCATCTTGCCTTCAACCTCATCGATCTGCGCAGGCAGCGCCTCCAGCTCGCGCTGAAGTTTGTAGCTGAGCTTTTTCTTGGCGACCGGCATGTCCTGCGCGGCAACCGGTGCGGCCTGCACCACAGCGCTGGCCAGTTCGGCCTTGCCCGACTTGGTGTCGGCAACACCCAGAAGACGCGGCGAACCGCCCTGACGCAGCCAGTCCTGATAACCACCGACGTATTCGCGAACCTTGCCTTCACCTTCGAACACCAGCGTGCTGGTGACGACGTTGTCGAGGAATGCCCGGTCGTGACTGACCATCAGCACGGTGCCCTTAAAGGTCAGCAAGACCTCTTCGAGCAGCTCCAGAGTTTCGACGTCCAGGTCGTTGGTCGGTTCGTCGAGCACCAGCAGGTTGGCAGGCTTGCTGAACAGCTTGGCCAGCAACAGACGGGCACGCTCGCCACCGGACAGCGCCTTGACTGGCGTGCGGGCACGTTGCGGGCTGAACAGGAAGTCACCCAGGTAACTCAGAACATGACGGCTCTGGCCATCGATGTCGATGAAGTCACGCCCTTCGGCAACGTTGTCGATCACGGTCTTTTCCAGGTCGAGCTGGTGACGCAACTGGTCGAAATAGGCCACATCGAGACGCGTACCGACTTCAACCTTGCCACCGGTCGGCTGCAGGTTGTCGAGCATCAGCTTGAGCAATGTGGTCTTGCCGGTGCCGTTCGCGCCGAGCAGACCGATACGGTCTTCGCGCTGCAGGACCATGGAGAAATCCTTGATCAACATCGGGCCACCCGGATGGGCAAAGCTGACGTTGTCGAGAACCATGACCTGCTTACCGGATTTCTCGGCAATATCGAGCTGGATATTGGCCTTGCCGGTACGTTCACGGCGCTCGCTACGCTCTACACGCAGCTCCTTCAGGGCACGCACGCGGCCCTCGTTACGGGTACGTCGAGCCTTGATGCCCTGCCGGATCCAGACCTCTTCCTGGGCCAGACGCTTGTCGAACAGTGCGTTGGCAGTCTCTTCGGCTGCCAGTGCGGCTTCCTTGTGGACCAGAAAACTGGCGTAATCGCCGTCCCAGTCGATCAGGCCACCGCGGTCCAGCTCTAGAATACGGGTCGCAAGGTTTTGCAGGAATGCCCGGTCGTGCGTGATGAACAGCACCGCACCCTGGAAATCCTTGAGGGCTTCTTCAAGCCAGGCGATAGCGCCGATATCCAGGTGGTTGGTCGGCTCGTCGAGCAGCAGCAGATCCGGCTCGGAAACCAGCGCCTGAGCCAGCAGAACACGGCGACGCCAGCCACCGGACAACTCGGCCAGGGTCTTGTCGGCAGGCAACTGCAAGCGGCTGAGAGTGCTCTCGACCAACTGCTGCAAGCGCCAGCCATCACGGGCTTCGAGGTCCTGCTGAACATGCATCAGCTTGTTCAGGTCTTCCTCGGTGACGCAGTTCTGCGCCAGATGGTGGTATTCGGCCAGCAACGCACCGACGCCATCCAGACCTTCGGCCACCACGTCGAAGACAGTCCGTCCGTCGGCTACCGGCAATTCCTGGGGCAATTCGCCGATCTTGAGGCCGGGCGCACGCCAGACAGCCCCGTCATCAGGCTTCTGAACGCCTTTTACCAGCTTCAACATGCTGGATTTGCCTGTGCCGTTACGGCCGATGATGCACACCCGCTCACCACGGGCGATCTGCCAGGACACCTTGTCCAATAACGGCATGGCGCCGAAAGCAAGGGACACATCGCTGAATTTGAGCAGGGTCATGAGCTTCTCCAAAAACCGGGCGCGCATTCTACCTGAGATAACCGGCGGATGTCGGGAATCGTGGCACCCGTGACAACTTCCACATACCCTTCATAACCGACAATTATTTCCATATGAGACAAGCTCGTCGGCAATGCTTTCACCATGAGCTGGCAAAAGGCTAAGCTAGCAATACTTTTCACGACTCATCTGCTCGGAAGTCTCATGCGCAGTCGTTTGTTCAGCTTTTTATCGTGCCTGCTCCTCTCCACCACCGCCATCCAGACTGCTCATGCGGTAGACCTCAACCAACAACGCAAGTATTACGACGAAGCCAAGCGTGCGCTGGCCAAGGGCGATTCAGGCCCGTATCAGATGTACAGCACGGCGCTGGCCGATTATCCGCTGGAGCCCTACCTCGAATACGACGAGCTGACGGCGCGCCTGAAGACTGCCAGCAACGCGGAAATCGAGAAGTTTCTTGCCGAGCATGGAGACCTGCCACAGGCCAACTGGATGAAGTTGCGCTGGTTGCGCTGGCTGGCGGAACGCGGTGACTGGCAACCGTTCGTCAAGTACTACGACCCGAAAATGAATTTCGTCGAACTGGATTGCCTGTACGGCCAATACCAGTTGAGCAACAACAAGCGTGCCGAAGGCTATGCCAGTGCAGAAAAACTGTGGATGACCGGCAAGACACTGCCAGCCGCCTGCGACGGCTTTTTCGCGCAATGGGCAGCCGCAGGCCAGTTGACAGAGCAGAAACGCTGGCAACGGGCCAAACTGGCCGCTCAGGCACGCAATTACAGCCTGGCCAACACCCTGGTCAACAGTCTCAACTCCCTGGCCCCGCAAGGACGCCTGCTGCTGGCCGTCGCCCAGAAGCCGGAAATGGTCAACAACCCCGCGCAGTTCGCGCCGGTGGATGAAGCCATGTCCGATGTGGTCGGCCTTGGCCTGCGCAGACTGGCCAAGGAAGATCCGCAGAAAGCCCTGTCGATGCTCGATGGCTACGCGGCAACCATGCACTTCTCCCGTGAAGAGCAGGTGGAAATTGCCAAGGAAATCGGCCTGACCCTGGCACGTCGCTACGACGACCGCGCCCTGGAGGTCATGACCCGGTACGACCCGGAGCTGCGCGACAATACGGTTACCGAGTGGCGTATGCGTCTGCTGCTGCGGCTGGGTCGCTGGGAAGATGCCTACGAACTGGCGCGCCGACTGCCCAAGGACCTTGCTGCAACCAATCGCTGGCGTTACTGGGAAGCCCGCTCTCTGGAACTGGCCCAGCCCAACAGCCCGCTGATTGCCGCTCTGTACAAGGACGTGGCCAAAGAACGCGACTTCTACGGTTTTCTGGCGGCCGATCGCACACAAAGCCCCTATCAGCTCAACAACAAGCCCCTGGTGCTCAGCCAGGCGCTGATCAACAAGGTACGCAATACCCCTGGAGTGCGTCGTGCGCTGGAGTTTCATGATCGCGGCGAAATCGTCGATGGACGACGCGAGTGGTATCACGTCAGCCGCCAGTTCAACCGTGACGAAATGGTTGCCCAGGCCAAACTGGCTTACGACCTGAAATGGTATTTCCCGGCCATTCGCACGATCAGCCAGGCGCAATACTGGGATGATCTGGACATTCGCTTCCCGATGGCCCATCGCGACACGCTGGTACGCGAAGCCAAGGTGCGTGGGCTGCACTCAAGCTGGGTATTCGCCATTACGCGCCAGGAGAGCGCCTTCATGGATGACGCTCGCTCGGGCGTCGGTGCCAGCGGGCTGATGCAGTTGATGCCTGCCACCGCCAAGGAAACTGCCCGCAAGTTCAGCATCCCGCTGGCCTCGCCGCAGCAGGTGCTGGACCCGGACACCAACATTCAGCTGGGCGCTGCCTACCTGAGTTCGGTGCATGCCCAGTTCAACGGCAACCGCGTGCTTGCTTCAGCCGCCTACAACGCCGGGCCAGGCCGCGTACGCCAATGGCTGAAAGGTGCCAATCACTTGGCCTTCGATGTCTGGGTAGAGAGCATACCGTTCGATGAAACCCGCCAGTACGTACAGAACGTGTTGTCCTATTCGGTGATCTACGGCCAGAAGCTCAACTCGCCTCAGCCGCTGGTTGACTGGCACGAGCGGTTTTTCGACGATCAGTGACCGGTCGGCAGGAGTGCTTCTCAGAGCACTCCTGCCGCCACGCAACACCTATTCCAGCACTTCGACCGGCATACCCACCTCAAGCTCGCCAAACCCCTCGTTGACGACGTTCTGGCCAAACAGCACGTTACCCTCCACCTCCCGATAGGTCTTGAGTGTGGCGAAGGGCTCGCGATCCGCGCTGCGCTCGCCGGTAGCCGGGTCGACAGTGGTGAGAATGCAGCGCGCGCAAGGCTTGAGCAGCTGGAATTCGATGTCGCCGATACGGATACGCTTCCAGCCATCCTCGGCAAAGGCCTCGGCCCCTTCAACCACCAGATTGGGCCTGAAGCGCAGCATTTCCAATGGCCTGCCCAGGCGGAACGACAGGTCATTGAGCGAGCCCTGACCAATCAGCAGCAACGGGAAGCCATCGGCAAAACTCACCCGGTCGTTAATGGTCCGGTAGCCCCCGGGCAGCCAGCGCGCACGCTCTGCCGGCAGATAAACCATGCGGGTGGGCTTGCCAATAAACCGGCTGACCCATTCGGCTGCCACGTCGCCAGCGTCCGGCACCTGCAACGAATCACGCCAGACTGTCACACCGCGCAGGTTTGACTCGATATCCAGCGGAACCGCGACGTCCAGAGGCTCGAAACCGGGTGCCGAAAGGGTTACACCGCCGCTGGCATTCCACAACACCGTCAGTTGGGACATGTGCGACAGGGCGCGCTGGGTGAAGAACCGACCGTTGCTTTCGTCGACCAGCATCCAGCGTCGGTCCCCCGCCAACCCCAACTGGTCGAACGACGCGCGTTGCAGCGTCTCCGCCTTGCAGGATTTGAGAGGGAAACGATAGAGAGAGCTGAGACGCAACATGAGAGCCGGTTCCTTTGATGGCGGGATAAGCTTTGACGAAGACATCGAAGCTTATCCGAAGCCGGAGCGGCAGGCATCCGCGATCAACAATCGCGCAAGGTATCAGCCAATCATCAAAAGACGTTCGCGCACTACTTCGACCAGCTTGTCGGGCTGGAATTTGGAGAGGAAGTTGTCGCAACCGACCTTCTTGACCATGGACTCGTTGAAGCTGCCGGACAACGAGGTGTGCAGAACGATGTACAGACTGCGCAAACGCGGATCGTTGCGAATCTCGGTGGTCAGGCGATAACCGTCCATTTCCGGCATTTCGGCATCGGTGAATACCATCAGCAGCTTTTCATGGACGTTCTCGCCCGCGTCCGCCCAACCCTTGAGCATGTTCAACGCCTTGAGACCATCACTGGCCACGTGCAGCTTGAGGCCCAATTGAGACAGCGTGTCGCGCAACTGCGCCAGTGCCACCTTGGAGTCATCGACCAGCAACACCTCACGACCACGGGCATTTTCCAGTACCGGGTCTTCGAGCTTCTCGCGGGACACCTTGGCATTGTACGGCACGATCTCGGCAAGTACTTTTTCGACGTCGATGATTTCTACCAGTTGGTCATCGACCTTGCTGATCGCCGTCAGGTAATGCTGACGACCGGCGCTGGCCGGCGGCGGCATGATCGCGTCCCAGTTCATGTTGACGATGCGATCCACACCACCGACCAGGAAGGCCTGAACCGAGCGATTGTACTCGGTGACGATGATCGTGCTGCCAGGCCCCGGCACCAGCGGCCGCATACCAATGGCCTGGGAAAGGTCGATCACCGGCAGGGTCTGGCCACGCAGGTTGACTACGCCACAGACGAACGAGTGGCGTTGCGGCATGAGGGTCAGCTTGGGTAGCTGCAATACTTCCTGGACCTTGAACACGTTGATCGCAAACAATTGCCGACCGGCAAGGCGAAACATGAGGATTTCCAGGCGATTCTCGCCCACCAGTTGTGTGCGCTGATCTACTGTGTCGAGAATGCCTGCCATTATTAGCTCCTGAAGCAATGGTCACGATGAGTCTGTTGAGCCTGTATCGGCTGAAACCAGCCGGACCTTAATGGCGATGAAAGGCCATTCTCAGCATTGATGTCACTTTACCATCATGATTTACTGGTGTCGCTTTCCTGCCAGACAAATACGACGATGAGCGCGCTCTGGAAAAGCCTGAACATACCCAGTCGCTCAAGGTAAAAATCAAAGAAGCACAAAAAGTCAATCGGGGATAACCTGATATGATCGACATCTAATTGCCACTATTGTGACGCCATTCTCAATACAAGAATGGCGTCAGGTTCGTGTCCGCTTTTCAAACCTTGTAATCAAGCGGCGCTGGCAACATTCAGAAATGCCCTACATACTTTTGTTTGAAATCGACATTAACTGTCAGCCATTCGCCGCGGGCGGAAGTTCGCTATCCATGATCAGTGGAGACAAAGGATGCTGAGCAACAACGATTGGCAGCATAAGCACGACCAGTTCCTGAGCACCTCTCAGGCACTTCTGTACAAGTCGGAAGAATGTCTTTCGCACCTGGAGTTGATCCCCAACGACGAGGACGCCACCGGCTGCCTTCTGACCACCCTGCGCACGCTGGCCCAGGAGGCGGAAGCCGCGCCTGTGCCTTGTATTGCCGAGTTTTCACGTCAGCTGTGTCAGTTATTGAAAAGCGGCGATCAGGCCAACGAACTCTCACAGGAAACCCTGCTGACCGTCAAAAACTGCCTGATGCTTATGTCCTGGCAGGTCGAGCTTCTCGATCCGCAAACGGGTGAGTTGACGATGGACAACAACGAACAGCTGGAGCTGTTGGAAAAGCTGGCCAGCGCTTCCTCGCAATCGGCAGCGGTGAAGGACGCAACCCAACGATAACGCTCGACTGTCGAGCATCACACACGCAATGTCATTGAAGTGATGTTGTCACGCCAGGGTTTTCCGTCCTATTGTCTTCACTGCTTTCAAATCGTCTTAAAGGTTGAACAGGGACTGAAAGCACGCCTCGGCGGTCCCATTTACACAAGAAGCCACAATGACCTGCAATCTGTTACTGGTCGACGACCACTCCCTGATCAGAGCCGGCGTGCGAGCGCTGGTTGCAGAAATGCCGGGCTACGCCATTATCGGTGAAACGGCGGACGGCGCGCAGTTGTCGAGCCTGGCGCAGCGACTCAAGCCCGACATCATCCTGCTCGATATCTGGATGAAGAGCGTCGACGGCCTTGAGGCGCTCGAACACTTGTTGAAAGTACAGCCACATTGCAAGGTATTGATCCTGTCGATGCACACCGACCCGGACATGATCATGCGTGCGCTCGACATCGGAGCTCGCGGCTATCTGCTCAAGGACACCACCGCGACCGAACTGGAACAGGCACTGGAAGCGCTGCGCAACAACGAACGCTATCTGAGCCCGGCCATCGCTCATACCGTTATCGAGCGCGCCCTGCGCGGAACACGCTCGGACAGGGCCCAGGCGGCCAAGGAGCGATATCACCTGACCGCTCGCCAGCTGGAAATCCTGCGCCTGATCGTGCGTGGCAAGTCCACGCGTGAGATCGCCGACGGCCTGGGGCTGAGCATCAAGACTATCGAGACCCACCGCTCCCAGGTCATGAAGCGGCTGCAGATATTCGATGTCGCCGGGCTGGTCCTGTTTTGCGTTCGCGAACGGATTATCAGTCTGGACGATTGAGCATCGGTGCACGGCTCAGCACCGGTGAATCGGCCGGCAAATGCACCTGTAGCGCGCCCGGTCGCGCCTCGAAGCGCAGGTCCTCGCCAGATAACGGCTCGCCATCGAGGTTGATATCCAGCCCCTGAGCCGACTTGAGTTCTACCCAGGGCAGACGCGCGCGGATGAACATGTTGTCGATGCCCAGTCCGCCTTCCAGCAGACTTCTCAGCGTGCCGACCACTTCCTGAGGCGCTGGCAGGATACTGATGTCGAGCAGGCCATCATCAGCCAACGCGGTCGGGCACAGCTCGTGTCCACCGCCAGCCTGCCGGCCGTTACCGATACCCAAGGCAAGAAGATCGCCGCGCCAGTGGAAATCCGGCCCGGTGAGTTCGCCGTGGGCAGCATGCAATTCGCTGAACCTTGTCAGGCCGGTAAACAGATAGGCCGCCCCGCCCAATACCTTTTTCAGGTCTTCGGATGTGTTGGCCGTTACCTGACTGCCAAAGCCGCCGGTAGCCATGTTGAGGAACAGTTTGCCGCCGACTTCACCCAGATCGACGGCACGCGGTGCTACGTCCATCAGTTGCAGAGCCTTGGAAACCTCAAGAGGCACCCCGGCTGCGCGGGCAAAATCGTTGGCAGTGCCCAGCGGCAAAATAGTCAGGCTGGCTTGTGTTTCGGCCAGCGCCAGGGCCTCGGCGATATCTCGCAAGGTACCGTCACCACCGCCCGCCACGATATGCCGATGCCCGGCGGCCAGCGCTTCGCCAACCAGGCGCTGGGCATCCCCAGCTTCCCAGGTGAGCCTCACGTCCAGCTCCCAGCCCTGCTTGCGCTTGTCTGCAACGGCATCACGCACGTCTTCGTTGAGCGCCTGTTTACCGTGAAGAATGAGCATTGCCCTGCGTTGTGTCATGACACCTCCTCTGACGAACCCTACGAATTGAAGCCTGCGAGCGACGCTCTTTCTGTAGTCAGCGCCCGCATACATTTCGCACGACGCATGACTGTGACCCCGCACATGTCAAAAAGGCCCACCCGTCACAGAAATTTTTTTCACGTCATCAAGAACAGATCAACCCCCGCCAATACTGGGCAAAACCCGGAAGCAGAAGCTCTGGAGCAACGATTGCATCAGAGTTGGCACACTTTTGTACTGACGCTATTTGTTTCATGAGCTTTACTGACAGCAGGCCCCTCACTTGAGGGAAGTTTCATCTACAAATGGTTGAAAAGTCTTAAATAAAATTCGGAACAGGACGACATATATAAAGTGATATTCACAAAAGACAGGCCGGATTCGTCATGACCTCGACACGTAACTGGCTACGCTTGGACACTATCTGTGAACAGATGCCTATTTGAAGCTGCAAAAGCGTCATCGCAAAACGCCCAGGATCAGCAGGATCCAGACGCATACAGGGAGTAAGGGAGTTCTATGAGGTTGCAGCCGGTCGACAGTCTTTCGCTCACCCGCACCAGTCTGGTCGAATACTATCTTTTCGGTATTCGGCTGGCCCATGGCATTGCCTGCATTCTGCCCGGCCTTGCAATCATGATGCTTATCAAGCATGACGGCCCGGAAACACAGCAGGGTTATATGACCATGCTGCTGTTTTTCGGCTTTGTCGGCGTGTTGGTGTTTCAGGCCATGGGCGTCTATTCCGAAGCGTTGTTCAGCAACGATCTGCGCATGGGCGCGCTGGCAGTTGCCTGGACCGCAGCCTTCGGGCTATTGCTGTTCATGCAACAGGCAATGGGGCTGTTCGGCTATCTCTCTCCCGAAGAATCGCTGATCTGGTACCTGACCAGCCTGGCGCTGTTCGGCATCATTCGCCTGCTGCTGTTGATGCTGTTCAAGCGGCAGATGCGCAAGGGTGTATTCCTGCAACACGCTGTGATTCTGGGCGCGACGGAAAATGGCCTGCGCCTGGCCGAGTACCTGCTTGAGCATCAGGACATCCGTTCGGGTGTCACCGGTTTTATCGACGACCGGATCGGTCGCATGCCCAAGACTGTGGCCAACCTGCCCCTGCTGGGCAATACCAGCGACCTGGAACGGCTGATTCGCGAAGAGAAAGTGACCCAGGTGCTGGTCGCCCTGCCCTGGACGGCGGAAAACCGCATGGATTACATCATTCGCGAACTGCGCAGGCTACCGGTCAACGTGTTGCTGGTGCCGGACATGATTGCCTTCCGGCATACCCACAACCGCATTACCGAAGTGGCCCGGCTGCCGATGTTCAATGCGTCGGATCTGCCGCTCAGTGGCTGGTCTCCATTCATCAAGCGCGCCGAAGATATCGTTCTGTCGTCGCTCGCTTTGCTGGTGTTGTCACCGGTAATGCTGCTGGTTGCGCTGGCGATCAAGCTCGACTCCCCAGGCCCGGTGTTTTTCCGCCAGAAGCGCTACGGTTACAACAATCGCCTGATCGAAGTATTCAAGTTCCGCTCCATGCATCAGCACCAGGCCGATGCAACGGCCGAGCGCCAGACCACCCGTGGCGATGCCAGAATCACACGGGTCGGGCGCTTCATTCGCAAGACCAGCCTGGATGAATTGCCACAGCTGTTCAACGTAGCGGCAGGCAGCATGTCAATGGTCGGGCCACGCCCACATGCGACGGCCACCAAGGCTGCAGGGATTTTGTTCGAGCAAGCGGTGAAAGAATACACGTCGCGGCATCGCGTCAAACCGGGGATCACCGGGCTGGCGCAGATTAACGGCTATCGTGGTGAAACCGACACCGTGGAAAAAATCGAAAAACGCGTCGAGTTTGATCTCGAGTACATCGAAAACTGGTCTGTCTGGTTCGACCTGTACATCCTTATGCGCACTGTGCCTGCAGTGCTATTCACTCGCGAGGCTTACTGATGAGCACGCTTATTCCCTGCATCATCGCCGGTGGCTCCGGCACCCGTCTGTGGCCGGTCTCGCGAGAAGCCATGCCCAAGCCGTTCATGCGCCTTCCCGACGGCCAGAGCCTGCTGCAGAAAACCTTCCTGCGTGCGGTCGGCCTGCCCGGAGTCGACCGCCTGCTGACGGTTACCAACCGGGAGGTGTACTTCCGCACGGTGGACGACTACCGCCAGTTGAACAAAGGCAATGCGCGTCTGGATTTCATCCTCGAGCCCTTCGGGCGTAATACCGCAGCGGCGGTCGCTGCCGCTGCGCTGCATGTCAGCCAGCTGTATGGCGATGACGCGCAGTTGCTGGTTTTGCCTGCTGATCACCTGATTACCAATGTCGAGGAATTCTCCAGAGCAGTGACGGCCGCGCAGAAGCTGGCCACTGAGGGTTGGATGGTGACGTTCGGCATCGTGCCGACCGCAGCGGAAACCGGTTTTGGCTATATCGAAAAAGGCCCGGCACTTGACGCCGATGCCTGTCAGGTCGCCCGTTTTGTCGAAAAACCCGATGCAGTCACCGCCCAGGGCTATGTGGACGGTGGTCTGCATTTCTGGAATGCCGGGATGTTCTGCATGCGTGCCGATGCCGTGCTTCAAGAGCTGCGTACTCACGCACCTGACGTGCTGAATGCGGTCAGCAGTTGCCTGGCATCGAGCCCGCGCAAGGAAGGCAATCGTGAACTGCAAGTCGAGCTGGACAGCGAATCGTTTGCCCTGACCCCGGACATTTCCATCGACTACGCGCTGATGGAGCGCTCCGAAAAGGTCGCCGTAGTGCCCTGCCAGCTCGGCTGGAGTGATATCGGTTCCTGGCAGGCCGTGCGTGAACTGTCTCCCGTCGACGCTCAAGGCAATTACTGCAATGGCGAAGCCGTGCTGCATGACGTCAGCAATTGCTACATCGACTCACCCAAACGTCTGGTGGGCGCTATTGGCCTCGACAACCTGATCATCATCGACACCCCCGACGCCTTGCTGATCGCAGACGGACGCCGCAGTCAGGACGTCAAGGTCATCGCTCAGGAGCTCAAGCGCCAGGGCCATGATGCCTACCGTCTGCACCGCACCGTCACGCGTCCGTGGGGCACCTACACGGTGCTCGAAGAAGGTAAGCGCTTCAAGATCAAGCGCATTGTGGTTCGCCCGCAGGCATCACTCTCATTGCAGATGCACCATCACCGCAGCGAGCACTGGATCGTGGTCAGCGGCATGGCCACCGTCACCAACGGCGAGCGTGAATTCATGCTTGATACCAACGAGTCGACGTTTATCAAACCGGGGTTCACGCACCGGCTGGTCAATCCGGGCGTCATCGACCTGGTGATGATCGAGGTGCAGAGCGGTGAGTACCTGGGCGAAGACGATATCGTGCGTTTCACCGATATTTACGGACGTGTTCCCGACAAGACTGTGAAGAGCTGATCCACGAGCGGCAAACGCCGCTTGATTCACTCGGTTTTCAATTGATAGCAACCGGAACAGGCAGTACCCGCCAACATGAATTTATTACCCGCAAGGGAGCCGTATTTGTGCTCGACAGGAGTTCAGGACCAATGAAAAGCATGATGCTGATCGCAAGCTTATTGCTGTTGAGTGCATGTAACACCCCGTCCAGGGTGGGCTTGCCGGATGACCGTGCGCAAATTGAAGCCGGTCAGGCGGCAGGTCGCGCACTGGCGGGCAAACCGCTGCCGCCGGAAAGAATCCGTCCTGGCGATACCCTGCGAATCGTGCGCAACAGTGGCGAGGCACCGTCGATTTCGGCGTTTACCGCCAACTCCATCTACGAGCTGACCCTGTTTCAGGTGCTCAACGACGGCACCTTTTCCTACCCTTACATCGGCACTGTCAAGGCTGCGGGCCTGACACTCCAGCAGTTGAATGACCTGCTGGAAAGCAAGCTGCAGAATGTCTACCGCGAGACGGCACTGACCATCAACATTTCCCAGTCACCGGGCAACACCGTGTTTGTCGGCGGCGCCGTACGTAACTCGGTAACGTTGCCGGTTAACGTTGCTACCAATCTCGATCAGGCGATTGTCGGCGCGGGCGGTGTGGCGCTGGATGCCGATGCCGGTCAGGTCGCGCTGCTGCGTCAGGAAGAAAACGGGCTCTACAAGACCTATTTCTTTGATTACAGCAAGTTTCTCTGGGCGGGCGGTGCGGGTGGCCCTACAGCGCCGGTACTGCTGAAACGTGGCGATATCGTGTTCGTTCCCAAATCATCGGTCGGCAACAAGGTTGACGGCGTATCCCTGTATTTCAACCAGCTGATCCCCTTCGCGAAGTCGATCGGACTGGGCATGAACTACGAGCTGCGCAACAACAATTAATTGTCAGGGAAACAGACATGATCAACATCCGCTCATTCCGCGACCTGCTGCGCCTGCTGTTCATTTTCAAGCGCGAAGTCAGGATCACCGTGCTGGCGACCTTCGTCATCATCCTTCTGGGCGCGTTTCTGCTCCCCAACCGCTACGAGTCCACAGCTTTGCTGCTGGTCAAGCCCGGCCGTGACAGCAGCACTGTACCTATCGAGCTGTCCGACCGTCAGGCTATCGTTATACCGAGCGGCCTGCGTGATCCGCTGCTCGACGAAGAGCGCATGCTCAGCGGGCGGCCGATCATGCGTGCCGTGTCCGAAAAATACCTCGCCGAGCTGTCTATGGTGCCGCCTGAAACCGGCGTTCTGGCGTCGGTGAAAAACGGCCTCAAGGCAGTCGTCGGGGCAGTCGTCAACGGCGTACGCAACGTTCTGCAATTTATCGGTCTGGTGGAGCATCGCTCGCAGGCCGAACGCCTGGCCGAGGATCTGGAGAAAAACTTCAAGGTCAGCCACGAACCGGGCTCGTCGGTGATGGAGCTGAGATTTACCTGGAACGACCCGGACATCGCCCAGACCGTGCTCAGGACCTGGATCACCGAGTACCAGTTGCAACGCACAAAGACACTGGGCCGGGTCAGCCTGTACGCGTTCTATGAATCGGAAGTGAAAACGACCGGCGCGAACATCATCGAGTACAAGAAGCAAATCCAGAATTACCTGAACCAGTTGAGCGCAGTGAGCATTTCCCAGCGCCTGGCGGATACCTCGCAGGGGCTCAACGATCTGCGTACCGAGCGCAACAACACAACCCGTTCCATTGCGTCTACCAAGGCCGGCCTGGACCTGCTGAAAAAGCAGTTGGCAGAGCAGCCCAAGACAGTCTCGGCAGGTCGCGAACTGGCGTTGAACCCCAATCGCCAGGACTTGCAGAACCGCATCAATGGCAAGGAAGTGGAGCGTCAGGAAATGCTCCGCTCGTTCAAGGAAGAGGCGCCGCCAATCCGGGCGATCAATGAGGAGGTCAACAACCTCAAGAAGCTGCTCAAGGAACAGGAAGCCACCGTCCAGCGCTCTGAAAGCATCACTCCCAACCCCATCTACAACCGCATGCAGAACGTGTACGCCGATCAGCAGACCAGCTACGCGCGCCTGCAAACCCAGCTCGTTCAGCAAAATGCGCAGATCGCGCAGCTGGAAAGCGACCGCCAGCAGGCACTGAATCTGGAGCCGGAGCTTTCGCGCCTGCAGAACGAACTGGATGCGGCCGAGAAAAGCTATGCGCTGTACAAGGACAGCCTGGAAAAATCGCGTATTGACCGTGAGCTGGACAACAGCCAGATCAGCAATATCGCGACCATCGAAGACGCCACCTTCAACCCCAGCCGGGTGTTCCCGAAAAGCCTGCTGATGCTGTTTCTGGCATTCCCGCTGAGTATTGTGGTCGGTGCCGTGGCGCTTTACTTCTTCTACCTGCTGGACCAGCGCATCCACGACGGCGACAAGATCGAGAGCAGCTTCGGCGTCCCGGTCTGGACCAGTCTGCCCGACCTGGAACGTGCTCAGGAGCGCAGTGCAGCCTTCACCTCCAATTTGCACCGGGTATACGGCATTCTGCCGCTCGATCAGGTAGACGAGCGCGGCCTGACCATCGGCTTCACCTCGGTCAAGTCAGGCGCGGGCGTGTCGTTCGTGATCGAGCGGCTCAGCACCTTGCTGATCGAACAGGGTCATCAGGTCCGCACCGAAGGCCGCGGGCCGGCCAGTCCTGGCGAAATCGTGTTGATCAACGCTTCGGCACTTTCCGCCAATCAGGATGCTTTTGTGCTGCTACGCAAGGCTGACCTGATCGTGTTGGTGGTGCGTGCCGAAGACACCACCGTGCCGATGCTGGAAGACACCTTGAATAACCTCAACACCGCATTCAAGAAAGTCGACGGCATCATTATCAACCGCCGTCGTTTCGAGGTACCGGAGCAGGTACTTAACTTCCTCAAACGGATCGGGAGCCGAGGCTGATGCGCATTGCCCTGCTTGCGCCGCTGCCACCCGAGCAGAACGGCATCGCCGATTATGCCGGTCACCTGCGGCATGCGCTCGAAAGCCTCGGCCTGCAGGTCAGTACACCGCTGCTGGGTGTCGGCAACGATCCACGTGCCGCAGAACGGCGCGTGGCCGAAACGGACTGGAGCGAAATCGATCTGGTCCATGCCGAACTGGGCGGCGGACGGCTGGCAGAGTTTCAGGCCCTGCGTGCCTTGCGTCGACGCTTCCCGAAGCTGCCGTTGACCGCGACAGTGCACGATCCCGAGCGGCTGGTGTGGCGGCGCGAAAAACTGCCATGGCCCTTATCGATCGCCAGCGGCATGCGCTCACCGCTGCCGGAAATGGCGACGGTGCTGGCCGACCCGCTGTGCCTGCGTGAAGAACGGCAATTGGCGCAGCACATGACCCGTCTGGTGACACTGACCCAGGCGGGCAGCCAGAGCCTGCGTCAGCGCATGGGGCTGAAAACCGCACAGATGGCGGTGATCAGTCACGGCAACGTTGCCATCGCTCCCGCCCCGCTACCACCTCTGAAGCCATTGCGCCTGCTGTATTTCGGCTTCATTTATCGCGGCAAGGGAATCGAAGACCTGCTTGATGCGCTGGCCAGCGTTTTCACCGCGCAGCCTGCGTTGAGGTCGACCGTACGCCTGACCCTGGCAGGCGGCAGCGAGCCGGAAATGGCCTTCGGCCCGTCCGGCAGCTACCTGGAGCAACTGCGCCTGCGTATCCGCCAACTGGGCCTTGTCGATCTGATCGACTGGCAACTGGACCTGCCTGCCGAGCAGATCCCGCAGGTAATCCAGGCCCATCACGTGATGGTCCTGCCTTATCGCGAATCGAGCAAACTGAAGCTTCTGGGCAAACTGCGCGGCACCAGCGGCGCGCTGTCATGGGCGGTGGCGTGTGGCAGGGGCGTGATTACTTCTGATGCACGCTCGTTTGCCGAAGAAGTCTCGCACGGCAACGGCATGATTTATCCGCAAGGCGATGTGGACGGACTGGCAAAGGCTCTGACGCAAGCTTGCGCGGATCCGGAGCTGGTCAAAAAATGGGCCGAAAACGCCTCGCACATGGGCAAGGCCAGAGTCTGGAGCCACACCGCAGAGCATTTTCGGGATGTATTCCGCCAGGCGTGCGAGGAGAAGTGACATGCAGCGTCCATCCAGATTCCGGCAAATCGTCGCGAGCGCACTGCTCAGCGCAGCAATGACTGGCGCGGCCCACGCGGCAACGGTCCTCAAGGCACCTCGCGAGGTGGTCTGGGCGGACTTTCTGGGCGTCAATGTGCAGTTTCAGTACTTTGCGCCTGATATCTATCAACAACAGATGAGCCGCCTGGACGAACTGGGCCTCAACTGGGTGCGCCTGACCATTCACTGGCCGGTGATCGAGCCGCAAAAGGATCACTACGCACTGACCGAGCTGGATGCCGCCATGGCCGCAATCAAGGCGCACAGCTACAACACGGTGGCTTATCTGGTGGGCGCGGCACCTTTCGCCAGCAGCGCACCGGCCGGTGCGAAAAGCCGCGATCAGTATCCGCCCACGGATTTCAACGTATTTGCCGCACGCATGACCGCCCTGGCCCAGCGCTATCCACAGGTGAACAACTGGCAGGTCTGGAACGAGCCGAACATTGTCTGGCTGCCCAAGGAAGACCCGACCGCCTATGGACGCCTGCTGACCACCACTGCCAGCGCGATTCGCGCCGCCCTGCCGGACAAGACCATCGTCACTGCGGGCATGGCTTATTACAGTCAGATGCACAGTACCTCTGGCTACATGATGCAGACCCTGCTCGATAATGGCCTGGGCCAGCAGAACATCGTGGCGGCATACCATCCGTACTCCGAGTACCCCGAAGGCGATTCGCTACCGGACCGCGATTTTCTGGTGCGCGCCAATGCCATGAACCAGTTGCTGCACAGCAATGGCGTCAAGCAGGTGTGGGCCACTGAATGGGGCTGGTCAAGCTATGCAGGCCCAGTGGAGATGCAACATTTGATTGGCACTTCAGGTCAGGCCGACTACACCCTGCGCCGTCTGGCACTGATGAGTGCGATGGATTTTCAGCGCATCTTCCTGTTCAATCTCAGTGATCTGGATGAGCGCGCCTCGGCCCGCGATCAGGGTTACGGCCTGCTTGACCTGCAAGCCAGCCCCAAACCGGTCTACACCGCACTGCAGAATTTTCTCAAGATCACCGGCCCGCGCCTGCAACCCGCCGAGCCGCCCGCAGTGAGCCGTGTACCGGACGATCTGTACGCAGTGCCGTGGACCCGTGACGATGGCACTCATCTACTGATGTTCTGGAGTGCGACCGGCACCTCGCTGAATTTCCCGAACATCACCGACGCGGTCGTGCATGACCCGCTGAGCGGCAGCCGCACTCCATTGTCCGCAAGCCAGGGTGTCACTCTGCTGCTGAAGCCGACTCTGCAAATTCTGGAATGGAAGCCCTGAGTATGCGAATTCTATGGACGCTCCCTTACCTGCCCTGGCCTACCACCAGCGGCGGCAAAACCCGGGAATACCATTTGCTGCGCAATCTGGCAGCGCGCGGCCATCGCATCACCCTGCTGGTGCAGTCCAAGAACGCGCTGGACGATAGCGCTCGTTCGGCACTGGAACCCTGGCTGGAGCGCTTGATCGTGATCGATCGACGCCCGCTGTTAAGCCTGCGCACGTTGCTGGCCGTGGCGTTTGCACCTGCGCCGATGCTCGCCAGCGTCAACGGCTACGCCCCGAAACTGGAAAAAGTCTTCGAGCAATTGCTTGAAGAGGACTGGGACATCATCCAGTTGCAGCACACCTATTTCTTTCAGCCATTCGAACGCGTACTCAAGCGTTCGGGCAAACCGTTCGTGCTGACCGAACATAATGTTGAATCAGACCTTGGCGCTGCCAGTTACGACCGCCTGCCACGCTGGGCCAATGCCTTCGCCGTGTATGACCGCTGGCGCTACCGGCGTTGGGAAACCCGGGTATTTCGCCAGACCGGCGAGTTGATCGCGGTCACCGAAGACGACGCCAAGGTGCTGTCGCGCTTGAGCGGCAGGGCCACGTCTTATGTCGTCAACAGCGTCGACTGCGCTTACTACGCCAGCGTTCATGCGGACCGAAACAGCCATCGCCTGCTGTTCATCGGCAACTACGAATATGGCCCCAATATCGATGCCATCGAATGGGCGCTGGACGAAATCATGCCGCTGGTCTGGGCTCAGGCACCTGCTGTGCGCTTTGCCATCGGCGGCTTCGGGCTGCCTGAAGCCTGGCGTGAACGCTGGCCTGACCCGCGTATCGAATGGCTGGGTTTCGTACCTGACCTGCGCGTCTTGCAGGCCAGTGCCTCAATGTTCTTCGCGCCCCTGCGCCAGGGCGGCGGTTCCAAGCTCAAGACACTGGAAGCCATGGCCGCCGGACTGCCGGTAGTCACTACCGCGCAAGGCGTTTCCGGGTTGTCGGTCACCAATGGCGAACATTACCTGGGCAGCGAAGACGCGTCCGGGCTGGCAACCCTGATCGTTGAATACACCGATAAACCGTTACGGCTCGACCAGATTGGCGAAGCCGGCCGCGTTTATGTGCGTGCCCGGCACGACTGGTCCGTTTCGGCCGCCCAGCTGGAAGTGATCTACACCCGCTTTTCGCTCCCCAAGCAAGGATCGCGCTCATGCGTATAGGACTCGACTACCGCGCGGCAGCCGGTTACCCCATCAGCGGCATCGGTCGCCAGAATTTCGCGCTGGAACAGGCGTTTCGTGAACATCCGGACGTGCAATTGCAGCTGTTCGGCGTGGCCCCCTACGATCATCCGGTACGCCGTTTGATGCACACCCCACGCTGGGCGGCACCACTGGACTCGGTTCATCGCCTGCCGGATCGCTTGCGCTTCGAAGGCATGTTCCTGCCGGGCGCCCTGCGTGATGCCGGGGTGCAGATCTACTTCGCCAACATCAACATGGGCCTGCCGCTGGGGCGCAAACCGGCTGACATGCGCTACGTATTACAGCTGCACGATCTGTTTCAGATCACTCAGCACAACAGTCACGGCTCACGACTGAAAGCCAGGATTTACCGGCTGACCGACTACCTGTCGATTGCCTGGTCGCTGAAAGTGGCCGACCAGATCTGGGTGCCGTCGCAATTCACTGCCAACGAAGTCGCGCGCCTGTTTCCCAGGGTCAAAGGCAAGCTGCGCGTGGTGCCGTTGCTGGTAGAAGGTTTCAAGGGTGAGCCGGCTGATATCAGCCAACTGCGAATGCCCCTGCGTTACTGGCTATGCGTGGGCACACGCGAACCGCGCAAGAACATCAAGTGGTTCGTGGATGCCTGGCAGACCGCACGCATGCAATTTGTCGACACCCCGGAACTGGTACTGGTCGGTGGCGACGATCCGCTGACCGAAGCCCAGCGCCAGTTACCGGGCCTGCACGTGCTCAGCGGCCTGAGCGATGCAGAACTGCACGCGGTCTACCAAAGTGCCGAGCGACTCTGGCAGCCGTCCAGAAGCGAAGGCTTCGGGCTACCGGTGATCGAAGCACTGAACACAGGCACGCCGGTTGCCGTGGCCACCGGCTCTTCGCTGGATGAAATCGCTCCGCCCGACAGCCCGCGCTTTTCACCTGTCGACAGTGGCAACCTGATCAGACTGATGGGCACGTTGTCGCATGCGCCCGAAGAGGACCCCGCAGTTGCCAGGGAATGGACAGAGCGCTACCAGTTGAAAGCCTTTTGCGAACGCGTGCACGCGACGCTGGAGGAATTGCGCTGATGCCACTGGCCTTACCCCTGGGGCTGATGTTCAGCCTGATATTCGGTGTGATGATCTGCATGCTGCCTGCACCGTTCGTCGTGGCGGCAGCAATCGGTCTGGCAGCGGCGGCCACGATCATTCGCCGCCCGGTCCGTGGGCTCGTGCTGTTCTGCCTGATCGGGACCTTCCTGCCCTACTCTACAATTCAGATTGGCGTTCGTACCACGGTGTCCGAAGCGCTGATCATGCTGACCTGGGCCAGCTACCTGCTGCATGCAGTCTTTCAGGAACGCAACACTGTGCCCAAAATGCTGAGCACCGAAAAACTGCTGGTGGCATTGATGCTGTTCAGTGCGTTCCCGTTTCTGGTCGGCCAGTTGACCGTCGTCGCCGACGGCAACGGCCCGATCAACTGGGTTCGCTGGCTGTTCAACCTGTCTATCCTGTTTCTGGTGCCGCGCTTGCTGACCGACCTCAAGACCCTGGAAAAGGCGGTCATGGCGCTGCTCGGCGGGACTTTGCTGCTTTTGGTGCTGTCGATCTCGGTGTATGTGACCAAAGGCTCGGCAACCGCCATCATTCCGATCCTAGGCAGCCTGGGCTACAGCGGTGCAGACATCTTGAGCGAGAGCCTGCTTTCGCTTGCCAGCCGCATGGGCTCACCGTGGATGCACCCCAACGTGGCAGGCGGTGCTCTGGCCATGTTGCTGCCACTGGCATTCTGCTTCGGTATGACGCGCACCGGCTCGGCGCGCAGGCTGGGCCTGACGGTGGCGGCACTGGGTGCCATCGGTCTGTTGCTGACCGGCTCACGCGGCGCGCTGCTGAGCCTGATCGCCGTGATGCTGTTGATGGCCCGACGACGCATTCCGCATCTGGGACGGCTGTTGATGGGCGGACTGGTCGCCGGTATTTTCCTGCTGGCGTTCTACCCGCCGCTGCAGGACCGACTGATGGGGTTGTTCACCTCCGACGACGCCAGTACCGCGATTCGCTTCCTGGAATACAGTCATTTTCCCGACGCAGTCGCCACCTTCCCGTTCGGCATCGGCTTCAAGGTCGACCCGCCGGTACTGGGCTATACAAAATTCGGTATTTCCAACCTGTGGCTGAACTTCATCTACAAGATCGGCCTGCCGGGCATGTTGCTGTTCATCGCCGTGACCATCAGTTGGTGGAAAGAAGTTCGCCCAGGCAGCGACCGGGTAGTGCTGACTCGGGAAAACGCCATTGCGCTGGGCTGCACCACGGGCGTGCTGTCTGCTTTGTTCAGCGGCCTGTTTGACCACTACTTCAGTTTCACCAGCGTGCTGGTTGCCTTGTTCTGGCTATTTGTCGGCATCAGCCTGCACGAAACCAGACGCCTGCGCGCCAGGACCACGACGCCTCCTCAACACCCTGACGCCTCACCCGAGCCGGGAGCCTCCTCATGAAACACCGCATGATGCATTCTCATAATCTCAGAGAGGCACTGCCCGACTACGCGCGCAAGATGGCGGTGCCGCTCGAAGAGCTGGAAGCCGCCTACCAGTGGATGCTGGACAACGAAGTGTGCTTTGAAACACGTATCAAGGATCGCACCCTGTCGTTCATCTGCTACCTGAATATCGAACCAAGAATCGAAAACCCGCTGGCGCGGCGCTTCTACAAGCTGCTGTCCAGCGAAACCCTGGGTGCGCTGATTCCTTTGTACGGAATCAACTGGCCGACCCTGCGTGACCGCATGTTGCGTACCTGGGAACAGGCTTACAACATCCTGATCTGCAAGATCCCCAGCCATACCCTGCGCCTGCTGTGGTTGCGCATCGGTGGAGCGAAAATCGGCAAGGGTTCGACGGTGTGGCGCAATACCGAGGTGCTGGGCGTCGACAGCCTGCGCATCGGCAACGACACCACCGTGGGCTGGCACTGCCAGCTTGACGCCCGTGGCGGGCTGGTGATTGGCGATCACGTCACCATCGCTTCACACGTGCTGATTATCGCGGGTGGACACGACCTCGCCGAGCCCGAATTCTGGGCGGTCGGCGGGCCGGTGTTCATCGGCGACTACGCATGGATCTGCAGCCGCGCGCTGCTCTCGTTCGGTGCAGACATCGGCGAAGGCGCGGTAGTGGGCGGCAACAGTGTGGTGTCCAAACCTGTCGCGCCGTATGCGATCGTCAGCGGGCCGAATGCCGAGGTCAAGGGTGAGCGCGCCCGCGGCCTCAACTACAAGGTGGGCGGCAAAGGCCTGTTCACCCTGTTTCACTGATCGGCAGGGCGCGCGATGCTGGGCTCGACACTTTGGCTGACACTGGCCACCCTCACCGGCCTGGCAGCCGGTTTTGCCCGTGAATGGCTGCTGGTAGCAGCCTGGGGTGCCGGCAGTCAGAGCGATGCCTTTCTGGTCTCGATGTTTTTGCCCGAAGCGCTGCGCATGTCACTGGCCGCGGGGCTGCTCAGCGCTGCCGCCCTGCCCCTTTATCAGCAGCGTCCGGCTGACCGGCAACAACGCTGGCTGGGCGGCATGACACCGCGTTTGTTATTGACCGGGGTGGCATTGAGCGCAGTGCTGGCGATCGGTGCAGGGTTTCTGGTGCGTCTTATCGGTCCAGGGCTGGACGCCGACGGCTATGCACAGGCAGCCAGCGGCCTGCGCTGGCTGGCCTGGTGCGCACCCGGCTTCATGCTTCACGCGCTGTTCTGCGTACCTTTGCAGGCCCGTTCGCGCTTCGTGCTGACCGGGCTCGGCTCGCTGCTGTTCAACCTGCCGCCCGTTATCTACCTCGCCACGTTCAGCCACGCCGCAACATCGACCGGGCTAGCCAGCGCGTGCGTACTGGGCAGCGTGCTGATGCCGGGCGTGTTGTTGCCTGCCCTGTATCGTTCGGGATGGCGACCCTGGCAGTGGCAATCAGAAGCCGGTGCCGTGCGCGAACTGCTGCAACGCATCGGTCCACTGCTGAGCAGCAACCTGGCCAGCCAGGGCCTTGCCTTGCTTGAGCGAATGGTCGCGTCGTTGCTCGGTGAAGGCGCGGTAACCTGGGTCAATCTGGCGCGCAAACTGATCAACCTGCCGCTCATTGCATTGATGAGCCTGAACCAGGTACTGCTCGGACTGATGAGCGGCAGCGCGGGCGAGCAGCGTTTGTCGCTACTCAGACGCGGGCTGGGCAGCGCCACATTACTGACCCTGCCGGCCGTAGCCGGGCTGATCGGTGCGGCCGGTGCGCTGGTGACCCTGTTGCTGCCCAATCAGAGCCATGAGGGTCCGTTGCCTGAGCTGCTGGCCTGGTTTGCCGTGCCGCTGATGTTTGGTGCCTGGAACGCCTTGCTGGCGCGCTACGCCTACGCCGCCGGTGACACGCGCCTGCCGCTCAACTGCGAGTTGATCGGCAGTCTGTGTAACGCGCTGCTGCTGGCGACGCTGCCCTTTGTCTTCGGCCTGACCGGTATCGCCATCGCGGCGCTGGGCGGCGCGCTGGTCACAGGCGTGCTGCTGATGCGCCGTCAGGCGTTGCTCGGCGTTTTGCCGTGGCGCAGTCACTGGCTGCTGGCCAGCCTGCTGATGATCTTCGCCGCCCTGCTCCTGCACCCGCTTCACGACACCTGGCTGCAATTGGGCCTGAGCTGTGTTTACGGCGCTTTGCTGCTGCTCGGGCTGGCGTTGTGGCTCAAACCATGGCGCAACGTGCCTGCCTGATCGGCAGACTGCCGACAGGCCTCCCTGAACCGCTCCAGGCTCGGTGAGACGAACTTGTCGCGGTGAGTGATCATGAAGAACCGACGATTGAGCGGCGGCAGCGGGCTGGCGAGCGTGCGCAATTGCCCGCTCAGCAGCAGATCAGCGACGATACGACGAGACAGACAACTGATGCCAATGCCTTGAGCGAGGGTGCGCATTATTGCTTCAGAACTGCCTACCTGGCGCATGTCCTGCAGATCGTGCAAATGCCTGAGCAACAAGTGCTCGACCTCCTCCCGGGTCCCCGAACCCTGCTCACGCAACAGCCATTCAGCGTTTTGCAGCTCCCCCAGTGAAACCTGCTGTTGTCGAGCCAACGGATGAGCGCTGCCGGCAACAATGACCATTTCATCGACCAGCCATGGCTCGGCGATCAGCTCTGGCAGATGGCACGGTGCTTCGATGAGGCCCATATCGATTTCAAACTGCGCGACCTTGCGAGCAATCAGTGTGCTGTTGCCGATGTCCACATCGACTCGCAGCAGAGGCGTCGAACTGCGCAGTGCGCCGACTATCTGCGGCACGACGTAATTGCCAATGGTGCTGCTACTGCCGATTCGCAGGCGAGCATTCAAGGTCGCGCCCGGCAATAGAAAGCTGTCTTCGATCTGCTGGGCGTTTTCCAGCATCTTCATGGCACGTGGCAGCAATGTCTGGCCGTTATCGTTGAGGACCAGCCGCTTGCCTACCCGGTCGAACAGCCGGGTGCCCAGCGCACTTTCCAGCTCGTTCAATGCCGCACTGGTAGCCGACTGGGACAAAGACAAGGCATGACCCGCGCTGGTGGTACTGCCACAGCGGGTGATTGCGCAAAAAATCTGTAATTGACGCAGGTTGAGTCTCAAGGCTGAACTCCGTAGCCGGGCAAACCTACCTGAAAATCAGGTAACAAGAAGATAGATTACCCGTTTAGAAGATTTTCTGTGACTGCGTAGACTGAAAACCTGTTCCCATTCAGCAGCAGGACACGGCCATGAGCAGGTTCACCATTATCAACAAGGGCAACGCGCCTCTCGCAGCGCTGACGAGCCCGCTGGAGGCCGTTCGACAATTCACCCCCAACTGGTTCGCAGTGACTATGGGCACCGGAATTTTGTCACTGGCGCTGGCGCAACTGCCGGGGGACATTGCTGCATGGCGCACGCTGGGTGAAGCGTTATGGTTCCTGAACATCGGCCTGTTCACCCTCTTCAGCGTTATGTACGCCAGTCGCTGGCTGCTGTTTTTCGACGAGGCGCGTCAGGTGTTCGGGCATTCCACCGTGTCGATGTTCTTCGGCACCATTCCCATGGGGCTGGCAACTGTCATCAGCGGCCTGTTGGTGTATGGCCCGGCGCGCTGGGGCACTGCCATCGTGCCGCTGGCCGAAGCATTGTGGTGGCTGGATGTAGCAATGGCCCTGGCGTGTGGCGTGCTGATTCCGTTCATGATGTTTACCCGTCAGGAACACAGTATCGAGAAGATGACCGCTGTCTGGCTGTTGCCAGTGGTGGCAGCAGAAGTTGCAGCAGCCTGCGGCGGACTGCTGACCCCGCACCTCGCAGCCGCTGATTCGCAGTTCACCGTGCTGATCACCAGCTACGTGTTGTGGGCCTACTCGGTACCGGTGGCATTGAGCATTCTGGTGATTCTGCTGTTGCGTCTGGCATTGCACAAACTGCCTCATGAAAGCATGGCGGCGTCGAGCTGGCTGGCACTTGGCCCTATCGGCACAGGCGCATTGGGCATGCTGGTGATGGGCAACGAGGCCCCGGTCATCTTTGCCGCCCACGGCCTGGCGTCGCTCGGCACGGTGGTGGCTGGCATCGGTGTGATGGTCGGTACGCTGTTCTGGGGGCTGGGGCTATGGTGGTTGGCGCTGGCTGTATTGATCACCGCGCGTTACTTCAAGCAGGGTATCGAATTCAATCTGGGCTGGTGGGCATTTACCTTCCCGCTCGGCGTGTATGCGCTGGCGACGCTCAAACTCGGCGCTACCCTGCACCTGAGCTTTTTCGACGTGTTTGGTACCGGGCTTGTCGCGCTGCTGGCACTGATGTGGTCGGTGGTGTCGGCACGTACTCTGGCAGGCGCCTACCGGGGACATCTGTTCGTCTCGCCCTGCATCGCTTCGAGCCAATGTGTCCGCCGGTAATTTCCCTTGAACTTACCTCGCGGACGAAGCGCCTGAGAGAAACATCTTCAGGACAAAGAGCACTCATGCATATCTCAGAATTTTCCGGTAACTACGGCGCTCGCGATGAAAACATCGTTATCAATTCGTATACCACGGTGTTGCGCAGGAACGGCGTTCCCCATGACTTGTTCGCCACCTACTGGCGCGATGTCCACGGCCCTTTGTGCGCCAGGCTTGAGGGCCTTGGCTGGTATGTGCAGCATCACCTGACGCGTGAAAAGGATGGTCATTTATGGCCGCTGATCGAAGGCGTCACGCCACTGCCGGGCTACGTGCTGGATGGCGGTGTGGAGATCGGCTTTCTATCCGCCGAAAGTCAGCGACAATTCAAGGACGCCAGCGCTCTGCTGTTCTCCGACGAGCAGAACATGTTTGAGCAAACCATTGCTTACGACGTGCCGGATGGCTCCAGCACACTGGTGGATCGACTGCCCGATCCGATTCCCAACGAAACGGCGACGCTGGACAAAATGCACCTGCATTTCCATCTCGCCAGCGATGACCTGCCCGCCGCCCGCAAGGCCATTGAAAAGCTCGCGAATGAAATGGCCGGTGCCGATGCCGTACTCAAACTGCGCCTGCACCTCGCGCAACCCTACGACAACGCGCAGCCGGCACCGCCTGCGCCCGACGTTGATCACAAGGTCGAGGCGTCACGCCTGAACATCATCATGATGGAACTGGTGTTCGAATCGGCCTGGGCCCGTCGAACCTATTACGCCAGCGAGCACTTTAAGGCCATCACTCGAGGGATCAGCGAGCACGTGCGTTACATCACGCCGTTTGGCGTCAGCGGTGTCTATACCTACGTGCGCGACGCGGTCATGACCACCGCAGGCATACGTGGCAGCAGACAGGCCGAGCTGATCCGCCAACTGGGTGCGATCAATCAGACCCGGCCCGAGATCGAGCGCCTGTTTGGCGCGGCGCCCTGAAGGGCGTTTGAGCTGACAGTTATCTCATCCTGCACGCTTCGAAATCGTGCTTTACTCAAAAAAATGGAATCGGGTGACGCCTTTGAAAGCTCTGACGACTCGTGAGGTGTATCAGCAACTGCGGGATGCTGCGATGGGCACACGGTCGTTGAGGCTTATCGGCACAACCTCCGGCTCCGGGCTGCAACAGGTCGATATCGACGGCTGGCTGCTGATGCTGGAAATAACCGATGGCAGCCCGATGCGCTGTCGGGCGTGCTGCTGTCCGCAAGGCCGGGAGGGCTCGTTCGAAAGCTGGTTGCGCACCGACCCGGTCAGTTTGCTCAGTGGCTGGGAGCATGCGCAGATCGAGCGGTTGTTGGGTGAGGCGGCCGATCAGGTCCGGGGGCAGTCACCTGAGCCTCAATGACCGTTCCTGCAACGCATCCGTTATTAATGGCTGAGTACCGCAGGTTCGAAAACGGGCGTCGGGCATGCCTATGCTCACTTGAGTCACGACAGTTTGGCAGAGGTACCCCTCGTTCCTCACGCACCGTTTGGGAATGCAGTTCGTGACGCTCTGCGTCATACGGCGGTTCTGTTATTTCAGGTGGATTGAGGTTCGGCTCAGGTCACCTTTGCGCCCTTACGGCGCCTTACTTTGAGGGACCAAAGTAAGCAAAGTCCCCGCTCCTGTTTCCGGCCCGACTTCGTCGGGTTCCTTCGCCCTGGCACTGATCCGGGGGTCGCCGCAACGGACCATCCATGGTCCGGTGCGGCTAGCCTGGCGTCCTGCCAGGCTACCCCCGGATCAGCGCCAGGACTCAGCCGTCACTAACGTCGCACTCTGCGTCGTCAGTGTCATCGTGATTGAAAAGCGCTTAGAGCAATCCGGTTAAAGGCACGATTCAGATATGACTATCGTGCCGCTCCGCGTCACACGCCGGTTCTGTGGTGTAAGGTGAATTGGGGCTCGACTCAGGTCACCTTTTCGCCCCTCGGCGAGTTACTTCGATAACGTCGCACTCCGTGTCTTCAGTGCCATGGTGATTGAAAAGCGCTTTGCCTGGACTCGGCCCATTGCTGAATCGATTAACTAGGCGTTAAATAGCTGTTCAAACGATATGCAGCACCATAATTCCAATAATTACAGAAGGACCACCACCATGAAATCCCTTCCCCTGCTCGTGGGCCTCGGTGCCCTCACAGCCGCTTCCAGTGTGTTTGCCTGGGATTACGTGCTGCTCGACACCGACAAGGCTGCGCAGAATCAGCAGATCACCAGTCAGCAACTGGGCGTCAAGACCGACAAGCCGTTCACTGTCACGATGCGAACCCTGCACGGCGGTCGTCAGGAAGGCGTGAGCATCATTGATATCGATAACGGCACAATGAAGATTTCGGTGGTGCCTACCCGCGGCATGAATGTGCTGCAGGCATCGGTAGGTGATGTACGTATGGGTTGGGATTCGCCGGTCAAGGATGTAGTCAATCCGGCGTTTATCGAACTCAATGGCCGCGGCGGGCTGGGCTGGCTGGAGGGTTTCAACGAACTGGTGACCCGTTGCGGATACGAGTGGGTGGGCCACCCGGGCATGGACAATGGCGAACTGCTGACCCTGCATGGTCGCGCTGCCAACATTCCGGCCAGCAAAGTGACGCTGCAGATCGACGAAAAGCCGCCTTACGCGATCCGCCTCAAGGGTGAATTGAAGGAGCAGGCGTTCAAGAAGGTCGACTTTTCAGTGCAAACCGAACTGGTCACCGAGCCAGGCAGCACGAGCTTTTCGCTCAACGATACGCTGACCAACAATGGCGATTATCCGAAAGAATACCAGGCGCTGTACCACAGTAACTTCAGCACACCGTTCCTCGAGCAAGGGGCGCGCTTCGAAGCACCGGTCAAGCAGGTTTCACCGTTCAACGAGAAAGCCAAGGGTGATCTGGGCGATTGGCAGACCTACCGTGCGCCGACGCCGGATTACGACGAAACGGTCTACAACGTCGTGCCTTATGGCGATGCCAAGGGCGATACGCTGACCGTGCTGCACAATAAGGCGGGCAACCTGGGTGTGTCGGTCGGTTTCAATACCAGGCAGTTGCCGGTGTTCTCACTGTGGAAAAACACTGACACCAAAGGCCAGGGTTACGTGACCGGGCTGGAACCGGGCACCAGCTTCTCCTACAACCGCCGCTTCCAGCGTCCGCTGAATCTGGTACCGACCATAGCGTCCAAAGAGCAACGTCAGTTCCAGATCAGCTACAGCCTGCTGGCTGACAAGGGCGCGGTCGACAAGGCGCTTGGCCAGGTCAAGAGCATTCAGGACGGTCGCGAGACTGAGGTGCGCAAAGAGCCGCTGGTGGATCTGACCAAGGAGCAATGATCCTCATCTGACGCTTCTCCAACGCAGCGGTGAAACAGGGCCGGATGTCGACGCAAGCGATTGTGCCGACATCCGGCCCTGCTTGTTCCGGAGGTAAAAAATTCTCACAACACTTGAGGGTTTCGCCTGTCTACACCCTCTCACCCTTCGAAGACGAGCATGCACATGAAAATCCTGATGGTTTTGACATCCCATGACCAACTGGGCGACACCGGCAAGAAAACCGGTTTCTGGCTCGAAGAGTTCGTCGCGCCGTATTACGCATTCAAAGAGGCAGGGGCCGACGTTACGCTGGTCTCTCCGAAAGGCGGTCAACCACCGCTGGACCCGAAAAGCGATGAGCCTGACGCTCAGACCGACGACACCAAGCGCTTCTCCAAAGATGCCGATGCGCAGAAAGCGCTCGCCAATACGGGCCTTCTGTCTGGCGTCAATGCGGCCGATTTCGATGCCGTGTTCTACCCGGGCGGTCACGGCCCGCTGTGGGACCTGGCTGAAGACAAGGACTCCATCGCGCTGATCGAGGCCTTTGCCAATGCAGACAAGCCACACGGGATGGTCTGCCACGCACCTGGCGTATTGCGTCACGTAAAGTCGCCGGACGGCCAACCGCTGGTCAAGGACCGCCGTGTCACAGGCTTCACCAACAGTGAAGAAGAAGCGGTCGGCCTGACCAATGTCGTGCCTTTTCTGGTCGAAGACACGCTCAAGCAACTGGGCGGTGACTATTCCAAGGGCGACGACTGGGGCGTCTACGTGCTGACCGATGGCAAGCTGGTAACTGGCCAGAACCCGGCCAGCTCTGCGCAGGCGGCCAAAGACTTGATCACTCTGTTGAGCTGATCGATGTGCGCGGTTCAGCGTCCGACGCTAACAGCACCGGACAATGAACCGCGCGTCATTTAAATCGAATCTTGCACCCGCCACACTGACCAATCACCACACCCCCCGACAAAAAGGAATACGGTCATGGCAGATGAATCCAAACGCGAAGACCTCGAGCACAAACCGGAAAACGCCGGCAAGGTGGGCGAGAAGAACAAACAGCTCAATCAACAGGGCGAGCAACCGCGGCCTGGTACTTCGCCAGACCCGCAGAAAGACAAGTCTGGCAACTGACCACGCGTCAGAGCAGACCGCGCTCGGCGCAGACCTTCACGACTTGCTCACGCAGCCAGCCACTGGCCTCGTCCTGATCGGCCTGAGCGCTCCACAGCATGTCCAGACTGAAACCAGGCAGATCCGGCGGCAGCTCGAACACGGCAATCCATGGCTCATTGCCCAGCAGCGTCTGAATGCGCCTTGGCAGCACCAGAATGAAATCTGTGCCCTCGAGCAATTGCAACGCCGCGCGGTAACTGTTCGCGCGCGCGACAATGTTGCGCTCCAGCCCCTGACGTTGCAGCCAGCCATCGACCATGTTGGTGTCGGACGTCCATGGCGTCGGGTACACATGGCGGTGCCCGATGAAGGTCTGAATGTCGATCAGGGCGCTGAGCGGCGCGAACCGGGCGTCCATGACGCAGACCAGGTCATCTTCGAGCAACACTTGTGAAACCAGGCCGTCCGGGACTCGGTGAAAGCCCGGTCCGAAGCACAGGGCGAGATCAAAACGACCATCGTTCAATTGCTCGGCGGGTAACTGCTTCTCAAGCTTCTGCACATTGACCGTTACCGAAAAGCCAGCGGCGACAAAGTCGCGCATCAGGTGCGGCAATACCAGCAGTTCAAAATACTCGGGGGCACATACCGTGAAGGTGGTTTGCCTGCGGGTCGGATCAAACAGGCCCAGGCCGTCGTGACACAAATTGACCGACTCGAGAATCTGCTGCACATGGGCGTGCATGGCCAATGCCTTGCGGGTCGGACGCATGCCATTGCGGGTGCAGATGAACAGATCGTCTTCGAAGTTGGCGCGCAGCTTTTTCAGGCAGTAGCTAACCGTTGACTGACTGACATGCAGCGCATCTGCGACCAGGGTCAGGTTGCGCTGTTCATACACCGAGACAAAGACCATCAGGTCCTGCATGTCCAGCTTTCTCAGGGCATTACTGTTGAGCATTGAGGCATCTCGCTGGCGCTGCGACCGGACGATCAGGTCCACGCGGACAAGATAGCATCAAAATGCAATCATGCCGCCCCCTCGCCAATAGTGACCGGTTTGACGCCGGCGCTGCGCAGGTGCTCAGCATAGCGTCGGGGATCGAGCCGCACCACCATCAACAGCATGATCGCGACCAACGCCATCAGTGACCACCATGCGCCTGCAAAGCTGCCCGTCAGGTCGCGGATTATTCCGGCAAACAGCGGCGACAGGCTGGCAATCAGATAACCCACGCCCTGCACGAATGCGGTCAGGCCGCCTGCCTGTCGAGGATCATCGGCATGGTCCATAGACACAATCAGGCTCATCGGAAACAAACCGCCGATCCCCAACCCCAACAAACAGGTCCACAGCAGGCCCAGCCGCTGCGGCAGCAGAATCAGCCCGGCAAAACCGATCATCATCAACACCAGCAGCATCGCCAGCGCTACGCGTTTATCGCGACTGCGGTTAGCCAGCGCCGGAACCAGCAGACCCGATACGACCTCCATCAGGGTCAGAAAGCCCAGCAACAGACCGGCATCCTGCTCGCTCCAGCCGTTCTCCAGGTAATAAGGCGCAAGCCAGGCCAGTACGCAGGTATAGGACGCAGTACCGAGGCCGAAGAAAACTCCCAGCATCCAGGCCCGAGGTATATGGAAAAAAGCCTGCCGGGGCCCGGCAGCGTTTGAAGTGTCGACCTGTAACACGCGCCGCTGGGCGAACCAGACGCACACTGCCAACAGTGCCAGAAGCGACCACACCGCCAGACCAGCGCGCCAACTGCCGCTGCTGCTCATCACCAATGGGCTGAATGATGCGGCAAGGGCCGCGCCACCCATGATCGCGGTTACATACAGGCCCATGCACAATGAGACGTTGGCCTTGAAACGCGATTTGATCAATGCGGGCATCAGCGCCTGAATCAAGGCAATGCCAAGACCTGCCAGCACAGCGCTGAAAATCAGTTCGACAGCAGAATCGAGAACCAGACGCGCCAGGGTTGCCAGGCCGATAAGCACCAGTGAAAGCAGGATGCTGCGATGCGTCCCCAGGTAACGCGCGATGCCGATGCCGAAAAACATCGCCAGCCCCATGGCCATGATCGGCAGCATGGTCAGCAATGACGCCATCCCGAAGCCCAGCGGCACCTCCAGACGAATCGCCGCAAGCAACGGACCGACCGCTGCCATCGATGGGCGCAGGTTGAGCGCCACCAGTACGATACTGACCATCAACCCCATATTCCGAACCGCCAAGCTACGCACCTGCATACCGTCACCATTACTTTCGATGATCAGGATTAGGCCGGGCGCGTGCTCATATGACAAATCAAAATCTGGGTGCTGCTATTTAAAAATCAGTTCAGCAATGGCGCGGGCAGTTTCAGGCATTCTGCCGAGGGCATTTGCAGTTCGTTACTCGGCCGTGCTGCTCGGGCTCGGGTTCAGGCTCGGCAACTTCATCGACGCCCAGCCACCATGTCAAACCGCGACACGGGTATTGCACATAGAACGGCTGGCCCATCATCGGCGTGGTGATCGAAACATTCTGCTCCCAGGCCAGCGCCAGGATACGATCGAACGGTTCGTGCCAGGCGTGCATCGACAGGTCGAAGGTGCCGTTGTGAATCGGCAGCAACCAGCGACCACGCAGGTCCAGATGCGCCTGCAGCGTCTGCTCGGGTTGCATGTGCACATGCGGCCATTCGACGTTATAGGCCCCGGTTTCCATCAGCGTCAGGTCAAACGGCCCGTATTGCTCGCCGATGGTCTTGAAGCCATCGAAATAGCCGCTGTCGCCACTGAAAAAGATCCGCTGATCGCCGTCGATTATCACCCAGGACGCCCACAGGGTACGGTTGCTGTCGAGCAGCGTACGCCCGGAAAAATGCTGCGAAGGCGTAGCGACGAACTCGATGCCCGCCACTTCGGTGGACTGCCACCAGTCCAGTTGGCGGACCTTGTGCGCGGGTACGCCCCATTCAATCAGCGTATCGCCTACACCAAGTGGTGCCAGAAAATGCTCGGTCTTGTCGGTCAGCGCCTTGATCGCCATACGATCCAGATGGTCGTAGTGGTTGTGCGAAAGAATCACTGCCTTGATCGGTGGCAACTCCTCGAGGCTGATCGGCGGCTGATGAAAGCGCTGCGGCCCCGCCCACTGCACCGGCGACGCGCGCTCGGCAAACACGGGATCAGTCAGCCAGAACTGGTCGCGTAATTTGAGCAGGATCGTCGAATGCCCGAGGCGATACACCGTGTTGTTCGGCGCTGCCAGCAACTGCTGACGCGACAGCGGCTGTACCGGAATTTCGCCTGCGGGACGCGTGTCCTTGGGCTTATTGAATGCCTGATCCCAGAAAATGCGGAGTGTTCGCAGCAGACTCGCCGGTTTCATCGTCGCGTGATTCCGATATCGCCCCTCATGACGGGACAGGACAGGCAGTGAAGAAGCATCCTTTTTCTGATGTGTCGAGGCCATGGTTTGCTGACTCCTGGGAACAGGTTGAGGCTCCAGCCGTGCATACTTTGTACGTGATCCCGTTGCAGGATGCTCGATGAAAGATATGTAACAGTTTTTTACACTACACGGTGTAGTTTTAAGCTTGCATGATCCTTGGCGACAAGTAAACTGCTGAGTGTAACTTTCTCTAAACGTCCGTTTGAAGCGAACCTATGACCGCACCCATGCGCCTCACCGATCAGAAACGCGAATCCATCGTCCAGGCAGCTATTGCCGAATTTGGCGATCGTGGTTTCGAGGTCACCAGCATGGACCGCATCGCTGCTCGGGCCGAGGTGTCCAAACGCACGGTCTACAACCATTTCCCCAGCAAGGAAGAGCTGTTCGCCGAGATGCTGCAGCGTCTGTGGAGCTGTGCCCCGCCGCAATCGGAAGTGATTTATCACCCCAATGTCAGTCTGCGCGAGCAACTTCGAGACCTGCTGTGGGGCAAGATGCGCAACCTGACCAACAGTAATTTTCTCGACCTGGCGCGTGTCGTGGTGGGCGCGACCATTCACTCGCCCGAGCGTGCTCAAGTGTGGATGGCCCGTATCAATGAGCGCGAAGAAACCTTCAGCGCGTGGATCCGGGCGGCCCAGAAAGGCGGTCGCCTGAAGCCTGTCGACCCCGGTTTTGCGGCAACGCAGATGCACGCGTTGCTCAAGTCGTTCGCATTCTGGCCACAGGTAACCTTCAATGCCGCACTGCTCAACCCTCAGGAGCAAAGTGATGTGGTCGAGTCGGCGTTGAACATGTTTCTGGGCTGGTACGAAGTGACTCCCTGAGGCTTCTGATCCGGTTTTTCAGTCGAGTACTACGCCCCGGCACTCGCCAAAGCCAATCGACACCTGCCCTTCCCGATGACAACGGGCACGCAGGATGACCTCGTCGCCAGCTTCCAGGAATATGCGCTTTTCACCGTTGGGCAACGCCACTGACTGCTTGCCGCCTGCGGTCATCTCCAGCAGGCTGCCGTACTGACCTGTCTGAGGGCCGGACAGCGTACCGGTGCCAAGCAGGTCGCCCGGTTGCAGCTTGCAACCGTTGACGCTGTGGTGCGCGACCATCTGCGCCACGGTCCAGTACATGTTCAGCGAGTTGCTCAGACCCAACCGGTAAGGCTCCAGCCCCTCGGCCTTCATCTGCGCGGTCAGCAGCAGCACTTCCAGCTCGATGTCCAGCGCGCCACCCTGCTGATCATTCTGATCAAGCAGGTACGGCAGCGGCTGAGGATCGCCCTCCGGACGCAGTGACTGGGGGCTGCGGAAGGGTATCAGCGCTTCGGCGGTTACCACCCAGGGCGAGATCGTCGTGGCAAAGCTCTTGGACAGAAACGGTCCCAGCGGCTGGTACTCCCACGCTTGAATGTCACGCGCCGACCAGTCGTTGAGCAGGCAAAACCCGGCGATGTGTTCGGCGGCCCGGTCAATCGCGATGGCATCGCCCTGCGCATTCCCCGGCCCGATCCACACACCCAGCTCCAGTTCGTAATCCAGGCGTTTGCAGGGACCGAAAACGGGAACATCCTGACCCGGCGCAAGGGTCTGCCCACTGGGCCGCCGGACCGGCGTACCGGATGTGCAGAGGGTCGATGCCCGGCCGTGGTAGCCAATTGGCACATATTTGTAGTTGGGCAGCAGCGGATTGTCCGGACGGAACAGCTTTCCGACGTTCAGCGCATGGTGAATACCAACGTAGAAGTCAGAATAATCACCTACCCGCGCCGGCATGTGCAGACTGCACTCGCTCATCGGCAGCAGCAAACCTTCAACCGCCTGCACACTGTCACGTTGCGGGTTGTCCGCATCCAGCAGTTGCAGCAATGCGCTGCGCAATGCCTGACGTGCTGGAGCGCCCAGTGCAAAGAAATCGTTGAGCTGGTCACGGCTGGCCACTTCGGCAGCTTCAGCGGCCTGCCCGTGAAAAACCCCCGCGGCTGTTGCTGCGCGCAGATCGACAATCAGATCGCCAATCGCCACGCCACCACGCGGGCCGGTAGTGCCATGGCTGAACACACCCAGCGGCAGGTTCTGCAACGGAAAATCAGCGTGCTCGTTGGCCGATGCCACCCAACTGCGACGATTGAGAGAGCCAGTCATCGGCGCGGTTCCTTGTTGAATGTCCTGGTCATGTCGTTCCAGCAGGCATCGTAATCGGCTTGCAGTTGCGGGCAGCCGAGCGCGTGGCGGCTGGGACGCAATACCTTGCCGGTCTCGAACATGAAGGCCATGGTGTTTTCGATTTTGTGCGGTTTCAGCTCGGCAGTAATGGCCTTTTCTGCCGTGACATTATCCGGGCCGTGCGCGCTCATGCAGTTGTGCAGCGAGGCGCCCCCGGGCATGAAGCCTTCAGCCTTGGCGTCGTAGGCGCCATCGATCAGGCCCATGAATTCGTTCATCAGGTTGCGGTGGAACCACGGCGGGCGAAAGGTATTTTCCGCCACCATCCAGCGCGGCGGGAATATAACGAAATCGATATTGGCCTGGCCGTGGGCGGCACCTGGTGAAGTCAACACAGTGAAAATCGATGGGTCCGGGTGATCGTAACTGACCGTACCGATGGTGTTGAAACGCCGCAGATCATACTTGTACGCAACGTTGTTACCGTGCCAGCCCACCACATCAAAGGGTGAATGCTCCAGGTGTGTCGACCACAGTTCACCAAGGAACTTCTGCACCAGCTCCACCGGTTGCTGATTGTCTTCAAACCAGGCCACTGGCGTCAGAAAATCACGTGGATTGGCCAGCCCGTTACTGCCGATCGGACCAAGCTCCGGAAGGCGCAAGGCGCAACCGTGGTTCTCGCAGATGTAACCGCGGGCGCTGCTGTCGAGCAGTTGCACGCGAAACTTCATGCCTCGCGGCAAGACGGCGATTTCCAGCGGCTCGATGTCCAGCAGACCTAATTCGGTGATGATTCTGAGTCGCCCCTGTTGCGGCACAATCAACCATTCGCCATCGGCGCTGAAAAACGCACGCTGCATCGAAGTGTTGGCTGCGTATACGTAGACGCTCACACCGTCTGCCTGATCCGCCGCCGAGGTACTCGCCAAAGGGATCAGGCCGTCAATGAAATCGACAGGCTCTGCGGGGATATCGAAAGCGTTCCAGCGCAGCCGGTTGGGGTTGATCGGGCCCTGCTCCTGACCGGCGATCTGCCGACCCATGCGTTGGTAACGCGGATGGGCCGCCGAAGGTTTGATGCGATACAACCAGGTACGCCGGGCTTCGCTGCGCGCGACCGTGAAGGCAGTACCCGAGAACTGCTCGGCATACAGCCCCAGCGGGTGCTTCTGCGGAGAGTTCTGGCCAATCGGCAATGCTCCGGGCAGCGCCTCGCTGCTGAACTGGTTGCCAAAGCCCGACTGATAAGCCAATGCGTCGGAACGGGAGTGGATAGCCATCTGGACCTCTTGTTGTTATGGGGTCGGGCAGAGACGGGTAAAACATCATTTAACGTAAAACGATTACGCATAACGTAATTTGAGTTTGCCAGCCGGTCAAGCTATAAAGCTGCCTTTCCCGATCGGCGCACAGCACCCATGACCCAGGACATCGAAAGCCCGACAGGCGGACGTCAGCAAAAGGTTCAGGCCGCCGAAGTTGGACTGGGCGTGCTCAAGGCGCTGGCCGATCTGTCGCCCTCCACTTCCCTGTCGAAACTGGCCGAGCATCTGGGCATGCCTGCCAGCAAGGTTCATCGTTATCTACAGGCGCTGATTGCCAGTGGCTTTGCCGAGCAGGATGCTGTCAACAATCACTACGGGCTGGGGCGCGAAGCGTTGCTGGTCGGGCTGGCCTCACTCGGCAAACTGGACGTGCTGAAAGTATCGGCGCCGTGGCTGGCCAGCCTGCGTGATGAACTGAACCAGACGTGCTTCCTGGCGGTATGGGGCAACAAAGGGCCGACCGTGGTGTATGTCGAAGCGTCGATGGGCGCAGTGACGCTGGTGACGCAAATCGGCTCGGTGCTGCCGTTGCTCGGCTCGTCTACCGGCCTGGTATTCGACAGCTTTCTGAACGAGCGCGAAACCGCTGCGCTTCGCGAGCAGGAAATGCCTTTGCTGAGTGCCGACCAGTTGCGCGACGTCAAGCTGCATATCGAGCAGATCCGTACGACGGGCGTCCACCAGATTCAGGGCTTGCTGATGCCGGGCATAAACGCAGCCTCTTCGCCGCTGTTCGCCATGGGCAACAAGCTGGTGGGCGTGATCACCGTGGTTGGGCCGGGATCGGTGTTGAACGACGAGACGCAGAATCTGGCGGCCAGGCGGCTTTTGCAAACGGCGCAGGCCATCAGCGAGCGTATGGGCGGTAGCCGTCCGTCAGACTGACTCAGGAAGAGGCGGTTGATACCCTGGCAAAATGGCTCGCTCCATGCCAGCCGTGAATCAGCCGACCTTCGACGCGGTTACGCCCTCTGGTTTTGGCCAGGTAAAGCAGCCGATCCGCTTCCGCCAACGCGGCGGTATGTCCATCCTTCTCTGCTGCGTTGATCGACACCACGCCCGAGCTGATGGTCAGTTTGCCCAGCGGGCTGGCCGAGTGCTCTATACGATTGGTTTCAACGGATGATCTGATTTTTTCCGCGATCTTCAGCGCCCCTGCCAGGTCGGTTTCAGGCAGCAGAATGACAAACTCTTCGCCGCCGTAACGTGCCGCGATATCCCCAGCCCGGTCAAGACTGTTGCCTATGAGCCCAGCCACTTGCTTCAGGCAGTCGTCTCCCAGCAGATGACCGTAGGTGTCGTTGTATTGTTTGAACCAGTCAATATCCAGCAGAATAATTGCGATAGTTGCAGTATTCCGACTCGCCCGCCCCCACTCCTGCTGCAAGGCCGCATCGAAGCAGCGTCGATTGGCCAGGTGCGTGAGGCTGTCCGTGTGAGCGATGATCTCCAGCTCGTTCCTGGCGATGTTCAGTTCACCTTCCGCATTGATCAACTGCTGGATTTGCCGGTACAGCAGGACGCCAAGCAAAACCAGCGCAAGGATAATAATGCCGGTGATGGTCATGGACCGGTATGCATAGGCCCACCAAGGCGCGAACACATGCTGACAGGAGACGCCTGCAGCGGCGACGATCGGCAACCCGGACACCCGCCGATAGGCGTAGATCCTTTCCACCCCGTCCACCACGGAGTTGATCAACGCGGTGCCGCTGTCGCTGTAGGGCAGATAGCGAGTGAAGATATCGCCCTTGGCGACATTGGTGGTCATCAGTGCGGTTAATGTGGGGCGCCGCGCCAGCAGGTCGCCATTGTTCAGAGCGAGAAAGATCACCCCCTTGTCGTCTACATCCATGCGCTGGAAAAACGCCTGGAAATAAGCCACCGGTACGGTGGCCAGTGCAACGCCAGCAAAACTGCCATCCGCAGCATTGATACGCCGACTGACCGGGATGACCATATCCCCGGTATTACGGCTTTCTACGATAGACCCTACATGAATGGACGGGTCAGGGTTATCGCGATGGTAAATGAAGTAATCGCGGTCTTCGTTGTTTCTGGTGTGCACGCCGTTGGCAAAGGAATTGGCGACCCAGTTGCCCTGAGCATCGTAGATGAACAGCCCCTGAAGCCCTTTGACGTTTATCAGGTCTTGAGCCATCAGCCTGGTCAAGCGGCTTTGCTGCTGGCCTGCGACCCCGTCCTGTTCCACACGCTCGACAAGGTCACGCAGCGTATTGTCAGCCTGTTGCAGGGTGTCCTGAGCCTGCTGCTCAGCGGCAAGCACGATATTGGACACCGCAATCCTGGCGGTGGCCGCGCGCTCGAGCTTCGACTGGTTCATCTGCCAGACGGTAGCCAGGGTCAGCGATAGACAAACCAGGGCAATGAAGCCGATCAACGCTTTGCTGAGCGCCGAAGGTGTAAGCCTCGTCGAAATAAAGGAAAGCCGTTTCATAGGGTTGTCATCAAATTGGCAGTGAACCCCGCCATGCAGTTTCCATACCTTAGCGCCACTAACCCGAATACGTTGTTACACCGAGGTCACGCGGGGCTTAGTTGAATGAATGCCCCGCAGGCTAGTTGCTCAAGAAGTCATTACAGGTATTCGGTTTTTTGACGATACAGCTTCTAGGCTGCTAGAGACAGCTACCGATACACTACTGTGAGAGGTGCTGCAATGTATCGAACTTTGCTTTTCCGGCATGGCGCAAGCGCGTGTTGGCAGGGTGTTTTCACCGATGCCGGCACAGCGGCATTGTACATCGATCGCTTCGCGTTTCAGGCGCGATCAGCTTATAGCGATGACCTCAAATGAGTACTTACCCAGTCGGCGATGACGACGAAGAGCGTATTCGGATTTTGAATGCTTTTTCGTTGATGGATACCCCACCTGAGCACGAATACGATCAGATCGTGCAAATGGCATCGCGGATTTTCGATGTGCCCATTGCGCTGATTTCGCTGGTTCATCGCGATCGGCAATTCTTCAAGGCGCGTATCGGCCTCGATGTCTGCGAAACGGGCCGTGACGTCTCATTCTGTAATTTTGCGCTCATGGGCCGTAACGTTTTTCTGGTGCCTGATGCATTGCAGGATGAGAGGTTCAGCTCAAACGCCTTGGTAGTAGGCGCTCCCTATATTCGCTTTTATGCCGGGGCGCCGCTGATAACCGCCAGCGGTCATGTGCTGGGCAGCCTGTGCCTGATCGACAATAAACCTCGGGAGACTTTCTCACAGCGAGATCAATGGGTTCTTCAGGATCTGGCGGTCATAGTCATCGAAAGAATGGAGTTGCGTCGGCTTGCGCTTGAGAATGAAGACAGCCACGCCCGCTTCATGAATATCACCTCGACTTCACCCGACGCGATTATCTGCTCGGACAGCAAAAACCGGATCATCTCATGGAACAATTCGGCCGAGCTCATTTTCGGGCATCGATCCGAGGACGCCATGGGAAAACCTCTCGACATTATTATTCCGCCCGAAATGCGCTCCAGGCATCATGCAGGTTTGTCGAGGGTGGCGTCAGGCGGCCCGACCTCCATTATCGGAAAATCCATTAACCTGACGGCCATACATCGCGACGGTCATACAATCCCGATCGAGCTTTCGCTCTCACAATGGACGTATGCCGGCGAGCCACAATTCGGGGCGATCATTCGTGACGTCACCCAGCGTGTCGAGGCGGACAAATTACTCAAGCATGCGGCTGAATACGATCATCTGACCGGGCTTGCCAATCGATCGACACTCAAAAGGCGGATCAAGGAGGCGTGCGATGCGCAGCTGCCAGCAGCTATCCTGCTGATCGATCTGGACGGTTTCAAGGACGTCAACGACACGCTGGGCCACGCTGCGGGTGATTTTGTGCTCAAGGTGACCTCTCAGCGTCTTCGCGAACACGTACCGGCCTGCCATATGGTCGCCCGTCTGGGCGGCGATGAGTTTGTCGTGTTCCTGTCAGACACGACAGACCCTGACAACGCAACCAGTCTGGGCCTGGCGCTCATAGCGGTCATCGAGGAGCCGATTGAGTTTGAAGACAATTCAATCTACATCGGTGCCAGCATCGGCGTCTCCGTAAGGTCCGGCTCCGACTACGACGAGGAGCAAATGCTCGGCAATGCGGATCTGGCGCTCTACCAGGCCAAGTCTGACGGACGCTCCCTTGTTCGCACCTTCACCTCCGAGCATCGACAGACCGCGTCAAGAAGAGGCGCGCTCAGCTCATCGATGCGTCAGGCGTGGGCCAACAAAGAGTTCGAGCTGTACTACCAGCCTCAGGTACGACTTGCGGACGGTCGTATTACCGGAGCCGAAGCCCTTATACGCTGGAACCATCCGACACTGGGTGTGGTGTCTCCGGCGGTTTTTCTACCTGCACTGGAAGCGGGTCTTCTCGCGGTACCGGTGGGCGAATGGATCCTGCGCTCAGCCTGTGAGCAGGCAGCGCAATGGCGAAACACCGGCTGTGACGAATTTCGCATCGGCGTCAATCTGTTCGCCGCTCAGTTTCGCATGCGTGACTTTGCCGAAATGGTTGAAAGTGCGCTTGAAGACTTTTCCTTGCCGGCACACTCACTCGAGCTGGAGATCACGGAAAACATCATCCTGCGAAACGAACAACGCATTATGGAACCGTTGCGCCACCTTCGCTCATTGGGTGTGGGCATTGCATTCGACGATTTCGGTACCGGCTATGCGTCCCTGAGCCTGCTGAAAGACTATCCGGTGACACGGCTGAAAATTGACCGCTCATTCGTAAGTGGCGTGGAGCGCAGCAAGAAAGACGAAGTCATCATTGAGGCCGTTATCAGGCTGGCGAACGGCTTCAATCTCCAGGTCACGGCAGAAGGCATAGAAACCCGCGAGCAGGAAAGTCTGATGCGCCATTATGTGTGCGACGAGGGTCAGGGCTATTTATATGGTCGTCCCATGCCAGCGCATGAATTTACCGAGCGTTATATCTCGTCTCTCAATCGGCAGGCTGACGTGCTCAAGCACAAATGACTCAGAACGAGCCTGAGCAGGCTCGTCTGATCGCAAGGCGGACACTTCCGCTTATCGCTCAATCCGGCGTCAGTACGCCACGCTGTATCTGGTCACGCTCGATGGATTCGAACAGCGCCTTGAAGTTGCCTTCGCCAAACCCGTCGTCGCCCTTGCGCTGAATGAATTCGAAAAACACCGGGCCCATCAGCGTTGCGGAAAATATCTGCAACAGCAAGCGACGCTCGCCGCCTTCGGAAGAGCCATCGAGCAGAATACCGCGTGACTTGAGCTCGGCCTCCGGCTCACCGTGATCGGGCAGTCTTCCCTGAAGCATTTCGTAGTAAGTATCCGGCGGCGCCGTCATGAAACGCATGCCGGTTGTCTTCAGCGCGTCCCAGGTCTTGATCAGGTCATCGGTAAAGAACGCTACATGCTGAATGCCTTCGCCATTGAACTGCATCAGGAACTCTTCAATCTGCCCCGCACCCTTGGACGACTCTTCGTTCAGGGGAATGCGGATCATGCCATCCGGGGCGGTCATGGCCTTTGAGGTCAGACCGGTGTATTCGCCCTTGATGTCGAAATAGCGCAGCTCGCGGAAGTTGAACAGCTTTTCATAGAACCCTGCCCAGTACGCCATGCGCCCGCGATACACGTTGTGGGTCAGGTGATCGATGAATTTAAGGCCGGCACCGAACGGGTGGCGATCGACGCCTTCGATGAAGTTGAAGTCGATGTCGTAAATCGAGGTGCCTTCACCGAAACGGTCGATCAGGTACAACGGCGCGCCACCGATGCCCTTGATGGCGGGCAAGCGCAATTCCATAGGGCCGGTGGCGATTTCCAGCGGTTGTGCGCCCAGTTCAAGTGCCCGGTTGTAGGCCTTTTGCGCGTCTTTCACGCGGAACGCCATGCCGCACACCGAAGGGCCATGTTCGGCGGCAAAGTATGAGGCCAGACTGTGCGGCTCGTTGTTGAGGATCAGGTTGATCGCGCCCTGACGATACAGGGTCACGTCCTTGGAGCGATGGGTTGCGACTTTGGTGAAACCCATCATCTGAAACACAGGCTCCAGGCTGTTGGGGGTCGGTGACGCGAATTCGATGAATTCAAAGCCCATCAGGCCCATGGGGTTTTCGTAGAGATCAGCCATGACTGGCTCCTTGCAGGAAAAGTGAGAGTGGTTAAACCAGCGCAATCACTGTCCTGCGGGCGGCGCACACGGGATCCCTCGCACGCTGCGCGCGAGAAAATCACCGAATATCAGTTGCAGACCAAGAATCTTCATGAGGGCAGCCTACTCCGGCTTGTCCGATTGTGCATTAGGGTGTGCCTGTTGAAAGGCCGGATGTTGCATGGCCAGACGCTCGACCCGCTGGATACGCGGGTATGCACTCAGTTGGACGTTGTAGCGATGGGCTGCATACAGCTGTGGTAACAGGTAAATGTCCGCAAGGCCGGGGCTCGTACCAAAACAGAAACCATCCTTTTCGATCAACTGCTCGACGGCCTGCAAACCTTCGCCGATCCAGTGCTCGATCCAGCTCAGAATAGCGGGTTCGTCGTGACCCAGACCGCGTAACCGGTTGAGCACCGAAACGTTGTGCAAGGGGTGAATGTCACAGCCGACCAGCGCCGCAACGGCCCGCTGGCGCGCACGCAGAACAGCATCCTGCGCCAGTAACGCAGGCTGCGGGTAGCACTCTTCCAGGTATTCAATGATCGCCAGTGACTGGGTGATGACCACGCCATCGTCCAGCCTCAATGCAGGCACCCTGCCCTGCGGGTTGACCGCCTTGTAGCCGGGTGTGCGCTGCTCGCCGCCATCAAGCAGCAGGTTGACCGGGATCGCAGCGTAATCCAGCCCTTTTAGGGCCAACGCAATACGCACACGGTAACTTGAGGTCGAGCGGTAGTAAGTGAATAGGTCCACGGAAGTCGCCTGCCTGACGCACGGGTGCTGTGTTTATTATTTTCGTAACCACATTACGTAATGCGTAAATTGCGCGATCCGCCTGACGCTGTCAACTCAAGCCTTGTGCTGAATGAGCTAGGATGCATTAACCCGATAAAAACAACGCTGGGTGCCTGCATGAATATTCTTTATGACGAACGCATCGACGGCGTGCTGCCCGCAGTCGACAAGCAACAATTGCTGCACGAGCTACGACGCCAACTGCCCGACCTGGACATTCTGCACCGCGCCGAAGAGCTTCGGCCCTACGAGTGCGACGGGTTATCGGCCTATCGCACCACGCCGATGCTGGTGGTGCTGCCACGCCATGTCGAAGAAGTGCAGACGCTGCTCAAACTGTGCCATGCGCATCGCGTGCCGGTGGTCGCTCGCGGCGCGGGCACCGGGTTGTCGGGTGGCGCACTGCCACTGGAGAAAGGCGTGCTGCTGGTGATGGCGCGCTTCAATCAGATCCTCGCTATTGATCCGGCTGCTCGTCTGGCGCGGGTCCAGCCCGGCGTACGCAACCTGGCCATTTCCCAGGCAGCAGCACCCCACGGTCTGTATTACGCACCCGACCCTTCCTCGCAAATCGCCTGTTCCATCGGCGGCAACGTGGCAGAAAATGCAGGCGGCGTGCATTGCCTCAAATACGGACTGACCGTGCACAACCTGCTCAAGGTCGAGATACTGACCGTCGAAGGCGAGCCAATGACCCTGGGCAGCGACACACTGGACTCACCGGGCTTCGACTTGCTGGCACTGTTTACCGGCTCCGAAGGCATGCTCGGTGTCATTACCGAAGTCACGGTCAAGCTGTTGCCCAGGCCGCAAGTGGCCAAAGTGCTGCTGGCGGCGTTCGATTCCGTGGAAAAAGCCGGCGGTGCAGTGGCCGATATCATTGCCGCAGGCATCATCCCCGGCGGGCTGGAGATGATGGACAATCTGGCGATTCGTGCCGCCGAGGATTTCATTCACGCAGGCTATCCGGTTGATGCAGAAGCCATCCTGCTTTGCGAGCTGGACGGGGTCGAAGCCGATGTACATGCCGATTGCGAACGGGTTCGCGAGGTATTGACACTGTCTGGCGCGACCGAAGTGCGTCAGGCGAAAGACGAGGCCGAACGGGTGCGCTTCTGGGCTGGGCGCAAGAACGCCTTCCCCGCCGTGGGCCGTCTGTCACCGGATTACTACTGCATGGACGGCACTATCCCGCGACGCGAGTTGCCAGGGGTATTGCGCAGCATCAAGGAGTTGTCAGCTCAGTACGGCCTGCGCGTGGCAAATGTGTTCCATGCTGGCGATGGCAACATGCACCCGTTGATCCTGTTCGATGCCAATCAGCCGGGTGAGCTGGAGCGCGCCGAGGCGCTGGGCGGCAAGATCCTTGAGCTGTGCGTCGAGGTCGGCGGCAGCATCACCGGCGAGCACGGTGTCGGTCGCGAGAAGATCAACCAGATGTGCGCGCAGTTCAACAGTGACGAACTGACTTTTTTCCATGCCATCAAGGCCGCATTCGACGCCAGCGGCCTGCTCAATCCCGGCAAGAACATCCCGACCCTGCATCGCTGCGCGGAATTCGGTGCCATGCATATTCATGCCGGGCAATTGCCGTTTCCCGAACTGGAGCGCTTCTGATGAGCGAGATGGACAAAGACGTCAGCCAGGCTCTACTCGAACGGGTCGATCAAGCGCTACGGGACAGCACGCCGTTACGTATTCAGGGTGGCAACAGCAAGGCCTTGCTTGGACGTGAGACAACAGGTGAGGTGCTCGATACCCGCGAACACCGTGGCATCGTCAGTTACGACCCGACAGAACTGGTGATCACCGTCCGCGCCGGTACGCCGCTGAGCGAGCTGATGCAGGTGCTGGACGCCGCAGGCCAGATGCTGCCCTGTGAGCCGCCCGATTTTGGCTGCGCAACGCTCGGCGGCATGGTCGCCGCAGGACTGTCGGGCCCGCGCCGCCCCTGGAGCGGGTCGGTGCGTGATTTCGTGCTGGGCACCCGGGTCATTACCGGCCTCGGCAAGCATCTGCGCTTTGGCGGCGAAGTCATGAAAAACGTTGCAGGCTATGACGTTTCACGCCTGATGGCAGGCAGTTTCGGCTGCCTTGGGGTGCTGACCGAGGTGTCGCTCAAGGTGCTGCCCAAACCGCGTCTGTGCAGCAGCATCGCGCTGCAGATGGACAGCTCGCAAGCCCTGGCCCGCCTTGCCGAATGGGGTCAGCAACCTATGCCCATCAGCGCAGCCAGCCACGACGGTCAAGTGCTGCGCCTGCGTCTTGAGGGCGGCGAAGGCTCGGTGGCAGCAGCCCATGAGCGGCTCGGTGGCGAAGTGTTCGATGGCGCTTACTGGCAGCAGTTGAATGAGCAGCGTCTGCCCTTTTTTCTGGACCCGCGACCTTTATGGCGGCTCTGCGTACCTGCCCAAAGCGCCGTACTGGAACTGCCAGGCGAGCAACTGCTCGACTGGGGCGGCGCACAACGCTGGCTGAAATCCGACGCAGACGGCGAAACCATTCGAGCGATCACCACGGCGGCTGGCGGGCATGCAACCTGCTACAGCCAGGGCGTTGTCGACAACCCGTTCCAGCCGCTGGCCGCACCTGTACTGCGTTACCACCAGGCCCTCAAGGCCCGGCTCGACCCGCAGGGCATTTTCAACCCCGGCCGACTGTACGCGGAGTTTTAAGCATGCAGACCACATTGAGTGAACACGCCAGAACCCTGCCCCGCGCCGAAGAGGCCGAACACATCCTGCGCAGTTGCGTGCATTGCGGTTTCTGCAATGCCACCTGCCCGACCTATCAACTGTTGGGTGATGAGCTGGACGGCCCGCGCGGCAGGATCTACCTGATCAAACAGGTGCTCGAAGGCCAGCAAGTCACCGAAAAAACCCGCTTGCACCTGGACCGCTGCCTGAGCTGCCGCAACTGCGAAACCACCTGCCCGTCCGGCGTGGATTATCACAACCTGCTGGACATCGGCCGTGCAGCGGTTGAGGCCCTGGTGCCCCGCCCGCTTGGCCAGCGGTTGCTGCGTGAAGGCCTGCGCCAGGTAATTCCCAATGCCGGATTGTTCCGTTTGCTGACCGGAATGGGCATGAAGTTCAGGCCCTTGTTGCCGCAGACACTGGCAACCAAACTGCCTGCAACAGTCCATGCTGCCGGGCTTCGGCCGACCACTCGTCATGCGCGTCAGGCGCTGCTGCTTGATGGTTGCGTGCAGCCAGGTCTGTCACCTAATACCAACGCTGCCACGGCACGCGTGCTTGATCGTCTGGGCATCGGTATTACTGCGGTCAGCAAGGCCGGATGCTGCGGCGCCGTGGATTACCATCTGAATGCACAGGAGGCCGGTCTGAACCGGGCGCGGCGCAACATCGACGTCTGGTGGCCCGCGCTCGAAGGCGGTGCCGAAACCCTCATCCAGACGGCCAGCGGTTGCGGTGCATTCGTCAAGGACTACGGCCATTTGCTGCGCCACGACCCAGCCTATGCAGACAAGGCCGAGCGCATCAGTGCGTGCACAAAGGATCTGGTCGAAGTACTGCGTGACGAGCCGCTGGAAACCCTGGGCATAAAGGTCGATACGCGACTGGCGTTCCACTGCCCATGCACCTTGCAGCACGCACAGAAACTCGGTGGTGAAGTGGAACGCGTACTGACTCGTCTAGGCTTCAACCTGACCCAGGTGCCGGACGGCCATTTATGCTGCGGCTCTGCCGGCACCTATTCAATCACTCAGCCGGCCTTGGCCCGTCAATTGCGCGACAACCGCATGAACGCGCTGGAAAGCGGCAAACCTCAGGTCATCGCCACCGCCAATATCGGTTGTCAGACTCACCTGGCCAGCGCCAACCGAACTTCGGTACGGCACTGGATCGAGCTGATTGATGAAGCGCTTGGCACTCCAGAATCTCGCTGAACTCCTATCCAATAACCACTGCTCCGGAGCAACCCATGAAAATCAAAGCCGTCCTTACCCAAACCGAAGTGAGCCTGATGCTCGGTGCCGCACGCGACGAGGCCCAGGCCAATGGCTGGGCTGTGGCCATCGCTGTCGTTGATGACGGCGGCCATCTGCTCGCATTCGAGCGACTGGACGACGCGTCGCCGATCAGCAGCTATATCTCGATCGAAAAAGCCCGTACCTCGGCACTCGGCAAACGTGAGTCCAAAGGTTACGAAGAAATGGTCAACGGCGGGCGTACGGCATTTCTCAGCGCCCCGCTGCTGACCTCGCTGGAAGGCGGCGTTCCGGTCATCGTCGACGGTCAGGTGATTGGCGCGGTGGGTGTTTCCGGCGTTAAGGCCGAGCAGGATGCACAAGTGGCCAAGGCCGGCATCGCGGCGCTGAATGCCGACTGACAGCGCAAGCCGCCGATGACTATATACAACCGGCCACTGCGCCTGCGTCATCCGCCGTGGCAGGTTTGGCAGGCGCACCTACAGCCTGTAGATCGAAATCCAGCTCATGTCCGGGTGGGAGGAGTAGATATACGTACCGGTCCTGTTGAGTACTGCGCCGCCCACCGAAGGAAAATAGGCGATACAGGTGGCGATTCCCTTCACAGTGTCGATCCGGTAGACGTCGTAATTGCAGGTGTAGATCGCATACACATAGCGCTCATCCGGCGTGACGCCTATGACTTTTACCGGATAGCCTTGGGTACCTATCTTCTCCCGATAAAACATTTTGTTGGTGGCGGCATCGATAATGTACACCTCGTCAATTCCGCCCACATACAGCCAGGCGCCATCGGAACTGAAGGCCATCGACCGCGGATCTGAAAACCCGGGAATATCATGCTGCAGGTAATCCACCCTGCTGATTGCAAGAACATCGGTGGGTGCCGTCCGGTCGACCAGCATCGTTGCGTAAAACCGGTCATTCAGGGGGCTGATCCCGAGGGCCAGCGACGCATTGGTCAGGGCACCCAGATCAAACTCGTTTTCGACCGTGTAGTTCTCGGTCTCGATCAGGCGGATAAGCCCGCCAAGCGCATTCTGAAAGGACAGGCAGATAAACCGGCCATCCGGGCTGCACAGGATGCGGTTGACGTTGGCAGCCGGAAGTATCCTGATGACCTCGCGCAAGCGAGTGTCCACCACGTAGCACCTCTTCTGACCAATGGTATAAAGCCGTTTCCCATCGGGGCTCAGGGTAATCGCACCCGCGCCTGCCCGCTTGATACTGCCGACCACGCTTGCACTGGCGATGTCGACCACGCTGACTTCGCGGCCACTCTCATGAGCGACATACAGCGTAGTTTCATCGGGACTGATAACGATCTCAGCGGGTACAAAGCCCAGCGGGATAATGCCGGTCAACCATGCGATGTCCAGAGGGACTCCTGAACCGACCGGGTCTGCAATGTGAGTCAGAGCTCTAACGTTTTGAGATGCTTTTTTTTGCATTTCTCTCACCCTTCAATAGGTCTTGTAAGACCGCCAGGACGGGGAATAGATAAGAAGATATATCCCCGTCATCCAACGATGCGGCCAAGACACTTATGCCGCTCCGATCCAAAAACGTAGGGTCATTGAATACTCAACACGAGGGGATGGGTACTGTCAGAAATAACAGTCCAGACGCACCGAAACCGTCCGAATGAGGGTATCAGCAGCGTTGCAGGACAGGGCCGTCGGGCACTCCAGCCCAGCGTCGGGAAGGCCCGGAGCGCAACGACCACTGGTCAGCGTGATGGCCAGGGGGGAAGCATGCAGGGATGGCCTTAATCAATACTCAGGAGCTCTCCCGTACCACCAGCTCAAACCCCAGATCCACCTGCGAATGCTGCGTGACCCCGTCGAGCAGGCCCAGCAGCACCTGTGCAGCACGCTGCCCGACTTCCTCCCTGGGCGTGCGTATCGAGGTCAGGCGCGGCACCATGTGGGCAGAACCGGGCAGGTCATTGAAGCCCACCAGCGATACGCGTTCGGGAATGGCGACGCCCAGACGCAAAGCCTCAAGGGCAGCGCCCTGCGCCAGGTCGTCATTGCAGAAGAAAACTCCGTCGACATCCGGATGTTGCTCCAGCAGGCGGGCAAACAACTCACCACCCAGGCCAATCGAGGACGACTGAGGCGTCGAGACCTGCAGCTCGGGGTCGAACAGCCCGGCGTCTTCCAGCACCTGGCGAAACCCGGCCCCGCGCTGCAATACGCGAGGGTCGAGCTGAGCGGCCATGTAAGCCAGTCGGCGACGACCACGGCCCAACAGATGGCGTGCGGCTTCGGCTCCTGCCTGCTGTTGCGAGAAGCCGACGCAATAGGTACCCAGTCGCGTATCGAGCTCCATCATGTGCACGCAAGGCACGCCGCTGGTTTCAAGCATCTGGCGCGACGCTGCGGTGTGATCGAAACCGGTCAGCAGAATACCGCGCGGACGATTGACCAGATGGTTGCGCAGCAGTTTCTCTTCCTCATCGGGTGAGTAGTGGTAGTTGCCGATCACCACGTCCAGACCACGGATGCGCAACACGTCCTGAATGGCCTCCAGCGTCTCGATAAACAACTGGTTGGAAAGTGAAGGCACCAGCACAACGACGGTCTGGCTGCAGGAAGAGGCCAGCGCCCTGGCTGCAGAATTTGCGACATAGCCCAGGGTCTGTGCCGCAGCGCGGACCTTTTCCACCAGCTCCGGCGCAACGGTGGTGACGCCGCGCAGCGCCCTGGAGGCCGTGATCGGCGACACGGCAGCAAGCCTCGCCACCTCATTGAGCGTAGGGCGACCAGTAGAGCGGGAACCAATGCGGATCATGCGTTGCCAACTAACATAGGGGTTGCCAAATGTGTCGAATGCCCCATAAGGTAGCGCTGTCTCATGGAAGGTGACAATGCTTTATCGCTGGTTTCACAGGGGCCACCCGGTCAGGGTCGCCGCGGAGAACAGCCTCCAATGCTTATTGACGAGCCCAAAACAACGACAAAAACTGGAACAGCCCGGGCTGAGCCTGATGTCCACCGGACAAAGACAGCGCTGTCTCCAGATGAGGTGCCTACTGTGACAACTGCGAATACTGCTATTTCCGCCCTTGTGGTAATGGGTGTCTCTGGCTGCGGCAAAAGCGCCGTCGGTGCCGAGATCGCCCGTAACAGCGGCGGTCGCCTGATCGAAGGCGATGCGTTCCACCCTCCCGCCAATATCGAAAAAATGAGCGCCGGAACCCCTCTCAATGATGACGACCGGGCCGGCTGGCTGACCCGCCTGGGCGAAGAGATGGCTGCTGCCCTGGCAAACGGTGAGCACCCTGTGCTGACCTGCTCTTCACTCAAGCTTATCTATCGCCAGCGTCTGCGCGATGCCGTACCCGGCCTGGGTTTTGTTTTCCTGGAACTTACCAAGGAACTTGCCGCCGAACGTTGCTCGCACCGGCCGGGGCATTTCATGCCCGCCAGTCTGGTGGACAGCCAGTTCGCAACCCTCGAGCCGCCTTACGGCGAGCCGCTGACGTTGATCGTCGACGCATCGCAGCCTATCGATGTCATCGGTGAACAAGCCGCAGCATGGTGGAAAGACTCCCACGCCTGATAAAGGCGTGAGCGCAGAAGACAGCGCTGTCTTGCGTACACACGATATTAACGTCGGCGCTGTTAACAGCTCCTTAAAACAATAAACCGGAGAAACACCCATGTTCGGTATGACCCATGAGACGTTCCTGCTCGTCGATGCGCTGGTGACCATCGTCGGCCTTGTACTGTTGATCACCACCTTCAAGGTACACCCTTTCGTCGCGCTGACCCTGGCGGCAGGCTTTCTTGGCCTGACCTCGGGAATGCCGGTTGAAAAAGTCATGAAATCGTTTCAGGACGGCTTCGGCGGCGTACTGGGGTTCGTCGGTATCATCCTCGGCCTGGGCACCATGCTCGGCAAGCTGATGGCGGACTCGGGCGGCGCGGACCAGATTGCGCAAACGTTGATACGCACCTTCGGCAAGCAGAAAGTGCACTGGGCCATGATGTTCTCGGCCTTTCTGGTGGGCATCCCGCTGTTCTTCGAGATCGGCTTTGTGTTGCTGATCCCGTTGGTGTTCATTGTTGCCCGTCGTACCGGCGTATCCATCGTCAAGATCGGCATTCCATTGCTGGCAGGCCTGTCAGCCGTGCACGGTCTGGTTCCGCCACATCCGGGTCCGTTGCTGGCCATCGGCATTTTCGGTGCCGACATTGGCAAGACCATTTTCTACGGACTGATCGTTGCACTGCCGACGGCCATCATCGCTGGCCCGATCTTCGGTAGCTGGATTTCAAAAAGCATCCCTGGCACTCCTTCAAAGGAACTGATGGACCAGATTGCCAAAGAGTCGAGCACTGAGAACCTGCCAGGCTTCGGTATCACGCTGGTGACCATTCTGCTGCCGGTCTTCCTGATGCTGCTCAAGACCTTTGCCGACGTGGTGTTGCCGGAAAACAACATGTTCCGCATCTGGATGGACCTGATCGGTCACCCGATCAGCGCCCTCCTCGCAGCGCTTTTGCTGGCGTTCTACACCTTTGGTGCGGCGCGTGGCTTTGACCGTACAAAAATCATGAAACTACTGGACCAGAGCCTGGCACCGGTTGCCGCAATCGTTCTGATCGTGGGTGCAGGCGGTGGCTTCAAGCAAATGCTGGTCGCCAGCGGCGTGGGCGACGTCATCGGACACATGGCTGTGCAGGCTCAGATCAACCCGATCATGCTGGCCTGGCTGGTGGCTGCCGTCATCCGTATTGCAACCGGTTCGGCTACCGTGGCAACCATCACCGGCGCAGGGATCGTGGCACCCGTGGTCGGCCTGATTCCTGGCGTCAACCGCGAGCTGCTGGTGCTGGCAACCGGTGCCGGCTCGTTGATCCTCTCGCACGTCAACGATGCCGGTTTCTGGCTGGTGAAGCAGTACTTCAACATGACGGTTGCCGAAACCTTCAAGACCTGGACGGTGATGGAAACCATCCTGTCGGTGGTCGGCCTGATCTTCATCATGTTGCTGTCGATGGCGCTTTAAGCCCATTCCGGCAGGGCCTTTGCGGGCAATGAAACCCGCGAAGGCCAACGCCTTGCTGTACATCGCATCTCTGCGCCACAGCGCGCACTCTGGATCGGCCACCCAGTGTCCCTGATAGCGTCAACACGCCTGAGCGTAGTAGCGATGGCGACCCGGCAGCCCTTTCCTACATCCTTGTTCGACACTTTCAACTGAATTTTCAGAAAGTCCGAGCAATCTCGCAAAGTCATGCCTACGCTTACACTCATGCCGAGATGGGCTTATCCCGCCTCGTCGAGTGAGACGATGACGACCTCACAGCGTGCAGCGGTTCACGATACTTTTTACATGACGCCAGTAAATACGGGCATTTTCACGTCGAAACGGGCAGAATTGGCGCGCTCGTCGTATCGCAGATGCAAATCTCGATGACAAGAAAATGAACCGAGGGAATTTAATTCACCCATGTGACGTCATAAGACGGATGCATTTGGATGCACTCGGCAACAATCACCACGCAAAGGCAAACGCCAGCCTCTTGAGAGAGGCGTTTTCAAGAGGCCATCAAGGAAAAGATTATGTTGATACTCACTCGCAAAGTAGGCGAAAGCATAAACATCGGTGACGAGATCACTGTCACGATTCTTGGCGTTCAAGGGCTTCAGGTCCGCCTGGGCATCAATGCACCAAAAAATGTTTCAGTGCATCGTGAAGAAATCTACAAACGTATCCAGGCAGAACTGGCTCCGAACCAGGACCCACAATAATTCCTGCAGTACCCCTTATTCAATGTTGATTTGCCATTTACTGGCAGACAGCCGTACGGCGTCCTTGGGGCGCCGTTTTTTATGGTGCTGTTTACCTGTAATTGCTGCCTAACCCGCCTGAATGTGAAGCGCTGCCTGCATGAATAAGTCCATACCGATCATCTCGGGAACAGCAGCTGGACAGGACAGCCTGCTGGTGACGGCCTCAACCACTGCTCGGCTTGCATCATGGTGAAACTGCCAGACGCCGTAGATACGTCCATCGAAGGCGGGTTCACTGCCCAGATGCGGATCGGCGCCAAGCCCGGCCCCCAGACCAAAAAGATACAGGCCCTTCATTCGACGACCCTGCTGGTCCAACGGACAGCCGCAAGCGTCGGACTCAAGACCGCCCTTTGTCTCGCGCAGGCTGATGAAGTTGCCTTCGGCATCTTTTAGCGTCGGCAGCACAGGTTGATAGCCAGAGCACTGCACGATCACCGCCGAGTCGGCAAGCGCGAGCCGGGCCGGCTCGTGGTAACCAGGTCGCCCGCCCAGCGTCTGAAACATCTGCACCCGCACGCCCGTCTTGCCGACACGGCCGCTACACAGCGCCTCGCGCCCAACGTCCAGCGCTCTATAACGCAAGCCGCCGGAGCGGTTGACTCGGCCTGATACCGGACACACATCGTGTTGGGCGTCGAAAAGGTAACCAGCTGCCTGTGCTTGTTCGACACTTTCGTAAAACAGCCTGATCCGGCTTCGATGAATAAGCGTCAGTTCCTGCAAGCCCGCGAACTCCAGTGCATCTGCCAGATTTTCCAGCATTGAAAAGGCACTGTGTGAGCCACCCACAATCGTGATTCGCCCTTTACCGGCCAGCGCGGGACCGAACACTTCGCGTAATTGCACCGCATTCATACGCAGCAACCTGTCGGCGCTCTGAATACTCACATTGCCTGGCAGCGCCAGCCCCTGCCCGGCAAGAGCATCAATCAGGTGCTGTGGATCCTGACGCCCACCCAGATTGAGTACCAGCGCCCGGCAGCGCACACGTCTTTTGCCGTACGGACCGTCAACGTGCAGGCAAAATGTGTCGCCGTCACTGACCACTTCATTAATGGTCGTACCGGACCAGACTTTTACTCCGTAGCGTTGCACGATGTGGTCCAGTACCAGCTTGGCGGCCTCGGCCATGAGCAGACCGGCATCAGACAGCTGCGGCGCGCTTTGCGCCTGCGCTTTGATACGCCAATACGCTGCCGAGTTTTCCAAAGGCTCGAATACCTCACGTAAGGCCGGATCGCGCAGGCAATCGATGAATACATCGCCCACAGAATTGGCGGTAATCCGATACTCCCCCAGCACGCCTGCTCCGGGCCGGTCGCTTGCGTCAATGACGACCAATCCTTTCGCGGCAATTCTTGGCATTGCGCCGGTTTTCAGGGCATTGAACAAAAAACCCATGCCGGCGAGCCCGGCCCCTCCGACGACGCAGCCGCAGGTTGTTTCCATACCGTTATCAAACATGATGATGCTCCATCGTCATTTCATACGTTGGTGCAGCACAGAAGTTCTGGATGATCGAGTGCCTGGCTGATCAGGCGAACCAGCGTCCCTGCACGATTCGAGGCGAAACACATACAACCGAACACCGACAAAGGCTCATTCACCGACGTGATGAGTCGTCATGAAACAGTGTTTTTTTACAGAAAGTTACAACACGTAAAACAGGCGGGACCTTGAAGTAGCGGAGTGGGCAGTAAAAAACCGCTCAATGCTACCGCCCTTTTTTTTAAGGCGGCGTTTTTATCAAGTGGAAAAGCGTGACAATGCGTTACGCATTCAGGAGGCAATCAAATAGTTGCAAAGAAACGCAAAAGTGTCAAATAGGCAGGGCGTTGAGCAACCCGTTCAATAGCGCGCTATAACCTGATGATTTCACGGCGTTTGTACCTTTTTAAAACCTTGACGTGCGCATGGTTCAAGACGGTTAAAAAGTTTCATGAATTTCTATTATTTTTTTATCGCCCATCTCCGAAACAGCATGACTCCGACGCTGTTAAATTGACGGGCGACCGGGCAGCGAGTTTTGCCCGAAAAAGTAGAACCGGCAACCGCACAAACGACAAGGCCCCGATCAACACTGATCGAGGCCCTGCTGCGTGATGCCTGGGCATCAGAGGGATGAAGCAGTATCAGGCAGCGCTGTAATGCGCTTGTGACGCCTTGGCTTTTGCCGGCTCTTCACGCAACCCGGCTACCAGTGCAGAGATATCCCGGACAGTCTTGATACGGCTGAGCGGGAGGCTCGTCTGACGATGGGTACGCCCGGACACCGGATCGCTTATTTGCACCGTCATCTGATCGTTGGCAATGGTGCAGGTGCAACGCAACGGCAGGAATGCACGTTCAACGATACTCCTGAGTTCTAACTCAGACAGTCCACTCGTAATCATCTCTTTATCTCCTTATGGGTGTAAGCATGTCCCGACCATGACAAATTTTGACAATTTTTATTGTTGATGACTCTTTTAAAAAACGGCCCAGACCAGCCCGCCAATTATCTGTCGTCACTCGCGTTATGCTTAAACGAGTTATACACCTCTCGCAGCCCCTCTAGCAACTTCCACAACCGAATATCCTTGCTCCTTTTAATGCTGTCCCTTATTGAAGAATCAACAGAAAAAACGATTCACCGTAATGATTTCCAGCGTACTACGGCCTGACGTGAATCACGGCGTACAGAAGTCACACTAGAAAGCAGCATAAATACTGACGAACGGTCGACTGTCGGGACGGCGTTATCTGAAAAAATAACCAGACACTGTTATCGAGTCGCTTGAAAAACGGGTTGAAGATAAAAGGCACGCCCGGGCCGATGCAATAATGGCCGTGCGTGCCCCCGCATGAAAAACTTACTGTTCCGAGCCAGACAGACGCAGATGGATCAGCGCCACCCGGGCACCTTGTTTATCGCGTTTCTCTTCGATGGCATAAGGGCGAAAGCCCATCCGCGGGTAAAACAGCAACCCGGGGACGTTATGGTTGTAGCAGGATGCAATCAGCTCAGTCGCTTCGTGCTTGTCAAATGCGATCCCCATCATACTGGTAATCAAGTAACGCCCTACCCCTTTGGAGCGGGCCTTCGGAGCGATGATCACATTACCCAGCGAGCAACGGCCGCGAAATTTGCATTGAGAGAAATTGGCAAAACCGACAACTTCGCCATCCATCTCGATGACGGTCGAGTCGTGTCGGGTCTCCAGTGCTTCGCTGAGTTGCGAGGCAGTCAGCGGGTAAGTCGCTCTGGGGAACATGTAGAACAGTTCGTCGGCATTCTGCGGCAGTTCGCAAATCGTGGGGATGTCTTTTTCTTCCAGGGGGCGGTGATGGAACATGAGCGGTAACCTCTTGAAGAAATTGAAGAAAGCGCGAGTAAACGTTAAGCAGATCGGCGATTTGGGCGACAGCTGGTGACAAAAATACAGCGCCTGTCCCTTCACAGCATATCCCCGGCTATCGAAAAGGGCACCTCAATAACGAATTGTGCTATTGAGCGCCTTTGTTGACGCTGCATTCGGACCTCTTGGCGCAACGTATTGAAGTGTAGGGGTTTGCGTGTACATCATGATTGCTCAGCTTGAAAACATACCCGGAACCCCGCTGTGCAATATTCTGTAACCCATGTTTGGTGGTTCATCTTGCAACCCTGACGCAGAACCGGCATTTATTTCACTTTGTTGACTGGATCATGCGTCTTATGCCGATTTCGCCCCTGGCTCGCTTCAAGGCTCGTCCGATCAAATGGATCTGCATATTAGCCATCATTATTGGCCTCCCGGTCGGCTGTGCAGTGCTTGAGCACAAGGAACGCGAGCTGGTGTTTCGCATCGAGCCCGGCACCGCAAGCTGGTACAGCGGCCTGCCCGCCGATGTGCAGGAGATCGAACTCAGCACACCGTCATTTGGACCATCGCAGAATATCCACGCCTGGTGGTGGCCCGCATCGGACAAGAACGCCCCAGCCGTGCTGTACCTGCATGGCTCAAGATGGAACCTCACCGGCCAGTTGTTCCGTATCCAGCAACTCAAGGCGCAGGGCTACTCGATACTGGCAATCGATTATCGGGGTTTCGGTCAGAGCATGGGCCAGCTGCCATCCGAGAAGTCGGTGTACGAAGATGCACGCATCGCCTGGGCACGCCTGAAACAACTGCAGCCCGATCCGCAACGCAGACTTATATATGGGCACTCGCTGGGCGGTGCAGTTGCGGTGGATCTGGCAGCCGAACTGGGCAATGACGCAGAAAAGGACAACGCGCCGATTCAGGCCCGCGGGCTGATAATAGAATCCACCTTCACCAACCTGGCCGATGTGGCCACTGCGCTGGCCAATACCTCGCTGCCTGTGCGCTGGTTGCTGTCGCAGAAGTTCGACTCTCTGGACAAGATTGCAGACATCCACATGCCAGTGCTGATCGTGCACGGCACCGAGGATCGCTACGTACCGGCACGCTTCAGCGAGCAGCTGTTCGAAGCAGCGCGGGAACCCAAGAAGCTGATACTGGTGCCTGGCGGTACACACAACAACAGCATGCAGATCGGACAGCCCGCTTATAGTCGGGCCATCCGTACGTTGCTTGATACACCGGCATCACTGCCCAGGGTCACAACACAGGACCAGCCGTCAAAGAACGCCGGTTAGACATGGCCGGACACGACGCAGTAGTCTCTGGGCTCATCACTCAGAGACCGCGCAATGAACTGCATTGTCGAGTATTCAGACCCGCATCACCGCCTTGCCGTCATCGAGCTGTGGAAGACCGTCTTCAATGACCCCATGCCGCATAACCGTCCGGAGTTGTCGATCGACAAGAAACTGGCTGCCGGGGACCGGCTGTTTTTCGTCGCCGTCATGGACGGCCGCGTGACCGGGACCATTCTTGCCGGTTACGACGGCCATCGCGGCTGGCTGTATTCGGTTGCAGTTGCCCCGCACCAGCGTGGCAAAGGACTGGGAACAGCACTGGTCAGGCACGCAGAACAAGCTCTTACGGACCTTGGCTGCGTCAAGATCAATCTGCAAATTCATACGTTCAACGAAAGTGTGCAGGCTTTTTATCAAACATTGGGGTACACGCCCGAGCCCATCATCAGCATGGGCAAGCGGATTGACGCCAACGTCGATAGTCATTGATAACCTGAAAACGCCCCTGTTTGCAGAGCACCGGGCTCAATCATTTATTTACATGAGAATCAGTATCAAATTACAATTATTGCTATTAACGTCCTTGCTGAGCATTTCCCTTGAGCACCTCCTCCCAATGCCCTCGCCGTCCCGGCCCTTTTTTGCTGTCCGCACTTTCACTGGCGATGTGCGCCAGCGGCGCAGTGCATGCTGCTGAAACCGCAACCTTGCCTGCCACCCAGGTATCCGCCGCCGCTACCGAAGGCCGGGAAGGCTACAGCGCCGAAAGCACCAGTACCGCGAGCAAAAGTGATGTACCGATCAAGGAGGAGGCACAGTCGGTCAATGTGGTAACGCCGCAGACCATCGCCGACTACAACGTGCGCTCGCTGGACGATGCCATGAAGTTTGTCAGCGGCGTCAGCCAGGGCAACACACTGGGCAACACCAAGGACTCGGTGATCAAGCGTGGCTTCGGTACCAACGACGACGGCTCGATCCTGCGCGATGGCGTACGCTCGGTAGTATCGAAAAACTTCGGTGCCACAGCCGAGCGCGTTGAAGTACTCAAAGGTCCGGCATCGCTGCTGTACGGCGCGATGGAGCCGGGTGGCGTGATCAACGTGATCAGCAAACAACCGCAATATGTGCAAAGCACCACGCTCAGTGGCTCGGCCTACAGCGAAGGCGGTGGCAGTTTCGGCATCGACACCACCGGACCGCTGGGCGATTCCGGGCTGGCCTACCGACTGGTGGCAGAGCGTCAGAGCGAGGACTATTGGCGTAACTATGGCATCGATCAGCACACCCTGATCGCGCCCTCGTTGTCCTGGACCGGAGAACGCGCCAGCCTGACGCTCGCCTACGAATACAACGACTACATCAGCCCGTTCGACCGCGGCACGGTGTTCACAGGTGGTCATCCGGCCGATATCAGCTATGACAAGCGGCTCGACGAAAAGTGGGCCAATACCGTGGGCATCAGCGAAACCGCAACCGCGCGCTTCGAGTACCAGCTTAGTGATGACTGGAAAACCCGTCTGACCTACGGCTGGAACAACGACCGCTACAGCCTCTCGATTGCCCAGCCAAGCACATTGTCCAGCAGCGGTGTGCTGCGTCGTCAGGCCAATGGCGGCCACTATGATTATGAAACGCGTTATGCCAGTTGGGACTTCATCGGCAAGCAAGAGATTCTTGGCCAGCAACATGATCTGTTGATCGGTGCCGAGCAGGAAGACTCCGACAAGTATCGTGGCAAGACCTACCGCAACACGGCTCAAAACGGCTTCAATATCTTCTCACCGGTGTATGGCAGCCTGGCCGAGCCCAGTGTGGTCAGCGCGGCGAACAGCAACCTGAGCAATCAACTGACCTCATCTTCCCTGTACCTCAAGGATAACTGGCACCTGAATGACCGCTGGATTCTGGTCCTGGGTGGTCGCTATCAGCATTATGACCAGTACATCAAACAAGGCCTTGGTGCTAGCCGAGTCACCAATCTGGACAAGAATGACGATGTATTTCTGCCAATGGCCGGTCTGGTATTCAAGGTCAATGAAGACCTCTCGCTGTACGGTAACTACAGCCGTTCGTTCGTGCCCAACGACGATGTGAACGATGACGGCACGACCTTCGACCCGGAAGAAGGCCGCAGTTACGAAGTCGGTGCCAAATATGCACTGGCACCGGCGCTTAACCTCAACCTCGCGGTGTTCGACATCGAGAAGAAAAACGTCGTCACCCCCACTGGCGTGACCGGCGTCAGCGAAGCAGCTGGCAAGGTCGGCTCACAAGGGGTGGAGCTGGACGTGACCGGGCGCATAGCCGAGCGCTGGGACATGATCGGCACTTACGCTTACACCCACACCGAAGTGCTGGATGATCCAAGCAACAAGGGCAATCGTCTTAGCCAGGCACCCAAGCATACGGCCAGCCTGTACCTCACCCACCATCTGCAAGTCCCGTCCGGTCTGGGCGACTGGCATGCAGGTGGCGGCGCACGCTATGTGGGCGAGCGCGCTGGTGATGATGCGAATACCTTCTATATGAGCAGCTACACCGTAGCCGATGCGTTTCTACGCTGGGATGTGCCGATGGCCGGTTACAAGACGCGCCTGCAACTGAATGTCGATAACCTGTTCGACAAGCAGTACTACCCGTCCAGTACAGGCAGCCAGTTGCAGGTCAACGTTGGCGAGCCGCGCACCGCGCGCCTGAGCGCCAGTGTCACTTTTTAACCAGTTACAACGGAGCAGGCCTGCAACGGCCTGCTCCACGCCTAACCAATGGGACGAATCAGGACTTCATCCGATAAAAACTGATCAGCGTTTCATTGTCTTGAATGTATTCGGTCTTGCCAATGAAGGCGCTCTTTTCCAGCCATTCATTAGGCCCAAGGGAAACCTTGAAGCGCGGCGTGCATGTGCATTGGTAATGGCCGTCACTGATCGGCCAGACCCCGTTCTGCAATTCCTGCTGACCCACTTCGTCCATGAGCAGGACACCCTGGCTTTCAACGCTGATCAATTCACCCAATTGCGTGACCAGAGTGAAACGAGTGTCCAGAAAGGCAAGCTCGGATGACAATTCAACCTGCATACTGCTGCCGCCAGCCTGCACCGAGCCGCTGAAATATTCGGCATGGAACTCTCCGCCCAGAATCCTGCTGCTGCTACGCAGTCCATCGCTGCATATGCCCATAAGCACAGGAACGTCGGTCTTCAGAATGACGGTGAGCACTTTCTCAAGCTGAGGCACCACTGCCGTATTACCACGAAAAGAGCGTTTGACGGGTTTCTTGAAATCGATGATGTTCATGGACCTGTTCACTCCATCGTTGAATGAATTCGGGCAATGGATGGCTGGGCCCAGCCATCGGATTTGCAAAATATAGAGCGCCTCGATCCGTCGGCATTTATCTGCGCTGTCTTTTCCAGTAAGCTCCTTGAAACCGGCTGAAATCGTACCGAACGGTTCAGTTCCAGTCTAGAGAATTTTGCATTTACTGTACTACCCGGTTCACTAAGGGATTGAGGATATAAATGAAGGTGCGTACTGAAGCACGCCGCGAAGCCATCATCGATGCCGCAGCAAGTGTCTTCCTTGAAATGGGCTACGAACGTGCGTCGATGAATGAAGTCACCAAACGGATGGGCGGCTCCAAAGCAACGATCTACAGCTACTTCCCCTCCAAGGAGGAGCTGTTCATCGCCGTGGTCAACAGGGTTGCAACCGCTCATCTTGCCGAGGCCGTTTCGGAACTGGCGATCTCTGTCGACAAGGACACAGATGCAGAATTAGACCTGCGAACGCTGTTCACGCGCTTCGGGGAGCGAATGTTGATGGTACTCATCAATGATGACAGCGCGTTGGCGGTGTACCGCATGGTAGTGGCCGAATCCGGGCACTCCGACATCGGCACAATGTTCTATGACTCAGGCCCCAGGGAATTCCTGCAAACGGTGACGACGCTGATGAATGCGGCCATGCAACGTGGCCAGCTACGTACCACTGATCCGCATATCGCAGCGCTGCAACTCACCTCGCTGCTGACCGCGGAAACCGACATTCGCCTCTATCAACAAACACCCGCACGCTTGAGCGTCGAGCAGATTCAAAGCATGGTCAAACGAGCAATTGATACTTTTATGCTGGGCATGGAAAAGCGCTGATTCACCGGGCTGCGACAGGTAGCCCTCTTTAAATGCTGGTTAAAATGTAAAGCTGCCAGGCCGTGACATATTTGCTTACGATTTATCCGGACAACCTGATTCAAACCTCGATTCCGGGCCCGTATAGCTCGTCAAGAAAACCCGAAGGCAGGCGATAGCCTATTGCCCACTTCGGAGAAATAATAATGATCCTGCGAAAACTCAATCTTGCACCGCGTTCGGCTTTATGCTTCGGTATTTTTTGCCTGATGATCGTTGCACTGGGCCTGCTGGCTTTGCGTCAGGCAGCACTTCTCAACACAGCAGAAAAATTCATCGAAACCAACGTGCTACCCAGCGTAAAACTGCTCGGCTCTCTGGACAGGGAGTTTGTCGGTATCAGGGGCAATAACGCCCGACTTCGTAACCCCCTTGAGCCGCAGGATCGCAGGACCAAGGCACTTAGCGACATTCAGCAGGCCCGCTCGCTGATTGCCGGTCTTTCGGACTCTCTCAGCAAACTGATCGTTACCCCTCAAGGGCGTCAGGCATTCGACGAGCTCCGCAAAGCCAACGCCGACTATCAAACAGCCCAGGATCGCTACCTGGCCTCTGTTGCAGCGGGCAATCTGGAAGAGGCAGTTGCCATTTCCAATGGCGACATGAAAGTTGCGGCGGATCAGGTCGAAAACACGCTGAAAAAACTCATCGGCATCAACGACAGCAAAGCGGAAAAAGCGGGTGATCAAGCCGAATCTGCTTATCAGCAAACCTTGTTGATGGTGAGTATTTTTATCGCGGTCGGCGTGATTACTACCCTGCTGCTGGCCTGGATGTACACCCGCAGCCTGACTCAGCCGATCGGTGAGTCGCTGAACATTGCGCAACGCATTGCGGCCAATGACCTGAGCAAAGACATTCCACAAGACGGCAGTGATGAAGCGGCCAGACTGATCGCCGCACTGGCGTTGATGCAAGCCAACCTGCGCAGTGCCCTGACTCTCATCGGCGACTCGTCCACCCAACTGGCCGCTACTTCCGAAGAGATGCACGCAGTCACCGAAGATGCATCGCGCACCATTCAGCGTCAGAGCAATGAGATCGAAATGGCAGCTACGGCCGTCAACCAGATGAGCGCGGCGGTAGAGGAAGTGGCCAGCAACGCCGCATCGGCATCGGAAGTGACGTCTCAATCGAGCACCGCAGCCATGGCCGGACGTGCGCAGGTCGATGAGACTGTCACGGCGATCAACCTGATGGTCTCCAAAGTGCAGATCACCTCAACCGAGGTGCAGGGCCTGGCGGTCATGGCAACGGACATCAGCAAGGTGCTGGATGTGATCCGCGCCATCGCCGAACAAACCAACCTGCTGGCACTCAACGCTGCGATCGAGGCGGCCCGTGCAGGCGAAGCAGGGCGAGGTTTTGCCGTGGTCGCGGACGAAGTACGCGCATTGGCACACCGCACCCAGCAATCGACCCGCGAAATCGAACAGATGGTCGGCTCGATTCAGACCGGCACCGGCAACGCTGTCACTGCCATGGAGCAGACCAGCGTTCAGGCACACAAGACCCTGGAGATGGCCAATGGCGCCGGCAAGGCGCTGCTCGAAATTACCGACTCCATCAGCCAGATCAACGAACGCAATCTGATGATCGCTACCGCTGCCGAAGAACAGGCCCAGGTTGCTCGTGAGGTCGACAGGAGCCTGGTCAGCATTCGTGACCTGTCCAGTCAGACGTCCGAGGGCTCCAATCAGACCGCCATCGCCACTGCCGAGTTGTCGACGCTGGCGTCAGGCCTGAACCGTCTTACCAAGCAGTTCCGCGTTTAAGCTCTATCGCCGGGAAGCGCGCTTCCCGGCATCTCCCCTTGTCGAATGGCCTGCCCTGATCTAAGTTGTACGACGACAGATGAATTACTCATCTGCGCGGGCTTCGCTCACATTCAATAACGACAAGAAAAAGGGATGAACATGAAAAAGCTGACACTGCTAATGGCGTTTCTGTGCCTGTTTACCGGCTACGCCGCTGCGGCAACTTCTGACGAGACTGATGTTGCCGAGGCGGTAGACAAGCTCACGCAAGCCATGTGGCACAAGGACATAAAGCAACTCAATGCGCTGACCGCCGACAACCTCACATACGGACACTCCAGCGGCACCATTCAGGACAAGAAAGCGTTCATCGCAGACATCGAGACCGGCAAGAGCGCCTTTAACGAACTGAAGATGCTCAATCAGAAAATCATTCTTTCCGGCGACACCGCCCTGGTGCGCAATCATTTCTCGGCACAGGCAGTGAACAGCGGCAAGGTTGTGCCGACCGAAATCGAGAACTTCCAGATCTGGCAGAAGCAGAATGGCCAATGGCTGCTCATCGGCCGTCAGGCATTCCGCTTCTAAACCCACCGGTTCAAGGCAGCAGCAGGCGCTACTGCTGCGTGCCGAACATCGCCGTCCAGTAAATTCCTGCGTCACTTTTCGGGTCCATCGCGTAAGCTGCTCCCAACTCGCGGAAATCAGGACTCATCAGGTTGGCGCAGTGGCCGGGGCTCAGCAGCCAGCCATCCACCACCTTGCGCGCGCTGTCCTGGCCTGCAGCGATGTTCTCACCGACCTGCTGGCCTATATAGCCAGCAAGTTCGGCCCGATCGCCAGGCGTACGGCCGTCGCGATCCTTGTGGTCAAAAAAGTTCTGATTGGCCATTGCCTGCGAATGACGTTGTGCGGCACTGCCCAGAACAGCGTTCCAGACCAGTGGCGTGGTAGCAGCGAAGGATTGCGTTCCGCACTGACGCGCCTGGGTACGGGCGTTATTGACCATTTCCAGAATTTTTTGCCCTTCTACCTGCCAATCGCCAAGACGCGAAGCCACCAGCGAGCGTGCCAGGACAATGCGCCAGTCTCGCCCCTGCCGGCTAACCCCGATGTCGACAAATTGCGGGTCCAGCACTACCCGGCAAAAACTCTCCAGCACCGCTTTAAGTGCCGAGTCAGCGTCATTTGGGCCGGACAGACTGATCGCCTGCACAGTGACCATTGGATAGGAGGCACGCGTCAGCGCCTGTTGCAGGTCCAGATTGCCACTGGCGGGCAGCACCAGACGTGCATCACTGGTCAGTGGCGGCAGTTCCATGGATACCTGCTCGCCACAGCGCTGTGCCTGACCACGATAGGCGTTGATGGATTCGATCAGTTGCGTATCGTCGCTGGCCAACGCAGCACTGGCAAAGATTCCACAGCACAGCACGGTCACAAATGATAACGATACTCTCGGGAGCGACAGGCGCAGGGTGTTGAAAATGACAGGCATGAAAAGTCTCTCTCGGGCTGAGTCCGCCTATGATGCGCGAAATGACCCGGTCGGGCGCAACGCCTTTTTCATGTCAGTGCGGAAATTAGCCACCGAAAAGGCAAAGACGTGCGCCAGACAGTACCGTGTTGAAACGGCTCAAAGCTTGAAGTTGGCGACCAGCGAATTGAACGAGGTGGCCAGTCGCGACAGTTCCTGACTTGAAGCGCTGGTCTGGTTGGCACCTGCGGCGCTCTGGGTCGAAAGATCCTGAATGTTGATCAGGTTGCGGTCCACCTCGCGTGCGACCTGGGCCTGCTCTTCGGAAGCCGAAGCAATGACCAGGTTACGCTCGTTGATGGTCGCCACACCCTGGGTGATTTTTTCCAGCGCGGCACCGGCACGCAGCGCCAGCTCCTGAGTATTGGTGGCCAGAGACAGGCTCTTGCCCATCGCAGCAACGGCGCCATCGGCCCCGGACTGCACGGTGCTGATCATGCCTTCGATTTCCACTGTCGATGCCTGAGTACGGTGTGCCAGGGCACGAACCTCATCAGCCACCACCGCAAAACCACGACCCTGTTCGCCGGCACGCGCGGCTTCGATGGCGGCATTCAACGCCAGCAGGTTGGTCTGTTCGGCGATGCTGCGAATCACGTCCAGCACCTTGCTGATCTCCCGCACATGCCCGGCCAGTTCTGACACAGCGCCAGTGGACTCGGTGATCTCGTGCACCATGGTGGTGATGCCCTTGACCGTATGATCCACCTGACCACGTCCATCGACTGCATCATCGGTTGCAGCCTTCGACGCCTCGGAGGTCGACACCGCATTACGCGCCACTTCTTCCACAGCAGCAGTCATCTGATTCACGGCAGTCGCAGCCTGCTGGATTTCGTCGTTCTGGCGAGTCAGTCCGCGGGTGCTTTCATCGGTAACGGCGCTCAATTCTTCGGCAGCAGAGGCTAACTGGTCTGAAGCACTGGCAATTTGTTGAATGGTATTTTTCAGACCGGTCTGCATGTCGGACAGTGCGTCCAGCAGTTGTCCGGCCTCATCGCCACGATCAGAAACAATCGGTTGGGTCAGGTCGCCACCGGCAATGCGCTGAGCACTTGCTACCGCGACCGCCAACGGCCGGGTAATCATGCGGGTGATCAACAGCCCCAACATGATTGCCACCAGAAAGGCGATGACTACGCCGATTTCAAGCATCATCACCGAAGAATTCCGTAGATCGGCGGCAGCCGCAGCACCCTCTTTGATCTGACGGTTGTTGGAATCAATCATAATGCGCAAATAGCTGCGCACCTTGGTAAAGCCTTCCGAAGACAGTGTGTTCAGTCGGGTGCGGGCAGCGTCGTAATCACCGGCCTTGATCAGATCGACAACCTGCTGGGCTCCGGCAACGTAGCCGGGCATCATCAGCTCAAACTGGTCACCGGCGGCACGCTCGTCATCTTCCAGCGGCGTGGCACGGTAAATCGCGAATACCCTCTGTGCGCGAGCCAGATCTTCGCTCAACGCCTGTCGAACACGTTCCTTGTCGGCTTCAGGAACGCCGCCATCCTGCGCATCCAGCAAACGGTACAGTCCACGGTTGTGAGCGGTGAGGCTGGTCAGCGTTTCATTAGTGTTGCTGACAGAAACAAGGTTGTTGGAAAAGGTAAGCTCAAGCGCGTTGCCCAAGCGGGTAACCCCGACCATGCCCAGGCCGCCAACGGCCAGTGTGATCAGTGCACAAACAATGAATGCCGAAAGAAGCTTGGTCGAAAACTTGGACTGACGCAGGAAATTCATGGGGCTTACCTGTTGCTGAATGAGGGGCGACATCCGTGCCTGAGAGTGACCAAATAGTCGTGATGTCATAATGACTTCACTCCATTTGGATCGTTCCAACGCACTCCCCACTTTTTGATAGATAGCGCTTGTGCAACTACCTCCGTCTATCAATACAGGTCTGCCTGCGCGACACCCTGGCTGTCAGTGCAGCCTTGACGCTTGCGCAACACCTTCCGGCACGCCACGATTTTCAAGACGCTGCTCGGCGAACGCCCTGGCATCCCGGGTCATACGGTCGAGATGACGGTCACGCTGCTTCTCTGCATCGACCATCGCTCTCTTGCCGTGCTGTTTGAGCAAGTACGCATGAATCTGACGCACTTCCACCGAGCTGTAGATCGGAGCGATGTCCATGACCGCAAGCAGGCCATCCGTTCCATGATCCAAGGTGTTCATGATGACCTGCGGGCCGCGTGCGCCCAGGACCTGGAAGCCCAGCGCTTCGAAATACGCCACTTTGCCCACCACGCAATACAGTTCTGCGTGCGGGTAGCGGCCGACCATCTTATTCAGCATCGAGCGTGCAATGCCCTGGCGACGATGGCTTTCGCGCACCGCCATATAGGCCACGGCACAAGCCTGTGGATCATCCTGCACAGGCAGGTACAGTAAAAACCCCAATACGGTTTCCGGGTCCTCATCGTCCAGCGCGACGATCAGTTCGACCGCCAGGTTTTGCGAGCCGTCCATGGCGTTCAGGTAGAGATGCACCTCATACCCCACGCCATACTGATACAAGTTGTACAGCGGATTGCTCGGCGCAATGGCTACCATGCTGATGTCGGTCACGTAGTCCACGACCATCTGCTGGATCTGGCTACGGATGAACTCCGGTGGCGGGGTTTGTAGCAACATGATGGTGGGCATGAGACGAGGGGCTCCATTGAACGGGGTGTGGCTGCACAGGATGTGGCCACATGATAGCGCGTCAACGCTTTCAAAACCGATAATGTCACTTTGCCGCAGGATAACTTAGTTGTAACTTATACGACGACCTCAGAAGACAATATCAAAAAGCCAGCAATCTTGAATGTCACATTATTTAGTTGCACGATCGTTCCATACCGGGACGCCAGCACTTTATTATTGACGAGCTTTCAAAATGATAATGATTACTATTAACCTTGAATAGCGTGATTAAACGTGCCTTTTATTAATACCAACATTTAATAAAAATTCCTTTATTTTCATTGTCATACATAACTAAAACCATGATTTTTTATACGTTCACCTGTAGCCCGTCTTTCTCATAACTAAGGAAATTATTCAACTAATTGGGAAAGTTTTTTACTCGGTTCCTCTCCCCTCTCAGTATTTATCTTAATCACCCCGATATATTTTTATAATCACCGCCCTGCCCTCACGCGCCTAAGATAAACCGGCCTACTAAAAATATGAGGGATTCAAAATGCCGTTATTAAACTGGTCCAGACACATGGTGTGTCTGACTGCAGTCGGTCTCGTTACTGTTCCGACCGCCTATGCAGCAGACACCCTGACTCGCGACAATGGTGCCGTCGTCGGCGACAATCAGAACTCTCAGACTGCAGGCGCCCAAGGGCCTGTCCTGCTGCAAGATGTGCAGCTGTTGCAAAAGCTGCAGCGCTTTGATCGCGAGCGTATTCCGGAGCGCGTGGTCCACGCTCGCGGCACGGGTGTCAAAGGTGAGTTCACCGCATCGGCCGATATCAGCGATCTGAGCAAGGCCACGGTGTTCAAATCGGGCGAAAAAACCCCGGTCTTCGTGCGCTTTTCCTCCGTTGTCCATGGCAACCACTCGCCTGAAACCCTGCGCGACCCACACGGCTTCGCCACCAAGTTCTACACGGCAGACGGTAACTGGGACCTGGTAGGCAACAACTTTCCAACCTTCTTCATCCGTGACGCCATCAAGTTCCCGGACATGGTCCACGCCTTCAAGCCTGACCCGCGTACCAACCTGGACAACGATTCGCGTCGCTTTGACTTCTTCTCGCATGTTCCAGAAGCCACCCGTACGCTGACACTGCTGTATTCAAATGAGGGTACGCCTGCAGGCTATCGCTTCATGGACGGCAACGGCGTACACGCCTACAAACTGGTGAATGCCAAAGGCGAAGTGCACTACGTCAAGTTCCACTGGAAGACCCTGCAAGGCATCAAGAACCTTGATCCGAAAGAAGTCGCTCAGGTCCAGTCCAAGGACTACAGCCACCTGACCAACGATCTGGTCGGTGCCATCAAAAAAGGCGATTTCCCGAAATGGGACTTGTACGTTCAGGTCCTGAAGCCTGAAGAGCTGTCGAAATTCGACTTCGACCCTCTGGACGCCACCAAGATCTGGCCTGATGTCCCTGAGAAGAAAATCGGTCAGATGGTCTTGAACAAGAACGTCGACAACTTCTTCCAGGAAACCGAACAGGTCGCCATGGCCCCGGCTAACCTGGTTCCTGGTATCGAGCCTTCCGAGGACCGTCTGCTGCAAGGCCGTGTGTTCTCCTACGCCGACACCCAGATGTATCGCCTGGGCGCGAATGGTCTGAGCCTGCCGGTCAACCAGCCCAAGGTTGCGGTGAACAACGGTAATCAGGACGGTGCTCTGAATACCGGTCACACCACCAGCGGCGTCAACTATGAGCCGAGCCGTCTGGAGCCACGTCCAGCCGACGAAAAAGCGCGCTACAGCGAACTGCCGATCAGCGGCACCACCCAGCAGGCGAAGATTACGCGTGAGCAGAACTTCAAGCAGGCGGGTGATCTGTATCGCTCCTACAGCCCTAAAGAGAAGACCGACCTGGTACAGAGCTTTGGCGAGTCGCTGGCTGACACCGACACCGAAAGCAAGAACATTATGCTGTCGTTCCTGTACAAGGCAGATCCGGACTACGGCACTCGGGTAACCGAAGTCGCCAAGGGCGATCTGAGCAAGGTCAAGTCGCTGGCTGCAAGCCTCAAAGACTGATGATCTGATGTCCCGCTCCGGCGTTTACGACGCCGGGGCGGTTCCAGCCAGGAGAACGCCTGTGAAAAATCTGATCTATGCCTTGCTGCTGTTTGCTGCAGCCGCAAACGCAACCCCACCCGCCCCTGTACCCGCTTCCGAACTGACCGCTGAACAGACCGCCAGCCAGTTGCGCACGCTGTTTTTCGACGCGTCCCGTGAAGGCAACAACCCGATGCTGGACACCTTCATCGAAGCCCATTACGACCTCAACGTGCGTGACGAACAGGGCTATACCGGCCTTATTCTGGCCGCCTATCACGGCCATGAAGATTCGGTGGAACGCCTGATCAATGCCGGTGCTGACCCTTGCGCCAAGGACAATCGCGGCAACACTGCACTGATGGGCGCGATTTTCAAGGGTGAACTGAGCATCGCCAAGCGCCTGGTTCAGGCCGATTGCGGCCCAAACCTGACCAACAATGCCGGGCAGACGGCGGCCATGTACGCGGCGCTGTTCAAACGCACTGAAGTGCTCAAGGCGTTGACCGACCGGGGTGCCGACCTGACCATCCGTGACAGCATGGGCAACGACGTGCAGGGCTTGTCGAAAGGCGAATTCCAGACACTGCCTGCCCGCTGACGTTTTTTGGACTCAATCCTTGCGTTCGATCATTTCGTAGATGCGGCTGGCGAACGCGTCCATGGTGAACGGCTTGGTGAGCACCCACATCCCCGGATCCAGATGGCCGTTACCAATGATGGCGTTCTCAGCATAACCGGTGATGAACAGCACTTTAAGGTCTGGTCGAATGATGCGCGCAGCATCCGCCAGTTGCCGACCGTTCATGCCGCCAGGCAACCCGACGTCGGTTACCAGCAGGTCGATACGCATATCGGACTCCAGCATCTTCAGCGCAGACGCGCCCTCGCCCGCCTCGATCGGGATATACCCCTGATCCTCCAGCACTTCGGCCACCAGCATGCGGATGGTCGGCTCATCGTCGACAATCATCACCGTACGCTCGGTCTGCGCAGGCGCCGATTCGCAAGTCTCGACAGCCTCGACCTCTTCCGCAGCCCCAAGGTAATGACGCGGCAGGTACAGGCACATGGTCGTGCCCTGCTCAGGTTCAGAGTAGATACGCACCTGCCCACCGGACTGGCGCACAAAACCGTACACCATCGACAATCCCAGACCCGTGCCCTGCCCGAGTGGCTTGGTGGTGAAAAACGGGTCGAACGCGCGGTTGATAACCTCAGGCGACATGCCGGTACCGGTGTCACTGACACACAGCGACAGGTATTGCCCCGGTGTCAGGTCCCGGCTCTGGGAGCCGCGCTCGTCAATCCACCGGTTAGCGGTTTCGATGGTGATTCGCCCGCCTCGCGGCATGGCATCCCTGGCATTGATACACAGGTTCAACAGCGCATTTTCCAGTTGCGGGGCGTCAATGAACGTCGACCACAACCCGACTGAGGTCACGACTTCCAGCGTGATGTGAGGTCCGACCGTACGTCGAATCAGCTCTTCCATCCCGATCACCAGCCGGTTGATGTCGACCGCCTTGGGGTCCAGCGTTTGTCGACGTGAAAACGCCAGCAGCCGGTGAGTCAGCGACGCTGCACGCTTGGATGCATCCTGCGCAGCCCCTATGTAGCGATCTATTTCAGTGAAACGGCCCTGGCTCATGCGCGTCTTGAGCAGTTCCAGCGAGCCGGTGATACCAGTCAGCAGGTTGTTGAAGTCGTGGGCGATACCGCCAGTCAACTGACCAACCGCTTCCATCTTCTGCGACTGGCGCAAGGCATCCTCAGCCTGAGCCAAGCGTTCCTGCTCTCGCAACCGTTCGCTGACATCGTAGGCAAACAGGTACGCGCCAATGGCCTGGCCTTGTGCATCGCGAAGCGTGCTATAACGCATTTCGAAGTGGCTGGCCGGATCCTTCGAATCGCTGAAGCTGACGCTTTCGGCAAACTCCTCGCCTGCCAACGCCCGCGTCCAGCGCTGCTTAAGGCCCGCTTTGCTCTGCGGACAGTCGTCCAGCAGGTCGAGCATATTGTCGCCTACCTGAGGACGGACGCCAAAAAGACGCTCGAACTCGCGTAGCGCTGAGCCATTGATGGCCATCCAGCGGTAATTGGCGTCGATGACATGGATGAATGCATTGGTGCCATTGACGACATCGGCGAGCACATTGCGCTCGGCGACGGCCTCGACAATACGAGCCTCCAGCGTTTCATTCATCTGCTGTAACGCCAGCTCTGCGCGCTTGCGTTCGGTGATGTCTTGAAACAACACCGCTACCTGCTTGCGGCTGGCCGGCTCGATGCGGAACGCGGTCAGTGCCAGGTAGCGCCCGGTCGCCACCAGCTCGCGCTCGAAGCGGACCGGCTCACCGGTGCGCAATACCTTGCCGTAGAACTCGACCCAGCCATCCGCCTCTTCGCGAACCATCTCGCGCAGCTTCTTGCCCACCACATTGGGAATGCCGGCGTGATACTCGTAAGCCGGGTTGGCTTCAATATGAATGTAATCGCTCAACGGGCCGTGCGGGCCGTCAAAGAACTCGATGATGCAAAAGCCTTCATCCATCGCGTTGAACAGAAAACGATAACGCTCCTGAGAGTGCGCCAGGGCGTTTTCGGCCTCCTGACCACTGACGCTCAGGCGCTCTTTAAGCGAGGCGTTTTCCTGCTCCAGAGCCGATAATCGGCTCTGGAGATGTTGTAGATCTGTCGGGGTCACGGCGGAGGCACCTGCGGTGTGGGTTGCGCCGAGTTCCCTTCAGGCAGGGCGGCACGAGCACGCTACGAGAAAAAACGCTCAGTTGCAAAAATAATGGCATTTTGCATTCGAAAATCGATGATTTTCGAAAGTCAGGGCGGTATGTGCTTCTCGATACAGCCAGAGCGAGCCCGGCCGAGCAGCCCTCCAACAGCACACAACGTCAGCTCATTCCGATCCTGCTGTTCGCAGAAGCAACCATTCATCCACGACCTGGCCCATGTTTTTGGGCTCGCCATCAGTGATCCACGCCATGAATGGCCGGTCGAACCTGAACGACGGCCCGCATTGTCCGGTCATGAAGCGCCTCACGTTCTGCGTATTTCGGTAGCGGTCGTCCACCGGGGTATCACGTGTAACAGGATCGGAGTGCCAGTCGAATGTCATGCGTTACCCTACCCGACAGTGTTGAAAGTCTGTGCTTTATAGCTGGAAATCAGCAGGCCCCGCGACTGCTGACTGCCGGTTATGAGAGCCGATCCGCTTACTCTCCGGCAAACGGCACCAGCGACTCCAGCAGCCATGCACCTGCTGGCCCCAGGCTGCGCTGGAATGACCAGATGACATCGACCGCCGAGCGACGCGGCCAGCCCGAGACTTTCAGCTCTTTGAGCAGCCCGCCCGAATAGCGCGACACCAGCCAGCGCGGCAACGCCGACCAGCCAAAACCGAAGGCAGCCATGTCCATCAACAGCAGGTAATTGGGCGCTGACCAATGACGGTGACCGCTGGTGGGCAGGTCGTCGGTGGGGATGCTGTGCTCGACCAGCGTGTTGAGGCGCAATGCGCGGTAACCCGCCAGTTGCTGATAATCGACCCGTTCCAGCGCGGCAAGCGGATGTTTATGCGAGACGAACAGACCGAAATCGGCACTTTCGTCGATGGTCGCGTGACCGATCTCCGGTGGGTAGCTGGCTTGCGCCGACAGCAGCCCCAATGATGCCCTGCCCGACTGCACCAGGCTGATGGCATCACCGTGCTCGGCGAATACGCATTCCATCTCCAACTCTGGAAAGCGCTGATCCAGCTCGGTCATCAGCCGCTCGAAATCGGCGAACTGGTTGGCGTCCGACAGCACCAGCGTCAGCCTTGGCTCGACGCCTGCCGCAAGCCTTGCAGCAGCCCGGCGCAGTCGGTCCGAGGCGCACAACAGGTCATCGACACGGCCAAGCATGACCCGCCCGGCTTCGGTCAGAACCGGCTGCCTGGAAGAGCGATCGAACAGCTCCAGCCCAAAATCGATCTCCAGGCGGGCAATTGCTTCACTGATCGTCGACTGACTCTTGCCCAGACGGCGTGCAGCTGCACTGAACGAACCCAGCGCGGCAATCTGGGCGAAGGCTTCCAGGGCTTCCGGTGAATAACTCATGACACTCTCTTATCGGCTTTACCGATGGTATTGATTTTCAGGTTAACGCAAACACCGATGATAATGCTGCCACCCACGAGCACAAAGGACAGTCTTATCATGAGCAACAGCCCACAACACGCCAGCCAGCACGCATCCGTAGCGTCCAAGACCCTGCGTGAAAGGGCGCTGCACGCCAGCCTGTTCGAGATCGGTGGCGTGATTCTGGTCGCACCGCTGCTGGCCTGGCTCATGAACCATTCGCTGGCAATGATGGGCGCCATGACAGTGATGATCTCCACCATCGCCATGCTTTGGAACATGCTCTACAACGCCCTGTTCGACAGGCTGCGCAACAGGTACGGATTTGCCATGAGCTTGACCACTCGCGTGCTGCACGCAACAGGTTTCGAAGCCGGACTGATTCTGGCCGTCGTGCCACTGGCCGCATGGTGGCTGACGATCAGCCTGATGGAAGCATTCTGGCTGGATATCGGTCTGCTGCTGATGTTTCTGCCTTACACCATGCTGTTCAATTGGGCCTACGACGCATTGCGTGCACGTGTAGTGCAGCGGCGTATGGCCAGGTGTGAGGTGCTTTGAGAGAAGACGTCTGCGCGGGCGCTCAGGCATCAGCCATATAGATGCACCGCATCAGTTCTTCTCACTGGATTATCAAATCAGCTCCGTTGCACACTGTCGCCCAATGACCACGGCAAGGACACCCTTCAATGACAACTGAAATACTCAAACTGGCGGCATTCAGCGATGGCGATCGCGGTGGAAACCCGGCAGGCGTGTGGATTGGCGATGCGCTGCCCGATGACGTCGTCATGCAGCAGCTTGCCGCCGAGGTCGGCTTTTCCGAAACCGTGTTTGCCGCTCCTGTGGAAGGTTGCTGGCGTGTGCGTTATTTCTCGCCGCTGGCAGAGGTCCCGTTCTGCGGACACGCGACCATCGCTTTGGGCGCAGCGCTGGCGGCACGGCAAGGCGACGGCGTGTTCAACCTGACGCTCAATCAGGCGCAGATCACTGTCGAGGGTCATGCGCAAGGCTCCCTGACTTCGGCAGCACTGCAATCGCCACCGACCTTCAGCAAGCCGATCAGCGCGCAGTTGCTGGAAGAGGCCCTGGCGCTATTCGGCTACACGCACAACGATCTGGATGAACGCATTAAGCCAGCGCATATCAACGGCGGTGCCGGGCACCTTGTGCTGGCGCTGAACAGCCGGGCACAGCTCAAGGCTATGCACTATGACCAGCAGGCCGGTCGAGAGCTGATGGTACGCGAAGGCTGGGCGACTATTTTGCTGGTATGGGCCGAAACCGAACAGCTGTTCCACACTCGCAACCCGTTTGCCTTCGGCGGCGTTTATGAAGACCCGGCTACCGGTGCGGCCACGGCGGCCCTGGGTGGTTATCTGCGCGATATAGGCTGGCCGCACGGTGGCCTGATAGACATTATTCAGGGCGAGGACATGGGCAGCCCGTCACGTCTGCGCGCCGAAATCCCCGAGCAGCCCGGGAGTTCGATCCGGGTGTCGGGGATGGCGCGCAGGTTGTAGTCAGAATCAGGTCCTGAGTTTGCTGCCGCCGATAGCCACGCCCAAGAGCATCACGGCAACGATCATGAACGCCAGCTCAAGGCTGCTGACATGGGCGATGAAACCGATTGCCGCAGGACCAATCAGAATCCCGGCGTAACCAACCGTGGTGATCGCCGGAATCGCCACGCTTTCCGGCATGGTCTTCTGCCGACCGACTGCGCTGTAGCAGACCGGTACGATGTTCGAGCAACCCGCGCCTACCAATGCATACCCCAGCAGCGCCGCCTGCCAGACCGGGATCAATGTCGCGACGGCCAGCCCCGCTGCGGCACACAGCCCGCCAAGAATGATCACTCGATTGGAGCCCACCCGTTTTACCACCGCATCGCCAAACAACCGCCCCAGGGTCATGGTCGCGGCGAATACCGCATAGCCCAGTCCGGCATACGACGCTTCGACACCACGCAACGAGGTCAGGAATACCGCGCTCCAGTCAAGCATTGCGCCTTCGGCCAGAAATACGGTGAAGCACAGCAGGCCGATGAACAGCACCACGCCACGCGGGATGGCAAAGGCTGGCCCATCGGCCGGACTGCCGTAAGGCAACAGATTCGGCGCCGCTTTGGCCAGCGCAACCAACGTCAGAAATACCACGATCAGCATCGCCGTGAACGGCGAGATGCCCAGACTGAGCAAGCCGGCGACACCCGCGGCACCGACAATCCCACCGAGGCTGAACAGGCCATGGAATCCCGACATCATGGTCTTGCCGCTGGCACGCTCGACAATCACCGCCTGAACGTTGGCCGTGCAATCCACTCCCCCCATGCTCGCGCCAAACAGGAACAGCGTGGCTATGAGTAGCGGCAGACTGGATATCGTCGCCAATAGCGGTAGACACAGACAGATCAACACCGTCGAGCAGACCAGCAACCGCCGACAGCCAAACCGCGCTGCCAGCGCACCGGCCAACGGCATCGAGAGAATCGAGCCTACGCCGAGGCACAGCAACAAAAGCCCGAGCGTGCCCTCATCAAGGCCCATCCGCTGTTTGACGTAAGGCACCAGCGGCGCCCAAGAGGCGACACTGAAACCGGCAATGAAAAACGCGATACGCGTCGAAGACTGCTCCGCCCGAGCCTTGGCATCCTGGGCTGCGGTGCTGAAAGAGGTCATGCATGCTCCTTGTAATTTGCCGAGTACGGTCACACCGGCCAGCGCGACAGCCTAACAAAGCTGATCGATTAGCCAAAACCTCTGATGCACTTGCATGAGGCTCGTTCCATCGTCGTGCAAGGGCCGTCCGATTTGCAGCTTTTTGCACCTCAGGCCAGTAGACTGACGACCACGCGCACCAGACAGGTGCGCAATCTGTCGAATCAGCTGTCGCGGAGGCCGTCGTGTACAAAGGTGTGGTGCTGTCGATCCTGGCGTCAACGCTGTTCGGGGTCATGTATTTCTATACGTCACTGATGACCCCGCTCGACGGTGAAGAGATCTTCGGCTGGCGCATGCTGCTCACCGTGCCATGCGCGACGCTGTTCATGCTGGTCAGCGGAGACTGGCGGCGAGTCCGCGAAGTGACTGTCCGGCTCAGGCAGCAACCGCTGCTGATCTTCGCGCTGCTGCTGTCTTCGGTGCTGCTCGGCGCGCAATTGCTGATCTTCATGTGGGCACCGCTGCACGGGCGCAGTCTGGAGGTATCGCTGGGTTATTTCCTGCTGCCGCTGAGCATGATTCTCACCGGCCGCATCGTGTACGGCGAGCACCTTTCGTATCTGCAAAAGGTCGCGGCGGTATTTGCCATGATCGGTGTTGGCCATGAGCTATGGCGGCTGGGCAGCTTTTCCTGGGAGACGCTATTGGTCGCGGGCGGTTATCCGCTGTACTTCGTGCTGCGACGCAAGCTCAAGACCGACCACCTCGGCGGGCTCTGGTTCGACATGCTGCTGATGCTACCCATCGGCCTGTGGTTTATCGCCAACGGTCATCCACAAGCCATCCAGCAGGCACCGCTGCTGTACCTGCTGATTCCCGTGCTCGGGGTCATCAGTGCCTCGGCACTGGTCAGTTACATCGTTGCCAGCCGTTTGCTGCCGTTCAGCCTGTTTGGCTTGCTCAGTTATGTCGAGCCGGTGCTGCTGGTCGGCGTCGCCCTGTTGCTGGGCGAGAGCATCGGCCGCGATGAATGGCTGACTTACCTGCCGATCTGGCTGGCCGTCGTGGTGCTGATGATCGAAGGTGCCAAACACGTGCTGACCCAGCGCCGTCGGGATGCAGCCTGAAGCTCAGGTCTCGGTGAAACGCTCCAGTTGCATTTCCTGAAGCCGACTCAGGGTGCGCCGAAAGGCAAACGACAGATAACCCTGGGTGTACAGTTCGTCCATCGGCACAGGCGCTTCGACATACAGCGGAATGCGTCGGTCGTAACATTCGTCCACCAGCGCAATGAAACGTCGCACGCCGTCGTCGTTGGGCGATAACTGCGGCAGCTCGCGGTCGCCTGCCGTCACCTGCTCCACGCCATCCTCGGTGCCACGGGCAATCTTCGCCTCGCGCTGGGCGGCGCTGAGGGGCGGCACTTCGCTGAGCAGAATCACCGAGAAACGATCACACAACGCGATAAAATCCATCGCCGCCAGCGGTTGTTCACACAGATCACGATAGCGGCACCACACTGCCGTATCGGAATGCTGAACCACATTGATGCTGCGATAGCCGAGCATGACCTGCGAGTCGTGAACCGGCTGGCCAGCGCTCAGCGCTTCGAATATTCCCTTCAATGCACTTGGCTGACCGGCCTGTGCAACCCAGTAACGCTGGTGCAACTGTCCGGGGTGCAGGCGATGATCCTCGCCGCCGTCGACCGCCACCACATTCATGTATTTCAGGATCGCGGCGACCGCTGGCAGGAAGCGCTCACGATTATGGCCGTGGCTGTACAACTTTTCCGGTGGCTGATTGGACGTACAGACCAGCACTACGCCCTCTTCAAACATCACTTGCAGCAGCCCGCCGAGAATCACTGCGTCGCCGATGTCAGTCACGAACAACTCATCGAAACACATCACCCGCACTTCCCGCGCCAGCTCTTTGGCGACCACGGTCAGCGGCTGAGGCGTGCCCATCAGCTCGAACATGCGCTTGTGCACCCAGCGCATGAAGTGATGAAAATGCTGACGCCGGGCCGGCACGCTCAGGCTTTCGAAAAAGCGGTCCATCAACCAGGTCTTGCCGCGCCCGACCGGCCCCCACAAATAGACGCCCTGTGCCCGACCCCGCGCATCGGCCAGGGCCTCATAGCACGCCTGCAACTGTCGGGCAGCCTGCAACTGCGCCTGATCAGGCTGAAAACCACGCTGGACGGCACGTTCGTAGGCTTGCAGCGGGGAAACGGCATCCATCAGGCACACACCTTCGGTATCAGAGAAAAGACATACGGTCTAAAAACGGCTCATGCGTGCTGCACGCCGGCGCGCTTGAGCAGCCGCTTGCAGCGCTCGGACAGATGCACCACGCGCAAATGCTTGCCCGCTTTGACATAGCGCTCGCGCAAGGTCTTGAGCGCAGCAATGGCCGAGTAATCGACGAAACTCAGGTGGCGGCAATCCAGTGTCACCTGCGCCGGGTCTTCGGCCGGGTTGAACTGGTCGAGAAACGGTGTGGTCGAGGCGAAGAACAGCGTGCCGTGCAGGTGGTAGACCTTGCTGCCATCGGCCTCTACATGGCTGTCTGCATACAGCTCGCGGGCCTGCTGCCAGGCAAAGTTGATCGCCGCGATGATGATGCCGAACAGCACCGCAGTGGCCAGATCGGTGAGCACCGTGACCACGGTCACGGCAATGATCGCCAGTACGTCATTGACCGGCACCTTGCGCAGCACACGCAACGATGCCCAGGCGAAAGTCTGCTGGGCAACCACAAACATCACCCCGACCAGCGCCGCCAATGGAATGCGCTCGATCAGCGGCGACAGAAACAGCACGAACATCAGGATCATCAAACCCGCCACCACGCCCGACACACGACCGCGGCCGCCGGAACTGAGGTTGATCACCGTCTGGCCGATCATCGCGCAACCGCCCATGCCGCCAAAGGCACCGGAGACCACGTTGGCAGCGCCCAGCGCTACGCACTCTCGATCCGGATAGCCACGGGTTTCGGTGGTCTCGTCGGTCAGGTTCAGGGTCAGCAGGGTTTCGAGCAGACCGACCAGCGCCATCAGGATGGCGTACGGGGCGATGATGCGCAGGGTGTCCAGGCTCCACGGAATGTCCGGCATGGCGAATACCGGCAGGCCACCGGCAATGTGCGCCATGTCGCCCAGGGTGCGGGTCGGCAGGCCGAGCAAATAAACCGCCAGCCCGACGCTCAGGATCGCCACCAGCGCAGGCGGTGCAACACGGGTCAGGCGCGGCAACAGATAGACAATAGCCATGGTCAACGCCACCAGACCGAGCATCACGTACAGCGGCGTACCGCTGAGCCATGACTCACCCACCTTGAAGTGCTCCAATTGCGCCATCGCGATGACAATCGCCAGGCCGTTGACGAAGCCCAGCATCACCGGATAAGGCACCAGCCGCACCAGTTTGCCGAGCCGCAGTAGCCCGAACAGGATCATGATCAAACCGCCCAGCAATACGGTCGCCAGCAAATATTGCACGCCGTGCTGCACCACCAGCGCGACGATCACCACCGCCATCGAACCGGCCGCGCCGGAAACCATGCCCGGACGCCCGCCGAACAGGGCCGTCAGCGTACAAATGATGAACGCCCCGTAGAGCCCCATCAGCGGGTTGAGATGGGCCACCAGTGCAAAGGCAATGCACTCGGGCACCAAGGCAAAAGATGTCGTGAGCCCGGCCAGGACTTCGGCGCGTATACGGATTGATTTCATGGGTTACCTGAACCGCGCCCCGTGGAGGAAGCGCAAAAAAGGAGGCATATTACGCAAACCCGCCGCCACCGACCACCGCAGCAAGGCTTCAAAACAGCGTTCTTCGATGATCGGCGGCGACCCAAAACAACAAGGAATCATGTGATGCCAAGGAATAAGACACTGTTATGCGCGGCGCTTGTGCTGAACGCTTCCCTTGCCTGCGCTCAAGACCCGGCACCTGACCTTGATGCCGTTGTGCAGCAAGCGGCGCAGCAGGTGATGCAGGAAAACAACATTGCAGGCATGTCCATCGCTATCACCCGCAACGGTACACAACAGTTCTATAACTACGGCGTCGCCTCAAAAACAACCGGCCAGCCGGTGTCCAGCGATACGTTGTTCGAACTGGGCTCGATCAGCAAAACCTTCACCGCCACACTGGCCACCTGGGCGCAGGCCAATGGGCAGTTGTCGCTGACCGACAGCATCGACACCTACCTGCCGCAATTGAATGACACACGCCTGGGCAAAATACCGGTCTTTCACCTCGGCACCCACACAGCAGGCGGCTTCCCCCTTCAAGTGCCCGACAAGGTGCAGAACACTCGTCAATTGATGGACTATTTCAAGGCCTGGCAGCCCGACTACCTGCCCGGCACCCACCGCACTTATGCCAACCCCAGTGTGGGCCTGCTCGGCATGGTTGCGGCGCGCAGCATGAAGCTGCCGTACGAAAAAGCCCTCCAGCAGCGCCTGTTTCCGGCGCTGAACCTGAGCAACACCTACGTGAACGTGCCCGACGAAAAGCAGAAGCTTTATGCGCAGGGCTACAACAAACTCGACGAACCGGTCAGGGTTAACCCAGGTCCTCTGGCGAGTGAAGCCTACGGCGTGAAATCGAGTGCTCGGGACATGATTCGTTTTGTCGAGGCACACCTTGGGCCTGGTCAGTACGACGCGCCGCTGCAACGCGCTCTCAGTGACACACGGATCAGCTATTTCAAAGTCGGCGGCATGACTCAGGACCTGATCTGGGAGCAGTATCCGATGCCGGTTGGCTTGGGGCAGCTGCTTGAAGGCAACGCCAGTGCCATGCTGAACACCCTCAAAACCGAAGTGATCGAGCCGCCGCAGGCAGCGCAATCTGCGGTCTGGGTCAACAAGACCGGATCAACCAACGGTTTCGGTGGCTATGTCGCGTTCATACCGGAAAAACAGCTCGGCATCGTGATTCTGGCCAACAAGAACTATCCGAATGAAGAACGGGTAAGGCTGGCCTACCGGATTCTCGGCGAGTCAGGCTGCTGTTCAAAGCCCTGAAAGAAGCCCTGTTCCCCCGGCAGCTTCGATTTCAAGCAGCTTGCGCTTGCGCTCGACACCCCAGCGATAACCGGATAACGACCCGTCGCTGCGCACGACCCGATGACAGGGAATGGCAACTGCCAGCGTGTTGGCACCGCACGCATTCGCCACTGCGCGAACTGCGCTGGGCATACCGATACGCGTGGCGATATCGGTGTAGGTTGCGGTCGATCCGGCAGGTATATCCCTGAGCGCCTGCCATACCCGCTCCTGAAAAACCGTGCCGCGGATGTCCAGCGGCAGCGCGAGTCCGGTCGCAGGCGACTCGACAAAGCCCACGACCCTGGCGACAAGTTGTTCAAACTCTTCATCCCCGCCGATCAGATTGGCATTGGGGTACTGATCCTGAAACTTTTCGACCAGCACATTGGGGTCGTCTCCGAGTGAAATGGCGCAGATACCCTTGGGACTTCTGGCCACCAGAATCGAGCCCAGCGAGCTTTCACCCAGTGCAAACCTGATGTCGACATTGGCCCCGCCTGCCCGGTACTCAGAAGGTTTCATGCCCAGCATTTTTTGCGAAGCCTCATAGAATCGGCTGTTGGAGTTGAAACCTGCTTCATACAGCGCACTGGTGATGGTCACATCGTGGGAAAGCTGGACTTTCACTCGCGAGCGCAAGGACGCGACGCTGTAGGCTTTGGGCGTCAACCCGGTGAGTTTCTTGAAAGTGCGATGAAAATGAAAACTGCTCATCCCGACCTTTTCTGCAAGCGCAGCGAGATTGGGCATCGAGTCGCAGGCGTCTATCAGCCTGCAGGCTTCGGAAACGGCCGAAGCATGCTTGAGGTCCACGCTTTGCTGATCACTGCCACTGCGCCGCGACAGGCGAAACCCGGCAGCTTCAGCCTCGCTCGCCGAAGAAAAGAACACGACGTTTTCCGGCCTTGGAAGTTTGCTAGGGCTGCCGGGCTTGCAATAGATACCGGTTGTCAGCACACCGTAGACGAAGTCAGCGCCCGCGCCTGAACGACGATTGAGCAGGATCTCCCAGCGCGGGTCCTCTTCGGTTCGTGGCGCACGCGTTTTCAACGTGCCTTTCATGTTTTCCATGCTGATGGCCTGTCTTGGGTTTCGATGAGCCTATCCCTGTCGCAACACACAGGCACTCCGAGTCTTGCTCTCAAATTCGAGATAAATCGATGTCGCTGAAGTTGGCCGGTACTCGCCACAAATACCAGGCGGCAATCGTCCTGTAAGGGCCGAACCGTTCGCCAATTCTGGCCATTTCCCTATGACCCGGTTTGAGTTCAAGAGCATACAGCCGTCGATAGCCTTCGCACACGCCATAGTCGCTGGCGGGCATTACGTCCATCTGGCCCAGACCGTAAATGAGCATCATCTCAACCGTCCAGCGACCTACGCCCGGCAACTGTATGAGGCGTTCGACAAGCGCTTCATTGCTCATGGCCAATGCAGCGCTGACATCGGGGACAAGACCATCGACCCGTGCCGCGGCAATGGCTTTGATCGCTCGACATTTGGACGCCGAGAAACCGCAGGAGCGCAGTGTTTGCTCATCCAGATCGATCAATGCCTGCGCGGCCGGAAAGGTTGCGTCTGGAAACAGCGCGCGCAGCCTCATCACCATAGCGTCACCCGCTTTGGCATGCAGTTGTTGATAGGCGACGGCCTTGATCAGCGCCTGAAATGGATCCTGCGCGGCAGTGACCGGGTGCAGGCAGGGGCCGACGTGATTGATCAGTAATTCCCATCGCCTGTCGATGGCTTTGAGCATTTCGACCGCCTCTGCATGTGCAGCAGCGTTCGCGTCACGTGGCGGTACGCACTCGCTATCAGGTGCGTCTGATTCTGATGACATCGTGTTTTCCCAAATTGAAATAGGCAGGTCAGACCACACAGTAGGCCGCCCCGGTATTTATTACGCTCAAGCCAGCCCAGCTGAACCTGACCTGAACAACCTGCCAAAACCGGGATGCAGATAAAAAACAACTACCCGCAGTCAAGAATGAGTATCATTATGTTACGCAGTGTTTCCGGCTTATGGCTCGCTGAAGCACGTTCAGCCTACAGTTTTGACCCGGTGAGATATGCTCGTTCCGTTTTTGATCATGCTGCGCGAAGGCATCGAAGCCGCGCTGATTGTTGGCATTATCGCCAGTTACCTGAAGCAGACCGGCCGCGGCGAGTGGATGCCTGCGGTGTGGATCGGCGTGTTCCTCGCTGCCGCGCTGTCGCTGTTCGTCGGTGGCGGGCTTGAGTTGATGAGCGCCGAGTTCCCGCAAAAGCAACAGGAATTGTTCGAAGGCATTGTCGGCCTGATCGCCGTGGGCATTTTAAGCTCGATGGTGTTCTGGATGCGCAAGGTCGCCCGCTCGATCAAGCACGCTTTGCATGAGTCTCTGGACGCTGCCCTCACCGGCTCGAAAAACCAGACCTACGCGTTGATCGCCATGGTGTTTTTCGCCGTGGCCCGCGAAGGGCTGGAGACCGTATTCTTTCTGCTCGCAGTATTCCAGCAGAGTGAAGGCTCGGGCGCGCCGCTGGGTGCCCTGCTCGGGCTGTTGCTGGCCGTGGGCTTCGGCGTGGCCATTTACAGCGGCAGCATGCGTCTGAACCTGAGCCTGTTTTTCCGCTGGACCGGGCTGTTTATTCTGGTGGTGGCCGCGGGCATTCTCGCTAATTCCGTTCAGGCGCTACATGAAGCCGGAGTCTGGAATCATCTGCAGGAAGTGGTTTTCGACATCAGCGCACTGTTGCCGATGGATGGGCCTGCCGGCTCGGTACTGGCTGGCATGTTCGGTTACCAGGACGCTCCGACCGTCAGCACCTTGAGCGTCTACCTGATTTACCTGATCGGGGCGCTGCTGCTGTTCTTCATGCCGCACACCCCGGCGTCCGGCAAGACCGTACAGCCGAAAACATCTTCTGTGACGAACGAATAAGGGCACCCATGTCTATCCGTACCCCAGGGCCTTCCGAGAACGCCCGGCCGCCCCGTGTCCTGCAATTGGCTGTCGCCGGTTCGGTGATCCTGATGATTGCCGCAGGCGGGCTGTTCTATTACGCCTCGCAGGTCGCGGCAAAAAAGCGCGCGGCCAATGCCGGCACTGAAACCGTGGTCAATATTCACGCCCGCAACTGTGAGCCAAATGTGCTGACGGTGGCGGCGGGCAAGAATGCCTTCCGCATCGTCAACCGCTCGGAACGCGCCGTCGAATGGGAAATTCTTGATGGCGTGCTGGTGGTTGAAGAGCGGGAAAACATTGCGCCGGGGTTGAGCCAGGTGATCAATGCCAACCTGGCACCCGGCGATTACGCGATCACCTGCGGCCTGCTCAGCAACCCGCGCGGCACCTTGCACGTCACCCCGACCGCCGAGTCCGATGCAAAAGCCAAGGCGCGCCCGTCGATGACCGCCTTCATCGGCCCTCTTTCCGAATACCGGGTGTACCTGAGCCTGCAAGGTTCGGCGCTGATCAAGGCCGTGACGGCTCTGCAACAAGCCATTGAAGCTGGCGACCTGAGCGCCGCTCAGGCGGCCTACCTGCCCGCCCGCACCGCGTATCAGCGTATTGCTCCGGCTGCTCAGCGCCTCTCGGAACTGGACAATGCCATCAATGCCCGCGCCGATTACTACGAGAAGCGTGAACAGGATCCGGGCTTTACCGGCTTCCACCGCATTGAATACGCATTGTTCGATCAGCACAGCGTCGAGGGCCTGTCGCCCGTCGCGCAGCGCCTGCAAACCGATGTCACTCAGCTCAAACAGCAGTTGATGGCGCAATCGCTGGCCCCCGAACAACTGGCCGCCATCGCCACCCGCACGATGCGCAGCCTGGCTGACGTACGCAGTAACGGCGAAGAGGAACGCTACAGCCACAGCGACCTCAACGGCTTTGCCGCCAACCTGGACGGAACCCGCAAAATCGTCGATCTGCTGCGTCCGTTGTTGACCCGCAGTGCTGCCGATCTGCTGCAGAAGATCGATGCGGCCATGGCTGATCTGGACACCACACTTGATGCGTTGAGCACCACTGAGGGAGGCATGCGCCCCTATGACCAGGTGGACGAGACGCAGCGTCGGCAAATCGCCGCCAAGGCTGGCGCGCTGGCTGACGCACTCAACGGCATCGACGCGGCACTTGGCCTTTCTGACCTCTGATTCACTGGAGCACAGCACACTACCATGAAAAACCCAGACAACAGTCCAGAAGCCACTAACGCCCCCGCTTCAATACAGCGTCGCCGTGTCCTGATGGGTCTCGGTGCTGCCGGTGCCGCGCTGGCTGGCAGCAGCCTGAGCGGCAACGTACTGGCCGCAACGCCGGCGCAAGTCACCGAAGCACCGAACAGTGAAAAGACCCAGGACCACAACGACTTTCATGGCCTGCATCAGACCGGCATCGTCAACCCGCGTCCGGCCGCAGGCATGCTGGTCGCGTTCGACGTGCTGGCTGCCGACCGCGAAGATCTCGAGCGCCTGTTCCGCACGCTCAATGAGCGCATCGCGTTCCTGATGACCGGCGGCCCGGTGCCGGAGATCGATCCGAAACTGCCACCGCCTGATTCCGGCATTCTTGGCCCTGTGGTCACCCCGGACAACCTGACCATTACCGTGTCGGTAGGCGAATCGCTGTTCGATGAGCGCTTTGGCCTGACCCCGGTCAAACCCAAACGTCTGATCCGCATGACCGGCTTCCCCAACGACGCGCTGGATCCGGCCAGTTGCCATGGCGACCTGAGCATCCAGTTCTGCGCCAACACCGCCGACAGCAACATTCACGCCCTGCGCGACATCGTCAAGAACCTGCCTGACCTGTTGCTGGTGCGCTGGAAACAGGAAGGCACCGTGCCGCCCCAGGCACCGAAAAAGCCCGGTCAGCCGCCGGAAAGCGCGCGCAATTTCCTCGGCTTCCGGGATGGCTCGGCAAACCCGGATTCCAACAACCAGAAGACCATGAACGAGCTGGTCTGGGTGCAGCCGGGCAGCGACGAGCCAGCGTGGGCCGCCAACGGCAGCTATCAGGCCGTGCGGATCATCCGTAACTTCGTGGAACGCTGGGACCGCACGCCATTGCAGGAGCAGGAATCGATTTTCGGCCGCAGCAAAAGCACCGGTGCACCTATGGACGGCAAGGTCGAGACCGACGTACCCAACTACGCGGCAGACCCGGAAGGCAAGAAAACCCGACTGGATTCGCACATCCGCCTGGCCAACCCGCGTACCGCCGAAAGCCAGCGCAACCTGATCCTGCGCCGTCCGTTCAATTACTCCAATGGGGTGAACAAGAACGGTCAGCTGGACATGGGCCTGCTGTTCATCTGCTATCAGGCTGACCTGGAAAAAGGCTTCATCACCGTTCAGAGCCGCCTCAACGGCGAGCCGCTGGAGGAGTACCTCAAGCCGGTCGGTGGTGGTTATTTCTTCACCCTGCCGGGGGTAACCGGTGACCAGGATTTCATCGGCCGCTCGCTGCTGGCAGCTGCTTCGCCCACTAAAACCGCATGACCTACCCACTCCAGACCCGGAAGACACCCATGAAAAAGACGCCCCTGGCTTTGCTCTTGACCCTTGGCCTGCTCCAGACGCCACTGGCTGCCTTTGCCGCCCCCGCGCCGCTGGACCTGGTAGGTCCGGTTTCGGACTACAAGATTTACGTGACCGAAAACATCGAAGAACTGGTCAGCCACACTCAGAAGTTCACCGATGCCGTTAAGAAGGGCGACATCGCGACGGCCAAAAAGCTGTATGCCCCTACCCGCGTGTACTACGAGTCGGTAGAGCCGATTGCCGAACTGTTCAGTGACCTGGACGCGTCCATCGACTCACGCGTCGACGACCACGAACAAGGCGTCACGGCAGAAGACTTCACCGGTTTCCATCGTCTGGAGTACGCGCTGTTCTCGCAGAACACCACCAAGGACCAGGGCCCTATCGCCGACAAACTGATGAGCGACGTCAAGGACCTGGAAAAGCGCGTAGCCGAACTGACCTTCCCGCCTGAAAAAGTCGTCGGTGGCGCAGCCGCCTTGCTGGAAGAAGTTGCGGCGACCAAGATCTCCGGCGAAGAAGACCGTTACAGCCACACCGACCTGTACGACTTCCAGGGCAACATCGACGGCGCGAAGAAAATCGTCGACCTGTTCCGCCCGCAGATCGAGCAGCAGGACAAAGCCTTCTCCAGCAAAGTCGACAAGAACTTCGCCACCGTGGACAAGATTCTGGCCAAGTACAAGACCAAGGACGGTGGCTTTGAAACCTACGACAAGGTGAAAGAGAACGACCGCAAAGCCCTGGTCGGCCCGGTCAACACCCTGGCCGAAGACCTCTCGACCCTGCGCGGCAAACTGGGCCTGAACTGACCTGAAACGCCGCGCCTGTTCGAGGTGCGGCTTTTTGCCGTACCAGCGGTTACTGCACCTGAAAGCGCTTTTTTACCACGATGGCACTGACGACGCAGAGTGCGACGTTAGTGACGGCTGAGTCCTGGCGCTGATCCGGGGGTAGCCTGGCAGGACGCCAGGCTAGCCGCACCGGGCCAAGGATGGCCCGTTGCGGCGACCCCCGGATCAGTGACAGGGCGAAGGAACCCGACGAAGTCGGGCCGGAAACAGGAGCAAAAGGCTTTGGTTACTTTGGCCTCATCAAAGTAACTCGCCGAGGGGCGAAAAGGTGACTTGAGTCGAGCCTACATCCACCTGACACCACAGAACCGCTGTGTGACGCAGAGCGTCACGAACGGCATTCCCACGCGGAGCGTGAGGAACGATAGTCAAAATCGCATTAACTACCACCGAAATGCTTTTCAACCACGATGGCACTGACGATGCAGAGTGCGACGTCAGTGATGGCTGAGTCCTGGCGCTGATGCGGGGGTAGCCTGGCAGGACGCCAGGCTAGCCGCACCGGGCCATGGATGGCCCGTTGCGGCGACCCCCGGATCAGTGTCAGGGCGAAGGAACCCGACGAAGTCGGGCCGGAAACAGGAGCGAAAGGATTTGGTTACTTTGGCCTCATCAAAGTAACTCGCCGAGGGGCGAAAAGGTGACTTGAGTCGAGCCTACATCCACCTGACACCACAGAACCGCTGTGTGACGCAGAGCGTCACGAACGGCATTCCCACGCGGAGCGTGAGGAACGATAGTCAAAATCGCATTAACTACCACCGAAATGCTTTTCAACCACGATGGCACTGACGACGCAGAGTGCGACGTTAGTGACGGCTGAGTCCTGGCGCTGATCCGGGGGTAGCCTGGCAGGACGCCAGGCTAGCCGCACCGGGCCATGGATGGCCCGTTGCGGCGACCCCCGGATCAGTGACAGGGCGAAGGAACCCGACGAAGTCGGGCCGGAAACAGGAGCGAGGGGGTTTGGTTACTTTGGCCCCATCAAAGTAACTCGCCGAGGGGCGAAAAGGTGACTTGAGTCGAGCCTACATCCACCTGACAAAGAAAAAACCGCCATGTGACGCAGAGCGTCACGAACGGCATTCCCACGCTGGAGCGTGAGGAACGATAATCTCACTACCGCCATCGTGCGACGCTCTGCGTCGAATGCCCTTCTGGACGCTCTGCGTCCGCGCCTAGATCCCACTGAACCAGTTGTAGCCCTGATCCTCCCAATACCCGCCAGGATTCTCGTTGCTGACGAAGATCTCGACGATGTGCTTGGGGTTCTTGAAGCCCAGCTTGGTCGGCACTCGCACCCGCAGCGGGTAACCGTAATCCGGTGGCAGGGCGACTTCACCGAAGTCCAGCGCCAGCAATGTCTGCGGATGCAGCGCAGTAGGCATATCCAGGCTTGAATAATAGCGATCGGCGCACTTGAAGCCGACGAAACGTGCCGTGGTATCGGCACCGATGTACTCCAGAAAAGTCTTCAGCGGCACACCGCCCCATTGTCCTATCGCACTCCAACCCTCAATGCAGATCAACCGCGTGATGTCGGTGCGTTGCGGCAACTTGCGCAGTGCATCCAGCGTCCACGGCTGCTTGTCACGCACCAGCCCGGACACTGCCAGCCGATAGTCGGAAAGCTCCACCTCCGGCACGTTGTATTCGGGGTAGAACGCATTGAACGGGAACGGGTTGGTCAGCTGCGCCTTGCTGTAGGTCGGGGCCAGTTTCTGGCCGTTGAACAGCCAGGCCTGAACCCGGTCATTCCAGCGCGACATGGCCCACAGCACTTTGTCGACCTGATCGCCATCCTGCAGGTTGCAGCCGGTGAGCATCGACATCGCCCCCACTGTCAGCCCGGCGCGTAGAAACGAGCGGCGCTGAATATCGACCAGTTGGCTCTGCTGCGCAGGCTCCAGACGAATGCGCTGGGTGATGCGTTTACGAGGTTCGTTCATGGTTGCGCAGTTCCGTCTTCGTTCGGCTGGCGGCCGCCGGTAATCATGGGTAACAAGGTACTAGGCACCAGCACGACCAGCACCAGATGAACAACAACAAACGCGCCGATGGCCGTCATCGCGCCAAAATGCACCCAGCGGGCAAAATCGAATCCGCCCAGCAGGGCAACCAAGCCCTGAAACTGCACCGGTTTCCAGATAGCCAGCCCGGACACCACCACCAACACACCCATGGCCAGCACCAGCCAGTACATCAGCCGTTGCACCGCGTTGTAACGGCCTTTGACGTGGACCAGTCGAAAACGCAACGCGTCACTCATGTCACGCGTCACTTCGGACGGTCGGACCGGCAGCAGGTCGCGTTTGAAATGGCGGCTGAACACGCCATACAGCACATAAGTCAGACCGTTGATGACCAACAGCCACATCACCGCGAAGTGCCAGGCAATGGAACCGCCCAGCCAGCCGCCGAGTGTCAGGATTTTGGGAAAGGTGAACGGCATCAGTGGCGATGCGTTGTAGATCGCCCAACCGCTCATGAACATACAGACCATGCCCACGGCATTGACCCAGTGCGTCAGGCGCACCGGCCACGGATGAATGGGGCGGGTTTTCATGTCGAGATCCCTCTGATCAGGCATGGAAAAGGCTGCCAGGGGCAGCCTTGCGCCCCTGACAGCCCTGGCGGTGATTACATCGGCGGGGTAAACCCGTCCTTGCCGACTGCCACACCACGAGCAGACTTGCCGTCGTCAGCCGGGAACACCACGACCTTGGCGCCCTTGGTCAACTGATCAACCTTGCCTGGCTCGACGTAGGCGATAGGCACATCCTGCGGCACCACCAGCTTCTTCTCGCCACCCTCGTATTTGACGGTCAGCGTGCGGCCATCGGTGCCAGCCAACGTGCCAACGGTGCCATTGGTCATGGTGCCGGTGCTGCCATCAGCGTTTTCCCAGCCATAGTGGCCTTCGCCGCTGCCTTTGAGGCTGGCTTCAAAAACGGTCACCTCCAGCGCTTTCAGTGTGCCGTCCGCCTGCGGGATGGCAGCCGAACCGACAAAACTGTCACCTTTGATTTGCTTGAAGTCAGCTTCGGACACAAGACGAATACCGGTCTTGTCAGTCAGCTTGATACTTTCGTGCTGACCCGAGCGGGTGGTGAAATCGAGGGTGTCGGCGCTGACGCTGTCGACGGTCCCGCGCATCGGTTTAACCACCTTCATGTCAGCAGCCTGAGTCATGACAGCAGCGCTGAGCAACAGCAGGCCGAACGTTGTAGAGAGTGCAGTCTTCATCGGTACTTCCTTGGCAGTTGATATCTGAAACCCATCCTTGCACCGTTACCGGCACCGCAGAATGACCGGGCAATGACATTTTTGTCATTCGCCGGACACCTTGTCGGCAACTGGTTAGACTTTGGCATCGGCGCACCGTGGGTGCCTGCAAAAGCGTAGCGGACAAAACGATGCATATCCTGCTGATTGAAGACGACACCAAAACCGGTGAATACCTGAAGAAGGGCCTGGGTGAGTCCGGCTACAAGGTCGACTGGACCCAGCACGGTGCCGACGGCCTGCACCTGGCACTGGAAAACCGCTACGACCTGATCGTGCTGGACGTGATGCTGCCAGGCATCGACGGCTGGCAAATCATCGAAGTACTGCGCGCCCGGCAGGACGTGCCGGTGCTGTTTCTCACCGCGCGCGACCAGTTGCAGGACCGGATTCGCGGCCTGGAACTGGGCGCCGACGATTATCTGGTCAAGCCATTTTCCTTCACTGAACTGCTGCTGCGCATCCGCACCATCCTGCGCCGGGGCGTGGTGCGCGAGGCAGACCATTTTCATCTGGCCGACCTTGAACTGGACCTGCTGCGCCGCCGCGTGACGCGTCAGCAGCAGGTCATCGTGCTGACCAACAAGGAGTTTGCCCTGCTACACCTGTTATTGCGCCGCGAAGGCGACGTGCTGTCACGGGCACAGATTGCCTCGGAAGTCTGGGACATGAATTTCGACAGTGACACCAATGTTGTGGACGTCGCCATCAAGCGCCTGCGCAGCAAGGTCGACCTGCCCTACCCGGTCAAGCTCATCCACACCGTGCGCGGTATCGGTTATGTGTGTGAGGTGCGGCCATGCGACGCCAGCCTTCCCTGACCCTGCGTTCTACCCTGGCATTTGCTCTGGTGGCGATGCTCACCGTCAGCGGTGCCGGCCTGTATCTGTATCAGTCAATCGAAGCAACAGTGATGCAACGCAGTGACCATGCCGTGCTCGCGCGACTGGACCACTTTCGCAAGCTGTTGCGCTATGACCTGACGATGGACAACCTCAAAGGCAGCCCGCAACTGTTCGAGAACATGCTCGACAGCGAGGAAGATATTTTCATCATCGGCGAACCGGGCAAGCCACCGGTGATATCGGTCAACCCGCAACGCGCGCCACTGCCAGAGCTACCGACCGTGGCGCAGGATCAGCCTTTACGGGTCGATGACCTGCGCAGTGGCCTGAGCCTGCAAGGCGTGCCGTTGCGTGCCGCGGCGGTGCAAGTAATGTCCAATGGCGTTGCAGTGCGTTTGCAGGCCGCGCACCTGATGGTCAAGGAGATGGCCATGCTCGCCAGCTTCCGGCAGAGCATTTATATCGCCGTTGCGCTGGCGTTCCTGATTACCGCCGTGCTGGGTTACATATTGCTGCGACGCGGCTTGCGCCCACTGCGCAGAATGGCCGCCCACGCTGCCGCAATAACCCCGGCCAGCCTGCACAAACGGCTCGACAGCCACGACACGCCTGTCGAGCTGCAACAATTGAGCGATGCCTTCAATGCCATGCTTGACCGTCTGGACGATGGCTATCGACGCCTGATGCAGTTCTCCGCCGATCTGGCCCACGAGATTCGTACGCCGGTCGGTTCGCTGATGGGCCACTGCCAGGTTGCCTTGCGCCAGAACCGTAGCGCCGACGAATATCAGGTCCTGCTGGCTTCCAATCTGGAAGAGCTGGAACGTATCTCAAGGCTGGTGGAAAGCATCCTGTTTCTGGCTCGAGCGGACGAAGCCCAGGCTGCGCTGGAACGCCAGCCGCTGGACCTGCACGATGAATTGCAACGCGTGGCTGGTTATTTCGAAGGGCTGGCTGAAGAGCGTAATCTGCGGCTGAGCCACAGCGGACAAGGCACGTTGCTGGCCGACCCGATCCTGCTGCGCCGTGCACTGAGCAATCTGGTCGCCAACGCAATTCGCTATGCGAATGAAAACAGCGAAATCCTGATTCGTGTTGCGGCAGTTGATCGTCAGTGGCGAATCGAGGTAGAAAATCAGGGCCCGGTATTACCCCAAGCCACGCTCGCGCGACTGTTCGACCGCTTCTATCGGGGTGACGCCTCGCGCCATGAGCGCTCGGACTCCAACGGCCTGGGGCTGGCCATTGTTACAGCAATCATGCACCTGCATGGCGGGCGGGTCGAAGTGGCTCAACCCGCCGCCGGCAGAATCTGCTTCAGTCTGATATTTCCAGCGGTCTGAATCTTCCAGACCGTAACGATCAATTCTTTTTCTCGTGGGCAATGGCCAGCTTGTAGAAAGTGGCCGAACCGCCTTCAGTGGTGTAACCGGTATTGTCCTGGGTATAGACCCCTGCCTTGAAGTAGAACAGTTTACTGGCCCAGGCTGAATCCAGCTTGGCGTACCAGACTGCGTCGAAGGCATTGACCGTCAGGTCGCCGCTGGGCGACAGGTTGATGGTGTAGTTGAACTGCTTGTTGAGCGGCACGCCCTGCGCAATGGTAATGACCTCGATTTCCGAGTCTGGCGTACGACGAAACTTGGCGACGATATTGCCGGTCTGCAGCTTCTCCTTGTACTGGTACTCCACCTTCAGCAGCGGCTCGGTGCTCTGGTAGCAGTGAATCTGACCGATCACGATTTTGCCCGTGGAAGGCACTTGATCGACCTCCAGCGTCGCGCGCAGAAAATTGTCAGCGCTTGAGTAGGCCCAGTTGAAGACCCTGCCATCGGACGTCGTCTCGCGTAATTCGGAGCGCGGGTACTTGGCGTTCTCTGTGGTGGAACCGGTCACCGGTGCCCAGAAAAACAGCGTATCCCCGGATTGAAAATAGCCATCCCGATAACCCTTAACCAACTTGGGGGTTTCGATGATGGTAGCGGGACTTCCGACAGGGACGGAAAGATTCCAGGTGGCAAGGTCGATCATGGAGTAGCTCGCAAGGTACGCATTGCGCACCGACAGAATGGCTCTGGAACGGGCGTGCTGGCCCGTTGTGGTCAACCAGACTATCGGCTCAATCGTTTATTTTTTAAACAGCAACGACAACGCAATGACGCCAATAAACCGCCACAAAAAGACCGATGCCACTACTTTGATGTCAGATCACGACACAAGGCAGATTGCCATCCATTTGCTGCAGACGGCGATTCATCAGGACCCTCTTATCGGGTGCCGCGCCATTTTTTTGAATGGTGCTGCGTAGATGCGCGGGATTTTTGGGCTTATTACCGACGAACGGTAGCAATTATTTTTTGAAATAATGAACTTTCCCCGCTAAAAGCGGACGCAAACAGCCGTTCATCGCCTCTACGCCCCCTCAAAAACCCTTTCGGGCGTGCCTGCAACCCAAAAAGCCCCACTGGGCAGTTACGGGTTGACTGTAAGAACTTGTTACGAGATATTAGTTAGCATCCTACTAATATCCTCCCTAACAATATTGTTCCTAACTAAATTGTTCACGACTCAGCCCCCGGTGATTCATGCTTGTCGACCCACTGCATCGCGCTGTCAGTAGCGGCCTGGTAGCCGCCTCTCGCCAATGGCGACGCATTTGCCAGAACACACTGGTCACCTATGAAATTTCTGAAGCATGTGCCGGGCCACTGCTGGCCATTGCGCGCCTGGGTGACGGCGTGCATCAGGTAAAAGTCGCGCAGGCGGCCGGCATGGAAAGCCCGACACTGGTGCGCCTGCTCGACCAACTGTGCAAGGCCGGCATCGTCTGCCGCAGCGAAGACCCCAATGATCGCCGCGCCAAGGCCCTCAGCCTTACGGACAAGGGTCGTGCGTTGGCAGGCTCGATAGAACAGGAGCTGACGCGTCTGCGGGCGGATGTGCTTCAGGGCCTTCAACCTGCCGATCTCGAAGCCACCTTGCGGGTATTTCAGGCCTTCGCCGAGGCTGCACAAGGTGAGCACGGGGGGCAGGTTTGAACGGATTTTTCTCCAGCGTCCCACCGGCACGCGACTGGTTCTACGGCGTGCGTACCTTCGGCGCGTCGATGCTGGCGCTGTACATCGCGCTGTTGATGGAAATGCCTCGCCCCTATTGGGCCATGGCCACGGTGTACATTGTCTCCAGCCCCTTTGTCGGCCCGACCAGCTCCAAAGCCCTGTACAGGGCCGCCGGCACCCTGGCGGGTGCAGCGGCGTCGGTGCTGCTGGTACCGATGTTCGTACAGACGCCCTTGCTACTGGCCATCGTGGTCGGACTGTGGACCGGCACCCTGTTGTTCCTTTCCCTGCACTTGCGCACGGCCAACAGCTACGCACTGATGCTGGCGGGTTACACCATGCCGCTGATTTCCCTGCCGGTGGTCGACAACCCGCAGGCCGTGTTCGACATCGCCGTGTCGCGTACCGAAGAGATTTTCCTCGGCATCATCTGCGCCGCCGTCGTGGGTGCAATGTTCTGGCCCAGACGTCTGGCACCGGTATTTCAGGCCACCACGGAAAAATGGTTCAGTGACGCCTCGACCTACAGCCAGCGCTTTATCAGCCGCACCTGTCAGCCCGAGGAAATCGGCGCACTGCGCAATTCGATGGTTGGCAGCTTCAACTCTCTGGAAATGATGATCGGCCAGTTGAGCCACGAGGGCGCACGCAAGCAAACCGTACGCAACGCCAATGAGCTGCGCGGCCGGATGATCCATCTCTTGCCGGTCATCGATGCACTGGATGACGCATTATGGGCGCTGGAGCGACGCACGCCTGAGCTGTTGGCCAGCCTGAAACCCGTGCTGCAAAAGGCTTGCGACTGGCTTGAAAGCACTGCCGACGGCCCGCAACGGGAGCAATGGCAACAGTTGCATGATGAGCTGGAACGCCTTCAGCCGAACTCTACGCAACTGGACGACCGCGATCAGCTGCTGCTCTCCAACACGCTTTTCAGGCTCGGCGAGTGGATTGACCTGTGGCTGGATTGCCGGACCCTGCAATATGCGATCAAGACAGACGATCAATCGCCATGGAGAGCGGTCTATCGCCACTGGCGTCTGGGTCGGTTGACGCCGTTTCTGGACCGCGGCCTGATGCTCTATTCAGTGACCTCGACGGTGCTGGCGATCATCGCTGCATCGGTGTTGTGGATTCTGCTGGGCTGGAAAGACGGCGCCAGTGCCGTGGCGCTGGCAGCGGTGTCGTGCAGCTTCTTTGCAGCCATGGACGACCCTGCCCCGCAAATCTACCGGTTCTTTTTCTGGACTCTGCTTTCGGTGGTATTTGCCAGCCTGTACCTGTTCGTGGTGCTGCCTAACCTGCACGACTTTCCGATGCTGGTGCTGGCCTTTGCGGTGCCCTTCATCTGCGTCGGCACCCTGACTGTGCAACCGCGCTTCTTTCTCGGCACGCTGCTGACCATCGTCAACACCTCGTCGTTCATCAGCATTCAGAGCGCCTACGACGCGGACTTCATGAACTTTCTCAACTCCAACCTGGCCGGACCTGCCGGGCTGTTGTTCGCCTTTATCTGGACGCTGGTGTTCCGCCCGTTCGGGGTTGAACTGGCGGTCAAGCGTCTGACCCGTTTCAGCTGGCGTGACATCGCCAGCCTTAGCCAAGACGCGTCTCTGGCCGAACACCGGCGCATGGGCGTGCAAATGCTCGACCGTTTGATGCAGCAGTTGCCGCGTTTGACACTCACCGCGCAGGACACCGGGATTGCCCTGCGTGAATTGCGCGTCGCGCTGAACATGCTCGACCTGCTGGCCTACACCCGACGCGCCACGCCTGCGGCCCAGGTGCTGTTGCGTCAGGTGATCGATGAAGTCAGCGGCTATTTCAAACACTGTCGCAAGAACGGTGAAAGGCTGCCCGCGCCCCGCGGCCTGCTGATGGCCATGGACCGCGCACGCCGTTCGTTGACGGCTCAGGAGATGGGCGACAACCCGGCCCGGTTGCATCTGTTGCACGCCCTCAGCGGCCTGCGTCTGGCCTTGTTGCCGGGGGTCGAGATTGTCACCGTGGGCGGCGAACTGACCGAGCAACTGCCGCATAACATCGATGGAGCGCCCCTGTGATCGGTGATCTGGATATCAGCGGGATCTTCATCCCCACGTTCCTGGCGATGATGGGCATCGCCTATCTGCTGTTTCTCGCCGTGCACGCGCTGCTGTCGCGTGCCCACTTCTACCGTCTGGTCTGGCACCGGGCTTTGTTCAACGTAGGTCTATACGCTTTGTTGCTCGGCGCCGTGGATACTCTAAGTCGATACCTGATGACATGAAAAAACCGATACTGACACTGGGCCGCGTGGTCCTGACCCTGCTGGTTGTCACTCTGGCTGCCGTCGTTGTATGGCGCATGGTGATGTATTACATGTACGCGCCGTGGACCCGCGATGGGCATATTCGCGCCGATATCGTGCAGATCGCGCCGGACGTGTCCGGGCTGATCCAGAAGGTCGAGGTCACCGACAATCAGCCCGTGCACAAGGGCCAGGTGCTGTTCACCATCGATCAGGACCGCTTCCGCCTGGCCTTGCGTCAGGCGCAGGCGACAGTCGCCGAGCGCCAGGAAACCTGGGAGCAGGCACGCCGCGAGAACAGGCGTAACCGTGGCCTGGGCAACCTGGTGGCGCGTGAGCAACTGGAAGAAAGCCAGTCCCGCGAAGCCCGCGCCCTTTCTGCGCTTGGTGAATCAAAGGTCGCAGTGGATGCCGCGCAGCTGAATCTGGATCGTTCGGTGATCCGCAGCCCGGTGGACGGCTACCTTAACGACCGCGCGCCCCGCGACCATGAATTTGTCACCGCCGGGCGTCCGGTGTTATCGGTGGTCGATGCCGCATCGTTCCATATCGACGGCTATTTCGAAGAAACCAAACTGGACGGCATTCATGTCGGCCAGGGCGTCGACATTCGTGTCATCGGTGACAACGCACGGCTGACCGGCCATGTGGTGAGCATCGTTGCCGGCATCGAAGACCGCGACCGCAGCAGTGGCTCGAACCTGCTGCCCAACGTCAACCCGGCCTTCAGTTGGGTGCGTCTGGCACAGCGCATTCCGGTACGCATTGCCTTCGATGACGTGCCTGCCGACTTCCGTATGATCGCCGGGCGTACTGCAACGGTGTCAATCATCGACGATACGCAGGAGGGCACACGATGAAACGTGCCTTACGCGTGGCCGCACTCGGTTTTACTGCCGTGTTGTCGGCCTGTCAGGTAGTCGGGCCGGATTACCAACTGCCCAAGGATGGCGCGATCAATCGTCCGGATTTACAGGGCGAACTGGCCGGGCGCTCGGTCAATACGGTATCGGCCCCGGTGCCTGCGCACTGGTGGCGGCTGTATCAGGATGCGCGTCTGGATGAACTGGTGCGCCAGGCCATTGCCTCTAATACCGACCTGCGCATCGCCGCCGCCAACCTGCAGCGCGCCCGCTACCAGACCTCGGAGGCCGAGGCGGCGGGCGGATTTACCAACGGCGCGAAAATCGGCGCACAGCGCGTGCAGGAATCGGGCGAAGCGTTTCTGCTGACCGACAAGGTGCCGGTCGCCAACGTCGGGGATGTGGGTCTGACTACGTCGTATCAGTTCGATCTGTTCGGCACCTTGCAGCGCGGCATCGAAGCAGCGCAGGCCAATGTCGATGCCAATCAGGCTGCGGTGGATACGGCACGTATCACCGTAGTCGCCGATGTGGTGCGCGCCTACACGCAGATTTGCGCTGCCAACGAAGAACTCGACATCGCCCGCGAATCGCTGGACCTGCAGCAACAGAGCGTAACCCTCAACCAGCGTCTTCGCGATGCCGGGCGAGGCGATGAAACCCAGGTCACTCGCTCGCAGACGCAGTTCAAGTCACTGCGAGCCGAAATGCCCCGTTACGAAGCGCGGCGTCAGGCGGCGATGTTCCGCCTGTCGATGCTGCTGGCAAAACCTGTAGAGCAACTGCCCGCCGGGGTCAGCAGCTGCAATGCGCTGCCGCACATTGCGCAGGTCATGCCGGTAGGCGACGGCGCAACACTGCTCAAACGCCGCCCGGATGTGCGTCAGGCTGAACGTCATCTGGCGATGTCGACTGCGCAGATCGGTGTTGCCACCGGCGAGTTGTATCCGGACATCAGCATCGGCGCGAGCATCGGCACTACCGGCCTGATCGAGAACCTCGGCAAACCGGCCGCCAACCGCTGGGGCTTCGGGCCGCTGCTGAACTGGACCATCCCGTCCAACGGCTCACGCGCACGCATCCATCAGGCCGAAGCTTCGGCCCAGGCTGCTCTGGCGCGCTTTGACGGTGTAGTGCTCAACGCCATCCGTGAAACCCAGACCGGTCTGGCGCAATACACCGCCCTGCTCGACCGTCGCGATGCTCTCAAGGAAGCCGAACAATCGGCCAAGGAAGCGGCTGACCAGACCCACCGCTTCTATCAGGCCGGACGCGCCTCGTTCCTCGCTGACCTGCAAGCCACACGCACTTACACCGACGTGCGCGCACAAATGGCCGAAGCCAACACCCAGGTGGCCATGGGACAGATAAACCTGTTTCTGGCGCTCGGCGGCGGCTGGGAGAAGGATGACGTGGCGCAGAAGTAGGAAAGGCGCTCGCCTCGCCATCAGGCCTCGTTCGGATTGATCAGTGCCCTCAGGACATGGTCTTCCCAAACTCCGGCAATTTTCAGGTAGGCGCGCGCGTACCCTTCCTTTTCGAAGCCGAGTGATTGCAGAAGTCGCTCGCTGCGTACATTGGCTGGCATGTGGCTGGCCATGATTCGATGCAGCCCCATCTGTTCGAAACAATAGCGATTGCTCACCTCAAGCGCCCTTTGCATCAAGCCACGCCCCTGAGCAGTCTCTGCCAGCGAGAAGCCGAGGTTGCAGGCCTGAAAAACGCCCCTCACGATATTCGTGTAACTGCACCGCCCCAGCAATTCGCCGCCGTCTGAGTCGATGACGAGGAAGAAAACCGCGCTGCCGGACTGCATGCTTTCCCACTGCTGCTGAACCCTGGATCTGGCGTTTTCGAGAATGAAATAGTCATCATCCCTGAACGGTTCCCAAGGCTGCAGATGCTTGCGATTGGCCTTTTCGTACCGGTTGATCAACTCGCAATCATCAAACGCCAATACCCTGATCGAAAAGCCCTCACCTGAATACTGCATGCATCCTCCCGCGTCAGCCATTGCCGACGCTCACCACCTGGCTTGTTATAAGCAGCCCTGATGATTCAAGCACTGGACGCTCTGCGCCACAAGAGGACGCGGAGCGTCCAGAACGGCATGCGACGCAGAGCGACGCACGATAGTTGAGGCTGTCGTTCCTTACGCTCCAGCGCCGATCTGTCTACGTAGGTCTTACAAGAACCCGAAAAGCGGGAGCTGCCGCCTGTCGAACTGTGAGTAAAGACTTCTGTGGGAGTGAGCTTACTCACGAAGACGTTGCTCCAAACACCCTGTTTACGCGGGCTATAACGACCTCTTCGCGAGCAGGCGAAGCGTCGCACGACTCGCTCCCGCAGGTGTTGTGTGCTTGCACTCACCTGCCCAATGCTCCTAGGCTCTGCCGATATTCGAATCGGGAAGCACCATGGACACCTCTCTCAGCCGCCGCGAGCGGTTGCATATCGTTATTTTCGAGGCGAATACGCCTGCCGGCAGAACGTTTGACAAGATTGTGCTGGTCGCGATTCTGCTCAGCCTGCTGGTCACGGTCATCGACAGCATCGAGAGTATTCATCGCGATTACGCAATGCTGTTCGCCTGGATCGAATGGGGCTTTACGCTGCTGTTCGCGATCGAATACATCCTGCGCCTGTACTGCTCGCCCCGACCGCTGAAGTACGCGTTCAGTTTCTACGGGCTGGTCGACCTGCTGGCCATTGTGCCGGGGGTTCTGTCGATCTATTACAGCGACGCGCAGTACCTGCTGATCGTGCGGATCATCCGTATGCTGCGGATTTTCCGCGTGCTCAAACTCGGCACTTACCTGCGCCAGGCCAACTATTTGCTGGCTGCGCTGCGTGGCAGCAAGCAGAAGATCATCGTGTTTCTGGTCACCGTTTCCACTCTGGTTACGGTGTTCGGCACGCTGATGTACGTGATCGAAGGCCCGGAGCATGGCTTCACCAGCATCCCCAAAGGCATTTACTGGGCTATCGTGACCCTGACCACTGTGGGCTTTGGCGATATCGTGCCGAAGACGCCGGTCGGGCAGATGCTCTCGTCGCTGGTGATGATCATCGGCTACTCGATCATCGCCGTGCCCACCGGTATATTCACCGCCGAACTGGCCAACGCCATGCGCGGCGAACAGCTGAAACACGATTGCCCGGTGTGCTCGAAGAATTTCCACGAGCACGGCGCTGCGTTCTGTTCACGCTGCGGTAATCAATTGTTTGCAAAAGTAGAGTCCAAGGCATAAGCAAAGACCTTTTCAGTCTTTAAACAGCAGGCGCGATACTGATAGTGTCGCGGCATTACGCCATCAGGCTTTACACACGACTCTTCATCTCAAGGACCCTGCAGTGAATAAACTCTTCGCCGCCTCGCTACTGGCCGCTGGCCTGGCCTTTGCCAGCGCTGCCCAGGCAGCCCCGACGCTGCTCAACGTCTCCTACGACGTGATGCGTGATTTTTACAAGGACTACAACAGCGCCTTCCAGAAGCATTGGAAAGCCGAGAAAAATGAAGACGTGACCGTGCAGATGTCCTTTGGCGGTTCGAGCAAGCAGGCGCGCTCGGTCATCGACGGGCTGCCGGCTGACGTCATCACCATGAACATGGCGACCGATATCAACGCGCTGGCCGACAATGGCGAGCTGGTGCCGAAAGACTGGGTCAGCCGCCTGCCGAATAACAGTGCGCCGTTCACCTCGGCCACTGTGTTTATCGTGCGCAAGGGCAACCCGAAAGCCCTCAAAGACTGGCCGGACCTGATCAAGGATGGCGTGGAAGTCATCGTGCCTAACCCGAAAACCTCGGGCAACGGCCGCTACACGTACCTGTCGGCCTGGGGCTACACCCTGAAAAAAGGTGGCGATGAAGCGGCCGCGAAGAAATTCGTCGGTGAACTGTTCCGCCATGTGCCAGTGCTCGACACGGGCGGTCGAGGCGCGACCACGACGTTCATGACCAACCAGATCGGCGACGTGCTGGTGACCTTCGAAAACGAAGCGGAAATGATCGCTCGTGAATTCGGTCGCGACCAGTTTGAAGTGGTCTACCCGTCCGTGTCGGCAGAAGCCGAGCCGCCAGTGAGTGTGGTCGACAAGGTCGTGGACAAGAAACAGTCCCGCGCCTTGGCCGAAGACTACCTGAAATACCTGTGGTCACCGGAAGGTCAGGAAATCGCGGCGAAAAACTACCTGCGCCCACGTGACCCGCAGGTCTTGGCCAAATACACCGACCGCTTCCCGAAAGTGGACTTCCTGTCGGTCGAGAAAACCTTCGGTGACTGGCGCACAGTGCAGAAGACCCACTTCATTGACGGTGGTGTGTTCGACCAGATCTATCCGGGCAAATAAGTCCCCCGAAACGCAAAACGGCGACCCATCAGGTCGCCGTTTTCATTTGCAGGCTTGAATCAGTTACTGAACTGCTTACCCAGCCCGGCCGGAACGCCGCTGGCGTCGGTCGCCTGCCACGGACCGTTAGGGTTGGTTGCCCAGCTCCAGCCGTTGTTCCACTGATAGTAAGTACGCTGGCGATAGAAGGTGTTGGGCTGATCGTCCATCACGTACACCCCCAGGCGCGGGTCCCAATGGCTGCCACCGCCCGGTGGCGGGGCGAAACTGGCCGAGGTCTTCGGCGCTGCGGCTGGCGCTTTGGCAGGCTCGGCAGGCGCCGTGTTCGGGCGCGGTGCGCCGGGTTGCTGGCCGCCCGGCAGGTTAAGGATCGGATCCTGGCTGTGAGGCGGTGCCGGATGCTGGACAGCACAGGCACTCAGGCCAACGACCAGCCCCAACAAGGTGATGCGTGCGGTACGGTACATAAGCAATTTCTCTAGTTATCCGGACTGTCGATGGTCACTAACTGCTGCGCCGCGATGTCGCTGGCCAGCGGCTGACTGCGGCCAACCCACTCACCGGTGGTTGGCTGCCCTGCGCGAGACACTCGCGCAACCAGTTGGACTTGCGCAAAGTTCGACAGGTTCAGTTGCGGCATCATTGCATCGGCATCACTCAGTTCAACCTCGGCAGGCAGGTCCGCCACCGTGATGCGTTTGACCGCCAGTGGCGCGGCCGGGCCGTTGATTGCACGGGCGAAGATGAACACGCTGTCACCCGGTTGAACGTTACCCTTGAGCGAGGCAGCCAGCGTGACACGCACCTTGAGCGCCCTGGCCTTGACCGGCGCGGCCTGCCCGGCAAGGTTTTCTCTGGCGCGGGCTATGCCGCCTTCCAGCGCCGAGCGCGAAGCGTCCTGCGCGGGCAACGCCGCCAGCAGGCGGGTCCAGTAATCCACGGCTGCCTGATAGCGCTGTGTTTCGAACGCGGCAATCCCCAGCAGGCCGAGGCTGGTGACTTCGTTGGGGTCGGCCTGCAGCGCTTCGTCGGTCAGCGCCTGCACCTGTGCGGTGAAGTGTTTGTCGCTGGCGAAATACAACGCCTGCGCCCATTGCCCGAGCAGCTCTGGCGATCTTCCGGCCAGTGTCACCGAGCGCTCGAACATCTGCGCGGCGTCACCGGGGCGGTTCTGCGCCATGTAGCTGCGCGCCAGAAAATACAGGTTTTCGGCTGAATCCGGCTGAGCCTGCACGCTGCGCTCCAGGCGCTGGGTCAGGTCTGCCAGCGAGGTCGGTGGTCGAGCGAATTCGCGGCTCAGTTCAACCCGGTCACTGGCACCCAGTTGCAGATAACCCGCCAGCCCCAATACAGGGACCAGCACCGCAGCCAGCACCAGCGAGGGCTTGCCCAGACGCGATGTGCGGGCAGGCTCTGCGCCTTCAGTGTCGGCGAGCAGCTCGCGCGCAGCTTCGGCACGAGCGCCTTGCAATTGCGTCACCGACAACACGCCCTGCTCTTGCTGAACCTGCAACTCGTCCAGCCGTTCCTGATACAACGCCACGTTCAGGGCTGTGCGGTCTTCTTCACGTTGCGCACGATGGCCGCGCAGCACTGGTATCAGCAGAAAACCCAGCGCCACGAGCAAAAGAAGCCCGGTCGCGATCCAGAAATCGATCATGGGCGGTGGTCATCCAGCAAAGCGGCGAGGCGTTGTCGCTCATCCTCGGAAAGCACATCGGCCTGTTCGGAGTGCGCCTTGCGACGCCGCCCGACGATGAAACCGATCACCACCAGACCGCCGATCAGCAGACCGGCCGGGCCGAACCAGAGCAACCAGGTGCGCGCATTGAGGCTGGGTTTGTAACGAACGAAGTCACCGTAGCGATCAACCATGAAGTCGATGATCTGCTGATTGCTCTGCCCTTCACCCAGCATGCGGTAAATTTCCTTGCGCAAATCGGCGGCAATCGGCGCATTGGAATCGGCAATGTCCTGATTCTGGCATTTGGGGCAGCGCAGTTCTTTGGTCAGTTCGCTGTAGCGGGCACGCTCGGCATCGTCGCGAAAGGTGTAGGCGTCGATAGCGGCGTGGGCGATGCCTGAGCACAGCACGCTGAGCAGGACAATCATCAGGCAGCGCTTCATGGCTGCGCCTCATCAACCAATTGCTGGTAACGGGCAGCGAGCTTTTCTCGCCACACAGCCTCATCGATGACCCCGACATGTTTGTAACGAATAATGCCCTGACGGTCGATCAGGAAGGTCTCCGGCGCACCGTACACGCCCAGGTTCAGCCCCAGCGAGCCGTCGTCGTCACGGATATTCAGCTGATAAGGATCGTGAAATTCCTTGAGCCATTTCAGCGCGTCGGCGTTGACGTCCTTGTAGTTAACGCCGTAGATCAGCACGCCCTGCTGCGCCAGCCGGGTCAGCACAGGATGCTCCACCCGACAGGCCACGCACCAGGTGCCCCAGACGTTGACCAGTGCGGGTTTGCCCAGCAGGTCGGCGCGGGTCAATACGCGGCTGCTTTGAACTTCGGGCAGCGAAAACTGCGGAAACGGCTTGCCGATCAGCGCCGACGGCAGCTCGGCGGGGTCCAGATACAAACCGCGATACAGGAACGCCGCCACGCCGAGAAACAACGCCAGCGGCAGGAGCATGACCCAGCGCTTCACAGTGCAACTCCCGACATGCCCAACGCCTCGCGCACCTTGCTTTTGACCCGCGTGCGATAGCGACGGTCAAACGCCGCCAGCACACCGCCCAGACCGGTCAGCAGGCCGCCGAGCCAGATCCAGCGCACAAACGGTTTGACGTGAACCCGTACGGCCCAGGCGCCATTGTCCAGCGGTTCACCCAATGCTACGTAAAGATCACGGCTGAAACCGGCCTCAATGCCTGCTTCGGTCATCATTGACTGCTGCACGCTGTACAGACGTTTTTCCGGGTGCAATTCAGTGATCTGCGCCCCGTTGCGCAGGACGCGAACGGTGCCGCGATCGGAGGTGAAATTCGGCCCTTCATAATGCTTCGCGCCCTCGAATACAAAGACGTAACCGCCCAGCTCAGTGGACTCGCCAGGGGCCATGCGCAAATCGCGCTCGGCGCTGTTCTGGCTGGACAACACCACGCCCAGCGCGCACACCACAATGCCAAGGTGCGCCAGCTGCATGCCCCAATAACTGCGGGTCAGGCCAAGCGCGCCGCGAAGCAGGCCCTTGTGACGGGTCTTGTCGAGCAGGTCGCGAACCCCGGCCAGCAGCACCCAGGCGGCGAGCATTAAGGTGGCCAGCACCGCCCACTGAAAATCACCCATGAGCAGAGCGGCGAGCACTGCCAGCACGGCGCTGCCAACCAGTACCGGTGCCAACATGCCCAGCAGCCATTTCAGCGGTGTGTCCTTCCAGCGCACCAGCACGCCGACCGCCATGACCACCAGCAACAGCCCCATCAACGGTACGAACAACGCATTGAAATACGGCGGGCCGACCGACATCTTGGCTCCGCTCATGGCATCGATCACTAGCGGATAAAGGGTACCCAGCAGGATCATCGACGCAGCAGTCACCAGCAACAGGTTATTGCCCAGCAACAGGGTTTCCCGCGACCACAGGCCGAATCCGACATGGCTTTTGACCACCGGCGCACGAATCGCAAACAGGGTCAGCGAGCCGCCCACCACGACCAGCAGGAACATCAGGATAAACACGCCGCGTGCCGGGTCCGAGGCGAAAGCGTGCACCGAAGTCAGCACCCCGGAACGCACCAGAAACGTGCCCAGCAGGCTCAGGGAAAATGCGGCAATCGCCAGCAGCACCGTCCAGCTCTTGAACACACCACGTTTTTCCGTGACCGCCAGCGAGTGAATCAGCGCAGTGCCCACCAGCCATGGCATGAACGAGGCGTTTTCCACTGGGTCCCAGAACCACCAGCCGCCCCAGCCCAGTTCGTAATAAGCCCACCATGAGCCAAGGCTGATCCCGACACCGAGAAAGGCCCAGGCCACCAGCGTCCATGGCCGCGACCAGCGCGCCCAGGCGGCGTCGAGTCGGCCGCCAAGCAAGGCGGCGATGGCGAAGGCAAAGGCCACGGAAAAACCGACATAGCCCATGTAGAGCATCGGCGGATGCACGATCAGGCCTATATCCTGCAACAGGGGGTTGAGATCGCGTCCGTTGGCAGGCATTTGCGGCAGAAGACGGGCGAACGGGTTGGAGGTGAGGATCAGAAACAACAGAAAGCCCAGGCTGATCATGCCCATCACGGCGAGCACCCGCGCCAGCATTACCTGAGGCAATTGCCGGGAAAACACCGAAACAGCGAAGGTCCAGCCGCCGAGAATCAGCGCCCATAGCAGCAACGAGCCTTCATGCGCGCCCCACACGGCACTGAATTTGTAATACCAGGGCAGCGCCGTGTTGGAATTCTGCGCCACATAGGTAACGGAAAAATCGTCGGTCATGAACGCGTAGGTCAGGCAACCGAAGGCAAAGATCAGAAAACTGAACTGGCCCCACGCCGCCGGACGCGCCAGGCTCATCCACAGGCGGTCGCCGCGCCATGCACCGATAAGCGGAATAATGGCCTGCACCAGCGCAAAGCCGAGTGCCAGAATCATCGCCAGATGGCCGAGTTCGGGAATCATCGATCAGCCCTGTTTCGCAGGTGTGGAAGAGCCGCCCGGTGCCGCCTGGCCGCTGTCGCGTAGCGCCTTGGTGACTTCGGGCGGCATGTACTTCTCGTCATGTTTGGCCAGCACCTCATCGGCCACCACCACACCCTGCGCATTGAGCTTGCCTAACGCGACAATGCCCTGCCCTTCGCGGAACAGATCGGGAAGAATGCCGCGATAGGTGATGGTCACCGACTTGTTGAAATCGGTGACCACAAAACGCACATCCAGCGAGTCCGCCGAACGCTGCAATGAGCCCTTTTCCACCATGCCGCCAGCACGAATGCGCGTGTCCAGCGGTGCTTCGCCGTTGGCGATCTGGCTTGGGGTGTAGAACAGATTGATGTTTTCCTTCAGCGCACCGAGCGCCAGGGTCAGGGCCAGCCCGACGCCAGCCAGCAGGGCGGCAATGGTCAACAGACGTTTTTTGCGCAACGGGTTCACCAACGATTCTCCCGTTTCAGGCGACGCGCCTGTTGTTTCAGGAACCGCTGGCGCGCCACCAGCGGCATTGCCACGTTGATCAGCAACACCAACAGGCACAGACCGTAGGCCGACCAGACAAACAGCCCGTGGCGGCCCATGGCGAGAAAGTCGCTGAATGACGCGAAGTTCAAGACCTGCCCTCCGACGGTTCTGGCGTTTGCCCCAGGCTCCGCAGAACCTCGGCCTTGACCCACTGGGTGCGCGACTCGCGACGCAGCACTTCAAGGCGCATACGCAGCAGCAATACGACGCCGAAGAAGCAGTAGAAACCCAACACCGTGAGCAGCAACGGCAGCCACATTTCGGCAGGCATGGCCGGTTTTTCCGTAAGGCTGAACGTCGCGCCCTGGTGCAGGGTATTCCACCACTCGACCGAATATTTGATGATCGGGATATTCACCACGCCGACGATGGCCAGCAGTGCACAGGCCTTGGCAGCGCTGGCGCGGTTGCTGATGGCACTGCCCAACGCGATCAGGCCGAAGTACAGAAACAGCAGAATCAGCATTGAGGTCAGGCGCGCGTCCCAGACCCACCACGCGCCCCAGGTCGGCTTGCCCCAGATCGCGCCGGTCGCCAGTGCCAGCGCGGTCATCCACGCGCCAATGGGTGCAGCGCATTGCAGCGCGACATCGGCCAGTTTGATTTTCCAGACCAGCCCGACCACGCCGCACAGGGCCAGCATGACGTAGCAGGACTGGGCGAGCATGGCAGCAGGCACATGGATATAAATGATCCGGAAGCTGTTGCCCTGCTGGTAATCAGGCGGCGCAAACGCCAGCCCCCAGATGATGCCGATGCCGAGCAGCAGTGCAGCGGACACACTCAGCCACGGCAGCAGACGTGCGCTGATGCGGTAAAACCCTTTCGGTGAGCCGAGTGTGTGCAGCCAGGCCCAACCGATGCTGCTTTTCATGGCGTTGCTTTTCATCAGGTGTATCCAGGGTGTTGACCGGCATCGAATTCTCGATCCCGGAACCTCAATTTATTCACCGACGCTGATTTTCAGGCCAGCGGCTATCGCAAAGGGGGTCAGAGTGATCGCCAGCACGCTCAGGCAGCCCAGCCACAGCAGATAGCCAGTCGCTGGCATGCCTTGCAGCGCGGCTTGCAACGCACCGCTGCCCAGAATCAATACCGGGATGTACAGCGGCAGAATCAACAACGCCAGCAACAGGCCGCCGCGCTTCAAACCCACGGTCAGCGCCGCACCCACTGCACCCAACAGATTGAGCACTGGCGTGCCCAATAGCAGCGACACCATCAACACCGGCAGGCACCGCACCGGCAGCCCCAGCATCAGCGCCAGCAAGGGCGACAACAATACCAGTGCCAGCCCGGAAAAAACCCAGTGTGCCAGCACTTTGCTCAAGACCAGAAGGGCCAGCGGGTGCGGCGAAAGGACCCACTGCTCCAGCGAGCCATCCTCGAAATCACTGCGAAACAGCCCGTCCAGCGACAGCAACACGGCCAGCAGCGCCGCGACCCAGACCAGCCCCGGTGACAAGGCTTGCAACAATTGCGTCTGCGACCCCAGCGCCAGCGGGAACAAGGCGACCACTATCGCAAAGAACACCAGCGGGTTGGCAAGCTCTGCCGGACGCCTGGCCAGCAGGCGAAACTCACGAGCGATCAGCAGGGCAAAGACGTTGCTCATGCTGCCCACTGCCCCAGATCGATGTCCCGATAGCCCGCAGGCAGGCGGCTCAGGGTGTGATGAGTGGTCATGATAATCATGCCGCCCTTTTCACAGTGCCCGGCGAGATGGTTTTCCAGTTGGGCAATGCCCTGGCGATCCAGCGCGGTGAACGGTTCATCGAGCAACCAGAGTGGCGGGCCTGGCAGATACAGACGCGCCAGCGCGACGCGACGCTGCTGCCCGGCCGACAAGGTGTGACACGGCACACCTTCGAAACCTGCCAGCCCGACCGCGTCAAGCGCATTGAAAATGGCCTCGGCATCGGCAGGATGATGAAGCGCACAGAGCCAGGAAAGATTCTCCAGCGGTGTCAGCAGGTCCTTGAGCGCCGACGCATGGCCAACCCACAACAGATTGAGCCCCGGCGCTGTCGGCTGGCGGCCCGCTGGCTGGCCGTTGAGCAGCACGTGCCCGGCCGTGGGTTGCATCAGCCCGCACAACAGGCGCAGCAGGCTGGTCTTGCCACTGCCATTGGGGCCGCTGACCTGCAGCATGTCCCCCGTGCGCACCTGCAGATCAAGGTTTTCGAACAGCATCCGCCCGTCCCGCTCACACGTCAGAGCCGTCGTTTGCAAAAATGGGGGGGCTGGGATCATCGGGCGTTTCCAGTGCTGGAGCGTCGCGAAATGTACCAAAACAGACACATACGCAGTAAAAGGCGGTTCAAGTCGGGGGTGATATGGCCGTTACATGAAGAGAAGTTAATGGCGGCTGGTCCGGTTTTGGCCGGTATTATACATGCGAGTCCTGTTATCAAAGGGGCAATTTCCTCAGGTCGATATTTCAATGACAGGCGACATCACCAGCGTCCCGGCGACAATCCCTACCACCACCCTGCTGCGCGCCGGCATCTCCCCTGCGCAGGTGCTGACCCTGCTGCAATCGGCGGATAATCTGATTCCCGAAGGCGAAACCGTCGACGCCGAAGTGCTGACCCTCAAGCAGGTCAACCAGAACTTCCAGTTGCTGCTGCGGCTGGTACTCGCCAATGGCAGCCTGACCAACCTGCAGGTCACCAGCAGCGTACCGTTCACGCCCGGCAGTCTGTTACAGGTGGCGCAAGCCTCGCCCAACGAGCTGACACTGACGCTGCAACAGATCAACAGCGCGCTGAAAAACTCGATGACCAGCATCGATACGCAACAATTGCCGGTCGGCACGCTGTTGCAGGGCAAGGTCATGACCAGCCAGGTGATCGCGCAGGCAGTCAATCAATTGGCCACGCAAAACCCGGGTGCCGCAACGCCCACTTATCGCTCCATCGTGATGCTGCTCAATACTGCGCTGGCGGGCTCCAGCCTGACCATCGAAAGCCCGCAGCCGCTGACGGTCGGCAGCCTGCTGAGCGCGCAGGTACAAGGCAACCAGGCGCTGAACTTCGTCGCCCTGCCCGGTCGTTTCGATCAACTGGCCGTGGCGCAGCAACTGGCTGCTCAGCAAAACCGCCAGGGCTCGCTGGATAACCTGATCAACGCCCTGCAAAACCTGCAATCAGCCAATACAACCAGTGCCAGCCCTGCCAGCAACTCAGCGATCAGTGCCCCGCTGCAAGCCGCCATCAGCCAGTTGCTGGACGATCTGCCCGACATAGAGCAGATGAGCACACCGAAAGGCGTCGCCCAGGCCCTCAATGCCAGCGGCGTGTTTCTGGAAGCGAAGCTGCTTGCCGGGCTCAATCCGGCTCAGGTTCCGGACATGAAAGCCAACCTGATGCGCCTGATTGCGCAGATTCTTCCGGGGTTGCCGGACAACACCACTTACAGCGCCGCCGCTGCGTCCAATACCCTGGCGCGGGCCATGCCCAACGCGATTCGCAATGCCCTGGGCACCCTTGGGCTGGTTGCCGCACGCACCCAGCCGAGCATCTTTCCGCTGCCGTCGCGCAACGTCAGCGGTGGCGAAAAAGAGGACGACCTGGAGATTCTGCTCAAGCTGGCTGCGGCAGCTGTTTCGCGCCTGCAAAGCCACCAGTTGGGCGGTCTGGAGCAGACCCGCACCAATACCGACGGCACTCAGGTGACTACCTGGCAATTGGAAGTGCCAATGCGTAACGCGCATGACATCGTACCCTTGCAGGTCAAGGTGCAGCGTGAAGACAAGCCGGATCAGGAAGCTGCCGAAGACCGTGACGAGGTCGAGGTCAAGGAAACCCGGGAAAAGCTCTGGAAAGTCGATCTGGCATTCGACCTTGAGCCGTTGGGGCCGCTGCAGGTGCACGCGCAGTTGTTGCGCGGCACGCTGTCCAGTCAGCTGTGGGCCGAGCGGCCCGACAGCGCGGTCTTGATTGAACATGAATTGGGATATTTGCGCGAGCGGCTGATTGCCTGCGGCCTGGCAGTCGGCGAACTGGCCTGCAGCCACGGCGCACCGCCCAGTGGTCCGCGCACCGCCCTTGAACAACGCTGGATTGACGAGAACGCCTGATGTCCCTACCCGACCATGTCCCGCGCCAGGCTATTGCCCTGAGCTACGACGGCCAACAGGCCCCGACGCTCAGCGCCAAGGGCGACGACCAGCTGGCCGAGGCCATTCTGGCCATTGCCCGTGAATATGAAGTGCCGATCTACGAGAACGCCGAACTGGTCAAACTGCTGGCACGCATGGAACTGGGCGATAGCATCCCCGAGCCGCTGTACCGCACGATTGCCGAAATCATCGCCTTCGCCTGGCACCTGAAAGGCAAGTTTCCGGCAGGCCAGGACCCGGATGCGCCGCCTGTGGAGCGGGATATTACCCCGCGCTACTGATAGCGCAGGAACAAGTGCGCATCACAACGAAATCGGCTTGCGCCCTGCAAACGAGTGCGCCAGGGTGCCGCCGTCGACCAGATCCAGCTCGCCACCCAATGGCACACCGTGGGCGATGCGCGACGCGACCAGGCCTTTTTCGTGGAGCAACTGGGCGATGTAATGCGCCGTCGCTTCGCCTTCCACCGTCGGGTTGGTGGCGAGGATCACCTCAGTGAAGGTGCCCTGCTGGCTGATACGCTCCATCAGTTGCGGAATGCCGATGGCTTCCGGTCCCAGGCCGTCGAGTGGCGACAGATGGCCCTTGAGCACAAAGTAGCGACCGCGATAACCGGTCTGCTCCACCGCGTAGACATCCGTCGGCCCTTCCACCACACACAGCAGCGTGTCATCACGGCGCGGGTCGGCGCATTGCGGGCAGAGCTCCTCTTCGGTGAGGGTGCGGCATGAGCGGCAATGACCAACGCCATCCATCGCCTGCCCCAAGGCCAGCGCCAGCCGTGAGCCGCCGCTGCGGTCGCGCTCCAGCAGCTGCAACGCCATGCGTTGAGCGGTTTTCTGACCGACGCCCGGCAGCACGCGGAAGGCATCGATCAACTGGCGAATCAGGGGGCTGAAGCTCATGGAGAAAAATCCGACAAAAACACAAGACGCGGTTTATACCCGCGCGTTGCCGTGAGCGTCAATTGAGGTGTTCGATACTGCGACCAACAGCGCCTACGCGATTAATGTGATCAGCCCTTCAGCGCCGTCTCCAGAAACTCCGTCAGTGCCTGCACCCTGGCGCTGCGGTGCTTGCGCACGGGCACCAGCAGGTTGATCGGCGCGCTGGCCAGTTGCCAATCGGCCAGCACCCTCACCAGCCTGCCGCTGGCAATGGCGTCGCTGACGTCCCACTGCGAGCGCAAGACGATGCCCAGCCCCTGCTCGGCCCAGCGCCGGGCAACCGAGCCGTCGTTGCTGAGCAGCGCAGGCTCGATGCGCAGGGTCTTTTTCGCCTGGCCCTTGCTCAGGTGCCAGAGGGTCACGTCTTCATCGTTTTCGCGGATGCAGATGCAGCGATGACACGCCAGCTCGTCAGGCGTCGAAGGCACGCCGTGCTGCTCCAGATAAGCCGGGCTGGCGCACAGCCAGCGATGGTTGTGCGCCAGAGGTCTGGCGATCCACAGACTGTCATTGAGGCTGCCGATATGAATCACTGCGTCGCTGTCATGCCGATCGGGCCACGGCGTTTCGCGCAGGTCCAGGTGCAGACGCAATTGCGGGTGCAGTTTGGCAAAGCGCGCCAGCAACGGCGCAATGCGCTGGCGACCGTAACCAAACGGCGCTGCCAGACGCAGGGTGCCGACCAGTCGCTCATCGTGCTGCTTGAACGATTCCGGAAGCGCTTCAAGCTGTTCCAGCAGATGCGCGCTTTCCTGTGCGAAACGTTCGCCATCTGCCGTCAGGCTCAGGCGTCTGGCGTCGCGATTGGCCAGGGTAATGCCCAGCTGCGTCTCCAGCTTGCGCAAGCGCATCGACAGCGCGGGCGGCGAGACATTCAGGACTCTGGCCGCAGCACTGAGGGACTCGCAGCGCGATAGCGCCACGGCCAGACGCAGGTCTTCGATAGCGATCATTCAGCTCAGCTTAAGGATTGATGACAAGGCATTGAACCACAGCTTCATCACCCGTGAGTAGAGTGGCAGCCGTCCCCAGTCACGCGAGCTCTGTCCATGTCTGCCCTTTTGTCTTCTCTCGATACGCCTGTCGCGTTGCTTGATGTGCCGCGTATGCAGCGCAATATCCAGCGCATGCAACACCGCATGAATGAGCTGGGTGTGCGTTTGCGTCCGCACGTGAAGACCAGCAAATGCCTGCCGGTGATTCAGGCGCAGATAGTTGCAGGTGCCAGCGGCGTGACGGTCTCGACCCTGAAGGAGGCCGAACACTGCTTTGCCGAGGGCATCGACGACGTGTTCTACGCCGTCGCCATCGCACCTGGCAAACTGGACCAGGCACTCAAACTGCGGCGCAACGGTTGCCGCCTGAGCATCCTGACCGACAGCATGGTCGCTGCCCAGGCGATTGTCGCCTTCGGCCAGCGACATGATGAGAACTTTGATGTGTGGATCGAAATCGATTGCGACGGCCATCGTTCCGGGCTGACCGTCGACGACCCTTCGCTCGTCGAAGTCGCGAGAACGCTGATCGAGGGCGGCATGCACCTGCGAGGGGTCATGACCCATGCCGGGTCCAGTTACGACCTCGACACCCCCGAAGCGCTGCAAGCCCTCGCCGAGCAGGAGCGCAGGCTTTGCGTCAGCGCCGCCGAGCGCATTCGGCAAGCGGGGCTGCCCTGCGCGGAAGTCAGCATCGGCTCGACGCCTACCGCGCTGTCGGCGCAGAGCCTGCAAGGCGTGACCGAAGTACGTGCCGGGGTCTATGTATTCTTCGATCTGGTGATGCACAACATCGGCGTGTGCCGCGCCGACGAACTGGCCCTGAGTGTGCTGACCACGGTCATCGGCCATCAGCAAGACAAGGGCTGGATCATCGTTGACGCAGGCTGGATGGCCATGAGCCGGGATCGCGGCACCCAGCGCCAGCGTGAGGATTTCGGCTACGGCCAGGTGTGCAGCGAAACCGGCGAGTGGATCGACGGCGCGCGGGTGACGGGTGCCAATCAGGAGCATGGCATCATCACGCTCGCCACCGGCAGCCAGGCAGACATTACTACGCGCTTCCCCATCGGCAGCCGGCTGCGCATTCTGCCCAACCACGCCTGTGCTACCGGTGCGCAGTTCCCGGACTACCACGCCTGCGATGCCGAAGGCGCAATTCACACCTGGAGTCGCTTGCATGGCTGGTGATATCGAACTGATTCGCACACCCCTGGCCGCCGCGCCAGGCGGGCATTATTCCCAGGCAGTGTTGCATGAAGGCACGCTGCATGTTTCCGGGCAACTGCCGGTGCGCGCTGACGGCAGCCACAGCGTCGACGAGCCATTCGAGGTGCAGGCCGTTATTGCGCTGGACAACCTGGCTGCCATTCTTGAGGCAGCAGGATGCACGACCGATGACCTGCTGAAAGTGACCATTTACATCGCAGGCATCCAGCACTGGCAGGCCTTCGATCGCATTTATGCAGGCTATCTAGGCGACCATCGCCCGGCCCGCGCCGTGGTGCCGGTTCCAGAATTGCACCACGGCTACCTGATCGAGATCGAAGCCCTGGCGCGCACCGTACGATGAACACTATCGGGAGCACCTCATGACCCCGCAAAAAAGCGACGTTCTGATTATCGGCGGCGGCTTCATGGGCTCGTCATCAGCGTTTTTCCTGCGCCAGCACGGGCGCTCGGTAACTCTGCTGGAGCGCGACCAGATCGGCCAGTACGCCAGCGGCGTCAACTTCGGCAACGTGCGCCGCCAGGGCCGCTTTCTCGGCCAGCTGGAACTCTCCAATCGCTCCTGGGCGCTGTGGAAACGCCTGCCCGAACTGATCGGCGAAGACCTGGAGTTCATTCCAAGCGGCCATATGCGCGTGTGTTATCGCGAAGACGAAATCGCTGAATTGGAGGCCTATGCCGCCGCACCCGAAGCCCGCGAGCTGGATTTGCAGGTGATCAGGGGCAAGACGCTGCATGAGCGCTTCCCGTTTCTCGGCCCGGAGGTCAAAGGCGGCTCTTATGCGCCCCACGACGGGCACGCCAACCCGCGCCTGGCCGCACCCGCCTTCGCCCGTGCGGCGATTCGCGCCGGGGCAAGAATCGAAGAGCGCACCGAGGTGGCAGAGGTGCAGAAGGTCGGCGGCGAGTTTCACGTCAGCACCACCGACGGCCAGTTGTTCGTCGCCGAGCAATTGCTGATCACCGCCGGGGCCTGGGCGGCCAAGCTGGCCGAGCAGTTCGGCGAGCCGGTTCCGCTGGAGCCCAACGGGCCGCAAATGTCAGTGACCGAACCGGTGCCCTACGCCCTGCCGACGGTGATCGGAGTGTTCACCAAAATCAAGGAAGAAGTGATCTATTTCCGCCAGATACCGCGCGGCAACATCATCATCGGCGGTGGTAATCGCAACAAACCGGACATGCTCAATCGCCGCGCCTACTTCAAGCCGGAAAGCCTGATCAACCAGATGAAGCAGATGAAACGCCTGTTACCCGGCGCAGAGAAGCTGAACATCATCCGTGTCTGGAGCGGCATCGAGAGCTATACGCCGGATTCGCTGCCGATCATGGGCCGCAGTGGCAAGGTGGACGGCCTGTTCTACGCGTTTGGCTTCTGCGGCCACGGCTTTCAGCTCGGCCCCGGCGTCGGCGATGTCATGGCCGAGCTGATCAGCACCGGCAGCACGCGCACGCTGATCTCCCCATTCGATATCCGCCGCTTCACTGACCCGACGGCTATCGAGATGCCGTTCACGTCCAGCCTGATGAGCACAGGCAAGCTCATATGAGCCGAAACGACCCACTTCACCCTCGCAACGGAGGCTCCATGCACGCGACCCCAGATACCCTCTATCGATATCGCCCGGTGACTGAGGCGGACATTCCTGCGGCCCATGCCCTCTCGGTACACCTCAAATGGCCGCACCGCGAAGAAGACTGGGCCATGGTGCAACGAACCTCAGAGGGTTTTGTCGCCGAACGTGACGGCCAACTGGTGGGCGTGGCATTCACCTGCCATCAGGGCGACTGGTCATCCATCGGCCTGGTGATTGTCAGCGATGAACATCAGGGCAAAGGCATCGGTCGCCGCCTGATGCATCTGTGCCTTGACGCAACCGCACCGCGCACACCGATCCTCAATGCCACGGAACTGGGCGCGCCGTTGTACCGGAGCCTTGGCTTTGTCGATTTTGCGCGGATCCAGCAGCATCAGGGCATTGCTGACCTGTCAGGGCTGGCGACACCGAGCGATGGTCTGCCGATTCGCACGCTAGGTCAGGCCGACCATGCCGAACTGATCAGGCTGGCCAACGCGGGCAGCGGTCTGGATCGCACCGTCGTGCTGAATGACCTGTTGTCGCGCGATGCAGAAGAGGTGGTGGGCATCGACCATGAGGGGCGCCTGACAGGCATCGCCCTGCTGCGTCGCTTCGGCCGCGGGCATATCATCGGCCCGCTGGTGGCCCGTGACGTGGGGCAGGCACGGCAGTTGATTGCCCATCTGCTGCAACGGATACCCGGCATGTTCGTGCGCTTCGACATTCTGGCTGATTGCGGCCTGGCGCCGTGGCTCGAAAGCCTGGGCCTGCCGTGTGTCGACAGGGCACCGCGCATGGTGCTCGGAACGCCACCGCCATCAAGCAAGGACGTGCAGCAGTTTGCGCTGGTGACCCAGGCCATAGGCTGAAATCGGCGCGGATAACGCCCCGGAACAGGTCCGCAATGTTAGCGGGTTGCATACAGCAGATTATTCTTTGCAGCAAGGCAGATCGGCGCTTTTTATCCAGACCGCTTTGTTAGCTTATAGGCATATAACGGCCTGATATCAAACGGCCTGACCTCGCCCATTATCGCTCCAGGGAGCCCACTGGATGACCTCACAGTCCTTGAACAGCCATCGCGTTGATCCAGACACCGCGCAGAAATTCTATATCGATGGTCGCTGGTCGGCGCCGCTCAACCCGGCCAGTATTGCGGTGATCAACCCGGCGACCGAAGAAGTGGTGGCGCACGTTGCCAGTGGCTCGGCCGCCGACGTCGACCGCGCGGCTGCAGCGGCGCGGGCAGCCTTTGCGGGCTGGTCCGGCACCTCGGCACCCGCCCGGGCCGAGATAATCGGGCGCATCCACGAGCTTATCCTCGAGCGCAAGGAACAACTGGCGCAGGCCATCTCGCTGGAGATGGGCGCAGCTATCAGTTCTGCGCGGGCGATGCAGGTGCCGCTTGCCGCAGAGCACGTTCGTGTTGCGCGTGACCTGCTGGCGACCTATCGCTTCCAGAGCGTCGAAAGCGGCACCGCGATTGAACGCGAACCCATCGGTGTGTGCGGGCTGATCACGCCGTGGAACTGGCCGCTGTATCAAATTACTGCAAAAGTCGCCCCGGCGATTGCCGCTGGCTGCACGGTGGTGCTCAAACCCAGTGAACTCTCGCCATTGAGCGCCTTGCTGTTCGCGCAACTGGTGCACGACGCGGGCCTGCCGCCGGGAGTGTTCAACCTGGTCAATGGCAGCGGCCCTGAAGTGGGCGGCGCGATGGCTGCGCACCCTGACATCGACATGATCTCGATCACCGGTTCCAACCGTGCAGGCGCATTGGTGGCGCAGGCCGCCGCACCGACTGTGAAACGGGTAACTCAGGAACTGGGCGGTAAATCACCGAACATTCTGCTGCCCGACGCCGACTTCGCCAAAGCGGTGCCGCCCGGCGTGATGGCCGCGTTCCGCAACGTTGGCCAGTCGTGCAGCGCGCCGACCCGCATGATCGTGCCCAGGAACCGACTGGCGGAGGTTGAAGCGCTGGCTGCCGAAACGGCTGCGGCAATCATTGTGGGAGATCCGCAGCGGGAGGAAACAGTGCTGGGGCCGATCGCCAACGAGGCACAGTTTCACCGCGTACAGGCGATGATCGATGCCGGGCTGAGTGAAGGCGCGAAGCTGGTCTGCGGCGGGCCAGGGCGTGTGCAAGGCCATGAGCAAGGCTTCTACACCCGGCCGACGGTATTTTCCGAAGTGGACTCGTCCATGCGTATCGCCCGGGAAGAAATATTTGGTCCGGTGCTGTGCCTGATTGCCTACGACACGGTTGATGAGGCGGTGGCGATTGCCAACGACACCGTTTACGGTCTGGGCGCGCATGTACAGGGGCAGGATCTTGATCAGGCCCGTTCGGTGGCTTCGCGCATTCGTGCCGGACAAGTGCATCTGAACTACCCCGCCTGGAACCCGATGGCCCCGTTCGGCGGCTACAAGCGCTCGGGCAATGGCCGTGAGTATGGCGTGCATGGCTTTGAAGAGTATCTGGAGACCAAGGCTATTGTGGGGTTTGGTTGAGTGGCGCGAGTGATACGCACGAATGCTCGGCTCATGCTCGCTCATCTTTATAACAAAGATGATTATCGTGCCTGCGCAGGTGGCAGGTGACCTCTTCGCGATCGTGGTAGGGCTGTTGATTATCGTGCCTGCGCTCCGCGTAGGCATGCAGTTCGTGACGCTCTGCGTCA
>NZ_JAWHPK010000029.1:0-129831 GCF_032587795.1 Pseudomonas syringae group sp. 247E2 | reverse complement strand
TACGCGCCGCGAATCTTGAAGGAGAACACCGGCTGCAGGTCTTCGCGCTTGAGCAGCACCTGATTGCCCAGCCGTTCGGACAGCTGGCGAGCGCCGTGCAGCGGGGTTTCGATAGCCACGTCATAAACACGGGAGGTGAGGATCTTGCGAGCGTAATGATTGAGCAGATCGTACTGGCCTTGGCTCATCGCGTCGATCCCTCATACATGCGCAGCGCCGCAACAGGTGGCAGAGCGATAATCAGGTTCAGGAAGGCGCGAAGGGCGATAGAGCGAGGGATAACGATCATGTCTGACTCCTGGTTCAATAATGTTGCCCAGGAGACAGAAGAAACCCGCCTCCAGGGCGGGTTTTTGCAAACGTCGGCTAACCCGCCATGACTGGAATGACGGTAATAATAATCTGGCCGAGGTTTTGCTTGATGAGGTTCATGGCCCTGAGGTTAGGTCGACACGGGCCTGCAAGTCAATAGTGCCTGGCTGGCCGCGTATCGAGAGACGTGCTGAATCGGCGACGATCTTTTTCGTCTGTTTGATAGGGATCAACATTTTTATTTCACATTGGCACTTTAATGTTGATCTTGCGGTCAGTTATTTCAGCTTTAATTATCACCCATACTCAATCAGCCAAGAGGGCGAAGAAATGGACGAATACCAGGAAGAACTGCTTGAATACCGTGCATCGGAGCTGGACCCGGTAGAGCCTGCCGACGACGCTACCGAGTTATGAAAGGCTTCATGCGCTTTGGCGCTGGCTGCGGCGGAACTCTCCCGGAGTCTGTCCGTTCCAGCGTTTGAAGGCGCGTTGAAAGGCTTCGGCAGAAGCGAACCCCAGCAGGTAGGCGATCTCCCCGAACGCCAGTTCAGTGTCGCGAATATAAGTCATCGCCAGATCACGCCGCGTGTCATTGAGTACGGCGCGAAAGCATGTGCCTTCCTCGGCCAGCTTGCGTCGCAGTGTCCAGGTCGGCAGCTTGAGCCTTGCCGCCACCTCTTCCAGATCCGGTTCCCTGCCACCGTTCAATAGCGGCCCAAGCAGTTGAATGATGCGTTCACGCAAGCTGCGGGTACGGGTCTGCTGCTCCAGTTCGCCTTCGCATAATTGCAGCAGATGCCGCCAGGTACTCGGGCAGTGGTCAGGGTTGCGTAACGCAAGACAGCTCTGATCCAGGCGCAGTTGATTGGTGGCTGCGGCAAATATCACCGGGCTGTCGCTCAGGCTGGCATATTGCGCGGCGTAGTCAGGCGCATCGAATTCGATCTCGACACGTTGTGCACGTAGTCTGGTGCCCGCCAGTGTTGAGAGCTGAGCCAGCCAGCCAGCCAAAATCGAGTCCACAACAAAGCGGTTGTAAGCGTTATAGGGGCTGATTGAATAGAAGCGCATCCAGGCGCCTTGCGCATCCTCGTGAAAGCTTGACTGACCGCGATAGTTGGAGGCATACAATGGCTCGAAACGGATCAGCGTGCGGGCGGCCTCGCGCACTGTGGGAGCCTGGGCGGCGGTCACGCCCGCCAGACCTGCATGCGCTAAACGACTGAGCTGGCCCATGTGCAAGCCGAGCCCGGGCTGGCCGGTAAGCTGTATGGCAGCATGCCCCAGGCGCATGTAGCGTGGGATAGACAGTCGCGCACGCGCCTGACTCAGGCGGGCGGGGTCCAGACCGTACTGCTCGAGCAGCGGATCAGGATTCTTGCCTAAACGAGTGACCGCACCGGCCAGACTCTGGATGTAGCCCACCGACAGGTCACCAAGGCGCAGGGTCAAGGTCGGCATCGTCAAAGCCAGAGGTTGATCAGGCGGGCACCGCCAGCGGGGCCATTGTCAGACGACGGTTCGGCAATTGTCTGACCTGCGTGGCTGGCAAAACTTTGCCCGGCAACGCCCTGATTCCAGAATTGCCCGCGCATGAACACGCTGACCCCTGCCTGTGCACTGCTTTGCGCTGGACGGCCGATCAGGGTCAGGCGATGCCAGGCTTCGCCCTCGCTTGGATTGTCGGCTGCCATATCGATGCTTGAGTGCCGAGGCTTGCGCCACGGTTCGGACCAAGTGGCCTTGCCGATCACAAAGGCAGGCACCGCAATCAGCTGCGCACCGCTCTGATTCAAGCGTGCGTAATTGTCCGCGTACCAACTGTCGCTACCGATCAGCACGGCCAGACGCCCTGCGGGCGTGTCGAGCACATTCAATGGTGCGTCGCTCGCCGTGTGCACGTAGCGTTTCTGAAAACGGTCCGGATACAGCTGACGCTGAGGCTGGCCGAGCGGCTGGCCATCGCTGCCGAATGTCAGGCTGCTGTTGTACAGGCCGCCTTTACCGACTTTCAACTGACCGTTTTCAACGCTTGGTTCCGGCAGCACAATCGAGCCTGCCACCAGTGTTATGCCGAACTCTTTGGCCAGGCTGCCGAACAGTGCCTGGTAGTCGCGTGCCATCGATCGTGCCTTGAGGCGCAGATGGGCGTCATCCACACGGTCCCGGCCTTCGGCACTGAGCATCGCCGTGATGAATTGCAGCGGATTGCTCCAGGACAGCCAGTCCATCGCTTCATCGACTGTTGCTGCTTGATAAAGCTCATCCTTCTCGCCACTGGCGAACAGCCAGGTGCCGATATGCTCGGGGAGTACTACCACCGTTCTGTGGTTGATCAGCCCGTAATCGCGGGCCTGTTGCAGATAGGCGGCCAGCTTGCGGTGCAGTCGGTCAGTGTTCTGATAGTCCGTGGGGAACAGCTCCGGCTCGATGCCCAGCAGGTTTCCGCGTTCACTGGGCTCGCCTTCATTGATTGCCAGGCGAATGCGCAGATCAGACAGGTAGTGGCCCGCCGGACGTTGTCCGGTCCAGACTGCGTAACTGACAAGGCTGGCTACGCTCAGCAGGATCAGACAGATGGCGAAGAGTTTGCGCATAAAAAGGCCGGCTGGCTGCCATCAGGGAATTGTCGACTAGGGTAGGACGGCGTCAGGCGCTTGCCAAGTGCCGCTGCGCGTTTGGATCAATAACTTGTCACTTTCGGTCATTGAGTGTGGGGCTGGATGCGTCTTTACTGTTGCCCATGAGAGGACCCGCAGAGGTCCTTGTTTTCCCGTGATTGACTCGATGGAGCTTCGCCATGACTGCTGCTCATTACCCGCACCTGCTGGCCCCGCTGGACCTGGGCTTCACAACCTTGCGCAACCGGACCTTGATGGGCTCGATGCACACTGGTCTTGAAGAGCGGCCGGGTGGTTTCGAGCGCATGGCGGCTTATTTTGCCGAGCGGGCACGCGGCGGGGTCGGGTTGATGGTGACCGGCGGGATCGCGCCCAACGAAGAGGGTGGCGTCTACGACGGTGCGGCAAAACTCACCAATGCTGAAGAGGCGGAGCAGCATCGCATCGTTACCCGTGCGGTCCACGAGGCTGGCGGCAAGATCTGCCTGCAGATCCTGCATGCCGGTCGCTACGCCTATAGCCGCAAGCAGGTTGCGCCGAGTGCTATCCAGGCACCGATCAACCCGTTCACGCCGCGTGAGCTGGACGAAGAGGGCATCGAAAAGCAGATCGCTGATTTCGTGACCTGTTCCACGCTGGCCCGCAGTGCCGGGTATGACGGTGTCGAAATCATGGGTTCGGAAGGCTATTTCATCAATCAATTCCTCGCCGCACATACCAACCACCGCACCGATCGCTGGGGCGGCAGCTATGAAAACCGCATGCGCCTGGCGGTCGAGATCGTTACGCGGGTGCGTGAGGCGGTCGGTGCGGATTTCATCATTATCTTTCGACTGTCGATGCTGGATCTTGTGGAGGGTGGTAGCACCTGGGAAGAGATCGTCCAGCTGGCCAAGGCGGTCGAGCAGGCGGGTGCGACGCTGATCAACACCGGGATCGGTTGGCACGAGGCACGTATTCCGACCATCGCCACCAAGGTGCCGCGTGCAGCGTTCAGCAAGGTCACTGCCAAACTGCGTGGTTCGGTGAAGGTGCCGCTGATCACTACCAACCGCATCAATACTCCGGAAGTTGCCGAGCGTATCCTCAGCGAAGGCGACGCCGACATGGTCTCGATGGCTCGTCCTTTTCTGGCCGACCCGGAATTCGTCAACAAGGCTGCGGCGGGGCACGCTGAACGGATCAACACCTGCATCGGCTGTAATCAGGCCTGTCTTGACCACACCTTCGGCGGCAAGCTCACCAGTTGCCTGGTCAACCCGCGCGCCTGTCACGAGACCGAGCTCAACTACCTGCCCACCCGGCAGGTGAAGAAAATTGCCGTGGTGGGTGCCGGTCCTGCCGGTCTGGCTGCTGCAACCGTTGCTGCACAGCGCGGACATGAGGTGACGTTGTTCGATTCGGCCAGCGAAATCGGCGGCCAGTTCAATATCGCCAAGCGCGTGCCGGGCAAGGAAGAGTTTTCCGAGACGCTGCGTTACTTCCGCAATAAAGTGGAAGAAACCGGCGTGCAGTTGCGCCTCGGCACTCGCATAAAAGCTGAAGACTTGCTGGGGGCCGGCTTTGACGAGGTGATTCTGGCAACCGGCATCGCACCGCGCACTCCTGCCATCCCAGGTATCGATAACCAAAAAGTGCTCAGCTATCTGGATGTCATTTTGCAGCGCAAGCCGGTCGGGCGCAGCGTGGCAGTGATCGGCGCAGGCGGTATCGGTTTCGATGTGTCGGAATTTCTCGTGCATCAGGGCGTGGCCACCAGCCTGGATCGTGAGGCGTTCTGGAAGGAGTGGGGCATCGATACCATGCTTGAAGCGCGCGGCGGCGTGGCCGGGATCAAACCTGATGTGCACGCCCCGGCACGCCAGGTGTACCTGCTGCAACGCAAGAGCTCCAAGGTGGGCGACGGCCTGGGCAAGACCACCGGCTGGATTCACCGCACCGGGCTGAAAAACAAGCAGGTGCAGATGCTAAACAGTGTCCAGTACCTGAAAATCGACGATGCCGGGTTGCATATTCGCATTGGTGAAGACGGCGAGGAAAAGCTGCTGGCGGTAGATAACATTGTGATTTGCGCCGGGCAGGACCCGCTGCGCGAGCTGTATGACGATCTGGTCTCCGCCGGGCAAAGCGTGCATCTGATCGGCGGTGCAGACGTTGCCGCCGAGCTGGATGCCAAACGCGCTATCGATCAAGGTTCGCGTCTGGCCGCTGCGCTCTGATTGAGCTTGTCTGTAAACTGCGCGGATGATTGTTGACGCCCTTGACTGGCAGCCCACTGCTGCGCTGCAACGCTTGAACCTGCCCTGGCTGCAAGATGCCGGGGTCGAGGTGGCGATCCTGCGCCTGGACCTTATTGACTCGCTCATCAGCGGCAACAAATGGTTCAAGCTCAGCGAACACCTGACCCAGGCTGTCGAGGCGGGTGCAGAGGGATTGATCAGCCTGGGCGGCGCACACTCCAATCATCTCCATGCTCTGGCAGCAGCGGGCAGGCGCTTCGGTTTCCCGACGGTGGGACTGTTGCGTGGTCACGCCCAGCAGACGCCGACGGTACTGGACCTGCAAGCTTTTGGCATGCAATTGCATTGGCTGGGTTATGCGGGTTATCGAGCACGACATGCTGCGGATTTCTGGCTGCCCTGGCAGGCGCAATATACTGAGCTGTATCCGATTGCCGAAGGCGGTGGCGGGCTTGCCGGTGCGCTGGGCTGCGCAAGGTTGCGGGAGATGGTCGATAGCCAGCTCGGGCACCTTGGCTGGGACGATTATCACGGCTGGTGGCTGGCAGTCGGCACAGGCACAACGCTTGCCGGTTTGCTGTTGGCCGAGGCCGGCGCCCATCCGGTATATGGCGCGATGGCGGTGCCGGACGATCATGGCGTTGCTCAAAACATCGTGGCTGTGTTGAAAGAAGCCGCAGGGTCGCAGGTGAACGCCTCGCCGAACCTGCCCGCTGCCTGTGTACTGCTGGAGGCCAGCCGGGGCGGTTTCGCCAGAACCGATGCCGCGCTGCTCGACTTCATCGCCAGCAGCGAGGCGCATAGCGGCGTACCTCTGGAGCCCTTGTACACCGGCAAGGCTTTGCTGGCCCTGCACGATGAGGTGCTGGCCGGTCGGTTCAAGTCAGGCAGCCGTCTGGTCCTCGTCCATACCGGTGGCCTGCAGGGGCGGCGCGCGATGGGCCTGTAAGCCTTGTGGCAGAGCCTTTGGCATGAATTCTGCGCAGATCGGTGGCGAGACGTCGGCCATGACTACGTGGATGACACTTCTGGAGTGAGGCATCCGGGTCGCTGTCTCGATAATTGGTCCATTCCAGATCAATACGCTGAGGTCAGCCATGACAACTACCGCCGTAGAGCAAGTCGATCCTGCCACGCTGAAAAAGGTCATCGTCGCGGCGGCCATCGGCAACTTCGTCGAATGGTTCGATTTCGCCGTGTACGGCTTTCTGGCAACCACCATCGCGCTGCAGTTTTTCCCCAGCGGTGACAGCAGCGCCGCGTTGTTGAAAACCTTCGCCGTGTTTGCCGTGGCCTTCGCATTCCGGCCATTGGGCGGGATTTTCTTTGGCATGCTGGGTGACCGCATCGGGCGCAAGAAGACCCTGGCGATGACCATCCTGTTGATGGCAGGCGCGACCACACTGATCGGTCTGTTGCCGACGTATGCGGCGATTGGCGTGATGGCGCCGATTCTGCTGACCGTTATTCGTTGTGCGCAGGGTTTCTCGGCCGGTGGCGAGTATGCCGGGGCCTGCGCCTACCTCATGGAGCACGCGCCACGCACGCAGCGGGCCTGGTACGGCAGCTTTGTGCCGGTGTCGACGTTTTCCGCCTTCGCTGCCGCGGCAGTGGTGGCTTACGCGCTGGAGTCGTCACTGTCGACCGAAGCCATGGGCAGTTGGGGCTGGCGCCTGCCGTTTTTGATTGCAGCGCCCTTGGGTCTGGTCGGCTTGTACTTGCGCTGGAAGCTCGACGAAACTCCGGCCTTTCAGGCTGTCACGCAAGAGCACGCCGTGGCTCACTCGCCACTAAAGGACACCTTGCGCCATCATGCAGCTGCCATGTGTTGTCTGGGAGCGTTCGTGTCGTTGACGGCGCTGTCGTTCTATATGTTCACCACTTACTTTGCGACCTACCTGCAAGTGGCTGGCGGGTTGAGCAGGGCGACGGCGCTGCTGGTTTCGTTGATCGCACTGGCCTTCGCCGCTGCTCTCTGTCCGCTGGCCGGTGCCTATTCGGATCGGGTAGGCCGTCGGGTCACCATGGCAACGGCCTGTACTCTGTTGATGGTCGTGGTGTTTCCGTCATTCCTGATGGCCAGCTCCGGCTCGTTCATTGCCTCGATCATCGGGGTCATGCTGCTTGCTGTGGGCGCAGTGCTGTGCGGTGTAGTGACGGCAGCGCTGTTGTCGGAAACCTTCCCGACCCGCACCCGCTATACCGCCTCGGCAATCACCTACAACATGGCCTACACCCTGTTCGGCGGCACCGCGCCGCTGGTGGCGACCTGGCTGATCGGTGTCACGGGCAGCAACCTGTCGCCAGCGTTCTACCTCATTGCCGTAGCTGTATTGGCGATGGCTGGCGGCCTGGCCTTACCGGAGACCTCGAAAATCTCGCTGCATGATGTGCCCGTTGCAGGCGAAGAGCCGGTGATGGGGTCGATTGCCTGAGCGTCACGATCGGCATGCCATATAAATAGCAGCTGCCAATGCAGTGCGTTTCAACCGCGATGGCACTGGCGACGCAGAGTGCGACCTTAGTGACAGGGTGAAGGAATGACGAAGTCGGGCCGGAAACAGGAGCGAGGGCTTTGGTTACTATGGCCCCTCAAAGTAACTCGCCGAGGGGCGAAAAAGGTGACCTGAGTCGAACCCCAATCCACCTGACATCGCAGAACCGCTGTGCTCTCAGCCGCGTTCCCGCGCCATCAATTCAACAGCGCAGTCGTCTCGGGCACAAAGTCGAATGAGTTCAGACTGAAACCCTGCTCATCCACCTGCAACACCCAGCCCTGACGATCCCAGTCGCCCAGCACAATGCGTCTGGCTGCCTGATCGCCGATCTGCAACTTATGAATCGCGGGGCGATGAGTGTGGCCGTGGACCAGAGTACGCACGTCGAACTGCTGCATGATCCGCGGCACCTCGTCTGGCGTCACATCGACAATATCATTGGCCTTCATACGGGTTTGCGCACGGCTTTCATTGCGCAACTTGCGCGCCAGCTTGTGCCGGGTGCCCAGCGGCAAATGGCGCAGAATGAAAAGCGTCAGCGGATGGCGCAGATAACGGCGCATCCGGATATAACCTTCATCGCGGGTGCACAGGCTATCGCCATGCATCAACAGCACGCGCTCACCGTTCAACTGCACGACGCTCGGATCGCTCAACAGGGTGCAACCCGCTGCCTTGCAGAAACCCTTGCCGATCATGAAGTCGCGGTTGCCGTGCATCAGAAAAATTCGTGTGCCGCTGTCACTCAATGCGCGCAGGGCCTTGCAGATTGAAAGCTGAAACGGTGACATGGCGTCGTCACCGATCCAGACTTCAAAGAAATCCCCGAGGATATACAGCGCCTCGGCTTCGCGGGCGCGGCCCGCGAGCAGATCCAGAAACGCCCGGGTAATGTCCGGGCGCTCCTGTTCAAGGTGCAGATCGGAGATCAGCAGTATCACTCAACGATCTCGGCTTTCTCGATGATCACGTCTTCTGCAGGCACGTCCTGATGACCGGCTTTGCTGGTAGTCGCAACGCCCTTGATCTTGTCGACGACATCAGTGCCTTCGATCACTTCACCGAATACAGCGTAACCCCAGCCCTGAACGGTCTTGGCGCTGTGGTTCAGGAAGGCGTTGTCAGCCACGTTGATGAAGAACTGCGCAGAGGCCGAATGCGGCTCCATGGTGCGGGCCATGGCGACGCTGTACTTCTTGTTCGGCAGACCGTTGTCGGCTTCGTTCTGGATGCTTGGGCGCTTGTCTTTCTTTTCTTTCATGCCAGGCTCGAAACCGCCGCCCTGAACCATGAAGTTACCGATTACACGGTGGAAAACCGTGTTTTCGTAGTGGCCAGCGTTAACGTATTCGATGAAGTTGGCTACAGTCAGTGGCGCCTTTTCTGCGTTCAGTTGCAGAACGATGTCGCCGTGGTTGGTGGTCAGCTTTACTTTGGACATGTGGAAAGTCGCTCTATAGTCATGCATGAATGGGCACATTATGACCCTGACGCGCAGTTTACGGACGAGGTTACATTTTTCAGCGCTTTTGCAGCTTTTATGCCCTCAAATGTGCACTCTGTTGTCAGGGACTTGACAGCTTCGGCTATGATAAGCGCTTTGATTTAGTCGGCCTACCCTGGCCGCGCACGTATGTCCAAGGATCCTATGAGCAAGCCCACTCCAGAACCCGCTGCCCATTCCAAGGCAGGCCCAGCCGTACCGACCAATTTCCTGCGTCCAATCGTGCAGGCAGACCTGGACTCGGGCAAGCACAGTAAAATCATCACGCGTTTTCCGCCAGAGCCCAACGGTTACCTGCACATCGGTCACGCCAAGTCGATCTGCGTGAACTTCGGTCTGGCCAAGGAGTTCGGTGGCGATACGCACCTGCGTTTCGATGACACCAACCCGGCCAAGGAAGACCAGGAATACATCGACGCCATCATGAGCGACGTCAAGTGGCTGGGCTTCGAGTGGGCGGGCGAAGTGCGCTACGCCTCGCAGTATTTCGACCAGTTGCACGACTGGGCGGTCGAGCTGATCAAGGCAGGCAAGGCTTACGTTGACGATCTGACCCCCGAGCAGGCCCGCGAATACCGCGGCACCCTGACCGAGCCGGGCAAGAACAGTCCGTTCCGTGAGCGCAGCGTCGAGGACAACCTCGACCTGTTCGCGCGTATGAAGGCTGGTGAATTCGAAGATGGCGCTCGTGTACTGCGTGCCAAAATCGACATGGCCTCGCCGAACATGAACCTGCGTGACCCGATCATCTACCGCATTCGTCATGCGCATCACCATCAGACCGGCGACAAGTGGTGCATCTACCCGATCTATGACTTCACCCACGGTCAGTCGGATGCCCTTGAAGGCATCACCCACTCGATCTGCACCCTGGAGTTCGAAAGCCATCGTCCGCTGTACGACTGGTTCCTCGACAACCTGCCGGTGCCGTGCAAACCGCGTCAGTATGAGTTCTCGCGGCTGAACCTGAACTACACCATCACCAGCAAGCGCAAGCTCAAGCAACTGGTTGACGAGAAACACGTCAGTGGCTGGGATGACCCGCGCATGTCGACGCTGTCCGGTTTTCGTCGTCGTGGCTACACGCCGAAATCGATTCGCAATTTCTGCGATATGATCGGCACCAACCGCTCTGACGGGGTGGTCGATTTCGGTATGCTCGAATTCAGCATTCGCGACGACCTGGACCACAGCGCGCCGCGCGCCATGTGTGTGCTGCGCCCCCTGAAAGTGGTCATCACCAACTACCCGGAAGGCCAGGTCGAGAAGCTGGAACTGCCGCGCCATCCGAAAGAAGATCTGGGCATGCGCGAGCTGCCGTTTTCGCGGGAGATCTATATCGATCGCGACGATTACATGGAAGAGCCGCCAAAAGGCTACAAACGTCTTGAACCCAATGGTGAAGTACGTTTGCGTGGCAGCTATGTGATTCGCGCCGACGAAGCGATCAAGGACGCAGAGGGCAATATCGTCGAGCTGCGTTGCTCCTACGATCCGGACACCCTGGGCAAGAACCCTGAAGGCCGCAAGGTCAAGGGCGTTGTGCACTGGGTGCCAGCGGCCGAGAGCGTTGAATGCGAAGTGCGTCTGTATGACCGCCTGTTCCGCTCCGCCAACCCGGAAAAAGCCGAAGACGGCGCGAGCTTTCTGGACAATATCAACCCCGATTCCCTGCAAGTGCTGACCGGTTGTCGTGCTGAACCATCATTGGGACACGCGCAACCGGAAGACCGTTTCCAGTTCGAACGCGAAGGTTATTTCTGCGCGGACATCAAGGACTCGAAACCCGGTCAACCAGTCTTCAACCGCACGGTCACGTTGCGGGATTCCTGGACCTGAGATATGTCCGAGGGGCAGATAGTGCTTTCTATTTACAACACGCTCACCAAGAGCAAAGAAGTATTCAAACCGCTGGATGGCAACAAGGTGCGCATGTACGTCTGCGGGATGACCGTGTACGACTACTGCCATCTGGGCCATGGCCGCAGCATGGTGGCGTTCGATCTGGTGACTCGCTGGTTGCGCTTCAGCGGTTACGAGCTGACTTATGTGCGCAACATCACCGATATTGACGACAAGATCATCAATCGTGCGCGTGACAACGGTGAGTCGTTCGACGCGCTGACTGCGCGCATGATCGACGCCATGCACGAGGACGAGGCGCGCCTCAATATCCTCAAGCCGGACATGGAGCCGCGTGCCACCGATCACATCGCTGGCATGCACGCGATGATCCAGACCCTGATCGACAAGGGCTATGCCTACGCTCCGGGTAACGGCGACGTGTATTACCGTGTGGGCAAGTTTCAGGGCTACGGCAAGCTGTCGCGCAAGAAGATAGAAGACCTGCGCATCGGCGCGCGGATCGAAGTGGATGAGTCCAAGGAAGACCCACTGGACTTCGTGCTCTGGAAAGGCGTCAAGCCTGGCGAGCCGAGCTGGGAGTCGCCATGGGGCGCAGGGCGTCCGGGCTGGCATATCGAATGCTCGGTGATGTCGACCTGCTGCCTGGGTGACACCTTCGATATTCATGGTGGCGGCAGCGATCTGGAGTTTCCGCACCATGAAAACGAAATTGCCCAAAGCGAAGCGGCCACCGGCAAGACCTACGCCAATGCCTGGTTGCACTGCGGGATGATTCGCATCAATGGCGAGAAGATGTCCAAGTCCTTGAACAACTTCTTCACCATCCGCGACGTGCTGGAGAAATACCATCCGGAAGTGGTGCGTTACCTGCTGGTATCCAGCCACTACCGCAGCGCGATCAACTACTCCGAAGACAGCCTGCGTGAGTCGAAGGCGGCGCTGGAACGCTTCTATCACGCGCTCAAGGGGTTGCCGGTTGCCGAGCCTGCGGGTGGGGAGGCGTTCGTCGAGCGTTTCAGCACGGCGATGAATGATGATTTCGGCACGCCGGAAGCGTGTGCGGTACTGTTCGAAATGGTCCGTGAGATCAACCGCCTGCGTGAATCCGATGTCACCGCAGCGGCGGGTCTGGCGGCGCGCTTGAAGCAGTTGGCCAGTGTGCTGGGTGTTCTGCAGCTCGAAGCCGACGACTTTTTGCGTGCAGGCGCGGAAGGGCGGGTCGATGCAGCGCAAGTGGAAGCGCTGATTCAGGCACGTCTGGCTGCACGCGCGGCGAAGGACTGGGCCGAATCCGACCGGATTCGCGACCAGATCACCGCCATGGGCGTACTGCTGGAAGACGGCAAGGGCGGCACGACCTGGCGTCTGGCGGACTGATCAAATAAGGCGGCTAGTGACGCGGAACGTCACGAAGTGCATTCCCACGCGGAGCATGGGAATGAAATGACCCGGGAGACTATCGTGCCCGATCCTCGATGTGCGGTCTGCCGAAAGCCAAAAACTAGACAATCCGCTGTTCCCGCAACCGCTTGTACAGCGTGTTGCGGCTTACCCCCAGACGTTTTGCCAGCTGTGAAATATTTCCGCCAGCCGCTTGAAACAGTTGGCTCAGGTCTTCTGTCGTGTGAAGGCGCACAGTGGATTCCTGAGTTTTCACCGGCTCTCGGCAGTCCTCATCCATGCCCATATCCAGCAGAAAATCCTCCGGCAGGTGCTCGGTACTGATCGGCTGTTCATCTGCCAAAGCCAGCGCCACCTGAATCACGCTGTTGAGCTGACGAATGTTGCCCGGCCATGGGTGATGTTCGAATAGCTCGAGAACCTCTCTGGAAAACCCTGCCCGTTGATGAGCGTCGCGATGCCGCTCCCAAATACGCTGGATGAGTGCATGTTTGTCGGTGCGCTCGCGCAACGGCGGCAACTCGATGTTGAGCCCACTGATTCGATAATAAAGGTCCTGGCGAAAGTGCCCCGTCTGAACCTGATCGCGCAGGCTGCGATTGGTGGCTGAAATCAGGCGTATGTCTACCGGATATAATTCACTGCTGCCCAACGGCTGAACGCAGCGCTCTTGAAGCACACGCAGCAATCGCGCCTGTACCGGCAGGGGCATGTCACCGACTTCATCCAGAAACAGCGTGCCTTTGTCAGCTTTGCGAATCAGGCCAATGCTGCCTTTTTGACTGGCACCGGTGAACGCCCCTCTTTCATAGCCAAATAGCTCGGCCTCGACCAGTTCGGCCGGGATCGCCGCGCAGTTGACAGCGATCAGCGGCTGAGTGGTGCGAGTACTGGCTTGATGCAGGGCTTTGACAAACACTTCCTTGCCGACCCCGGTTTCCCCGTGGATCAGCAGCGGGATGTCTTTTTCCAGCAGCCGCTGCGCCTGATTCACGGCTTTCCCGATTTTTGCATCACCCAGGCTGATCGCCTCCAGATCCAGGCTCCGCGGCGCGACAGGTGCCTGAGCCGGTTGGACGCTGTGCAGCTTCAGCGGCTTGCGGGTCGGACGCTTGAGCAGACATTGAAAGCGATTGTTGCCAAACGCGTGCAGCGCAAACGGCCGCGCTTCTGTCTCGCTGAGCAGTTGCAGGATCGGGCATTTGAACAACGTTTCGATACTGGCACCGGACGGCGTCGTCCCCAACAAATTGTCAGCGCGTCGATTGGCGCAAAGGATCTGGCCGCTTTCGTCAAAAATCAGCAGGCCTGCCCATTGGCTGTCGAGATTGTTCAGGCCCGTATTGAAGATCAACTGATAGTGGGAGTCGCGGAACTGATCGAGGATCAGTCGGTTTTCCACCGACTGGCTCATCATCTTGACCATACCCAGGGTATGCGAGGGGGGCAGGAAACTGTCACTGGATACATCCAGCACGGCAATGATCCGCCGATCGGCATCGAAGATCGGTGAAGCTGAACCGGTCATGAAGCGATTCGCCTTGAGGAAGTGCTCGTCCGGTTCAATGTGAATGGCCTGCTCACAGGCCAGTGCTGTGCCGATGGCATTGGTGCCGGTGCCCCGTTCGCTCCAGCTGGCGCCAGCCATGAAGCCCTGTGCCTGAGAAGACTCGACGAAGCGTTGCGCGCCCCAGGATTTGAGCAACTGGCCTTGAGGGTCGGCCAGCAGAATCAGGCAATTGGAGTTGCTCAGAATGTTTTCATAAACCGGCAGGACTTCCTGATGGGTGGTCTGCACCAGCCCGTGATGGCGCTCCAGCAGCCTGGAAACCTCAGCGCCCGGCAGTTGGCCGAATGAAGGGCGCGTCTGATGGCTGAGACCGAAATCCCGGCAGCGCCTCCATGAATCCTGAATGATGATGTCGTGAACGAGCGAAGCGCTGGATTGAGACATGAGGATGCCTGCGAATATGACGTGTTGTTTTTGTTTTTAGGTCCCGTCGGCGTGACCATCCTTGCCCGCAACGTCCGTCCAGTGTCGTTCAGTTTTGTTCAAAGTCAATGTTCATTTTGTTCAAGTGTTCAGTGTTTACTGTTCATTATTGTTCAGCTGTGAAAGCGCTTTTGCCCCATGAATACAGGGGAAGGCTCTGTTTCGCGGCTCGCAAGCAGTCTGGCCGAGCTGGCACGAATGTCGCTATCTGCAAACAGTCACGCATTCACCCTTAAGAAAAAAACAACAAAGGGCACGCCATGTCTCTCACGCTGGAGCACGTCAGTCGCGCGGTCGATGGTCAGGTCTGGATCGACGACGCTTCCCTGAGCTTTGAGCCAGGATCTTTCAACGTTCTGCTGGGGCGAACCCTGTCCGGCAAAACCAGCCTGATGCGCCTGATGGCCGGGCTGGACAAGCCTGACAGCGGGCGGGTGCTGATGAACGGGGTCGACGTTACAAATCGACCGGTTCGTCTGCGCAACGTCTCGATGGTTTATCAGCAGTTCATCAATTACCCAAGCATGACGGTGTTCGAAAACATCGCCTCGCCGCTGCGTCAGGCCGGTCTGTCCAAGGATGTTATCCACAGCCGTGTGCAGGAAACCGCGAAGATGCTGCGCATCGAAAAATTCCTGCAACGCCATCCCCTCGAACTGTCCGGTGGGCAGCAGCAGCGCACCGCTATGGCCAGAGCGCTGGTCAAGGACGCCGAGTTGATCCTGTTCGACGAGCCGTTGGTCAACCTTGATTACAAGCTGCGTGAAGAGCTGCGTCAGGAAATGCGCGAGCTGTTTGCAGCCCGCCATACCATTGCCATCTATGCCACTACCGAGCCCAATGAAGCGCTGGCGCTGGGTGGCACCACCACCATTCTGCATGAAGGGCGGGTGGTGCAGAGCGGCAAGACTCCCGAGGTCTATCACCGGCCGAGCACGGTATTGGCGGCCGAGCTGTTCTCTGAACCGCCGATCAACCTGATGCCGGGTCGAATAGACGGCAATGAGGTCAGCTTCGCCAACTTTGTGCATTTCCCGCTCAACGTCGACCTGCGGGCCGTCGGGGATGGTGAGTACCGCTTTGGTGTGCGCCCCAGCCATTTGAGCCTTGTGCCTTCCAACGATGATGATCTGGAGCTGGCGGTCACCGTCGAGCTGGCAGAAATCAGCGGCTCGGAAACCTTTCTGCATGTGCGCAACGAGCTGTTTTCACTGGTTTTGCACCTGCCGGGCGTGCATGCCTACGACGTTGACGCATCGATTCGGGTGTACATCCCGACTCACAAATTATTTGTATTCGATCAGCAGGGCGGCCTGATTCAGGCGCCGGGCCTGCGCATGGCGAGGGTTGCCTGATGGCCGAGATCCGCTTGCAGAACCTGGCGCACAGTTACAGCGCCACGCCTGGTCCTGACGATTATGCAATTCGCGAGATGAGCCACATCTGGGAGCAGGGCGGGGCTTACGCGCTGCTCGGGCCGTCCGGCTGCGGCAAGTCCACCTTGCTCAATATCATTTCGGGGCTGCTCAGTCCCTCTCAAGGGCAAGTGCTGTTCGACTCGAAAGTGGTCAATGAGCTGCCCCCGGAGCGTCGCAACATCGCTCAGGTTTTCCAGTTTCCAGTGATCTACGACACCATGACCGTGTTCGATAACCTGGCCTTTCCGTTGCGCAATCAGGGCCTGGACGAGGCGCGGATTCTCATCAAGGTCAATGAAATTGCCGATGTCCTGGACCTGCAGCCGCTGCTGAAAAAGAAAGCGCGCAACCTCAGCGCGGACGAAAAGCAGAAAGTCTCCATGGGTCGCGGGCTGGTGCGCGATGACGTGTCGGCGATCCTCTTCGACGAACCGCTGACCGTGATTGACCCGCACCTGAAGTGGAAGCTGCGGCGCAAGCTCAAGCAGATCCACGAGCAGTTCAATATCACCATGGTTTACGTCACCCACGATCAACTGGAGGCGTCGACTTTCGCCGACAAGATCGCCGTGATGTATGGCGGACAGATTGTGCAGTTTGGCACGCCGCGGGAGCTGTTTGAAAAGCCTTCGCACACCTTTGTCGGCTATTTCATCGGCAGCCCTGGCATGAACCTGATTGAAGTTACGCCTCAACCGGGCGGTGTCGGTTTTGCCGACATTCATCTGCCGCTGCCTGAGTCGTTGCAGCAAAAGCTTGCCAGTACACCGTGGAAAAGCCTGAAAGTGGGCATTCGTCCAGAGTTCGTGCATGTCTGGGACGGGCCTTACGACGATGCGATGTGCGCCGACGTGACCTATGTGGAAGACCTCGGTACCTACAAGATCATTACCCTGAAACTGGCCGGGCAACTGCTCAAGGTTCGTTTGCAGGAAGACAAACCGGTGCCGCACGGCCAGGCCTGGATCAGCTTTCCAGGGCAATGGCTGATGCTCTATGCCGACGATTACCTGCTTGAAGCCGGCCCGGCCAGTGAGGTGTCCCATGCGTAAGGTGCAGAACAACAAAGCCTGGTGGCTGGTGATGCCGGTGTTTTTGCTGGTGGCATTCAGCGCGATTATCCCGATGATGACTGTGGTCAACTACTCGGTGCAGGACATCTTCGACCAGTCCAGCCGCTATTTTGTTGGTACTGACTGGTTCCGTCAGGTCTTGCAGGACCCGCGCCTGCACGATTCGCTGCTGCGCCAGTTCATTTACTCGGGTTGTGTACTGCTGATCGAGATCCCGCTGGGTATCGCGATTGCCCTGACCATGCCCACCAAAGGCCGCTGGTCTTCGCTGTGCCTGATTGTGATGACCATTCCGTTGCTGATTCCGTGGAACGTGGTCGGTACCATCTGGCAGATCTTCGGCCGTGGCGATATCGGCTTGCTGGGTTACACGTTGAACAACGTGCTGGGCATCAACTACAACTACGCCGCCAATGCTTCGGATGCCTGGGTGACAGTGCTGGTCATCGACGTCTGGCACTGGACTTCGCTGGTGGCTTTGCTGTGCTATTCAGGGCTGCGAGCCATTCCGGATGTCTACTATCAGGCGGCGCGGATTGATCGTGCCTCCGGCTGGGCCATCTTTCGGCACATCCAGCTGCCGAAGATGAAAAGCGTGCTGCTGATCGCGGTAATGCTGCGCTTCATGGACAGCTTCATGATCTACACCGAGCCGTTCGTGCTCACCGGTGGCGGTCCTGGCAACTCCACCACCTTCCTCAGTCAGACCCTGACCACCATGGCGCTCGGGCAGTTCGACCTGGGGCCTGCGGCGGCGTTCTCGCTGGTGTACTTCCTGATCATTCTGTTGGTGTCATGGGTGTTCTACACCGCCATGACTCACAGCGAAAAGAATTGAGGGGCTGGTCATGAGTCTGCGCAAAATCATACCGCTGTGGATTTACCTGTTGTTTCTGCTGGTGCCGATTTACTGGCTGATCAACATGTCGTTCAAGACCAATACCGAGATCCTCGGTGGCCTGACCCTGTGGCCGCAGGACTTTACCCTGGCCAACTACAAGGTGATTTTCACCGACGAAAGCTGGTACAGCGGTTACCTGAACTCGCTGTACTACGTGTGCCTCAATACCGTGATATCGCTGAGCGTTGCGCTTCCGGCAGCCTACGCGTTCTCTCGCTATCGTTTTCTCGGCGACAAGCACCTGTTCTTCTGGCTGCTGACCAATCGCATGGCACCACCGGCCGTGTTCCTGCTGCCGTTTTTCCAGCTCTACTCGTCCATTGGCCTGTTTGACACGCACATCGCCGTTGCACTGGCGCATTGCTTGTTCAACGTTCCGCTGGCGGTATGGATTCTGGAGGGCTTCATGTCCGGCGTTCCCAAGGAAATCGATGAAACGGCCTACATCGACGGTTATAGCTTTCCGAAGTTTTTCGTGAAGATTTTCATTCCGCTGATTGGCTCGGGTATCGGTGTTACCGCGTTTTTCTGCTTCATGTTCTCCTGGGTCGAGCTACTGCTGGCGCGCACCCTGACATCGGTCAATGCCAAACCGATTGCTGCGGTAATGACTCGCACGGTCTCGGCGTCGGGTATCGATTGGGGAGTGCTGGCGGCGGCGGGGGTGTTGACTATCCTGCCGGGTATGCTGGTGATCTGGTTCGTTCGCAACCATGTGGTCAAGGGCTTTGCTCTTGGTCGTGTCTGAGGAGTCGAAAAAATGGAGTGGATGTCCTGGACACTGCCCACTGCGGCCTTTTTCATCAGCATCGCATTGCTTCTGGCGGGGATGACCGTATGGGAGTTGCGCTCGGCAAGTATCGAGCGCCGTGGTTTTCTGCCGATTGCCACCACGCGTGGCGACCGTTTGTTCATTGGGCTTCTGGGTAGCGCTTACCTGCATTTGCTGGTGATAGGCGCGACCGACTGGAGTGTCTGGATCGCTTCAGGGGCCTCCCTGGTGTGGCTGTTGGTGGTGATGCGTTGGGGTTAGAGGGCGGCCGGGCGCGATTGCCGGGGTGATCCGGTCGGCGATATTCGAAAAGCGGGACTACATAAAAGCAACATTGGAGATGACTATGTTCAATAAGAAAAACAAGCTGCAACATAGCGTGACGCTGGCGACCATGATGATGCTCAGCGGGTTGAGTGTTTCGGCGTGGGCAGATCAGTACGAAGATGCGGCGAAGAAGTGGGCGGCCAGTGAATTCAAGCCGAGTACGCTTTCCGATGCAGAACAGTTGAAAGAGCTGGAGTGGTTCATCAAGGCCGCCGAGCCGTTCCGTGGCATGGACATCAAGGTGGTGTCGGAAACCCTGACCACCCACGAGTACGAATCGAAAACCCTGGCCAAGGCCTTCACTGAAATCACTGGTATCAAAGTCACCCATGACCTGCTGCAAGAGGGTGATGTGATCGAAAAACTGCAGACCGCCATGCAGTCGGACAAAAGTATCTACGACGGCTGGGTCAACGACTCGGACCTGATCGGGACACACTTCCGCTACGGCAAGGCACTGTCGCTGACCGACCTGATGGCCAGTCCGGAAGGCAGCAAGGTCACCTCGCCGACTCTGGACCTGAAAGATTTCATCGGCACCTCGTTCACTACCGCGCCGGACGGCAAGCTTTACCAGCTGCCTGATCAGCAATTCGCCAACCTGTACTGGTTCCGTGCCGACTGGTTCGAACGTCCCGACCTGAAAAAGAAGTTCAAAGACAAGTACGGCTATGAGCTGGGCGTCCCGGTCAACTGGTCGGCCTACGAAGACATTGCCAAATTCTTCAGCGAAGACGTCAAGGAGATCGACGGCAAGAAAGTCTTCGGGCACATGGATTACGGCAAGAAGGACCCGTCGCTGGGCTGGCGCTTCACCGATGCCTGGTTCTCCATGGCCGGCAGTGGCGACAAGGGCTTGCCTAACGGTTTGCCGGTTGACGAGTGGGGCATCCGTGTAGAGGATTGCCATCCGGTCGGCTCCAGCATTACCCGCGGTGGCGATACCAACGGGCCAGCGGCGGTGTTCGCGACCCAGAAATACATCGACTGGCTGAAAGCCTACGCACCGCCTGAAGCTGCGGGCATGACCTTTTCGGAGTCCGGGCCGGTTCCGTCGCAGGGTAACGTCGCGCAACAGATCTTCTGGTACACCGCCTTTACTGCCGACATGACCAAGCCCGGCCTGCCAGTCATGAACGCCGATGGCACGCCGAAATGGCGCATGGCACCTTCGCCAAAAGGACCTTACTGGAAAGAAGGTATGAAGCTCGGTTATCAGGACGTGGGGTCATGGACCTTCCTGAAATCTTCCGACGAGAAGAAGCGCCTGGCGGCCTGGTTGTATGCGCAGTTCGTGACCTCGAAAAGCGTTTCGCTGAAGAAGACCATTGTCGGTCTGACGCCGATTCGCGAGTCCGACATCAACTCCAAGGAGATGACCGCGCTGGCACCGAAACTGGGTGGTCTGGTGGAGTTCTATCGCAGCCCGGCACGTGTGCAATGGTCGCCTACCGGGACCAACGTGCCTGATTATCCGAAACTGGCACAGTTGTGGTGGAGCCACGTTGCCGAGGCGGTCACCGGCGAGAAGACAGCACAGCAGGCGCTGGATGGTCTGGCCAAGGATCAGGATGCCATCATGACGCGCATCGAACGTTCCAAGGTTCAGGAAGCCAGCAAGTGTGCGCCGAAGATGAATCCCGAGACCTCTGCCGAGGAGTGGTATACCAAGGCTGAGCAAAGCGGTGGCAAATTCCTCGCACCGCAACGCAAGCTGGCCAACGAGAAACCGAAGGGTGAAACCATCGCTTACGCTGACCTGCTGAAGAGCTGGGAGGCTGGCAAGAAGTAAGGTTTTGTCGAGGTAAAAAAACGGCACCTTGAGGGTGCCGTTTTTTATTGCTGCAGGCTGATCAGTCGTGCAGGGTTTCTGCGGCGTACAGCGTGTTTTCCAGCAGGCAGGCACGGGTCATGGGACCAACGCCGCCAGGGACAGGGGTGATCCAGCCGGCGCGGGGCAGGGCAGTCTCGTAAACCACGTCGCCAACCAGCTTGCCATCGTACTGACGGTTGATGCCGACGTCGATGACAATCGCGCCGGGCTTGATCCATTCGCCCTTGATCAGGCCGGGCTTGCCAGCGGCAACCACCACCAGATCGGCACGGCTCACATGGCCTGCCAGATCCTTGGTGAAACGGTGGGTCACGGTGACGGTGCAGCCCGCCAGCAGCAATTCCATCGCCATGGGGCGGCCGACAATGTTCGACGCGCCAACCACCACAGCATCCAGACCGTACAGATCGACTCCGGTGCTTTCCAGCAGGGTAATGATCCCTTTGGGTGTGCACGGTCGCAGCAGGGGAATGCGCTGGGCCAGACGGCCGACGTTATAAGGATGGAAACCGTCCACGTCCTTGTCCGGGCGGATGCGCTCGAGCAGCAGCGATGCGTCCAGATGGGCTGGCAAAGGCAATTGCAGGAGGATGCCGTCGACAGCGGCGTCTTCATTGAGGCGGTCGATCAGATCGGTCAGCGCAACCTGAGTGGTATCAGCGGGCAAGTCATAGGCCTGGGAGATAAAGCCGACTTCCTCGCAGTCCTTGCGCTTGTGAGAGACATAGACCTGAGAGGCAGGGTCGCTGCCGACCAGAATCACCGCGAGGCCCGGCGTGCGCAGACCTTGCTGGCTACGTTCGGCGACACGTTTGGCGATCTGCTGGCGCAGGCTGGCGGCGATCGCCTTGCCGTCGATTAGTTTTGCAGTCATGACGCGTGATTAACCATCGAGAGGAAATAAAATGAGCGCGCATTCTCGCATGACATGGCGCGAGGGCAAAGGCGCATGCTGTGGATATTCCGCTAACTCCTTTATCTAGCTGAATTTTTTTCAAAAAAAGGTTGACGACCCCAGGGGCCGTCTATAAGATTCGTCGCACTTGCCGGGCAGAGCCCAGCACTGGTTAAGCTAGCACTGGTTGATTAGGTCAGGCAGAGTTGCAAATCAGCTCGGTGTGATTGAAAGCCTTTTAGTTTGTTATCGCAAGAATACAAATTATATAAGTGCCCGTAGCTCAGCTGGATAGAGCATCCGCCTTCTAAGCGGATGGTCGCAGGTTCGAGTCCTGCCGGGTGCGCCATTCAAGGCAGCTTTGGCACAGCAAGTAAGTTTTATCGTCACGCGCAATATGGTGGGCGTAGCTCAGTTGGTAGAGCACAGGATTGTGACTCCTGCGGTCGTGGGTTCGAACCCCATCGTCCACCCCATATTAAGAAGGGCGCCAGATTTATAGTCTGGCGCCTTTGCTTTAAAAGTCTGAAATGCGGATGTGGTGGAATTGGTAGACACACTGGATTTAGGTTCCAGCGCCGCAAGGTGTGAGAGTTCGAGTCTCTCCGTCCGCACCAGGATAACTGTAGTCGAGTGGTAACGCTTCGGTTGCAAAAGCTACAAAAAGAAAGCCGCCTAGTGCGGCTTTTTTTGTTTTGGCGTATTCGTTCCATCGCCTCGCGGGTCCGGCGGCCCTATTGCCGCCGGTCGAGTGGGGCGTGCTATGTAGATGGATTCGGTCATCGTCCGGCGCAGAGGTTTCCTTATATAGGGGCCGTGCCAGACACGTCGCGAGTGATGCGAGGTGTTTTCCTTTCTCCTCCGGCTGTAGTCCGATTCCTTCTTGTTAACCCGCCCTTTTTCAGTAGGGTGACTTCTTGAGTTTGACCCACTAGAATGCATGCCCTTGATTCTGGGGTCGGAAACGGCCGGCTAACGTCTGTGCAACGAGGAATATCCATGCAAGTTTCTGTTGAAAATACTTCCGCTCTTGAGCGCCGCATGACCATTGGCGTGCCTGCCGAACGCATCGAGACTGAAGTCAACAAGCGTCTGCAGCAGACCGCACGTAAAGCCAAGATCCCGGGCTTCCGCCCAGGCAAGGTGCCTATGAGCGTGATCCGTCAGCGTTATGAAGACGGCGCACGTCAGGAAGCACTGGGCGATCTGATTCAGGCTACTTTCTACGAAGCTGTGGTTGAGCAGAAGCTGAACCCGGCCGGTGCTCCTGCTGTAGAGCCGAAATCTTTCGAAAAAGGCAAAGACCTGGAATACGTGGCTACTTTCGAAGTATTCCCGGAATTCACCGTTGCCGGTTTCGACACCATCGCCGTAGAGCGCCTGTCTGCCGACGTGGCGGACAGCGATCTGGACAACATGCTGGAAGTACTGCGCAAGCAGAACGTTCGTTTTGAAGTGGCCGACCGTGCTGCTCAGAACGAAGACCAGCTGAACATCGATTTCGTGGGCAAGGTCGACGGCGAAGTGTTCGCTGGCGGTTCTGCTACGGCTACCCAGCTGGTGCTGGGTTCCGGTCGCATGATTCCTGGTTTCGAAGACGGTCTGGTTGGCGCCAAGGCTGGCGAAGAGCGCGTTCTGAACGTGACCTTCCCCGAGGACTATCAGAACCTTGAGCTGGCCGGCAAGGCTGCCGAGTTCACCGTGACCGTCAATACCGTTTCCGAGCCAAAGCTGCCTGAGCTGAACGAAGAGTTCTTCAAGCAGTTCGGTATCAAGGAAACCGGTATCGAAGGCTTCCGCACCGAGGTTCGCAAGAACATGGAGCGCGAGCTGCGTCAGGCGATCAAGTCCAAGGTCAAGAATCAGGTCATGGACGGTCTGCTGGCTGCCAACCCGATCGAAGTGCCTAAAGCGCTGCTGGAAAACGAAGTCAACCGTCTGCGCGTCCAGGCTGTTCAACAGTTCGGCGGCAACATCAAGCCAGACCAGTTGCCGGCTGAGCTGTTCGAAGAGCAGGCCAAGCGTCGCGTCGAGCTGGGTCTGATCGTTGCCGAGGTCGTCAAGCAGTTCGACCTCAAGCCTGATGATGCTCGCGTACGTGAAATGATTCAGGAAATGGCATCCGCCTATCAGGAGCCTGAGCAGGTTGTTGCCTGGTACTACAAGAACGAGCAGCAAATGAACGAGGTACGTTCTGTTGTGCTTGAAGAGCAAGTTGTAGATACTGTTTTGCAGAAAGCTAGCGTGACCGACAAATCGGTCTCCTACGAAGAAGCTGTCAAGCCGGTGGAAGCTCCAAAAGCCGACTGATTTCTCTTTTCGTGCGAAAACACCCACAAGCCAGCCTTCGCGCTGGCTTGTGCGTATTCAAGACTCGACTATTTGGGAGTGAATGCAGGACATGTCCCGCAATTCTTATATTCAGCAGAACTCTGACATCCAGGCCGCTGGCGGCCTGGTCCCGATGGTTATCGAGCAGTCCGCCCGTGGCGAACGCGCCTATGACATCTATTCGCGCCTTCTCAAGGAGCGAGTCATCTTTATGGTTGGTCCGGTAGAGGACTACATGGCCAACCTTATCGCGGCACAACTGCTCTTCCTTGAAGCGGAAAACCCGGACAAGGATATCCATCTCTACATCAACTCGCCGGGCGGTTCGGTGACAGCAGGCATGTCGATCTACGACACCATGCAGTTCATCAAGCCGGACGTTTCGACTATCTGTATCGGTCAGGCTTGCAGCATGGGTGCATTCCTGCTGGCCGGTGGTGCAGAAGGCAAGCGTCATTGCCTGCCCAACTCGCGGATGATGATTCACCAGCCGCTGGGCGGTTTCCAGGGTCAGGCGTCGGATATCGACATCCATGCCAAGGAAATCCTGCACATTCGTCATCGTCTCAACTCGCTGCTGGCGCATCACACCGGCCAGAGCCTCGAAACCATCGAGCGCGACACCGAGCGTGACAACTTCATGAGCGCAGAGCGTGCGGCTGAATACGGCCTGATCGACTCCGTGATCAACAAGCGTCAAATGCCTGCCTAAGCGGCTCAAAATGTAGGGGGTCGGCACAACCGACCGCCTGCGGACTTGAAAAAGCCCGCAATAGCCTTCATCTTGTGTTGCAAGCCTACCGGATTGGATCGATCGAATGACTGACACCCGCAACGGCGAGGACAACGGCAAATTGCTCTATTGCTCCTTCTGTGGCAAAAGCCAGCATGAAGTGCGCAAATTGATTGCCGGCCCCTCGGTCTTTATCTGCGACGAGTGCGTCGACCTGTGCAACGACATCATCCGCGAGGAGGTGCAGGAAGCACAGGCCGAAAGCAGCGCGCATAAATTGCCTTCGCCTAAAGAAATCAGCGGCATCCTTGACCAGTATGTAATCGGTCAGGAACGTGCCAAAAAGGTCCTCGCAGTAGCGGTGTACAACCACTACAAGCGTCTGAACCAGCGCGACAAAAAGAACGACGACGTTGAACTGGGCAAGAGCAACATCCTGCTGATCGGCCCTACGGGCTCCGGCAAGACGCTGCTGGCCGAAACACTGGCCCGTCTGCTCAATGTGCCGTTCACCATCGCTGACGCCACCACCCTGACCGAAGCCGGTTATGTGGGTGAGGACGTTGAAAACATTATCCAGAAGCTGTTGCAGAAATGTGATTACGATGTCGAGAAGGCCCAGATGGGCATTGTCTACATCGATGAAATCGACAAGATTTCGCGCAAATCCGACAACCCTTCGATCACTCGTGACGTTTCCGGCGAAGGCGTGCAGCAAGCCTTGCTGAAGCTGATCGAGGGCACCGTGGCTTCCGTTCCTCCGCAAGGTGGTCGCAAGCATCCGCAGCAGGAATTCCTGCAAGTGGACACACGCAACATCCTCTTTATCTGCGGTGGTGCCTTCTCGGGCCTGGAAAAGGTCATTCAGAACCGTTCCACCCGTGGCGGCATCGGCTTCAACGCCGAGGTTCGCAGCAAGGAGGAGGGCAAGAAGGTTGGCGAGTCCCTGCGTGAAGTCGAGCCTGACGATCTGGTCAAGTTCGGTCTGATCCCCGAGTTCGTGGGCCGTCTGCCAGTGCTTGCAACGCTGGACGAGCTGGATGAGGCTGCTTTGATACAGATCCTCACCGAGCCGAAGAATGCGCTGACCAAGCAGTATGCCAAGCTGTTCGAGATGGAAGGCGTGGACCTCGAGTTCCGCACCGACGCGTTGAAGTCGGTTGCCCGTCGCGCGCTGGAGCGCAAGACCGGTGCCCGTGGCTTGCGTTCCATCCTCGAAGGCGTGCTGCTCGACACCATGTACGAAATTCCTTCGCAAAGTGACGTGAGCAAGGTGGTGATCGATGAGAGCGTTATCGATGGTACGTCCAAGCCGCTACTGATCTACGAAAACAGTGAGCCGCCTGCCAAGGTTGCCCCTGACGCGTAACACACGCAGGTGTATGGGCGTGTGAAGTAATACGGAAGGGGGCCTTTTTGGCCCCCTTTTGCATTTTTCAGCCGTTCATTCGTTTTGTATGAAGAAATTGATCTTGGCGGGTCGTGGCTCTAGAGCTTGTTTTTTTTGGACGCTACCCCCATCTTGGCTTCAAGCTAATTCCATCTGTCCCGGCCAATTGGCCGCCGTAGAGGCGAAATCATGAAGACCACTATTGAGTTGCCTCTCTTGCCATTGCGTGATGTCGTGGTTTATCCGCACATGGTTATCCCGCTGTTCGTGGGGCGCGAGAAGTCTATCGAAGCCCTTGAAGCGGCAATGACGGGCGACAAGCAGATTCTGCTGCTGGCGCAAAGAAACCCGGCTGACGACGATCCTGATGAAAAGGCGTTGTACAACGTCGGCACTATTGCCACCGTATTGCAGTTGCTCAAGCTGCCTGACGGCACCGTCAAGGTGCTGGTCGAAGGTGAGCAGCGTGGTTCGGTAGAGCGTTTCATCGAAGTCGATGGCCATTACCGCGCCGACGTCGCGTTGATCGACGAAGTCGATGCGCCGGATCGCGAGTCCGAAGTATTTGTGCGCAGCCTGCTGGCTCAGTTCGAGCAGTATGTGCAGCTTGGCAAGAAAGTCCCCGCAGAAGTCCTCTCGTCGCTCAACAGCATCGATGAGCCCGGTCGCCTGGTTGACACCATGGCAGCGCACATGGCGCTCAAGATCGAGCAGAAGCAGGAAATTCTCGAGATTATCGACCTGTCGGCCCGTGTCGAGCACGTGCTGGCCTTGCTGGATGCCGAAATCGACCTGCTGCAGGTTGAAAAGCGCATTCGCGGTCGTGTGAAAAAACAAATGGAGCGCAGCCAGCGCGAGTACTACCTGAATGAGCAGATGAAGGCCATTCAGAAAGAACTGGGCGATGGCGACGAAGGCCATAACGAAATTGAAGAGCTGAAAAAGCGCATCGACGCTGCCGGGCTGCCCAAGGACGCTCTGACAAAGGCGACTGCCGAGCTGAACAAGCTCAAGCAGATGTCGCCGATGTCGGCCGAGGCGACTGTGGTGCGCTCCTACATCGACTGGCTGGTTCAGGTGCCGTGGAAGGCTCAGAGCAAGGTGCGTCTGGACCTTGCGCGCGCCGAAGCGATCCTTGATGCCGACCATTATGGTCTGGATGAGGTCAAGGAACGCATTCTCGAATACCTCGCCGTGCAAAAGCGCGTGAAGAAGATTCGTGGCCCTGTGCTGTGTCTGGTAGGGCCTCCAGGTGTGGGTAAAACTTCCCTTGCAGAATCTATCGCCAATGCAACCAATCGCAAGTTTGTGCGAATGGCGCTGGGCGGGGTGCGTGACGAGGCTGAAATTCGTGGTCATCGCCGGACTTACATCGGGTCGATGCCAGGAAGATTGATACAAAAGATGACAAAAGTGGGCGTCCGCAACCCGCTGTTCCTGCTTGATGAAATCGACAAGATGGGCAGTGACATGCGCGGCGATCCGGCGTCGGCATTGCTTGAGGTCCTGGACCCCGAGCAGAACCATAACTTCAATGATCACTACCTCGAAGTCGACTACGATCTTTCCGACGTAATGTTCCTGTGCACGTCGAACTCGATGAATATTCCGCCAGCCTTGCTGGACCGGATGGAAGTCATTCGCCTGCCGGGTTACACCGAAGACGAAAAGATCAACATCGCCGTCAAATACCTCTCGCCCAAGCAGATTCAGGCCAATGGCTTGAAGAAAGGCGAGATCCAGTTCGACGATGAAGCAATCCGCGACATCATTCGCTACTACACCCGTGAAGCGGGCGTACGCGGTCTAGAGCGCCAGATTGCCAAGGTTTGCCGCAAGGCGGTCAAAGAACACGCCATGGAAAAACGCTTCTCCGTGCAGGTTACTGCCGAGATGCTCGAACACTTCCTGGGTGTGCGCAAATTCCGCTACGGACTGGCCGAGCAACAGGATCAGATCGGTCAGGTCACAGGCCTGGCGTGGACTCAGGTGGGCGGTGAATTGCTGACCATCGAGGCTGCGGTTGTATCGGGCAAGGGCCAGTTGATCAAGACCGGTTCGCTGGGTGATGTCATGGTCGAATCCATTACAGCCGCGCAGACCGTGGTGCGCAGTCGTGCCCGTAGTCTGGGCATTCCAGCCGATTTCCACGAGAAACACGACACGCATATCCACATGCCGGAAGGCGCGACGCCCAAGGATGGACCAAGCGCTGGCGTAGGCATGTGTACTGCTCTGGTATCAGCGCTTACACAGATCCCGGTACGTGCCGATGTGGCAATGACGGGCGAGATTACCTTGCGCGGGCAGGTGCTGGCGATTGGTGGTCTGAAGGAAAAACTTCTGGCTGCGCATCGCGGCGGAATCAAGACGGTGATCATTCCGGAAGAAAACGTGCGTGATTTGAAGGAGATTCCTGACAATATCAAGCAGGATCTGCAAATCAAGCCCGTTAAATGGATTGACGAAGTCCTGCAAATTGCGCTGCAATACGCGCCGGAGCCGTTGCCGGACGTGGCTACAGATCTGGTCGCAAAGGAAGAAAAACGCGAGTCTGACTCTAAGGACAGAATTAGCACGCATTAAGACTGGGTAGGCTTCCTTGACAGCTTTTTAGAGCCCTTGTTATAAAGCGGCTCTTTAAAGCAAGCACCAGCAAGCCTTCCAGCGCTCGTTTTGCTTAACACCTAAAACTTAGAAACATACTCAATATAGAGATAAGGGGACTTAGAGTGAACAAGTCGGAACTGATTGATGCTATCGCTGCATCTGCTGATATCCCGAAAGCTGCTGCTGGCCGTGCGCTGGACGCAGTGATCGAATCCGTCACTGGCGCTCTGAAGGCTGGCGACTCGGTTGTTTTGGTTGGCTTTGGTACGTTCTCCGTGACTGATCGTCCTGCTCGCATCGGTCGCAACCCTCAGACTGGTAAGACGCTGGAAATCGCTGCTGCTAAAAAACCAGGTTTCAAAGCTGGTAAAGCCCTCAAAGAAGCTGTCAACTAAGCCTCTCGATGCCTTTGCCCGCTGGGTCGGGTCTGTCCTGATCCAGTAGCGGAGCGGTGGTGCATTCGGTTGCAACACCGAGGGGTTCGAGCCCTACCGCTCCGTCAGTTACGAGAAGGCGCATCCTCGGATGCGCCTTTCTTCTATCCGCTTTCTACCCACGCTCCGCGGTTGGTTAGTCAGTTCAACCGTTTTGGGGGACGCAATGCTGCAGAACATCAGGGACAATTCACAAGGCTGGATTGCCAAGACAATTATCGGAATCATCATCGCTTTGATGGCCTTCACCGGCATCGAGGCGTTGTTTACCGCTACCAGCAATAAGCAGAACGCGGCTGAAGTGAACGGCGAGGACATCTCTCAGAATGAGTTGAGCCAGGCCGTCGACATGCAGCGGCGTCAGTTGGCTCAGCAGCTCGCGCAGCAGTTGGGCAAGGATTTCGATCCTGCGATGCTGGATGAAAAGCTGTTGCGTGAATCAGCCCTCAAAGGCCTGATCGACCGCAAGCTGCTGCTGCAAGGTGCAACGGATGCGAAATTCTCGTTTTCCGACGCGGCACTGGATCAGCAGCTTTTGCAGACGCCTGAGTTTCAGGTCGATGGCAAGTTCAGTGCTGACCGTTTCGATCAGGTCATTCGCCAGCTGGGTTACAGCCGTCTGCAGTTCCGCCAGATGCTTGGCCAGGAAATGCTCATCGGTCAGGTGCGTGCGGGGGTTGCCGGCAGTGCTTTCGTAACCGATGCACAGGTTGACGCTTTTGCCCGTCTGGAAAAGCAGACCCGTGATTTCGCGTCGCTGACCCTGCCCGCCGATACCACGGCGGTCAAAGTGACGGACGACGAAGTCAAGGCTCACTACGACCAGCATGCCAAGGAGTTCATGAGCCCTGAGCAGGTTGTGCTTGATTACATCGAATTGAAGAAGTCGTCTTTCTTCGACAAGGTGCAGGTCAAGGATGAGGACTTGCAGGCGGCTTATCAGAAGGAAATCGCCAATCTGTCCGAACAGCGTCGTGCTGCGCACATCCTGATCGAGGTGAACGACAAACTGAACGACGAGCAGGCCAAGGCGAAGATTGAAGAAATTCAACAGCGTCTGGCCAAGGGTGAAGATTTTGCGGCGCTGGCCAAGGAATATTCGCAGGACCCTGGTTCGTCCAGCAAGGGCGGTGATCTTGGTTACGCAGGCAAGGGTGTCTATGACCCTGCGTTCGAAGACACATTGTATGCCTTGAACAAGGACCAGGTATCGCAGCCTGTGCGTACCGACTTCGGCTGGCACCTGATCAAGTTGCTGGGCGTCGAGGCTCCATCGGTGCCGACCTTCGCCAGTCTGAAAGACAAGCTGACCACGGATTTGAAATCGCAGCTGGTCGAGCAGAAATTTGTCGAAGTGACCAAGCAGCTGGAAGATTCTGCGTTTGAATCGTCCGATCTGTCTCAACCGGCACAGGACCTGGGCCTGAAGGTTCAGACCACTGCGCCATTCGGTCGTGAAGGCGGTGAGGGTATTACAGCCAACCGTGCGGTTATCCAGGCTGCGTTCAGCCCGGAAGTGCTGGAAGAAGGCTCCAACAGCAACACGCTGGAGCTGGATCCGGAGACCGTCGTGGTGGTGCGCTCCAAAGAGCATCTGCAACCTCAGCAGTTGCCGCTTGAGAGCGTTGCCAGCTCGATTCGCACTCAACTGGTCAAGGAGCACGCCACGGCCGCTGCCAAGGCCAAGGGCGAGGCTCTGCTGGCCGGGCTGCGTGATGGCAAGATCCCGCTGGCTGCGAAGCAGGATGGACGTGACTGGAAATCGATGGAAGCAGTCACTCGCAGTCAGGAGGGCGTTGATCCTCAAGTACTGCAGACGCTGTTCCGCATGCCCAAGCCTGATGGCAAGGGCAAGCCGGAATTCGCCAGCATTACTGCAGCCGATGGCAGCTTCGTGATTGTGCGCCTCAATGGCGTGAATCAGGCTGCTGCGCCGACTGACGCGGAAAAGGCGCAATACCGTCGCTTCCTCGCGTCGCGTGCGGGTCAGCAGGATTTCGCTGCGTACCGTGCACAGCTGGAAAGCAAGGCGAAGATCGAGAAGTTCTAAGCTCGAAACCCGCACAAAAAAGAAGGCCGCTCACTGAGCGGCCTTCTTTTTGAGTGCAGGAAAGTTGCCTGCCGGAAAAATGCCGCTCGCGAGGAGCGGCGCTTGCCGTCTTACTCTTCCATGCTGCCCATCGCGGTGGTGTTGAAACCGCCGTCGACGTACATGATCTCACCACTGATGCCCGACGCCAGGTCAGAGCACAGGAACGCACCGGCATTGCCGACTTCGTCGATGGTCACGTTGCGGCGCAAAGGAGTCTGTGCCTCGTTGGCAGCCAGCATTTTGCGGAAGTTCTTGATACCCGAAGCCGCCAGTGTGCGGATCGGGCCGGCCGATACAGCATTGACGCGAGTACCTTCCGGGCCGAGGCTGCCGGCCAGGTAACGAACGCCGGCTTCCAGGCTGGCCTTGGCCATGCCCATGACGTTGTAGTTGGGCATGGTGCGCTCTGCGCCCAGGTACGACAGGGTCAGCAGGCTGCCATTGCGGCCCTTCATCATTTCGCGACCAGCCTTGGCCAGGGCCACGAAGCTGTAGGCGCTGATGTCATGAGCGATGCGGAAACCTTCGCGAGTGGTAGCGTCGGTGAAGTCGCCGTCGAGCTGGTCACCCGGAGCAAAGCCGACCGAGTGAACGATCACGTCCAGGCCGTCCCACTTCTTGCTCAGCTCTTCAAAGACCTTGGTGATCTCTTCGTCGCTGGCCACATCGCAAGGGAAGCACAGCTCAGGACCTGAGCCCCAGCCTGCGGCGAACTCTTCGACACGGCCCTTGAGCTTGTCGTTCTGGTAGGTGAAAGCAAGCTCTGCACCTTCACGATGCATGGCGGCAGCAATGCCGGATGCGATGGACAGTTTACTGGCGACACCGACGATCAGGACGCGCTTACCGGCGAGAAAACCCATGTGTTGTTCCTCTTCAGGTTAATCGACAGCTACCGGCGCCAAAAAGGCGGCTTCCAGCAGCTGCTGTGTATAAGGATGTTGCGGTGCGGCGAAGATGTCCTGCGCTGCACCCTGTTCGACCACTTGGCCTTGCTTGACCACCATCAGCTGGTGGCTCAGCGCTTTGACGACAGCCAGGTCATGGCTGATGAACAAATACGTCAGATTGTACTTGGCTTGCAGCGAGCGAAGCAGCTCGACGACCTGACGCTGTACGGTCCGGTCGAGGGCTGACGTCGGCTCGTCCAGCAAGATAAGCGCCGGTTTCAATACCAGCGCACGTGCAATGGCGATCCTCTGCCGTTGGCCACCGGAGAACTCGTGAGGGTAGCGGTGCCGGGTATCCGGATCCAGACCAACCTCCCTGAGTGCTTCGATGATCGCCGTCTGTTGCTCGGCGGCCGTGCCCATGCCATGGATTCGCAAGCCTTCGCCAACTATTTCACCCACTGACATACGCGGGCTCAAACTACCAAACGGGTCCTGGAACACCACCTGCATCTGCCTGCGCAGCGGACGGATCTGCTGTTGCGACAGAGATTCTAGCGCGTTGCCCTTGAAACGTATGGTGCCCTGGCTGCCGATCAGCCGAAGAATCGCCAGCCCCAGCGTCGATTTGCCCGACCCGCTTTCACCCACGATGCCCAGTGTTTGCCCTTGCGGCAGGCTGAAGCGTATGCCGTCCACCGCCTTGACGTGGTCGACCGTGCGCTTGAGCAGGCCCTTTTTGATCGGGAACCAGACTTTCAGGTCCTCGACTTCAAGCAGCGGGGCGCCGGCCGGGTTGGTCGAAGGACCGCCGCTGGGCTCTGCGCTGAGCAACACTTTGGTGTAAGGGTGTTGCGGCGAACGGAACAATTCTTCGCACGATGCCTGTTCGACGATGCAACCGCGCTGCATGACACATACTCGGTTGGCTATTTGCCTCACCACGTTCAAATCGTGGCTGATAAGCAGCAATGCCATGCCCAGGCGAGCCTGCAATTGCTTGAGCAATTCAAGAATTTTCAGCTGTACCGTGACGTCCAGTGCAGTAGTCGGTTCGTCGGCAATCAGCAGCTCCGGCTCGTTGGCCAGTGCCATCGCTATCATTACACGCTGGCGTTGGCCGCCTGACAGCTCGTGTGGCAAGGCTTTGAGCCGTTTGTGTGGCTCTGGGATGCCTACCAGCTCAAGAAGCTCCAGCGTGCGTTTGGTGGCGTCCTTGCCGGTCAGGCCCTTGTGCAGGCCCAGTACCTCGTTGATTTGTTTTTCGACCGAGTGCAGCGGGTTCAGCGAGGTCATCGGTTCCTGGAAGATCATGGCGATACGGTTGCCACGGATCGAGCGCAGCTTTTTCTCTTCCACTTTCAGCAGGTCTTCACCGCCGTAGCGGACAGTGCCGCTCGGATGACTGGCAATGGGGTAGGGCAGCAGGCGCAGGATCGAATGCGCTGTAACTGATTTGCCCGAGCCGCTTTCGCCGACCAGTGCGAGGGTTTCACCCCGACGGATGTCAAAACTGATGTTCTCGACCACCCGTTGCCGTGAGTCGCCCGTCACGAACTCGACTGCCAGATCGCGGATTTCGATCAGATTGTCATTGCTCATCTTATTTCCTTGGGTCGAAAGCATCGCGGGCGGATTCGCCGATGAACACCAGCAGGCTCAGCATAATGGCCAGCACAGCGAACGCGCTGATGCCCAGCCAGGGTGCCTGCAGGTTGGATTTGCCCTGCGCTACCAGTTCGCCCAGCGAAGGTGATCCGGCGGGCAGGCCGAAGCCCAGGAAGTCCAGTGCAGTCAAGGTGCCGATGGCCCCGGTGAGGATGAACGGCATGAAGGTCATGGTCGATACCATGGCGTTGGGCAGGATATGGCGGAACATGATCGCGCCGTTCTCCATGCCCAGCGCTCGCGCGGCTCTTACATATTCCAGATTCCGGCCACGCAGGAACTCGGCACGCACCACGTCTACCAGATTCATCCAGGAGAACAGCAGCATGATGCCCAGCAGCCACCAGAAGTTGGGTTGCACGAAGCTGGCGAGAATGATCAACAGATACAGCACGGGCAGGCCCGACCACACTTCCAGAAAACGCTGGCCCAGCAGGTCGACCCAGCCGCCATAGAAACCCTGCAGGGCACCGGCGATGACGCCGATGATCGAGCTGAGGATGGTCAGGGTCAGGGCGAACAGCACGGAAATCCTGAAGCCGTAGATCACTCGTGCCAATACATCACGGCCCTGATCGTCGGTGCCCAGCAGGTTTTCCCGGGACGGTGGCGCAGGGGCGGGGACTTTCAGGTCGTAGTTGATGCTCTGGTAACTGAACGGGATGGGCGCCCACAGGGTCCAGCCATCCTTCGCCGCGAGCAATTCCTTGATGTACGGGCTCTTGTAATTGGCTTCCAGCGGGAATTCGCCGCCGAAGGTGGTCTCCGGGTAACGCTCCAGCACCGGGAAGTACCAGTGACCGTCGTAGCGCACGGCGAGCGGTTTATCGTTGGCGATCAGTTCGGCGCCCAGGCTCAGGCCGAACAGGATGAGGAACAGCCACAGTGACCACCAGCCGCGTCGGTTGGCTTTGAAGCGTTCGAAGCGACGGCGATTGAGAGGAGACAGCTTCATATCAATGCTTCCTGCTTTCGAAGTCGATGCGCGGGTCTACCAGGGTGTAGGTGATGTCGCCGATCAGCTTCACCACCAACCCCAGGAGGGTGAAGATGAACAGGGTGCCGAACACCACCGGGTAGTCGCGGTTGATAGCGGCTTCAAAGCTCATCAGGCCCAGGCCGTCCAGCGAAAAGATCACTTCCACCAGCAGCGAGCCGGTGAAGAAGATACCGATGAACGCCGACGGGAAGCCGGCGATCACTAGCAGCATCGCGTTGCGAAACACATGGCCGTAGAGCACCTTGTGGTTGCTCAGGCCCTTGGCTTTGGCGGTGGTGACATATTGCTTGCTGATTTCATCGAGAAAGCTGTTCTTGGTCAGCAGCGTCATGGTGGCGAAGTTGCCGATCACCAGCGCGGTGACCGGCAGCACCAGATGCCAGAAGTAGTCGAAGATCTTGCCCAGGGTGCTCAGTTCGTCATAGTTGTTCGAGGTCAGCCCACGCAGCGGGAACCAGTTGAAGTAGCTGCCACCGGCAAACACCACGATCAGCAGAATCGCGAACAGAAACGCCGGGATGGCGTAGCCGACGATGATCGCCGAGCTGGTCCACACGTCGAACTGACTGCCGTGGCGAGTGGCTTTGGCGATCCCAAGCGGGATCGACACCAGGTACATGATCAGCGTGCTCCATAACCCCAGAGAGATGGAGACCGGCATCTTCTCGACGATCAGGTCGATCACCTTGGCATCGCGAAAGAAGCTGTCGCCGAAATCCAGCGTGGCGTAGTTCTTGATCATGATCCACAGGCGTTCCGGTGCCGATTTATCGAAACCGTACATGCGTTCGATTTCTTTTATCAGTGCCGGGTCCAGGCCCTGTGCGCCACGGTAGTTGGAGCCCGCCACCGATACCTCGGCGCCGCCACCCGCAATTCGGCTGGTAGCGCCATCGAAGCCTTCGATCTTGGCGATCATCTGCTCGACCGGTCCACCGGGTGCGGCCTGAATGATGACGAAGTTGATGATCAGAATGCCGAGCAGGGTAGGGATGATCAGCAGTAGCCGTCGCAGAATATAAGCCAGCATGTTATTGCTCCGCGTTCGCAGGCTTGGCCTGATCAGTGGCTGACGGGGTCGCGGTGGCGGGTTTGACATTCGGCTTCGCCCACCAGGTCATCAGGCCGATATCGGAAAGCGCCTTGGCCTTGGGATGGTCGATGTGATTCCAGTAAGCCACCCGCCAGGTTTTGATGTGCCAGTTGGGTACAACGTAAAAACCCCACAGTAATACGCGGTCCAGCGCTTTGGTATGGGTGATCAGGCTTTCCCGGGAGTCGGCGTTGATCAGCCCGTTGACCAGCGTGTCTACCGCCGGGTCCTTGAGGCCCATGAAGTTGCGGCTGCCCGGGTTGTCGGCGCTGGATGAGTCGAAATACACGCGCTGCTCGTTACCGGGTGAGCTGGACTGCGGATAGCCAGTGACGATCATGTCGTAGTCTCGCGAGCGCAGGCGGTTGATGTATTGCGACACGTCGGCGCGGCGAATCACCAGCTCGATGCCCAGATCACTCAGGTTACGTTTGTAAGGCAACAGAATGCGCTCGAACTCGGTCTGGGCGATCAGAAACTCCAGCTTCACCGGGTTGCCCTGTGCATCTACCATCTTGTCGTCGACGATCTTCCAGCCCGCTTCCTGCAACAGCTGGAAGGCCCGGCGTTGCTGTGGACGAATCATGCCACTGCCATCGGTTACCGGCAGCGTAAAGGGTTCGGTGAACACTCGATCCGGAATCTTGCCGCGCAACGGTTCAAGAATTTTCAGTTCTTCGGCAGACGGCAGACCGCTGGCGGCCATTTCCGAGTTGTCGAAATAGCTTTTGGTGCGGCTGTACGAGCCGTTGAACAGCTGTTTGTTGGTCCACTCGAAGTCCAGCAGCAGAGTCAGCGCCTCACGGACCCTGACGTCTTGAAACACCGGCTTGCGCAGGTTTAAGACAAAACCCTGCATGCCCGTCGGATTGCCATTGGGCAGCTCTTCCTTGATCAGCCTGCCATCCCGGACTGCTGGCGTGTCATATGCAGTTGCCCAGTTCTTGGCGCTGGTTTCCACCCAATAATCGAACTGCCCGGCTTTGCCCGCTTCCAGCGCGACGGTGTTGTCGCGATAGTAGTCGGTGTTCAGCACATCGAAGTTGTAGAAGCCCTTATTGATCGGCAGGTCCTTGGCCCAGTAATCCTTGACCCGTTCATAGCGCACCGAGCGCCCGGCTTTTACATCGGCGACCTTGTACGGCCCGCTGCCCAGCGGGAAGTCCAGGTTGCCCTTGCTGAAGTCGCGATCTGCCCAGAAATGTTTGGGCAGCACGGGTAACTGGCCAAGAATCAGCGGCATCTCCCGATTGCCCTTGTGCTTGAATTTGAACAGCACGCGCAGCGGGTCTTCGACGACCACCTGATCGACGTCGGCGTAGTAACCCTTGTACATGGGCGACCCGTGCTCCATCAGTGTCTTGAAGCTGAACTCCACGTCTTCGGCACGCATCGGGTGGCCGTCATGAAAGCGCGCTTCCGGGCGCAGGTAGAAGCGTACCCAGCTGTTGTCCGGGGCTTTCTCGATTTTACCGGCAACCAGCCCGTACTCACTGAACGGTTCATCCAGGCTTGCACGGGCCAGGGTGTCGTAGATCAGGCCGATGTCATCTGCCGGCACGCCCTTGTTGATGAACGGGTTGAGGCTGTCGAAACCGCCGAAGCCTGCCTGGCGGAACGTGCCACCCTTGGGCGCATCCGGGTTCACGTAGTCGAAGTGCTTGAAGTCGGCCGGGTACTTGGGCGGCTCGTCGTACAGCGTCACGCCATGCTGAGGCGCAGCCTGTACCGTGCAGGCGAGGCTGGCCAACAGCAGGCCGGCCGCTTGCGCGCGCAGGGAATGCAATGGGTTCATCGGGGCTTCTCCAGAGTCTTGAGCCACCACGCACGCAGCCCCAGGGTGTAGGGCGGGGTGGTGACCATGGCGAATCGGTTGCGATAGGCAAGCCGATGATTGTTCAGATACCAGTTGGGAATGCTGTAGTGCTGAGCCAGCAGCACGCGGTCCAGCGCTCGCGCAGCCGCGACCTGTTCATCGCGGGTTTGCGCGCCGAGCAGTTTGTTCAGCAGGGCGTCGACCACCGGGTTGGCAATGCCGGCGTAGTTCTTGCTGCCGTTGATCGCGGCCTGGCTTGAATGAAAATATTGCCACTGCTCAAGACCAGGGCTCAGCGTCTGTTGCAGGGTCATGAGAATCATGTCGAAGTCGAAACGGTCCAGGCGTTGTTTGTACTGGGCGCGATCGACGGTGCGCAGCCCTGCATCGATACCCAGGCGTCGCAGGTCTTCAATGTAGGGCTGCAGGATGCGTTCGAGGTTGGGGTTGACCAGCAGGATCTCGAAGCGCAGCGGTTGCTTGTCGGCGTTGAGCAAGCCCTTGTCCGACAGCGTCCAGCCAGCATCGGCAAGCAGTTTCAAGGCCTTGCGCAGAGTATCGCGCGGGATGCCGCCGCCATCGGTTTTCGATGGGGCAAATGGCTGGGTAAACAGACTGGCGGGCAACTGATCGCGATAAGGCGCCAGCAATAACCATTCAGCCCCGCTCGGCAGGCCCGTCGCTGAAAACTCGCTGTTGGGGTAATAGCTGGTCGAACGCTCATAAGCGTCGCTGAACAGTGTGCGGTTGGTCCATTCGAAATTGAACAACAGCCCCAGTGCTTCGCGTACGCGGATATCGGCGAAGGCCGCGCGCCGGGTGTTCATGAACAGGCCTTGGGTCTGGGTCGGTATGCGGTGCGGAATCTGCGCCTTGATTACCTGACCGTTTGCCACTGCCGGGAAGTTATAGCCATTGGCCCAGTTCTTGGCCTGATGCTCGATGTAGATATCGAATTCGCCCGCCTTGAATGCTTCGAACGCCACATCGCTGTCGCGGTAGAACTCGACTTCCACCCGGTCGAAATTGTATTTGCCGCGGTTGACCGGCAGGTCCTTGCCCCAGTAATCCTTGACCCGCTCGAACACCAGCTGACGTCCGGGCTGCACGCGGGTGATGCGGTAGGGACCACTGCCCAGCGGCGGTTCGAAGGTAGTCGCCTTGAAGTCTCTGTTCTTCCAGTAATGCTGGGGCAGCACTGGCAGTTCCCCAAGACGCAGAATCAGCAACGGATTGCCAGAGCGCTTGAAGACAAACCGGATGCGATGACGATTGAGGATGTCGACGCGCTGCACTTCCTGCAAGGCGGTGCGGTATTGAGGATGACCGTCCTTGAGCAGCGTTCGGTAGGAAAACGCGACGTCGTAGGCGGTGATGGGCTTGCCATCGTGAAAGCGCGCCTGCGGGCGCAGGTTGAACACCACCCAGCTGCGGTCCTCGCTGTATTCAACGGACTGGGCGATCAGCCCGTAACTGGAGGTCGGTTCATCGCCGGACGGGTCGTACTGCCCTGTGCCCACCATCAACGGCTCGTTCAGTTCATTGACGCCGTATTGCAGGAAGTTTCCGGTCGAGACCGGGCTGCTGCCCTTGAATGTGTAAGGATTGAGCGTGTCGAACGTACCAAACGCCATCATTCTCAAGGTGCCCCCTTTCGGCGCCTCGGGATTGACCCAGTCGAAATGAGTAAAGCTGGCCGGGTACTTGAGAACACCAAACTGCGCATAGCCATGACTTTCTGTGATGGCTGCGTTGGCGCAGAAGCTCAAGGCCAGGCTGATGGTTAGCAGGAAGGGACGTATCACGATCCAGGCGACTTGGGCTTTCGGGTCGCTAACAGTAACAGCTTGTTCCAGCTGGAAAAAGACTGCAGGTGACTGCGCCGCCGGGGCTGCATCGGCCACCCGCCCCAAGGTTATCGAAGGGCAAGTGGCCGCGGTCATCAGTGCGGCAGGTAAACGGTCAGGGTCTGACCGGGTTTGAGGGCCTGCCCGCTACGTGGATTCCAGCGCTTGAGATGTTGCATCTCGACGTTAAAGCGCTTGGCGACCAGGTACATCGAGTCGCCTTTCTGGATCTTGTACTGCATGGATTTCTTTTCGCCGTCTTTGGCGCTGGCGACCGTTTTACTGCTGGATTTGCTGGTGTCCTGCATGACCAGCGTCTGGCCGACCTTGAGCTTCTTGCCGGTCAGCTTGTTCCAGCGTTGCAGGTCTTCGACATCCACCTTGTTGGCTTGCGCGATGGTGGTCAGGTTGTCACCGCTGCGCACCTTGTAACTTCGGGTACGTGACGGCTTGTCGTTGCTGGCCAACGCTTCGAACACGGGCTGTGAATTCTGCATGCCCGGCTTGACCGGTATGCTCAGTGATTGACCGACCTTCAGGCGGTTGCCGGACAGCTTGTTATTGCCCTTGAGCGAGCTGACCGTGACCTGATAGCGACTCGCCAGGCTTTCCAGAGTATCGCCCTTGCGTACGCGGTAAGGCTGCCAGGCGACCAGCTCTTCCTGTTTCATGGTCAGCAGGCTGGCAGTCAGCAGTTGCGCCTTGGACGTTGGCACCAGCAGATGCTGAGGCCCATCGACGGTCAGGCGCTTCTTGTAGGCAGGGTTGAGCTGGATAAGCTCATCTTCGTCAATATCGGCAGCGCTGGCCACTTTGGACAGATCGACGCGCTTGTTGAGTTCGACGACTTCGAAATAGGGCTGGTTGGCGATCGGATTGAGGTTGACGCCATAGGCTTCCGGCGACAGTACTACCTGGGACAAGGCCAGCAGCTTGGGCACATAGTCCCGTGTTTCCTGCGGAAGTGGCAGGTTCCAGTAGTCGGTCGGCAGGTTGAGCTTGTCATTGCGCTCGATGGCACGGCTCACTGTGCCTTCGCCCGCGTTGTAGGCCGCCAGGGCCAGCAACCAGTCGCCGTTGAACATGTCATGGAGGCGGGTCAGGTAATCCAGTGCGGCAACAGTCGAGGCCTGGATATCACGACGTCCGTCGTAAAAGCTGGTCTGACGCAGATTGAAATAACGCCCGGTCGAGGGGATGAACTGCCATAGACCTACAGCCTGGCTGCGTGAAACGGCCATCGGGTTGTAGGCGCTTTCGATGACAGGGAGCAGAGCCAGCTCCAGCGGCATGTTGCGTTCTTCAAGACGCTCGACGATGTAATGCATATACAGGCTGCCACGCTCGCCAGCGTTTTCCAGAAAGGAAGGGTTGTTGGCGAACCACAGGCGCTGCTGGTCGATACGGGGGTTTTGATCGTTGCCTTGTTGCAGTTGAAAGCCCTGACGCATGCGCTCCCACACATCTTGTGGCGGGGCGAGGGGAGTGACGGGCTTGTGAGACAGGAAAATCGGTTTTTGCTTGATGCCGGCGGCCAGATTAGGCGTGCGATGGCTGCTGACCGGGTCGACGCTGGCAGTGCTCTGGCAACCGGCCAGAAGCGCACTCGCGGTGACAGCCATGGCCTGAGCCAACCGAGTCAATGCGTCCGAATGTGAAGGCTTGCTGATAGATGACGACATTGTTCGGGGGGTACATCCAGACGAAAATGTCGGGCGATTCTAGGAAGCAGCCTGCCGTCGGTCAACCTTTCAGAATTTTATTGCGGTTTTATGGTCGGTCAGAACTTATCTTTCCATGCCCTCAAGCTGGCAAAGACCGCACTCTGCGAGGTGTTTTGCCCGCCGCTCCGTTCGTCCGCTTTTTCTTTAACAGATGTTTCCCGGGTTCGCAGGAACGGGTTGGTGCGTTTTTCCAGAGCCAGGTTTGAAGGAAGGCTGATGCGATTTTCACTACGCCAGCGGGTGACTTCGGCGAGGCGTTGGGCAATATCCTGATTATCGGGCTCGACGGCCTGGGCGAAGCGCAGATTACTCAGCGTGTATTCGTGGGCGCAATAAATCAGCGTGCTGTCCGGCAGTTTGGCCAGACGCTCGAGGGAGTCATGCATCTGCTCTGGCGTACCCTCGAACAGACGTCCACAGCCTGCTGCGAACAGCGTGTCGCCGCTGAACAGCAAGGGCGTTGTAGCGTCTTCATGGTAGAAGGCGATATGACCGAGCGTGTGGCCGGGAACTGCATGCACCACAAACTCGAGACCGAGCACTGTCAGTCGGTCATGGTCGACCAGTGCGATATCGCGTGCCGGAATAGTCTCTGCCGCAGGGCCGAGTACGCGTGCCCGGGTCGCCTGCTTGAGTTCCGCCACGCCGCCGACATGATCATTGTGGTGGTGGGTGATGAGGATATCGGCCAGCTGGTAGTCAGGATGCTCCGCCAGCCAGCCCAGCACCGGTTTCGCGTCGCCAGGATCGACCACAGCGCATTGCTGGCTCGAAAGGTCTTGTAACAACCATATGTAGTTGTCATTGAAAGCAGGAAGGGCGTGGATCTGTATCATGGCGCAGTTCGCATAGCGGCGGACAATGGTGCATCTTAGGGTCTGTTGCCGCTGTAAGCGAGCACCTCTGGAGGAGAACTCATGACCGATGAAGCGTTCGCTCAGGCTGATCCTGAGTGGCTTGCATTGATCCGCGCTGCCCGTGAATGGCTTTCCGGGCCGCTGGGGCAGCTTCTGCTCGAAGAGGAACGGCGCATTCTCGACGAAGAGCTGGGGCGGTATTTCGGCGGCTATCTGGTGCATTACGGCCCGTCGGCGCAAGCGCCGCCGATTGCCCCGCAGGTGCAACGCAATGTGCGGCTCGGAGCACCATTGCCGGGCGTCGAGATTGTCTGCGAAGAGCAGGCCTGGCCATTGAGCGAACACGCGGCGGATGTCGTGGTACTGCAACACGGCCTGGATTTCTGCCTGTCGCCCCACGGGCTACTTCGTGAAGCAGCCAGCAGTGTTCGGCCGGGCGGGCACTTGCTGATTATCGGCATCAACCCCTGGAGCGCCTGGGGCATGCGTCACGTGTTCGCTCGGGATGCGCTGCGCAAGGCGCGCTGCATCTCATCCTCGCGGGTCGCCGACTGGCTGAACCTGCTGGGCTTCGCGCTGGAGAAACGGCGCTTCGGATGCTATCGTCCGCCCCTTGCTTCAGCGGCATGGCAGTCACGTCTTGCTGGGCTCGAAAGCCTCGGCGAAGGACGTCAGAGCCCCGGTGGCGGCTTCTACCTTCTGGTGGCGCGTAAACTGGTGGTAGGCCTGAGGCCTGTACGTCAGGTACGCCGCGACCCTATCGGCAAGCTGATTCCCATGCCGATGGCCAAGGTCAGTCGCAACACTCAGGATCATTCCTGAGCAATGCCCTGCTGCACATGAAGCCCATCATTCTGGAAAGGTCGTAATGAGCGATAGCGTTGAACTCTTCACCGACGGTGCCTGCAAGGGCAATCCTGGCCCGGGCGGGTGGGGTGCCCTGCTGGTGTGCAAGGGTGTCGAAAAAGAGCTGTGGGGTGGCGAGGCCAACACCACCAACAACCGCATGGAGCTGACGGGTGCCATTCGCGGGCTCGAAGAGCTCAAGCGTCCCTGCGAAGTGACGCTGGTGACCGATTCTCAGTACGTGATGAAAGGCATTACCGAGTGGATGGTCAACTGGAAGAAACGCGGCTGGAAAACCGCGGCCAAGGAGCCGGTCAAAAATGCCGATCTGTGGCAGCTGCTCGATGAACAGGTCAGCCGGCATAACGTGAAATGGCAGTGGGTACGAGGCCATATCGGCCATCCCGGCAACGAGCGTGCCGACCAGCTCGCCAACCGTGGTGTTGACGAAGTGCGTGGCATAAAAAGCTGATAGTCGTCAGTCGACGTTCAGTCAAACACTCTGTACGAAATCGAGGATGACATTGCCTGCCGCGTGCGGCGCCACGAGGACGCGGTCCGGTATTTCATGACCCCGTATTTCATGATGAGCCACGTCATTACGCGCCAGTATTGCGCGCAGATCGATGAGGCTCGTGGTGCGCAGCCGGATGGAAATCGCATGGGGGCGCTCCCTGGTAATTGCAGGTAGTTCGACGCCCGGAAATTCCAGGGCAGCTGTAGCGGCGTCAATCGCTCGCAATAAGCCGCATCGGGTATCAGCCTCCAGGGCGGCACCGTTGTATGTCACCGCATTGCCGTAGATAGCTCGCCAGCGGGGTTCAAGCCGTTTGGGGTCTGCCAGATAAGTGATTGCCAGAATCCCGTCTGCGCCATTGGGGTGGTTCTGCCAGCCGCGCACCCAGATCAGTTCAGGACGATGCTGATGGCAGATAAAATTGGAGGCGTCCGGGAGTTCCGGGTCGATGAAGAGCGCCAACGAAACAACAGCTTCATCGTCGCGACCATCGGGAAGCGTCATTTTTCGGCGAAAATCAATACGGCCCTGGCTTTCAAGCCCTGCAGCCGCCATACGCGCGTGGTCATCGTCGGCATCTTTACTGTGCAGCGCCACCAGCGAAACGCCTTCTTCGCCGCGGTCGAGGAATTGACCCAGCTGACGTCCGAAGCAGAAACCGTTTACCGAGTGGGTGCCGAATTTCGAAGCATCTTCGACGCCGATCAATTCGATGAAGTTACTGGGAAACATCATCAACGAGGTGACGGTTCCCCAAGGGTGGTAGCTGACCGGCGAAGGTGCGAAGCCGATTCTGCGATACAGCTCCAGAGCCTCGGCATGATTGCGCACGGTGACAAGAGGATGATCGATACCCTGCGCAAATTGAGCAACGGCTGTCATGGTAATAGCTCCTGATTAGCCTTTGGATTTTGTCGTAAAGGTCGCCAGAAAAGCAGGGGCATTACCCACCACCTTTGCCGGTGTGCCGGCGACGACCGTTTCAGCCGCCACGGCTTTGAGTACGACCGAGTTGGCCGCCACAATGGCATTGGCCCCTACTTCGATGTTCCCCAGAACGGTTGCTCCGGCGCAAATCAGTGCGCCTCTGCGGATTTTCGGGTGTCGGTCGCCTGCTTCGTTGAGAGTGCTGCCCAGCGTGACACCGTGCCAAAGGCTCACTTCATCTTCGACTACTGCGGTTTCCCCGATGACAAGGCCGATGCCGTGGTCGACAAACAAGGATTTGCCGAGGCGTGCCGCCGGGTGAATATCGATGCTCCAGGTGTTGGCCGCCCAGTTCTGTACTAGCACCGCGCTTTGCTCATCGCCCTCAGCCCACAGTGCATGGGCGATGCGGTATGCCTGAACGGCCTGTATGCCACGGAAGGTCAGAAAGGCCGTGAGGTGATCCGGGCAGGCAGGATTGACTGTTTCCAGATGGTTGATATCGGCAGCTGCTGCCTGAGCGATGGACGGCCTGGCCTTTATGATCGCCTTGAACCAGTCTTCCAGCGCCACGTTACTCGCTTGGGCCTGCATCTGTCGGGCAAGGTTCGCAGCGAGTGCATCCTCGAAAGTCGAATAGGCCAGCAGGTGGCTTGTCGCATAATCGCCGAGTACCGGGTTGCGCTCGGTCAGTTGCCGGGCTTGATCGCGAAGGCGCTGCCAGAGAGGGCTCATATCGATCTCCTGTTGCCGATGGGTCGAGTATGGACACGCGGCAGACGCGTCAGCAATCATCGCAAACTCGGAACTCTGTTGCCTTTATCGCAACTCATGGTGCAACTCGGGAGGCGTGCGAGTTCCGGGTAAAATCGCCGCATCCGTTGTATCCCTGCAGCGCCTGCTGACGTTTATCCCTTTCAATTGCGGATGGATCCGACAGGCTCGCAGCTTCCATGGCGTGTTAGAATCGCGGCCTGTAGATGAGGCGACAGTCAATGGCATTACAAAACCTGGATAACAGATCAATCGTTCTCGATACCGAAACCACCGGTATGCCGGTGACAGATGGTCACCGGATCATCGAGATCGGTTGTGTCGAGTTGATTGGCCGGCGCCTGACCGGTCGGCATTTTCACGTTTACCTGCAACCTGATCGCGAAAGTGACGAAGGCGCGATTGGCGTTCACGGTATCACCAACGAATTTCTGGTCGGCAAGCCCCGGTTTGCCGAAGTCGCCGATGAATTTTTCGAATTCATCAAAGGCGCGCAACTGATCATTCACAACGCAGCGTTCGATGTTGGCTTCATCAACAACGAATTTGCCTTGATGGGTTCGCAGGACAGGGCTGATATTACCCAGCACTGTTCGATCCTCGACACCCTGATGATGGCCCGCGAGCGCCATCCGGGGCAGCGCAACAGTCTGGATGCCCTGTGCAAGCGCTACGGCGTCGACAACTCGGGCCGCGAGCTGCACGGCGCACTGCTCGACTCTGAAATTCTGGCCGACGTCTACCTGGCGATGACCGGCGGGCAGACCAGCCTGTCGCTGGCTGGTAATGCCTCTGACGGCAACGGCTCCGGTGAAGGCTCTGGCAACCGAGGCAGCGAAATCCGCCGTTTGCCTGCCGATCGCAAACCTTGCCGCATCATTCGTGCTTCGGAAAGTGAACTGGCCGAGCATGAAGTCCGTATGAGCACCATTGCCAAGGCATCCGGTGCACCTGCTTTGTGGGTACAAATGCTGGAAGCCGCAGCGCAGACGTCCTCCTGACAGCAACCAGCGAGTGGTGACATGAACGTGGCAAACCCTGCCTTGAGCATTCGGATCGCAGACGAATGCTTCGAGGACTACATTCTCAATAGCGAATTCACGTTTACAGTGCTTGGCTATGCCCAACCGCGTATCGGCGAAAGCGTTGATTCATGGCAGGTTGAGTTGGTCGAGCCGTACAGCAAGAATTATGGTATCGATTCTCAGGAGTTTGCCGATCATCGCGATGCCGCCACGAGTTCGGTGATGGTGGCCTGGCTGGATGACCGCCCGGTTGGCCATATCGTGATGAGCACTCACTGGAGCGGGTTCGCCTACATCGATGAATTGGCGGTAGACGAGTCGGCGCGTCGTCATGGGGTCGCGCGCTCATTGCTCGATGTCGCTCAATTCTGGAGCCGCAAGCGCAATCTGCCCGGCATCGTTCTGGAAACCCAGAACAATAACCTGGGTGCCTGCAGGTTGTATGAGCGTTGTGGATACGTGGTAGGCGGGGTGGATCATATGCGCTATAGAGGCATAGATCCCAACACACGTGAAACGGCGATTTTCTGGTATCTGATCTTTTCTGACTAGCAACTTCCCGCTGGCAGCGGCAGCTCGAGCGGGAGTTCTGCCTGTATTACGACGGTGTACGGGTGATTTTTACGCCCGATTGCACCAGTTGAAAGTCTTCACCACCCAGATGCTTGACCCGGTCACCAATTGCCAGTCTGTAAGTGATTACCGGCTGCCCGCCCTGCACCTCACCCGGCTGCGATTCCTGGAATTCATGGACCGGGTAGACGCGACCTTCGGCGTCTCTGGCATGAAATTGTCCGACGAGAACTGAAGCCATTTGCTCTGTAACCTCTGAAACTGAATATAACTGCTGGTTTACGAATCCATCGAGGCTAGTAGACCACTGATCTATAGGTGAGTTTGCCGGCAGGAAAAAAATAATCCGGGCGGTTGTGGCGCGTCGGGGAATTGACCAGGGCAATGGTCGTCTAAAGGCGGCTGTTGTTGTATACCTGATCTTCCCTATTAATCAGATGACGGATATTTTCATGAGCCAGGTTCATACCATTGCCGTATTGGTCGGCAGTCTGCGAAAAGACTCCATCAACCGAAAAATTGCGCTTGCCCTCGCGGAGCTGGCACCTGCCAGCCTTAAACTGAATATCGTCGAAATTGGCGATTTGCCTCTGTATAACGAAGACATTGATGGCGCTTCTCCGCCGCCAGCCTACAGTGCATTTCGCGACCAGTTGGGCGCTGCCGACGGCGTGCTTTTTGTAACACCGGAATACAACCGTTCGGTGCCGGGTGCCCTGAAAAATGCCATTGATGTGGGCTCGCGTCCTTACGGCAAAAGCGCTTTTAGCGGCAAACCCGGCGCGGTCATAAGCGCTTCTCCGGGTGCTGTCGGTGGCTTTGGTGCCAACCATCACCTGCGCCAGTCTCTGGTATTTCTGGACGTGCTGTGCCTTCAGCAGCCTGAGGCATACCTGGGTGGCGCTGGAAGCTTTTTCGATGAAGCGGGCGCACTGTCCGACAAGACACGGCCATTTCTGGAGAAGTTCATCAACGCCTTCGCTGCATGGGTTGAAAAGAACGTCCAGCCTTCCGTTAATTGATGTGAGCGACGTGCGCCTGCGGACCCATTGCTTTATGTAACGCAGGCGCGTCGTGCTACCTCAATAAGCTGTTTCCTTTTCCTCTGCCACGTGCCCCGGCGCAGTGAGCGATGAGGGCTATTCAAAGGAAACAGCACATGCCAACAGTACTTCCCTATTTTTTCAGCGACTCTCTGCGCAGCCGATTCACACAGGACATTCATGACGCAGTCGGCAGCTCACGCATCAGCAGTGAAGATGGCAAGTGGCTGCAATTATTGGTCGGAGTAAGTGTCGAGCCCAACAGCGATGCACCCCGTCCAAGAGCTGATCGGCTGATCATAGGCGACAATTCGCCCGATAACGCCGAACTTGCGGGTGCCTTGTTAATCAGCGACCCCACGCCAGGTGTCGCGCCAGTCTTTTTGAGTACCCTGACCTTCGGGGTTGAGCGATTCGAGAGCCGCACTTCGCTGCTAATTGCCTTGCAGCAGCGGTTTGGCGACGTCAGCGATATATCGACTATCGAGGCAGAGCGTGTCGAGGGCTCGCTCTTCGAAGCGCGTACGCTGGCGATCATGCGCCAGCAGGCCGGGCATCTGGAACGCCTGTTGGTCCAGTTGCAGGAGCTGCCGGACCTGCGAGCTGCGGCAGGCAAGGCCTTGCAGACGGCGTTAGTGCAGAGAGGCGTCGCAGACAGCGTCGACGTTTTCAGTCAGGTGGTGCAGATTCTGGGCACTGATCCCGGAGCCAATCCGGTGGTGTCATCGGTAGTGGGCACTCAGTATCTGGCTGATGCTGCTGTGCAGGCATTTTCCCTGAACGTTCTTCCGACGGGTCTGATACGGCAATTTCTGGATGCGCGGGGCCTTGTCTTGCCGCAAGCGCAGAGCGAGCTTTTCGAGCTGGCGCTGGCTGACGTGGTTTCGGGAGTTCGCGATGCATACGAGCAATTGCTGTCTGACTACTGGATGTCAAAACGACAGGACGGCCGTACAGTAAGAGACTTTATTGGTCATGCGCTCGCTGAGTGTTTTCTTCAGCATCTTTTATCGAGCCGGGCACATGGCACGATGACTGAGGCAGAGTATCGCTGTTTGCTCAGCCTGTTACCCTCGCAACCTGGCAATGCACAGTCGATACGCGTTCAACGGTTGTCAGTCACCGTTGCGGGACAGGAGCCTGTCAAGCTGGTGGGCGTGTTCCTGATTGATTTTCCCGCAGAACAGCCGTCGAGTGCGTTTCTCTACTTCTCGCTGTCGGGCTTCTTGCGCTTTGATGATCCGGCTCGTGCAATAGCGCACGTACTGAGCGACCCCTCACGTGCCGAGCTGCTGTTTTATTCATCCTTGAACGATCACCTTGCCATTAAAGAGAAGGGTAAGGTCGAGTCGTATCAGGATGCGTTCGCCAACGTGTTTTTCAGTGAATTCGCTGACTCTGTGATCGCTCTGCAAAAGCGCAATCTGCGTTATGTCCTGGGCCTGCCACCGATCCAATATGAAAAAAATCCGGTTCGGGTTGATGATGCACTGGATATTCGCGGACTCCTGGATGGCCGGCTATCAAACCTCCACGACTCAGGGCGCTGGCGTCCGGAAGTGCTGCCCTTTGGCCAAACCTGGGGAGCCTCGATCCAGGCTAGCGTGGGGGAGCATCCGAAGCTTGTTTCCGAGCCTTCTTACAACTGGATTGGCAAACTGAAGAAGCTTGATGTGTTGCTTGAGCGCGTTGATGTTCTGCATGCCGGTGTTGAGGGCTGCATGCGTCACGCGCTGAACCGTTACCTGGCTGTAATTGGAGGACCACCTCTGGATGCCCGCGCCCTTTGGATCTTGCCGGCTGCCATGGATGCGGTGCCTGTGCGGCTGCTTTCGTTGGCGCTTGACCGCGTTTGCGGCTACACGCAGGACCCCCTGTCAGACAGCGTGGTGGTGGCAGGGCTGATAACTCCGGTTCTGAATCGGCCATTGCAACGCCTGCCGTTGGCATTGCTCGAACACATACTGGTCTGTGTACAGGAGGAGTTTCCTCGCCGCTTCGAAGAGCAAATCAGCCAATTCTATTCACGTACGGTTCGTCAGCTGGATAGCAGCGAGCGCCCCGGTGTGATATCCGGCCTGGTCCGCGAGTATGCACTGCGCCTGGAATTGCTTGTTGAAAAGCGTACAGGTTTGCTTCCCGAGTCGGTCATCGAGAGCGTTCAGCAATTACTGGACCGGCCACTGCCTGGTCTCAGGGAGGCGCTGGGTGAGTCACAGGTCGATGCGTTCACCGTTTCTGTTCAGTTCGATCCTGAATCACCTGCAATCCAGGTGCCCAACGCGTTCGTGATCAATAACAGGCTTGCTCACAGCTCGCCCGCTCTGTGGGTACTGAGCAAGGGACTTGTAAGTTTCGAAACCCTGCAGGCACTGAAAGACTATGTTGCTGCGCGGTTGACAGGTTTCGAACTGGTTTCGCACTTGTCGGGGGTTCTTGCCGAGCCGGACAGGCAGAGGCTGCTTGATCATCGTACCCGGACTGGCACGCTGGATCTCAAGGTAAAACTGCAACGCATTGAAGAGCATTTCATCGAAACGTTACAACGTGGCGAGGTGGAACGTCAGCGAAGCACCGTGGCGTATCTTTATCAGCAGGCCGTGACTTGGCGGGTACCGTCAGAACTTTTCGTCAACCTGCTGAGTGCAGGAGAGCGCGATGACCGAAATCGCCAGGCTCTTGGCTATCTGGGCGTTGCCATCCAGTTCATCATCTACAAAGCCATCGTCCCTTCATGGGTCAGCGAAGCGTCGGGGACTGATCAGATTACGCTGGTGAATGCCCTGCAGCGGTTCTATGTGACCTGTGTCGGCCAGAAAGATTTTTTGTTTGATATACCCAGTCTCTATGACTACTCCTGCGAGCGACTGAAAAGCAGGTTCAACACCGATTTCACCGAGCCTCGCCCTGACCCTGAAAGCGTCCGGGTGACAATGGCGCATTACATTCCCGTCCCGGTCGCACCGGGGCAGACACCCCAGTCGATACCGGCGGCCACACAATCAGTCAGCGAAACCCTTGTGGAATATGCCATCGACCGTTTCCTGTCCAGGCAGGACGGGGTCATCCTTCTCTCATCAGCGGACGATAAGCCACTGAACGCGTCGCTCACTCCGGCTTACGTTCGTGATCTGGTGAGGTCGCTGGACATCGCTGCGGGTTACCGGAGCATGCTCGAGCCGATCCTTGCCGCGACTGCTCCTGATTACCTTAAGCGACGCAAACTGTTCGTCGATCAGATCCCTTCGCTGGATATACTGCGAGCGTTTGCGCTCAGGCTCAAGAATGAGTTGTCCGAGCAAGCTTATACGGTTATCGAAAACGTTCTTGATATGCCTGATGCCATTGCACGCCTTCCCGTCAACGGCTGCAAGATGGTATTCAGCCCCCTGCAGTTGCTCCCTGCCAAGGAAGGCTGGGAGCCGACCCTCGTACTCAATACGTATCTGATGGGGCCGCATGAAAGCCAATCGGGACCGTGGGTGCTTTACGCGCCACTGCACGACGAATTTGTTTTCAAGGAGTACCCGGACCAGGCTGCGCTGTTGAGGGACATCCATACCTCTACCTATCTTCAAGCGTACATTCTGGATCGTGTTGATCCCCATCTGCGCAAAGTCTATGACAAAGGTGGCTTCGTGGAGCCGCATCTACCTTTCAGTGCAGAATTTTCTTTTGACGTGCCCTTTGATACTCCTGCACCGGTGACCGTGCAAATCGATCCCTATAACGGTAACTGTCTGCTGCTGATGTTCGAGGGCGCTCTGGATACCCTGAAGTTACAAGTGCAACAGCACAGCGTCACTAATGCCGAACAGCGCCGCGCTGCTTCCCGGTACCTGTTCACTCTGGGGGCCGAGCAAGTCATGGCACTGATGCCGGGGCGTCTGGGTGCATTGGTTGGTATCATCCAGGGGCAGGCGCTATTGAATCTGTCGGTCATCTCGGCCGGGGGGCAGCACTGGGGCAAGGCCCTGTCGGAGTTCATGGCTGCCTTGAGCGTAATGATCTCTTCCGGGCAGAACTCTTCGGCATTCACATCACGTACGGTTGACGAGACCAGCACGTTACCGGACGACGCTGCTCTGTCCGACACGCTTTTGCAACTGGAAGATGAGCCCAATGAGTCCGGGTTTTCCTGGAGCAATAGCTCACTGACGCAGCAGATAAGAGACCGCCTGCGCGAATTCGAAGCTCATGAGATCGCCTTGGACACGCTGCAAAGGGATGAGCTGTTAAGTGTCTACCGCGATCCGGCCACCGATAGAAAGTATGCAGCCATTGGTGGTAAGACCTATGAATTGCAGTCCGATGAGGACGGTTGGTTCATTATTGCGGGCAAGAAGATTGGCCCCTCGGTCAGTCTTGATGCCGATCAGCAATGGAAACTCGATATTCAGGGCGGACTAAAAGGTGGCGGTGGTGCGCTTACCCGTATTGAAGGCAGCGTCATTGATGATCTGGTTGACGACCTGATAGTCATCAATGCTCGAGGTATGTCCGAGATTCGACATTCCTATCGAGAAATGGCCCAGGCCATCGAAGATGCATATGTTCAGGCTCAGCATTATCTGGAAAACTGCCTGGCCAACCTGACCAGGCGATTGCCGGACGGAAAGCCAGATCCACGGACGGAAAAGATACTGGCTGATTTTTTTGCTCAGAAGGTCCCGGATGAGCATGTGTATAAAGTCACCAAAAAGGCCGTTACCAAGATTTACGAGGAGTTGATGAGCCCTTCGATGTCGCCTATCGACTCCAAGCGTTACGTGGTCGGCATTAACCGGGTGGGCAACGAGTCCGCCAGTGCGTTTATCTTCGAAGCTGACCCATTAAGGCGGGTTTTTCTGACTGAGCAGTTCTTTCGTTTGCCTACCTACCGTTTCAAGCTCAACGTCATTCGCTCGGGTGAATTCAAGCATGGTCCGCATTATCGCGCCACGATCCTGATTCATGAGTTATCTCACCTGGTGCTCAAGACTGACGACATTGCCTATCTCGAATCTCAGGCGCCGTTTGTTGATTTGCTGGATGATGCATCGGAGTATCGACTGCGCATCAGAAACGAGCTGACCTATCAACAGCAGAAGACCCTGTCCTACCACACTGACCGCGACAAACTGTTCAGGCAGCTGGATGAAGACGTGTGGCGCGACTTGAGGCGAACGGACGGTAATGGTAAGCAGACGATTCTGCGGATAGCGGGTAAGAAGACCCTTGATGAGGCTCGAGACGTGTTTTACGACGATGTTCGCAAGCGTATCGACATCACGCTTAAAAACGCCGACTCGGTCGCGTTGCTGGTGACACTGCTTGGGCGGGAGCGATTCATGACGCGCTGACAGCATGCCCCGGCGACAGGCATCGCCGGGGCAGTCGCGTTTATCAGACCAGGTAGTGACGCAGTTCGCGGGCAATCAGCAGACGCTGGATCTCACTGGAGCCTTCGTAGATCTGGGTGATGCGCGCGTCGCGGTAGTACCTTTCGACAGGGTAGTCTTCCAGGTAGCCATAGCCGCCATGAATCTGGATGGCTTTGGAACACACCCACTCGGCCATCTCCGAAGCGAACAGCTTGGCTTGCGAGGCTTCGGACAGGCAGGGCTGCCCGGCGCTGCGCAGGCGCGCGGCATGCAGAATCAACAGCCGCGAGGCATTGATGCGGGTGTGCATATCGGCCAACAGGTTGGCGATGCTCTGGTGCTCGATGATCGGCTTGTCGAACTGCACGCGTTCACGCGCATAGGCCAGCGCGGCCTCAAACGCGGCGCGGGCGATGCCCAGGGCCTGCGCCGCGATGCCGATACGGCCACCTTCCAGATTGGAGAGGGCAATGGACAGCCCCTTGCCGCGCTCGCCCAGCAGGTTGGCCGCCGGGATTCGGCAGTTGTTCAAGGTGACGGCGCAGGTGTCGGACGCCCTGATGCCCATCTTGTGTTCGCTGCGGTCAACCACGAACCCCGGGTTTTCGGTGGGTACCAGAAACGCTGACAGGCCCTTTTTACCAAGCTGCGGGTCGGTCACGGCAAACACAATGGCCAGTTGTGCGCGTTTGCCGTTGCTGACGAACTGTTTGGCACCATTGATGACCCACTCATCACCTTGCAACTCGGCACGAGTGCGCAGGTTATGTGCTTCGGAGCCCGCATGCGGTTCGGTCAGGCAAAAGCAGCCTATCGCCCGACCGGTGGCGAGCTTTTCCAGCCAGGTGTGTTTCTGCTCATCAGTCCCGTAATTGAGCACCGGCCCGCAGCCGACTGAGCTGTGTACGCTCATCAGCGTGCCGGTAGCTGCGTCGGCAGCGGAGATCTCTTCAACCGCCAGCGCATAGGCGACGTAGTCGATGTAAGTGCCGCCCCATTGCTCCGGCACCACCATGCCTAAAAGGCCCAGCTCGCCAAGTTTGGCGACCAGCGCATCATCGATCCAGCCAGCCTTTTCCCAGGCCTGGGCGTGCGGGGCGATTTCGTTGCGGGCAAAGTCGCGCGCCATGTCGCGAATCATTACCTGTTCTTCGGTCAATTCAAGGTCGTGCACGACTTAATTCTCCAGACCGCTGAAGAAACCCTGCACATGCGCGCTGCTGACGTCCTGCGCGCTGGCGTGTTTCCATTGCGGCTTCTTGTCTTTATCGATTATCAGGGCGCGTATGCCCTCAATCAGGTCGCCACGCTCGAACCATTGGCGGTCCAGGTGCAGTTCCATGGCAAAGCAATCCTGTAGTGGCAAGTGACGGCCACGACGGAGCATTTCCAGGGTCACGGCCATCGCCAGCGGCGAGTGACGCTTCATGCGGCCGACGGTATCCAGCGCCCACTCGCGGGTGTCGCCGATGACCACCTCTTGCAACTGCTCGAGTATGCTGGGGATATCCGGCAAGCCGAAAAAATGATCAATCGCCGGGCGCAGGGTTTCCAGAGGCGGGTAGGGCAGGCGCTGGGTCGCCAGCTTGGCGAGGGCACCCTGCAGGTCCTTGAGCGGCGTCGACTTCCATTTCAGGTGGTCGAGCATATGGTCGAGGCGCGGCAGCATTTCGCTGTTCATCGACCAGTTGGCAAGCCCGCAGTACAAGGCATCGGCAGCGCCGATCTGGGACCCGGTCACGCCCAGCCAGGTGCCCAGCTCGCCTGGAAGACGCGACAGGAAATAACTGCCACCGACATCCGGAAAGTAGCCAATGGCGACTTCCGGCATGCCTAGCCGGCTGCGTTCGGTTACCACGCGCAGGTCAGCGCCCTGGACCAGGCCCATGCCGCCGCCCAGCACCAGACCGTCCATCAAGGCCAGTATCGGTTTGCGGTAACGGTGAATGGTCAGGTCCAGCTCATACTCTTCGGCAAAGAATGTGTAGTGCAGGTCCTGGCCGTTCTGATGGCTTTCGTACAGTGAACGGATATCGCCGCCAGCGCAGAATGCTTTGCTACCTGCGCCGCGCAGAACCACTGCATGAACAGACGGGTCGTCAGCCCAGAGGTCAAGCTGCTGGCGAAGTGTGCGGACCATATCCAGATCGATTGCGTTCAGGCCTTCCGGGCGATTGAGGGTCAGGTGACCCATGTGGTTACGCACCTCGACAACGATCGAATCCCGGCTGGAGGGTTGCCGAACCGGGCGGGCCGATGAAACCTGTGAACTCATTCTGAACTCCTTGTTCGGTTGCGCTTTCTTCTTGTTCGAGTCTTGTTGGAGCGTCGCAGAAGATCCTAGCAGCGCAAATGTGCAAAGCAAAACTGCGTTTAAGCATAGCCTGAAGTTTTACAAAGCCACTATTTAGAGCGTTTGCGGGGAGACTGAGTTTAATGCGCCGGGCTGACCGGGGTGAATCATTGCCTGGCTGATGAGTATTATGACTGTCATTAGTGTCACAAAAGGGAATTCCTCGGGTGCACCCATGAAAGTCTCCATGACCGTTCTCTATGACTGATAAATATGCCCCGCGCGAGTGGGCCGCCCATGAGCGTCCAACCATGCCCGGCTCGCCTTCGACGCCTCTGCATTCCGATGCGCGGCGCTGGGCATTTGCGCTGGTGGGGGTGATCGTCGCGCTGACTGGTGGGCTCGGCAACGCGCTGGTGGTTGCCAACCTGCCGTATTTGCAGGGTGCGCTGGGTGCGACGTCGCAGGACATCGCCTGGTTGCCGGCTGCGTACATCATGACCAATGTGTCGATGAATCTGCTGCTGGTGAAGTTTCGTCAGCAGTTCGGTTTGCGCGCGTTCACCGAACTGTTTCTGGTGCTTTATGCACTGGTGACGCTGGCGCACCTGTTCGTCAACGATATTGATTCAGCCATCGCCGTGCGTGCGGCGCACGGCATGGTTGGTGCTGCGCTCAGTACCCTTGGGCTGTATTACATGATTCAGGCGTTTCCGCAGAAATGGCGGCTCAAGGCGCTGGTGCTCGGGCTTGGCACCGCCCAGCTGGCGACGCCGCTGGCCCGCCTGGTGTCAGAAGACTTGTTGCAGATCGCTCAATGGCGCGGTTTGTACCTGTTTGAACTGGGTATGGCGCTACTCTCGCTGGGTTGCGTACTGCTGCTCAAGCTACCACCGGGTGATCGTTTCAAGGCGTTCGAAAAGCTGGATTTCCTGACCTTCGGCCTGTTGGCTGGTGGTTTTGCGCTGCTCTGTGCCGTTCTCTCGCTGGGGCGCATTGAATGGTGGCTGGAGGCGCAGTGGATAGGTCTGGCGTCGGCGGCCTCCATTGTGCTGATCTGCGCCGGACTGGCCATCGAGCATAACCGAAGCAATCCGTTGCTGATCACGCGCTGGCTCGGCAGCGGGGCGATTCTGCGTCTAGGGCTGGCCGTTATCCTGTTTCGCGTGGTGCTGTCCGAGCAGTCAGTGGGCGCCGTAGGCTTTCTTCAGGCGCTGAACATGGGCAGTCAGCAACTGCACACGCTGTACATGGTGATGTTGCTGGGCAGTGTGGCCGGGTTGGCGGTCAGTGCGCTGACCATCAACCCTGCGCACCTGATCAAGCCATTGCTGATTTCTCTGGCGATGATGGCAGTCGGTGCCTGGATGGACAGTCATTCGACCAATCTGACCCGTCAGTCGAACATGTACCTCAGTCAATTCCTGCTGGCATTCGGCGGTACGTTTTTTCTCGGTCCGACGCTGGTGCTGGGGATCAGTGGTGTACTGGCCAACCCGCGCAACATGGTGAGTTTTTCGGTGTTGTTCGGGATCACACAAAACATTGGCGGCCTGATCGGGTCTGCTGCACTGGGCACTTTTCAGATCGTGCGCGAGAAGTTTCACTCCAGTCACATCGTTGAGCACTTGACCCTTATCGACCCGCTGGTTCAGGCGCGATTGCAGAGCTACAGCGCCAGTTACAGTTCAGTGATTGCCGACCCGTCGCTGCGCAACACTCAAGGCATGCGCGCGATGGCTACGGCTGCGACCCGAGAAGCCAATGTGCTGGCCTACAACGATGTGTTCATGCTGATCGCCCTGATTGCCGTACTGACCATGATCTGGATTTCAGCCCGGGTCCTGTGGCTGAAAATGACCACTCAACCTTTGGCGTTGGCACCTGTAGCACCTGCCGCTTCGCCTTCCGTATCCAATTCCGGCGTTAAATCTTCATGAACGAATCCACGACCTCAGATACAGAAGCAACCCGCAGCGCGCCGCCACCTGCACCGTTGACGTCGCCGGTGACCAGCAAGCCGCGCTCGACCCGCAAGCGAGTCGTGTCTTCGGTGATTTTCGCTGCCGTCGCGCTGGTCGGGGTGCTGGTTGTGCTATACGCCTGGCAACTGCCACCGTTCGCAAGTCCGATCGAGAGCACCGAGAACGCCCAGGTAAAGGGCCAGACCACGCTGATCGGGCCGCAGTTGAGCGGGTATGTTTACGAAGTGCCGGTTCAGGACTTCCAGTTCGTCAAGGCCGGCGACTTGCTGGTGCGTCTGGATGATCGTATTTATCGCCAGCGCCTGGATCAGGCCATTGCGCAACTGGCGGTACAGAAAGCCTCGCTGGCTAATAACCTGCAACAGCGACGCAGTGCCGAAGCGACCATCGGCCAGCGAGAGGCTGAACTGCAGAACAGTATCGCCCAGAGCCGCAAGAGCGCTGCCGATCTGCGCCGCAATCAGGCACTGGTGACCGATGGCTCGGTATCGAAAAGCGAGCTTGATGTGACCCGTGCTGCCGATGCGCAGGCAAATGCCGCGGTCGCTGAAGCCAGGGCGGTATTGCAGATCGCCCGCGAGGATCTGCAAACGGTGATCGTCAACCGTGGCTCACTGGAAGCTTCAGTGGCCAATGCTCAGGCGGCCATCGAACTGGCGCGCATCGACCTGGACAACACCCGCATTGTCGCCCCGCGTGACGGGCAGTTGGGGCAGATCGGCGTGCGCCTGGGTGCCTACGTCAACTCGGGTGCACAATTGATGGCGCTGGTACCCGAGCAGCGCTGGATCGTTGCCAACATGAAAGAAACCCAGATGGCCCATGTGCGCCTTGGCCAGCCGGTAAGCTTTACCGTCGATGCGCTCGACGGTCACGAGATGCACGGCCACGTACAACGAATTTCGCCTGCCGCAGGTTCTGAATTCAGCCTGCTGCCTGCCGATAACGCGACCGGCAACTTTGTGAAGATTTCCCAGCGCATCCCGGTGCGCATCGTGGTCGATGCCGATCAGCCAATGCTCGAGCATTTACGGCCGGGCATGTCGGTGGTGGTGAGTATCGACACCAGCGTAGAGGGTGATGAACCATCGGGTCCCGAGGCACGATAATCTCGCCACCCCTATTGTGCGACGCAGAGCGTCGCGACCTGCATTCCCACGCTGGAGCGTGCGGAACGATCATCGCGACTATCGTGCGGCGCTCCGCGTCGCGACCTGCATTCCTACGCTGAAGCGTGAGGAACGATGATCGCAACTATCGTGCGGCGCTCCGCGTCGCGACCTGCATTCCCACGCTGGAGCGTGCGGAACGATCATCGCAACTATCGTGCGGCGCTCCGCGTCGCGACCTGCATTCCCACGCTGGAGCGTGCGGAACGATCATCGCAACTATCGTGCGACGCTCCGCGTCGAGACCTGCATTCCTACGCTGGAGCGTGCGGAACGATCATCGCAACTATCGTGCGACGCTCCGCGTCGCATGCCTTTCTGGACGCTCCGCGTCCTCTTTGCGACCTGCACCAAGACTTGATGGCAGCAGGCACCGCTCGCCGAAGACCTCAAAACAGTTTGCTGAACACCCAGTACAGCGAACCCGAAAGCAGGATGGCAGCCGGCAGGGTCAACACCCAGGCGGTGGCCAGGTTGCGTAAGGTGCGCATTTGCAGGCCTGAACCGTTGGCGACCATCGACCCCGCTACCCCGGATGACAGCACGTGGGTGGTTGATACTGGCAGCCCGTACACGTCCGCCGCGCCTATGGTGAACATCGCCACGACTTCTGCCGACGCGCCTTGTGCGTAGGTCATGTGCGTCTTGCCTATGCGCTCACCTACCGTCACGACGATGCGTTTCCAGCCGACCATCGTGCCCAGCCCCAAGGCGATAGCGACCACAATCTTGACCCAGGTCGGAATAAAACGCGTCGCGCTGTCGATCTGCCCTTTGAACGCATCGAGCTTGGTCTGGGTATCGGCGTCGAAATTGCCTACCTTGTTCTTATCCATCACCCGAATGGTTTCCGAGGTCAGGTACATGTCGTTTCGAACGTTGGTCACCGCTTCCGCAGGCACCTTCGAGAGCGAGCCGTAACTGGCGACCTGATTGCCGATCTTGCCGGTCATGACCGCCAGCGCAGGGATCAGGTCGGGGCCTGCCTGTTTGCTGACCAGATAATCCGACAGGGTCTGGCGCGAATCAGCCGGGGCAGGCAGGGGAGCACTGCGCATCAGTGCCTGCTGGGTGACCTCTGCCACCGCACCGAACTGAGTGGCCTGATCGGCTGGCATGGTGCGGTTGAGCGCATAGGCCATCGGCAGGGTGCCGACCAGAATCAGCATGATCAGCCCCATGCCTTTCTGCCCGTCGTTGGAGCCATGAGCGAATGAAACGCCAGTGCAGGTCACAATCAGCATGGCGCGAATCCACAGCGGTGGCGGTGCATTGCCTTCTGGTGCCTTGTACAGCGCGCGGTTCTTGATGAACATGCGCATGGCCAGCAACAGCAAGGCGGCACAGCCGAAACCCACTAGCGGCGACAGTAACAGTGAGTAGCCTATTTTGGTCGCCTGAGACCAGTCCACGCCGCTGGTCCCGTCCCGTCCGTGCATCAAGGCGTTGGCGATGCCGACACCGATGATCGAGCCGATCAGCGTATGCGACGAGGACGCTGGCAAGCCCAGCCACCAGGTGCCCAGGTTCCAGATGATCGCCGCGATCAGCAGGGCGAAGATCATGGCGAAGCCTGCCGATGAGCCGGTTTGCAGAATCAGCTCCACCGGCAGCAGTGCGATGATGCCGAACGCTACTGCACCGCTGGAGAGCATCACACCGAGAAAGTTGAAGAACCCCGACCAGACCACCGCGAAGCCGGGTGGCAGGGAATGGGTATAGATCACGGTTGCGACTGCGTTGGCGGTGTCATGGAAACCGTTGACGAACTCAAACCCCAGTGCAATCAGCAACGCCACGCCCAGCAGCACGAACGGGGTCCAGGTGGTAACCACCGTGCCCATGTCATCGACATCCTGCTTGAGGCTGTAACCAGTAAATAGCAGGCCGGCGATGAGTATCGCGAAGAAAATGACCATGGTCAGTCGACCCGGTTTGCGCCCGAAGTGAGTTGCCGACAGGCCCGCCCGGCCCGTCGCATCGGGAGAAAGTGCGTTTATAGCCATGTTCGCAATCCTGATTGAAAGAATATTGACATGGTCATTGCAAAATGTGACAGAGATGCGACATGCGAGTAATCAGTGGCCTTTTGCGCCAGATTTCTGACAACCGGCAGGCCGGGTCAATAATCGCCACGTTTGCGAAATGCCCAGCGTCCCGCGACCAGCGTAAACGTCGCGACCAGTGCCACCAGAATCCAGAAGCCTTCAGGGTCGGACGCCAGTGGTACACCCCCCACGTTCATGCCGAAAAAGCCCGCGACAATGTTGATCGGCAATGCCAGAACCGTTACCACGGTCAGGGTAAACAGGGTTCTGCTGCTCTGTTCATTAAGGTTGGCGGCAATTTCTTCCTGCAACAGTTTGATGCGCTCGCCCAGTGCCGTGAGGTCGTTGATCACCAGCGAGGACTCTTCAATGGACTGGCGCAGCGCCTGGACATCCTGCTCGCGTAGCCATTGCGGAGGCTTGTGCAACAACCGCATCAACGAACCCGGTTCCAGCGCCAGCAGGCGTTGCAGACGTACCAGCACCCGGCGCATGGCGCCGAGTTCGGAGCGATTGTTGCTCAGTCGCTGCGAAAGCAACTGGTCTTCAATGCGGTCGACGTTGACGCTGGTCTTGCGCAGAAACTGGGTCAGCACTTCGCCTTGGTCGCTGAGCAGGTGAGCGAGCAGTTCCAGCGGTGAATCGAACTGTTCGCCGCGCTTGACCGCTGAGCGCAACTTGTCTACCGAGCGTAGTGGCTGCAGCCGGGCGGTAATCAGCAAGCGCTGGCGGGCGCAGACCCACAAGGTCGAGATGTCGGTCGAGAGCCTGTTGAAATCGAACACCACATCGTTGACTACCGCCAGCAACGTGGCGTCGACGTGCTCGATTCGGGTGGAGCGCGAACCTTCGTGCAGGGCCTCGAAAAACTCTTCCGGAAGGTCCAGATGGGTTTTCATCCAGCGCTCGCAGGCTGCGTGCGACAGGTTCAGGTGCAGCCAGATGAAGTCGTTCTCTTCGGGAGGGTTTTGCAGGTAATCCAGCGCGGCGGCTGAGCCGATTTCCTGACCACTTTCGGCGTGGCGAAAACGGAAGCCGTAGAGCAGACCGAAAAGGTCGGAGTCCTGATGGTGGTGAGCAATACTGTGGTTCATGGCTGTCCACGTGCGGCCTGGCCCGGGCAGGGAGGCGAAGGCCGCATGATGACAAGGCGTTATTTCATATTTGTGACAGCTTGTTGCCAGGTGTGTCATCTGTCACATGAAGAGACGGCCGCATTGGCGGCCGTTCAGTCAATCGACAGCTGCGACTGCATCGACACCGGTCAGACCATTGCCAGCGGTACTTTGCGAGTCGGCGCTGGCCAGGCCAGGTCAATGTCGGCCAGGTCGCGCTCGGTGAGGCGAATCTGCTCGGCAGCGATGTTCAGACGAATATGCTCCGGGTTGGTCGCCTTGGGAATGGCGATCATGTTGTCCTGACGCAGCACCCACGCCAGGGAAATCTGCGCCGGTGTTGCGTCATGGCGTTTGGCGATTTCGTGCAGGGCAGGGTGATAGAGCAGATCGCCTGCCTGGCCAATCGGGCAGTACGCCATCAATGGCAGGTGGCGATCAGCGCTCCACAGCATCAGGTCGAACTCGATGCCGCGTTGTTCCGGGTTGTACAGCACCTGATTGGTCGCGCAACGCGGGTTGTTCAGCTCGATCATGTCCGGGACATCAAAGTTGGAAACACCCCAGGCGCCGATTTTACCCGCTTCCTGCAAGCGTTCGAACGCTTCGACGGTTTCGGTCAGTGGGTACTGGCCCGGCCAGTGCAACAGATAAAGGTCGATGTAGTCGGTGTTCATCCTTCGCAGGCTTGCTTCGCACGCGGCCGGGATACCGCTGCGGCTGGCATTGTGCGGGTAGACCTTGCTGACCACGAATACCTTGTCGCGTTGCCCGGCGATGGCTTGCCCGACGATCTCTTCGGCAGCGCCGTCGGCGTACATCTCGGCGGTGTCGATCAGGGTCAGGCCCTGTTCGATACCCAGGCAAAGGCCAGCAATTTCTGCCGAGCGCAGGTGCCCTTTTTCACCCATGTGCCAGGTGCCCTGACCCAGCACTGGTACAGTTCTGCCTGCCAATTCCAGTGTGCGCATGTGACCCCCTGCAATAAATAAGCAGCTAAATGAGCGATTGATTAAGCAGGTGTCAGGCAACAAGAGGCGCACTAGGTTCCGTGCACCCCATCGCAATGCAGATTTAAACCCGGAACTGCTTCAGCAGCCCGTTCAGTTCTTCGCTCAAGTCGCGCAGGTGCAGGCTGGCCGAAGTCGATTGTTCAGCGGCGAGTGCAGTGCTTTGGGACAGTTGCGCGGCCTGGGTCACGTTCTGGTTGATGTCGTCTACCACATGCGTCTGTTGCAGAGTAGCGCTGGCAATGGAGGTGTTCAGGCTATTGAGGTTGCGTAGCGCCTGACTGATGGACGTCAGGCTCTGGCCTGCCTGGTTGGCCTGCTCGATAGTCAGTTGCGAGGAACGGCTGCTGTCGCCGATTACCTTGACCGCCGCGTCGGAATGCTTTTGCAGGCGTTCGATCATGGCCTGGATTTCTGCAGTCGACTTCTGGGTGCGCTGGGCCAGCAGACGTACTTCGTCAGCCACTACGGCAAAGCCACGACCCTGTTCACCTGCGCGTGCCGCTTCGATGGCGGCGTTCAGTGCCAGCAGGTTGGTCTGCTCGGCAATCGAACTGATGACTTCCAGTACACTGCCGATCTGCGTGCTCTCGCTGGCCAGACTCTGCATCACTTCAACGGCTTGGCCGATGGTGGCGGACAGGTGTTCGATCTGGCGCAGGCTGTTATCGATGTTGACCTGACCCTGCTGCGCCTGTGACTCGGCATCACGCATTTCGTTGGCGGCCTGCTCGGCGTTCTTGGCCACGTCTTGTACGCCATAGGTCACTTCGTTGATCGCGGTGGCAACCAGGTCCATTTGTTGGGACTGCTGCTCGCTACGTTTCTGCGCCTGCCCGGCATTGCTGCCCAGATCCGTTGAGGCCTGGCCCAGTGCTACTGCCGAATTCTGCAACTGGCCGACGACATTGCGCAGCTTGGCGACAAAGGCGTTGAAGTGAACGCCCAGCTCGGTGATTTCATCCTTGCCGTGGGTTTCCAGCGTACGGGTCAGGTCACTTTCGCCACTGGCGATGCTGGCCATTGCACCGACCGCCGCTCTCAGCGGTCGCACGATACTGCGCACAATCATGACCAGTAGCAGGACCATGACCAGCACGATGCCTGCGATGAAGATGCCGGCGTTCCATAGCTGTGCCTTGAACTCTGCCGCTACGTCATCGACGTATACGCCCGACCCCAGAATCCAGCCCCAGGGCTGAAAAAGCTGCACGTAAGAAGTTTTTTTCACCGGCTCGCTGGCACCGGGCTTGGGCCAGCGGTAATTCACCATCCCGGCACCCTGGGCTTTGACCAGCGTGACCATTTCGTTGAACACCGCAAAGCCGTCCGGGTCCTTGATGGTCGATATGTCCTGGCCTTCAAGTTTGGGGTTGGTGGGGTGCATGATCATCACCGGGCGCAGGTCGTTGATCCAGAAGTAGTCGCTCTGGCTGTAACGCAGGCTCTTTATCTCTTTCAAGGCCTGCTGTTGCGCAGCCTCGCGTGTCATGCCGCCTGCAGCTTCAAGCCCCTGATAAAACGAGAGGATGCCGCTGGCAGTCTGCACCACATGCATGGTTTTCTCGGCCTTGGCCTGATACAGGTCGTTATGCAGCTGCCTGAGCAGCGTCGCCGACAGGACGAAGAGCATCAGCACTGAAACGACAAGAATCAGCCACAGACGGCGACTGATGGACAAACTGCGCATACTCATGATTGGCATCCCATGCATTATTTTTTTTCTTCTGATGACTCCGATCCGCGCAACGCGCGATTCAGAGCCTTTTAAGCATCTCGGCGCATCCTGACCAAACATGAGCGGCCGGTCACACTTTTTAACGGCGTACATCGCTATGGCGAAAGGCTTACAGCAACAGACGCGATTGGCTCTATCGACGGACCCTCAGTGAATGTAGGATCCAATTCAACAGCTGCAGCGAAGGAACGCCGCAGCGATCAGGGAAGATCGACCATTGCCAGGAGGCTACTGACAGGATGTTGGAATGGTCATGTTGCAAAACCACCCGCTTCGGCGGGTTTTTTGCGTCTGCAGCAAAGCGGGGTGGGGTTCAGCTGTCCGGCTCGCAACCCTTGAGCACCAGCCTGAGAATGGTCCGGGTCGCGGCCTCGTAATCAGCGTCCTCCAGTTTCGCCTTGCCGGTAACGGTTGCGATCTGCCAGTCGAAATCTGCGTAGGTCTGGGTCGCGGCCCAGATGGTGAACATCAGGTGATGGGGATCGAGCGGGGCGATCTGCCCGCTGTCGATCCAGGCTTGAATGCATTCGATATTGTGCCGCGCCTGCCCATTGAGCTGTTCGATCTGCTCTGACGTAAGGTGCGGGGCGCCGTGCATGATCTCGCTGGCGAACACTTTTGAGGCGAAGGGCAGGTCACGGGAAATCTGGATCTTCGAACGGATGTAGCTGCTCAGTACGTCGGCCGGTACACCTTGAGGATTGAACGGCGTCGATGCTTGCAGGATGGGCTCGATGATGCTTTCCAGCACCTCGCGATAGAGGTTTTCCTTGGATTTGAAGTAGTAATAGACGTTGGGCTTGGGGACACCGGCCTTGGCCGCGATATCGCTGGTCTTGCTGGCGGCGAAGCCCTTGTCGGCGAATTCTTCGCTGGCAGCGCGCAGGATGAGTTCTTTGTTGCGCTCGCGGATACTGCTCATGACCCGGTTATTCCCTTGCCTGCATGGCGGTCGCGCATGTTAGCACCGGGTTCGCGCAGCGCTCAATGTTGAAGGCCCGAAGCAGGATCGCAACGAGCCGGTTGCATCAGGCGCTCATCAACTCCTGGACTCGGGCAGCCAGAGCATCAATCGCAAACGGCTTGGTCAGTACCCGCATGCCTGGCCCGAGCTGCTCGTCACCAATGGCAGCGTTTTCTGCATAACCGGTGATGAACAGGGTTTTCAGATGCGGACGTACTTCGCGTCCCGCGTCGGCCATCTGTCGCCCGTTCATGCCACCGGGCAAGCCCACGTCGGTGATGAGCAGATCGATATGCACGTCCGAGCGCAGCAGTTTGAGGCCGGCCAGGCTGTCGGCCGCCTCGATCAGGGTATAACCCAGATCCCCGAGCGCGTCGGTGAGCAGCATGCGTACCGTCGGTTCGTCGTCCACGATCAGAATGGTCTCTCCAGACTGGGTAAACTCGAACGGCGCCTGGTGCACATCGCTCTCGTCTCTTGTCGCTGTACCGTCGTAACGTGGCAGATACAGGGATATCGAGGTTCCTTTGCCCACCTGCGACTGAATGCGCACCCGACCGCCGGACTGATTGGCGAACCCGTAAATCATCGACAGACCAAGACCGGTGCCCTGACCAATGGGCTTGGTGGTGAAGAAAGGGTCGAATGCCTTGGCGATGACATCGGGCGTCATGCCTGTGCCGGTATCGGTCACGCACAGCGACAGATAGTGACCCTCAGGCATATCGTGCATCCGCGCCACATCACCTTCTATCCATTGGTTGTCGGCCTCGATCGTGATGCGCCCGCCGTCCGGCATCGCGTCGCGGGCGTTGATACACAGATTCAGCAGCGCGTTCTCCAGCTGGCTTGCATCGACCAGCGTTGGCCATAGACCTATGGTGCCAATGGTTTCGACCACGATGCTGGGGCCTACCGTGCGCTGGATAAGGTCTGTCATGCCTTTCATCAGCCTGTTCACGTCGGTCGGCTGTGGGTCCAGTGTCTGGCGTCGGGAGAAGGCCAGAAGCCTGTGCGTCAAGGCCGCGGCGCGCTTGGCAGCGCCCTGTGCGGTGACGATGTATTTGTCTACATCGTTCCAGCGCCCCTGTGCAATACGGGTGTTCATCAATTCCAGAGCACCGGAAATGCCCGCCAGCAGGTTGTTGAAATCATGGGCGAGACCGCCAGTCAGTTGCCCCACAGCTTCCATTTTCTGCGACTGACGCAGCTTTTCTTCAGCCTGCATCAGTTCCGCGGTGCGTGCTGCCACGCGCTGTTCAAGCGTGTCGTTGAGCGAGCGCAGCGCTGCAGTGGCCCGGTCGCGCTCGGCCGCCACAGCACGTCGTTCATCGACGTTGATGAGCACGCCCGGGAAGCTCAGTGGAGTGCCGTCATCGGCACGGTCGACGCGGCCGTTCGCCTCGATCCAGTAGTAGAGGCCGTCGGCACGGCGGACCCGATACTGGTGGGCATAAACACGCCCACTGGTGATGACCGCGTTGATCGCATCGATCAAGCCTTGTTTGTCTTCGGGATGAACAGTGGCAATGACCTGTTCCAGACTCAAACCATCGAAGCCCAGAGCGGGGTCAAGACCAAACGCCTTGGCGAAGGCTTCGTCGACGGTAAAGCGGTCGGCCGTCAAGTCCCAATGCCAGGTACCGATAATCGCACCCGCGGCGAGGGCGAGCTGAACGCGGTCGACGTTCGCGCGTGCGACGGCTTCGCTGGTGCGCAATCGCTCCTCGGCGTTGCGTCTTTCCGTCACGTCACTGAAGATGACTGCAATCTGTCGATCAGCCGGTTCACCGACACGCACCGCTCTGACTTCAAACCAGCGCTCGAACGCCTTGGCGTAATTCTCGAAATTGGCAGGTTCGCCGGTTTTGGCGACATGGCCATAAGCTTCAAACCAGAAACGCTCCAGGTCTGGAGCAAACTCGGTCACCCACTTGCCACGCAAATCGACACCGGCCTGACGTTCAAAGGCAGGATTGACCTCGATGAACCGGTAGTCTACCGGGCTGTCGTCTGCATCGAACTTGACCTGAATGATGGCGAACGCTGCTTCGATGGTCTCCAGCATGGCTCTGGAGCGCTCTTCGCTCTGGCGCAGCGCGTTTTCTGCCTGTTGCATCTGTGACATGTCGAGCATCGCGCCGATCATGCGTACGGCTTTGCCCTCGTTGTTGCGTATCACATGACCACGGTCCAGAACATTGGCATAAGTACCATCGAATCGGCGAAAACGGTATTCATCGGTCCAGGCAGTGCCGCTGCCGTCAATCAATGCATGGATAGAGTGGTAAATGCGTGTCTGGTCATCGGGATGGATCTGGGCTATCCACCAGTTACCGGAGGTGTCCAGTGTCGCCAGGGGGTGGCCGTATGCCTGTTCCAGTGCGTCATTCCAGAGCACGTGGTTGGCGGTAAAATCCCAATCCCATATTGCGTCATTGGTAGCCTTGGCGGCCAACCGGTAACGTTCCTGGGCTTCTTCGGTTGCGCGTGCCACCAGATGCTCCCGGGTGCGGTCGCGCAGGATCTTGACGAAGCCAAGGTGAGTATTTTCCTCGTCATACAGCGGCATCATTTCGCCAGACGCCCAGAACAGCTGACCATCCTTGCGCAGGTGCCAGCGTTCGTCCGACGCTCGGCCGACGCTCAGAGCGAGTTGCATTTCATGTTCGATCCGGCCGCAGGCGCGGTCCTCCGGCGTGAAGAAACACTCCGCATCCTGCCCGACCATTTGTGCAGCGGACCAGCCTAACACCTGTTCTGCACCCGGATTCCAGTCGGTAATGATGCCGTCTGGATCCGTGAGGATCATGGCAAAGTCCAACGCGCTGTCAAAAGCCGCACGCTTGCGCGCCTCCCGGCTGGGCAGTGCTGCTGCGCCGTTTTCCGGCCCGGCGTCGATACCGGCTTCTTCAAGTGCTGCGCGCAGGTGCACGACCTGTGCTTCCAGCTCTTCTCTTGTCAGGTATTTCAGAGCGCCTCCGGCTCACACGTTAATTGTCTGCATGGTCGGGCAGCTGCCCGTGGCTGCTTTTCGCACTGCAATCTCACTGTCGAGGTCGACGCTTGCCAGTGCCCCTCAGCGTCCGGGTGTCAGGTGCCGTACTTTGGATATGTCTCTCTATGGCTATCGACATACAGTCGGGCTTCGGTATGCATCGGCATGCGTGCGGGTTTCTTTAAAGGGCGTCAATATCGGTGCTCAGGCCTTTTTTCCGGGTTTCTTCCGGTCGCATGCTACGATTTATCCTTTCGTTGTGCGAACAGTGCCCTTCGTATGTCCGTGAATTCAAACAGTTCTGATACACCCGCCACAGTCAAGCAGCCTGCGGTGAAGCGACGTCTTCCCAAAGGGGAGGTGCGCAAGGCAGAGATCATTCAGGCAGCCATGACCATCTTCGCCCGGGATGGCTATGCGGGGGCCTCGTTGTCTAACATTGCCAAGGTTGCAGGTCTCTCTCAGGTCGGATTGCTGCATCATTTCCCGACCAAACTGGTGTTGTTGCAAGCTGTTCTTGAACATAGGGATCAGTACGTTGCTGCCAGGTTGCAGGACGCCGGGCAAGTCGCTTCGCTGGAGGGGTTCATGGCCTTTCTGAAGCAGGTCATGAGTTTCAGCATCGAAGACGCCTCCGTCAGCCAGGCGCTGATGATCATCAACACTGAAAGTCTGTCGGTCACGCACCCTGCACACCGCTGGTTCAGTGAGCGTTTCCAGATTGTGCACAGTCATCTTCAGACGCATCTGAATGTGCTGGCTCAGGCAGGTGAAATTCGCCAGGACGTTGATGTCAGGCAAATCAGCCTTGAGATAGTTGCGATGATGGATGGCATGCAGATTCAGTGGCTTCGATCGCCAGCAGACGTGCAGATAGACAGCGCATTTGCCAGGTTTCTCGAACGACTGGCGCAGGAACTGGCAGGGCGCTGATCAACGATCAATCGCATGAGAGTAATCGGTGGTCGCATCGACCACCGATTACCGCTACTCAGAATGGCTGTTGCTTAGTAAGCCTGCTCTGCCTTGACTTGTACTGCCTTGCGCAGGGGGACTGGAAGGGGGTTTGAATCTCGTGTGGTCAGTTGCTCCGGATAAAGCGCTACTACCGTGCGGTCGAGTGCCAGGTTTTCCGAGTCCTTGCCCACCAGGACCTTGAACTTGCCAGGGTCGACGTTCCAGCTCACCGAATCGGGTGAGTAATAAGCGAAAGAACGCGAGTCCAGTGCAATCGTGACGGTTTTGCTTTCGCCTGGCTTCAGGTAAACCTTGGTAAAGCCCTTCAACTCTTTCTCCGGGCGATCAACCTGAGGCCTGGATGGCTGCACATAAAGCTGAGCAACTTCAAAACCTGCCTTGTCGCCAGTATTGGTGACCTTGAAAGAGGCCTGAATGGTCGCGCCCGGAGCCAATACGTTGCTCGACAGTTTCAGATCACTGTACTCGTACGTGGTATAGGAAAGCCCGAAACCGAATGGATAGAGCGGTTTGGTGTGCTTCTTGTCGTAACCGCGATAGCCCAGGTACAGGCCTTCGCTGTAGGTCATTTCAACTGGAGGGTTGGCGCTGCTGAAATAGTACGGCACCGGGTTCGAGTAGGAAGCATAGCTGGGGTTGTCCTGCGCCTTCTTGTCCAGGGTGATCGGAAGCTTGCCCGACGGGTTGACCTTGCCATACAGAATTTCGGCCAGTGCCTGACCACCCTGTTGCCCCGGATACCATGCGTGCAGAGACGCAGCTACCTTGTCAGCCCAGGGCTGCATATCCATACCACCGCCACCGTGCAGTACGACGATGGTTTTGGGGTTGGCTTTCTGAATGAAGCTGATCAACTCGGACTGGAATTGCGGCAGTTCGAACGGCCGATCAAGCGACTCACCCTCGTATTCGAAGTTATTGCCGGCGGCTACCACGACAGCGTCGTAATCCCCCAGGTTCTTCGGTGGACGCAACGCTGCCCAGCTCATCTGCACACCGTTCATGCCACCCAGCACCGGAGTGAAGTTGCCTTTAAGCCGGCGATATTCCAGGCGCACGTTGTACTCGGTACCGGCCTTGAGACTGGCCGTTTTGACAGTGCGCGGCACCACTGGAATCAGGTCGAACGAGACTTGCGAGCCCTCATCCTCAAGCACCAGCTCGTCATTGATCCAGAGTTTATAGGCACCGTCCGCCCGTACCTTGAACACCTGAGGGCCGCTGATCGTCGGTTTGATCTTGCCGGTGAAGCGCGCCGAGAACGAGCCTGCTGACGGGGTATAGCCGTTGACTGTGCTGGTGCCGTTATCGGTCTGGTTGGTGTTGGTAATCCAGTCCAGATTGATGCCGGGTTCGACGCGGGTTGCAACCGGGTCGCCGGACAGCGAGGTATTGGCGTAATACTCGGCTTTTACACCGGTATTGCTGATGGCCTGTTGGTCTTTAGCGGGCTGATACCAGACCGACGACTTCGGGTTCAGGCTCATCTGTGAAAGGTATTCCACGTTGGATGTATTCGACGCCAGTTGCTTGAGGCCGCTCAGTTCAGTGACATAGCTTGCGGGTGCCGAATAAGCCGTACCGAACGGCGCGGTCGGGGGCTGCATGGCCAGATCACCAATGACCGCTATCTTTGCGTTTCTGGACAGTGGCAGCAGAGGCTTGTTTCCGTCTACCGGCTGGTTGCGCAGCAGAACTATCGACTCTCTGGCCACGTTCAATGCGGCCAGTTGCCCGTACTCACGATGCTCCAGTGGCTGCGCCTTGTTGATCCCTTTGTCAAAGCCGTAGCTGACCAGTGCTCTCAGGTTTCTGCGCACCTTGTCGTCGATCACGTTCTGATGCAGTTGACCATTCCAGACATAAGGCAGCAGTTTGGCTTCAGTAAACTGGAGTCCGCTGGGCATGTCGATATCGGTACCCGCCCACGCACCCTTGAAGGCGTCCTGAACCGAGTTGAAATCGCTCATGACGTTACCTTGAAAGCCCCATTGGCCTTTCAGGATGTCGGTGATGAGGTGATGGTTTTCACACGCGTATTCGCCGTTGATCTTGTTGTAGCCGCACATGATCGAGGCGATATTGGCGTTCTTGACCAGTGACTCGAAGCCAGGCAGATACAGTTCTTGCATCGCTCGCTCGTCAATCTTCACATCCAGATAATGACGGTTCGCTTCCTGCTCGTTCATCAGGTAATGCTTGGCGGCCGCCTGGACGCCCTGAACCTGAATGCCGTTGGTCACGGCAGGCGCCAATACGGCACCGAGAAACGGGTCTTCGCCGCTCATGTACTCAGCCGCTCGCCCGTTGAAAGGCGTACGGTAGAGGTTGATGGCTGGCGAGAGCATTTGCTGCCCGCCCGCTATCCGGGTTTCGTAGCCGATAGCCAGACCGAATTCCTTGGCCCGATTGATGCTCCAGGTGGCTGCGAGTGCTGACGGGGAAGGGTACTGCGCACCGAACGTCTTGCCGCCGACCAGCACGCCCATCGCCGAATCATAGGCGACCGTACCCTGCAGGTTGAACTTGTCCAGCTTCGGAATCATCCGGCCGTCGTCAACGCGCGAGAAATTGATTTTTTCCGATTGCGTCATGTTGTCCAGCATTGCGCCTACGCGCGCTTCGACTTCATTGCCTGTCATCGGCGTCACAGCGAACACGCTGCCTGCCTGGGCGATACCGAGCGCCAACAGGCTCAGGCCCAGGCCTTGTTTGATCATGGACACGGAGTTATTCCTTACGTCATTCATAGGTTGATCGGTTGCAGTCAGTGGGTCACTCAGTGGTCTTCATTGCCGGCAGGGGCGTCAGCAGTGTCGATCGGCGCATCCACCACCGTTTGCGCGCCATTGGGCGTTTTCTGTACGGCAGCGTCGGCACCGGTGATCTGCTCACGCTGAGCGTCGACCTCTGCGCGGCGCTCGCTCGACGTGGATGGCAGCGGGTTCTGCCTGTCAGCGGCAGACACCGGCAGGGCGGCGAGGGACATCAGTAAAGTGGCAACAACAGGCAGCAGGGGGCTGGCCATCGGGAGAGTCTCCAAATAGAAATATGAAACAGGCAGACAGGCAAGTCGGCAGCTCGGGGCGGCCGACAGGTTCTTCAAAACGTGCGTGACAAGCAGAAAATTGCTGAACGGTAAAATACACGAATGCAATTTTATATATTTGATGGTATGTAAATTCACGTATCAACTATACGGATTTAACTTTGATTTAATCCCATAAAATTCATATTTAAGGCAATAAATTAGTGTTTTTTACTATTTTATAGAAATTAATATTCTTTTTTAAAAGCAGAGTGATCACTCTGTTTTTGGCATTGGCTACGGTTTTCCATGTGGCCGCATGCTGATGAGGACAAGTATCGCTGCCGCCTGAATACTGGCAGCAAGTGCCAGCGCTATCAGGTCGCTGTCAGGCCCGTTGAATAAAGTCCGGACACCACCGAAGAGTGCTGGCGCAAAGGCGTAGCAGCCTTGAGCGATGGCGACGATCAACGTCACCACGCGCGCAACCTGATGCCTGGGAAATTCCGCTTGGGCAATTAGCGGAGGCAGTGATGTCGCATTGCCGATACCCACACCGAAAAGAATCATGCCGGCCCATAACAGGGCAGAGCTTGTGCCTATAAACATCAGCACCACACAGCCCAGGCACTGGCAGGCGTAACTCAGGCAGGCGATGTGGCGTCGACAGGTGCCTGGCGCTAACAGCCTGCTGGACAGAGACCTGCCGAAGATAGCGCTGCAGGTAGCGACACCCATGGCCATACCTGCGGTCTGCTGTGTGACGTGATCAATCAGCAGCAGGAATAATTGGCTGATCAGGCCAATCTGTGCGAACAGCCCGAGCGACATGGCTGCCGCCAGCGTGAGGAATGGTCGGTTACTCCGTAACGTTATGGGCGCAGTGTCCTGGAATGGAGGCAGCTCAGTGGTTATCTGGAGAATGTCGTCGGGGTGCTGACCCAGATGTTCAGGCCTGAAGCGGAACACACCGAAAGCGAGGAGCGCGATCACACCTGTTGAAAGCACACCCACCACGACCGCAGCAAGGCTGAACCCGAACCGGTCAATCAGGTACACCCAGCCCGATGAAAAGACTACACCGCCGATGCTCGCGCCGTTATAGGCCATCGCCAATGCGCCAGGACGCTTGCTGACAAACCATGGCGAGATGGTAGCGTTGACCGCTGCCGCGCCCATGGTTACCCAACCGAATCCGCTCAGCGCCGCGGCGATGAACAATTGCCAGGGCTGATTGGCGATCGACCAGCCGTACACACCGACAGCAAGGGTTGCCGCCCCTGAAACCGTAATCCACGGGAGGCCATACCTTTTGTACAACGCAGGCAGGTTGACCACGACCAACGTACCTGCCAGAAAATGCACCGTGACCGCAGCCGAGCACAGCGCGGTCGACCAGCCGGTTCTCTGAATCACGGCATACATGAATATCGGCGGACCGTAAAAGCCGATGCCCCAGCCAAACACAGCCATCAGAAATGTAGCAGCGACGACTTTTCTGCCAAAAAAACTCGATTGATGCATGGGTGAATCCCTTCAAGTGGTTTGGCAGCAGTATGATGACCGCCTACGAGAACACTTCAGGGATGGCTGAACTATGGATGTTGAAGCAGCAGACCTCTCGCTGGCGGCAGTGGCGGGTGCCATTGCTGACCCAGCACGATCCCGAATGCTTTGCGCGCTACTGGACGGGCGCGCACGAACCGCGACCGAGCTGGCGGCGCTGGCCGATATAGGCGCATCGAGTGCCAGCGGCCATTTCGCGCGTTTGCGTGAGCAGGGGCTGGTGGAAATGCTCGTACAGGGCCGGCATCGTTACTATCGACTGGCCAATGCGCAGGTGGCGCAAGCGCTGGAAGCCTTGCTGTTACTGACTCAACACAGCGCCGTGCCCTTCAAACCCAACACGCCTTCGGCCTTGCGACAGGCTCGAACCTGTTACGACCACTGCGCCGGTGAAGTCGCCGTCAAGTTACACGATGCCTTACTGAAGGCCGGCTGGTTAAATGAGCAGGGCAAGGACTATGTGATCAGTGAGCGGGGTGTCGAATCACTGAATGCGCTGGGCATCGACGTAGACGCAGTACGTCAGCAACGCAGACGTCTGGCCTACGCCTGCCTGGACTGGAGCGAACGCGCCCCGCACATTGGTGGCGCTCTGGGGGCGGCGCTGCTGGAGCTGATGCTCACGCGCGGCTGGGTAAGCCGCCATCTGGACTCCAGAGCACTGAAGCTGACGGCCAAAGGGGTGGGCGGTATGGCGAAGGTGTTTGGGGTGTGAGACGTAACCACGCTGCTACCGAGCATGCCTGATAGCAGCGTGGCTCAGGCTCAAAAGCTGTACTTGGCCGTCAACGCATAGCTGCGTGGGTTGCCGTAGACGTCGGTAGAGCCCCATACCGAGCTTGCGCCAATCGCCGTGTAGTAGGTGCGGTCAAAGATGTTGTTGGCGTTCAGTTGCAAGTCGAGGTTCTTGCTCACTTGATACCCCGCCATCAGATCAGCAACGGCGTAGCTGCCTTGTTCCAGGCGATAGCTTCCATCGGTGAGCGCGATGTCGTTGTACATGCGGCTCTGCCAGTAGACGTTGCCGCCGACGCGCATCTTTTCCAGTGCGCCTTGCAGGCGGTAGACGGTCGATACCTTGAACAGGTGCTCAGGTGTGTCGGTGTTGAATTGCTGGTTCTTGTTCGCCGGATCGGTGTCCTTGAGGTAGTGGGTGCGGGCATAGGTGTAGCCTGCGCCGACTTGCCAGTTCTCGGTCAGCGCGCCTTGCAGTTCCATCTCGATGCCCTGACTGCGTACCAGACCGGCTGCGTCGTAACAGGTCAGGACCGCGCAGCCCGCCTGGGTCGGTGACTCGGTCTTGAGGTTTTTCTGGTCGATCCGGAACACTGCCAGGCTGGCATTGAGGGCGCCGTTGAAATATTCGCCCTTGATGCCGACTTCATAGTTTTCGCCCACGACGGGGTCTAGCACCTTGCCAGACAAGCTTTGCGCGCTCTGTGGCTGGAAGACATCGGTGTAGCTGGTGTACAGGGAATGGTGTTCATCCAGCTTGTAGATCAGCCCAGCGTAGCGGGTCAGATTGCGGGTGACCTTGTAGTCTTCATCGCCAGAGCGATCGTCGTAGTCGTACCAGTCCAGACGGCCGCCGAGGATCAGGGTCAGCGGGTCGGCCAGGCTCAGACGTGTAGTGAGGTAAATCGCGTCCTGAGTGGCGATGCTATGCGTCTTGCCATCGCGGACGAAGTCCGGCTTCGGCGCGCCAATCGGCAGTCCTGTGTCGTAGGGGCTGTATTCCTTGCTGGTCTTGTCGTACACGCGCCTGCTGGTGCCGACCACCACTTCATGGGTGCGCCCAAACGCTTCGACCGGTCCGCTGGCGTAGACATCGAACGCAGTCTGCTGCTCCTCAGGCTTGGACTGATAGGCCGTCGTTTCCAGCGGGCCGTTGTAGCGCGACAGGTAAGTACCTGAAAACAGACCGTCCAGCGACGAGCTCGAGCCTGCTACGCGTAGTTTCCAGTCGTTGTCGAAACGGTGCTCCAGCTCACCGAACACGGTGTCTATGCGGATTTTCTTGTTTTCCCAATCCGAGCCGGAATAGGTCGAGCGCGGCAGGTTCAGGTGATGGCCGTCAGTGCCGAGGGGCAGACCGCCCCAGAAGTAATTGGTCTGATCTTCCTGACGAGACAAGCCCAGAGTGGCGGTCGTGGCATCGTTCAGATCGGCCTCGACCACCCCGTAGAAAACGCCGTGATCGCTTTTTTCCTTGTCGCGGAAACTGTTGGCATCCTGGTAGGAACCGACTATTCGGCCGCGTACCGTGCGGCTATCGTTCAGTGGTCCGGAGGCATCGAATACGCCGCGGTAGTCGTCCCAGCTCCCGACCGTGCCGGTGAGGGTGACTTGTGGAACGGCGGTAGGACGTTTGCGCACCATATTGATCGCCGCTGAAGGGTTACCAGACCCTGTCGCCAAGCCTGTAGCGCCTCTGATCACCTCGACATGATCGAACATGGCCAGGTTGGGTTGAACGCCTGCCGTGTAGCCCGAGTAGGAGGCGGGCAGGCCGTCGTACATGATGTTGTCGATGTCGAAACCGCGAGAGGTGTAGGTTTGCCGACCCGGTCCGCTGGACTGGTCCAAAAACAGACCTGGGGTGTATTTCACCACGTCGTTGATGCTGGTCATGGCCTGGTCGTCCATGCGCTGACGAGTGACGACGGTCACAGCCTGCGGGGTTTCGCGGATGGTCAGCGGCAATTTGGTCGCTGTCTGCATCGGGCCCGTGGTGTAGGACTGACTGTCTTCGGTAGTAGAGCCAAGTTGGTCGCTGCTGATTTGCGTCGCGCCCAGCTCCATTGTCGTCGCCGATGACGCTTCTGTGGCTTGCGTTTCAGCGCCGTAGGCAGCGTGAGAAGTTGCGATCCAGATGCCCATTGTCAGCAGGGCAGGGGTAAAAAGAAAACGGCTTTGCGATTGCTGGCCCGGCATGAACCCGACACTCCCTGAAGCCGTCCATGGCTGGATGATAATAATGTTGATAACTGTTCGCATTATTGTGGCAGGTTGTTTCTGTCAGAAAAAGACACTGCGAACAAATAGTTAACAAAATTTTCACATTTCCACTGCGAGCACAGGTTCCTCTGTGCCGTACATCAGATGAGCTTTTGGCAGCGCTATCGGTCTTGAAGAGAGGGATCAGGCAGGCATTTTTCCAGCTGTGGAATTGCCCATTCGACGAATGCCTTGACCCGTGGCGAGAGCTGTAAGGCGTGCGGATAAACCAGTTGAATCGGCAGATCTGCCGTTTCGAAGTTATTGAGTACCCTGATCAGGCGACCGTCAGCCAGTTCATCTGCAACCTGGTAATGCATCAGCCGGGTCACGCCCAGACCCTGTACGCAGGCCAGGCTGGCGGCGCGGACCTGATTACAGACCAGTCTGGGTGTGATGTCCTGTATCAACTCTTTGCTCTGCTGTCGGAAGTACCACTGCCGGCCATGCGAAGCCAGCGTGATGCACGCATGCTCAGGCAGGGATTTCGGGGTGTCCAGAAGCGCGGCGGTGCGCAGGTAATCCGGGCTTGCACAGGTCACCAGCCGGGTCGCACCGATTCTGCGCGCGACCATCGCCGAGTCCGGGAGATGGCCGATGCGCAACGCCAGATCAAGGCGCTCGTCAAGCAGAGGCACGATCTGGTCATTGAGGTTCAGCTCGACGTTGATGTTCTGATGCTCGCAGAGAAAGGCGTTTACCAACGGGGCGATATAACGCTGTCCGAACTCGACAGGTGCCGTCACCCGAAGAAGGCCGCGTACGATTCCGTCGCGGCCATCAAGGCGCTGTTCCATATCATCGAAGTCCGCGAGCATGCGCCGGGTCCAGTGCAAATACTCCTCGCCCTCATCGGTCAGAGCCATGCGCCGCGTGCTGCGGTTCAACAGGCGTACGCCCAGATGACTTTCCAGAGCGGCCAGCGAGCGGACCAGCGACGCAACCGATTGCCCGGTGACATCCGCCGCCGAACTCAGACTGCCGCTGTCGACGATCCGCACGAAATTGGCCATTGCCTTGAGCCTGTCCATTGCCACCTTCTGATTTGTGCGATTAGTGCATAGGTCTTGTGAGGTCCGCAGCATAGGTGAAACCGCTGCCGTGGCCGACACTTGCGAAACTGCTTCCAACCGGAGTTTCAACCTCATGAGTCTGCAACCCAACCCCGCCCGGATTCTCGCATACGACCACATCGGTATTCGCGTCAGCGACCAAAACCGCGCACTGGCCTTCTATCAGGCGCTTGGTTTTGTCGAGAGTGCGCGTTTTCCACGTTACGAAGCCAACGAGATGCTCAGCCCGGACGGCGTGCGCATCAACCTGATCTTCAATGGCGTTCGCGTGCCCCGTGCTCACAACGTGTTGCTGGATGCCCCGCTGAAACTACCCGGCATGACGCACCCGGCGTTTATCGTCGATGACTTGCAGGCGCTCGAGCGCTGGCTCGACGCGCAGGGAATTGTCGTCACTGAAGGGCCGCACCCCATCGGCCCGCGACGAATTGCACTGTTCATCCGCGACCCCGATGGCAACGTTCTGGAATTCAATCAACTCGTCGATGGAGACACACAATGAAACTGTACGATCTGCAAGCCTCCGGCAACTGCTACAAAGTCCGCTTGTTCGCTGCCCTGGCCCATATCGAGCTTGAAGTGGTAGCGGTGGACTTTCTGAACGGCGAGCATAAAAAGCCACCACTGTCTGACCTCAATCCTCTGGGCGAATTACCTGTTCTACAAGATGGTCCGGTCGTCCTGCGCGACTCGCAGGCCATTCTGATTTACCTCGCTGGCGAATATGGCGGCCTGGCGTGGTGGCCCGCTCACCCTCAAGGCCAGGCCGAAATCGCCCAATGGTTGTCGTTCGCCGGCAACGAGATCCAGCACAGCCTTTGCGCGGCGCGACTGGTGCAGAAATTCGGCGCTGCGCTGAACAAGGCCGAGGCCCTGCAGAAATCGTCTGTTGTGTTGGGGCTACTCGACAAACACCTTGAACAGCATGACTGGCTGGCAATGGGGCGGCCTACGATTGCCGAGTGTGCGGTTTATCCGTATGTGGTGCTGGCACCGGAAGGCGGTGTGCAGCTGGGGGCGTATCCGAGTGTTTTGCGGTGGGTTGAACGGGTGGCGGGGCTGGCGGGTTACGAGTCGGTTTGATTCGGGCCGGTGGCCTGGCATTGATCGTGTAGGTGCCTGCCAGTTGCAGGACACCACTCGGCCACCGCAGCTGTACCTGCAACAACCATGACAGGTAACTCATCGAAAAACGCTATGAAAATCTTGTACATGAAATTACATTGGTACAAGTTTTATGGCTGCGGAGCATCGGATAGCTGGACCTGATGTGCTGGCTGCAGCCTGACGCCACAGCTTTTCAGATCCTTGCAGACGCCATGCGGAGCCTCTTCCATTGACTCAACCCCCTCGTCTCCACCTTGTCCTCGGCGATCAGCTTTCCTTCGATCTCGCGTCCCTGAAAGACCTGAACCTCGAGCGCGATACGGTCCTGCTGGTCGAAGTGATGGAGGAGGCGAGCCATGTGCCGCATCATCCGCAGAAAATCGTGCTGATCTTCAGCGCCATGCGTCATTTTGCCGAGGCGCTGCGTGAGCGCGGCGTTCGGGTGCAGTACGTCACGCTCGACGATCCGCAGAACACAGGCTCAGTGCCGGGTGAGTTGCGGCGCTGGCAGGCCCTGCTGCAAGCCAAAGAGCTGCACGTCACCGAGTGCGGTGACTGGCGGCTGGAGCAGTCGATCAAGGACAGCGGGTTGCCGATTCAATGGTATGCCGATACGCGCTTTCTCTGTTCCCGCGAAGAGTTTTCGTCGTGGGCGCAGGGTAAAAAGCAGTTGCGCATGGAGTTCTTCTACCGGGAGATGCGGCGCAAGAGCCGGTTGCTGTTGAACGGCGATGGCACACCGGTGGGCGGTGCCTGGAATTTTGATGCGGAAAACCGCAAGGCGCTGCCCAAGGGCGTCGCTGCGCCTTACCCGATGCGCTTCTCGGCAGACGGGATCACTCGCGACGTGCTGACACTGGTAGCTGAACGTTTTGCCAGTCATTACGGTTCGCTGGATGATTTCGATTACCCGGTGACGCATGTCGATGCTCAGGCGCTGTGGGACTACTTTCTCGATTTCGGGCTGGCCTGTTTCGGCGATTATCAAGACGCAATGGCCACTGATGAGCCGTTTATGTTTCACGCGCGGATCAGCGCTGCGCTGAACATCGGCCTGCTGGATCTGCGCCAGATCTGCAGTGACGTTGAGTCCGCGTACTGGTCGGGCAGGGTGGCGCTGAATGCCGCCGAAGGTTTCATTCGCCAATTGATCGGCTGGCGGGAATATGTGCGTGGCGTTTACTGGCTGAAAATGCCCGAGTATGCCGATGGCAACCTGTTCGGTAACAGCAGGCCGCTGCCGGAGTTTTACTGGACCGGCGAAACGAAGATGAACTGCATGAGTCAGGCGATCGGCCAGAGCCTCAAGCATGCCTATGCCCATCATATTCAGCGCCTGATGGTGACCGGCAACTTTGCGCTGCTTGCCGGTATCGTGCCGAGCCAGATCTGCGAGTGGTATCTGGCGATTTACATGGACGCTTTCGACTGGGTCGAGCTGCCCAATACGCTGGGCATGGTCATGCACGCCGATGGCGGCTACCTGGGCTCCAAGCCCTACTGCGCCAGCGGCCAGTACATCAAGCGCATGTCTGACTACTGCCGTGGCTGCGCTTACAAGGTCACTGAAAGCACGACTGACGATGCCTGCCCGTTCAATGCGCTCTACTGGCATTTTCTGATGCGCCATGGCGATCTTTTGCGGCGCAACCAGCGTATGGGCATTATTTACAAGAACCTTGATCGCATGGCTGAACCCAAACAGCAGGCGCTGTGGGAGCGAGGCGAGGCATTGCTGGCCAGACTCGATGCCGGAGAGGCACTTTGAAAAAGAGTGAACTGCCGGTCAAAACCTGTGTGGTCTGCGGGCTGCCGTTTACCTGGCGCAAGAAGTGGGCGCGCTGCTGGGATGAGGTGCTTTATTGCTCTGAGCGTTGCCGGCGAAACAAGCGCACTGCAAGCCAGTAGCGTTTTCAAAATATTTCGAAATGAAAAGTGCTGAACTATCGCTTCGCCAGCATGATCCTTTTCTATGCGCATTCAGCGCGACCCTGACAGGCGAGTGCATTCGCACTGAGCATTGATCCAGGGTCGCCGAACGAAAAGGAGCCGTCATGACTGTAACCACCCATCCCGTCTACCGATATACGCCAGGCCCGCTACACGCGACCTTGCTTGCAGGAACCGTTCCTCTGTTTCTTGGCGGATTGCTGAGCGACATCGCCTACTACCAGACCTTTCAGATTCAGTGGAGCAACTTTGCCGCCTGGCTGATTGCGGGAGGCTTGCTGTTCTGCGGGCTGGCGTTGCTGTTCGCGCTGGTCAATCTAGTGCGTGCGGATCACAAGGCCGGTCGTCCCGTGGTGTACTTTCTGTTGTTGCTGGTCACCTGGGTGCTGGGTCTGGTCAATGCTTTCGAGCATGCTAAAGACGCTTGGGCGGTCATGCCGTCTGGCTTGATCCTGTCGGTTATCGTGACCGTACTGGCCGGTGTTGCGACATGGACAGGGCTGACCAGCCTGCGTTCGGGAGGTGCAGAATGAAGCACTCTCACGCACTGACAGTATTGAGCATGGCGCTGCTGCTGAGCGCCTGTGGTGGTGAAGCGGACAGTACCCAGGCACGCGGGCCGGACCCGAAACTACCGGAACCGCAACGTGGCCTGTTGCCGAGCATGAAGATTGCCGAGCCCGTTGCATGGGGCGATCAAAAGCCGACCGTACCCGAGGGGTTCAGCATCACTGCGATTGCCACCGACTTGAGCATTCCGCGCCAGTCCCTCGTGTTGCCGAACGGCGACATCCTCATTGCCGAAGGTCGCGGCGGCAGTGCTGCCAAGCTCAAGCCCAAGGATGTGATTGCCAGCGTCATCAAAGCCCAGGGCAATACCAAGGTCAAAGGCGGCAATCGTCTGACCTTGCTGCGCGACGCGGACGGTGACGGCAAGTACGAGCTGAAGACAGTCTTTGCCGAAAACCTCAATGCCCCTTATGGCTTGGCGTTTGCCGATGGCAAGCTGTACGTGGCCAATCAGGACGCGCTGGTTCGCTTCGATTACCAGGACGGTCAGACCAAGGCCAGCGGTGAGCCGGTCAAGGTTACCGATCTGCCTTCGGCAATCAACCACCACTGGACCAAGGCACTGACTGTCAGCCCTGATGGTCGCTCCCTGTACGTTGGCATCGGCTCGAACAGCAACGTGACCGAGCGTGGCATGGAAGTCGAAATCGATCGCGCGATGGTCTGGCAGATCGACGCCGCAACCGGTGCCCACAAGCCTTATGCGACCGGTCTGCGTAACCCGACCGCGTTGACGATTCAGCCGGGTACCGGGCAGTTGTGGACGGTGGTCAATGAGCGTGACGAGTTGGGCCCTGATCTGGTTCCGGATTACCTGACCTCGGTGAAGGAGGGCGCGTTCTATGGCTGGCCGTATAGCTATTGGGGCCAGAACGTAGACACGCGTGCCCAGCCACAGAATCCGGCCAAGGTCGCTGCGGCGATCAAGCCGGATTACAGCCTGGGTTCGCACGTTGCCGCTTTGGGTGTGGATTTCTCCATCCCGGCCATGGGTGACAAGTTCGCTGACGGCGTCTTCGTTGGCGAGCACGGCAGCTGGAACCGCGATAATCCGGTTGGCTACAAGGTCATCTTTGTGCCGTTCAGCAATGGACGCCCTGCGGGTGAACCGGTGGACTTCGCAACGGGTTTCCGTGGTGCTGATGGCAAGACTCGCGGGCGGCCGGTAGGCGTGACGGTTGATCCGAAGGGCGCGCTCATCATCGCCGACGACCTGGCCAACACCGTCTGGAGAGTGACCCGCAACAAGTAGGTCACGACTGCCTGTGTGAGCGTTCCCATGCTCTGCATGGGAACGCCTTTCGTGACGCTCTGCGTCACCGACGAAACCTCGACGCAGAGCATCGGCCGGATAGCCAGTTTCCGCAGAAATTATCGCGGGTCGTTGACACAGAATTTCTCTCGCAAGGTGGCTTCGTCAAGGCTTTACACGGTAGGGTTAGGCGCATCCACGCGCTGGCCCGACGGGTCAGCTGCTGACATCCCCGAATTCTGGAACCGCTGTGAGTCGTTTTGAAACTGCTGGAAACCTCGTAATAAAACCCGCTTCATGGTGGGCTGTAGGCAGTGTATCCCTTGGGTCATTCGCTACCGTCACTACTGAATTTCTCCCTGTCGGGCTGCTGCCCGATATTGCTCGTGACCTGGGAACCAGCATCAGCCAAGCGGGCTTGATGATGGCTGTCCCCGGCATCCTCGCGGCCATTTCAGCACCTTCCTGTATTGCTCTGTTCAGTCATGTTGATCGCAAGCGCCTGCTGCTGGGGCTGCTGTCGATATTGCTGGCGTCCAATCTGATAGTGGCGCTGTCGACGCACTTCTGGCTGACGCTTGCCGGCCGGGTCCTGCTTGGCTTCGCACTGGGAGGTTTCTGGACGATTGCCGGTTCGCTCGGGCCTCGCTTGAGGCCCGGCAAGGAGGGCGTAAAGGCCACCGCGTATGTGCTGGCGGGCGTCTCGATCGGCACTGTTGCCGGTATTCCGGCTGGCACGTTGATCGGTGAAGCCTTCGGCTGGCGGACGGCATTTGAAACAGCGGCAGTGGTCACGGTTGCGGTAGGGCTGTTGATCGCAGCGTTTTTACCGGCGTTACCGGGCGAGCGCTCTGCCGGCATCAGTCAGATGCTGTCGCTGGCTGGCGAGCAACGCATTCGTCGTATGTTCGCCGCCGCACTGTTGATCTACGTCGGGCACTTCGCGGCGTACACCTACCTCGCGCCCTTCGTGCAGGAGTTCGCGCATATCCAGGGGCAGGCCCTGGGAGCATTGCTCTTCGCCTTCGGTCTGGCAGCGGTGGCAGGAAATCTGGCCGGGGGAGCCCTGGCAGCCAGAAGCGCGCCGTTCTCGGTGCTGATCATGACCCTGCTGATGCTGGGATCGTTGACCGCATTGCTGATGTTTGTCGGCAACCCGTGGCTGCTCTGGCCGGTGATTCTGGTCTGGGGGTTCGCTTTCGGGATGATCCCCATCACCACGCAGATCTGGTGTTTCGAGGCCTCCAATGACCGCGTGGAGGGTGTTCAGGCGTTACTGGTCTGTGTGGTGAATCTGTCGATTGGCGGTGGGGCGTTCATCGGCGGCGAGGTGTCCGGTCGGGCCGGCTTTACCGCCGCCATCGTCATCGGTGCGGTATGTGCCGCGCTGTCCATGTTCACCGTTGCGCTGGCGATACGTAGCTCCAGGTCGGTCATTTGCACAGACTGATTTGCCGCTAATGAGGTATCCGGCGATGCAGCATCCATCGCCGAATACCTGCTCACACCGTCAGCCTGCTTTGAAAAACGCGACCTTGCGGGTAAGGCGATCTGCAAGCTGTGCCAGCTCTTCGCTGGCGCTTGCCACCTGCTGCGATCCATTGGCGGACTTGAGTGTCGAGTCGTGAATACTGTTGATGTTCATGGCAACGTCTTCTGCCACCGAGCTTTGCTGAACCGCAGCGCTGGCGATTTGCGCATTCATGTGATTGATCGCGCCCACTTCCTGATTGATTCTGGACAGAGCACTTTGTGCGTTGCGTGTCTGGTCAACGGCGCGATTGACCAGTTCGCAGCTGTCGCGCATGTTCTGCGCCGCAGTTTCAGTACCGCCTTGCAGCGTGCTGATCATGTTTTGAATTTCCTGGGTCGACTGCTGGGTACGATTCGCCAGGGAACGAACTTCATCGGCGACGACCGCAAAGCCTCTGCCGTGCTCACCCGCACGGGCTGCTTCAATGGCCGCATTGAGCGCCAGCAGATTGGTTTGCGAGGCAATCGAGTTGATCACCTCGATCACCGTTTCGATCTGCTCGCTGTGCCTGGACACCTGCTCCACAGTATTTGTTGTTTCAGTCAGCGTGGCCGCCAGTTGCTCGATGGCAGTGGTAGTGCCTTCGACAAGGCGGTTACCGGTCGCCACTTCGCTGTCTGCCAAACGTGCAGCGTCCGCTGCCTGTGCTGCATAGCCCGAGACTTCATTGACAGTGGCGGCCATCTGGCTGATAGCGGTCGCCACCTGTTCGGCTTCACGGGTCTGCACCATGATCTGGGTATTGTTGGCAGATGAAGCCGCCGACAGCACGGTGGATGATTGGCTGACCTCTTGGGCAGCCGTCCTCACCTCTGTGATGGTTTCCGAGAGACGAGTCAACGCGGTTTTCAATACGCCCATGACGCTGTCGGGATGCGCGGTGGTGATGGTTTGCTGCAGATCGCCGGCCGCCAATCTTCGAATGGCCTGCGCAACCTCTACAGGCTCCGCGCCAAGCGTCTTTTTCACAAAGCGAATGATGAAAACCGACAGCACGATGCTCAGCAGCACGGCGAAAGCCGTTGCCAGCAGCATCAGGCCACGGAACTGGCTGGCGGTCGCCTGCACATTATCCAGCTGAACCCTGATCGAGGCTTCCTCATGGTCGATGAGCGCGTTGATGCGCTTCAGCCATTCGCTGTAGTCGCCCGATGTCTGGCTCAGCAAAAGGGCCTGGGCACCGGCGATGTCACCGGTACGGCGCAAGGCAATGACGCTTTTGGTAGAGCCCAGCGTCTGCTGTTCGATTTCCTTGATGCCACGCAGCAGTTGCCGCTCTTCGGCACTTACGGTCGGCCTGGAGAACAGTTGATCCATCGGTGCAGCCGAATCGATGTAGTCCTTTTCCAGGCGGGTCATCTCTTCCAGATGGAGCGCGAGGTCCTGATCATTGTTGACCAGCACCGCATCGCGCAGGGCGATCGCCCGGTTATGCACGCTACCACGAAAGTTGATCGCATAGCGTTGCACCTTTGCGGCATTGTCTCCAACGTCTTCCAGGGTGCTGTCGATGAAGCCAACCCGCTGAATGCCGACAGCGGTGATCAATATGAGCAGTGAAACGACCGCGGCAAACCCCAAGCCGATGCGGGTAGCCAGAGAAACCGGATTTTTCATGGAAGGAACTCGAACGGGGGAAGTGGATAAAGTCGAATCAAGCGCTGGCAAACGGCCATTCATTGCGAATAGTCAGACAATACCGTGCAGCCGGTCGGTCGCCAAATAGATATTTGCGTGCGGCGAGATAGACAGGTGTTATTTCAGAAATGTGTGACGGTTACGAGTGCTGTGATGTTGTCTTCGTAATCTAAGCGTTGCTGGTCACCGTTCTATCGGATGACTGCGGTCCATCAGGTTACCGGCGACGCTGTAACGTTCGCCGGCATCGGGTTTCTGCTGTGCGGATCAGACGAATCCGGTCACCAGATGCGGTACATAAGGTGCCTCAAGGCGTTGGATCTCTTCGTCGCTGAGCACCAGCTCCAGTGCGGCGATGGCATCGTCCAGTTGGGACGCTTTGGACGCGCCGACAATCGGTGCCGAAACCCCTCGTTTGGCCAATACCCAGGCCAGTGCGACCTGCGCCATCGGCACACCTCGTTCTGCTGCGACCTGTTCCACAACATCGATCACCCGGCCGTCTTCCTTTTCCGTCGCCTGGTAGAACGACTGACCGGAGACGTCGGTCCTGGTCCGCTCGGTCTGCTGCCCATGGGGCCGGGTCAGCCTGCCACGCGCCATCGGGCTCCAGGGCATCAGGCCGACACCCTGATCAATGCACAGCGGGATCATCTCGCGCTCTTCTTCGCGATACACCAGGTTCAGGTAGTTCTGCATGGACACAAACTTGCTCCACCCGTGCGCGACCGCGACCTGCTGGGCCTTGGCGAACTGCCATGCATACATGGATGACGCGCCGATGTACCTGGCCTTGCCTGCCTTGACCACATCGTGCAGGGCTTCCATGGTTTCCTCGATGGGCGTGTCATAGTCCCAGCGGTGAATCTGGTACAGGTCGACATAATCAGTGCCGAGCCGCGTCAGGCTCGCATCGATACTGGACATGATGGCTTTGCGCGAGAGCCCTTTCTCGTTGGGCCTTGTCGAGCCTTCCCACATGTTTGCCGGGAAGAACACCTTGGTGGCGATCACGGTTTCGTCGCGGCGCGTGAACTCTTTCAGCAACTTTCCGACGATGGTTTCCGAGGTGCCTGCCGAGTAGCTGTTGGCGGTGTCAAAAAAGTTGATGCCTTGCTCGACGGCGTGCTTGATGATCGGTCTGCTTGCTTCTTCGTCCAGTGTCCAGGGATGCGTTCCGGCATCAGGTTCGCCGAAGGTCATGCACCCAAGGCACAGTCTGGAAATATCCAGCCCTGTGTTTCCAAGCTTCACGTAGTTCATGAATTCTCCATCCATCGTTGATTGGCCAGTCGCCGACCGGTTTCGATATCACTCATTACCTCTTCAACGAGGGCAATGTCTGCCCGGAAACGACTGTCCTCCGAGCGACTGCTTGTGTAGAACTATAAGCGACGATACACATTACCGGAGCGATAATATGGCCAGATTTGCACAGGTGGGTTTTCTCGGGTTCGACGTATTCGGCACTGTTGTGGATTGGCGAGGTGGTGTGGCACGCGCCGCGGCGCCCTTTCTGCTGCGTCATGGCGTGAACGTCGACCCCCTCGTTTTTGCCGATCAATGGCGCGGGCTCTACCAGCCTTCCATGCAGCGCGTTCGCTCGGGTGAGCGTCCTTTCGTGACACTTGACGTGCTCAACCGGGAGAGTCTGGAAACCGTGCTGGCACGGCACGAGGTAGACTTCGGCAGCATTCCGGATAACGAACTGATCGAGCTCAACAAGGCGTGGGAACGGCTTGATCCATGGCCCGATTCCGTCGCCGGCCTCACGCGGCTCAAGCGCAGGTTCTCTATTGGCACGCTTTCCAACGGGCATATTGCCGGCATGCTCAACCTGGCAAAGTTCGCTGGCTTGCCGTGGGACGTAATTGTCGGCGCGCAAATAGCGGGCTCTTACAAACCAACGCCGCAGACCTACCTGAAATCGGCAGACGCCGTGGGCCTGGCCCCGCAAGCAGTCGCGATGGTGGCTGCGCATAACTCCGACCTGGCGGCTGCCCGTGCGAATGGCTTCAAGACGGTATTCGTCCGACGCCCGTCCGAGCACGGGCCAGGCCAGACGTCTGACCTTACTGCCGAACAGGACTGGGACGTTATTGTCGACTCTCTGACCGACGCAGCCGAGGCGCTCGGATGCTGAACGCAGATAAAATGGCTAGGGGATAACTTACTCCCGTAAATCCTTCCACATATGCACCTTGGAGACGAACCGGCTGCCTACGGCAACTGCAAGTGGTTCAACGCCAAAGGTCACAAAGCCCATGCGCTCATAAAGCCCCTGTGCTGCGGCATTACCCTGCGTGACGGTGAGCTGTACGACCAGAAGCTCAGGACGGGATCTGGCATGCTCGAGCACGCTGCACATCAATTGGTAGCCAATGCCTCTGTTTCTGTGAGCCTGAGGCACGTACATCCCGAACAAGGTTGACTTGTGCCGGGCCTTATTTCGGGTTTCAACGGACAACCCGGCTACGCCCAGCAGTTTGTTGTCTTCGACGGCGGCAAACACTGCTTCGGTCGACGTATTGCTGTTATCCAGCCTGTTTTCCCACCATTCGCCAGGCAGCGTTTCACGTTCTTTCACATCAGAGGTAAAGGCGTCCGGGTGGCGATCATATGCCTCAAGCATCAACGCGCGATAAGCCACTGCATCGGTCGGGGTCAGTCGTCGGTAAGTAAGGGTCATGAAAGGAGGATTCGTCTGATTCAGGCGTTGAGTATTGCACCCGGAGGCGGGAAAAGTCTTAACCGCACGCTGAGTTTTAAACAGATGTCTGGTTCGCGCAGCAGTGCCGTTTGACGGACACTTTGGGGGTTTGTAACTTTTTGTTTGCCTCACTGCCAAAAATCATGGTTATTATCCCGGGCGCTCAGGGCCAAAAACCCAGCGTCAATGATTGCCATGGGTCTACAACCCCGCAGTCGCAGCCGATCGGGTCCACCCTGGCGCTGACACCCGGCGCAGGCCGTTCCCCGTCGTTGACCCTCAAACGGAAGATGAGGTTTCAATTGGTCACGCGGTATGCAAACGTCAGTTCCAAGGGCAGAGCGATCAGTCTCGTCAACGAGCCAGCCACCCCCCTTTCTGTATGCGAGTCGCGCCTTGCCGCGTTCGCCCGTCATTTCTCTGCGATCCCCCCAAGCGCTTCCATGTCTGGTCATGACGTGAGCGCAAGAGCACGCGCCGCACCTTCTCCCTGAGTCTCAAGGTACATCCGGCATTTCCTATGCCGTGCCTGACGGGCGGGACGCTCTGTGCCTCTGTCCGTTCATAAAAATAATCTGCTCACGGACGGTGGTTCCTGATGGTCGACAAATCTTCCTCGCGCGGGACGGGCTTCGCTCATCCTGATACAGAGCAACCCTTTGCCGAAAACCGGTGTGTACACGGCCTGTTCGAGGCTCAGGTGCGGCGCAAACCCGACGCCATAGCCGCGCGCTTTGAACAGGACGCGCTTGACTACGCGACGCTCAATACCCAGGCCAACCGTCTGGCCCATTACCTGCGCAGCCTCGGCGTCGGACCGGATGTGCGCGTCGGTGTGTGCCTGGAGCGCTCGCTGGACATGCTGGTCGGCGTGCTTGCGATACTCAAGGCGGGCGGCGCTTATGTACCGCTCGACCCCGCTTACCCAAAAGCGCGTCTGGCACACATGCTGGCGGACAGTGCACCGCGTGTGCTACTGAGCCATGCAGCGGCGCGTCCGGCGTTGTTGGCGGCGCTTGAGGAGTGTGCGGCGTCAGCGCCGCTGCTTGATCTGGCCGATACCCGGCTGTGGGCAGCGCAACCGGTAGACAATCCGGACCCGCATGCGGTCGGGCTCACGTCGCGTCATCTGGCTTATGTGATCTACACCTCGGGCTCGACCGGCACACCCAAGGGCGTCATGGTCGAGCATCGCGGGCTGATGGCGGTGAGCGCTGCATGGGAGCGGCTATACGCACTGCACAAACCCCTCAATCACCTGCAAATGGCCGGGTTTTCCTTCGATGTGTTCAGCGCCGATCTGATTCGCGCACTGGGCTTTGGCGGCACGCTTGTTCTGTGCCCGCGCGACACGCTGATGGACCCGCCCGCGCTGTATCGCTTGTTGAGCGAGGCGCGCATCGATTTTGCGGACTTCGTGCCTGCGGTGCTCAACCCGTTGCTGGTCTGGGCGCAGGAGACGGGGCGCAATCTGTCGTTCATGAGCACGGTGGTCTGCGGATCTGACATCTGGACTGCCCATAGCGCGCGGCAACTGCGCAGGCTGTGTGGCGAGCGCGTGCAGATTGTTCAGGCCTACGGGGTCACTGAAGCAAGCATCGACAGCACCTGTTTTGAGTTCGATAGCAACAGCCACGTTGATGCGGTGCTGCCCATCGGGCGGGCGTTGGCCAATACGCGGATTTACCTGCTCGATGCGTTTGCCGAACAGGTTGCTCCAGGTGTTACGGGGGAGCTGTATATCGGCGGCGCAGGTGTCGCACGCGGCTATCTGAACTTGCCGCAATTGACCCTTGAACGCTTTGTCGACAGCCCGTTCGTGGCCGGTGAGCGCTTGTACCGCACCGGCGACCTGGCGCGTTATCGCGCAGACGGCAACCTGGAATTTCTCGGGCGTAATGACTCGCAGGCCAAGCTGCGTGGTCTGCGTCTGGAGCTGGGTGAAATCGAGGCGCGTCTGGCCGAAGTTACCGGTGTGCGTGACAACCTTGTAGTGCTGCGTGAGGACAGCGTCGGTGTGCCCAGGCTGGTCGCCTATTTTCACGAACAGGCTGATGCAGGGCTGACGCCGAAAAGCCTTCGCCAGCACCTGCAACTCAGCCTGCCGGACTACATGATCCCCGCAGCGTTTGTGCGCATGGACGCGCTGCCGCTGACCGCCAACGGCAAGCTGGACCGTAGTGCATTGCCGGAACCGGGTGCCGATGCGTTCGATCAACACGCGTTCGAGGCGGCTCAGGGCCCGCTGGAAACGACACTCGCGGCGATCTGGGCCGAGGTGCTGGGCGTGGAGCGGGTCGGTCGTCAGGATCACTTTTTTGCGCTTGGCGGCCACTCGCTGCTGGTGATGCGCGTGCTGGCCAAGGTTCGGCAGACATTGCGTCTGGACGTGTCGCCGTCTGCGCTGTTTGCCGCCCCTGTGTTGCAGCAGTTTGCTGAGCAACTGAGCAGCGCCTCGGGCAGCGCTCGTCCGCCCATCACAGTCATAGAGCGTTGCGGCGCACACGCGTTGTCGTCTGCCCAACAGCGGCTGTGGTTTCTGGCGCAGATGGAGGGTGGCAACGCGGCCTATCACATGCCGTTGAATCTGCGCCTGCGCGGACCGTTGCAGGTGGCTGCACTGCAAAGCAGTTTCAACCGGCTGGTGGCCCGCCATGAGGCGTTGCGTACCACGTTCATCGCCGTCGAGGGTGAGGGGCGGCAGCGGGTTGCTGCGACGGGGACGATTGCTGCATTGCCGATCATCGACCTGCATGGCGAGCCTGATGCCCAGGCGCGTCTGCTTGAGCTGATGGGCGAGGAGGGCAGCAGGCCGTTCGACCTGGCGGTCGGGCCGCTGATGCGCGTCAGCCTGGTGAAGCTGGCCGAAGACGATCACGTGCTCCTGCTGACCCAGCACCACATCATTTCGGATGGCTGGTCGATGGGCGTGCTGACGCGTGAGCTGGGGGTGTTGTACGAAGCAGCCCTCCACAAACAGGCCGACCCATTGCCGCCCCTGTCGATCCAGTACGTGGATTACGCAGTCTGGCAACGCCAGTGGCTGTCTGGCGAAGTGCTGGAAGCGCAGCGACGTTACTGGCGTGAAACGTTGAGCGGTGCGCCGATACTGTTGGAGTTGCCTACCGATCACAAACGTCCAGCGGTCCAGAATTACCGTGGCGGCTTCGTGCCGCTGATGTTTGACCGCGCGCTGACCGCACGGCTGCGCGCGTTGGCAACGCAACAAGGCACCACGCTGTTCATGAACCTGCTGGCCGCCTGGTCGCTGTTGTTGATGCGCCTGTCGGGGCAGGATGATGTGGTTATCGGTGTGCCTTCGGCGAACCGCAGCCAGCAGGAGCTGGAGGGCTTGATCGGTTTCTTCGTCAACACCCTGGCCTTGCGCATGACCCGCTCCGCCAACCCGACAGTGGCGAGCTGGCTGCAACAGGCGCGCCACGTCGCGCTTGCAGCTCAGGAACATCAGGACCTGCCGTTCGATCAGGTGGTGGAAGTGCTCAACCCGCCGCGCAGTCTGGCTTACAGCCCGGTCTTTCAGGTGCTGTTCGCCTGGGAACAGCATCAGGATTCGGACCTGACGTTGTCCGGACTTGACGTCAGCGTGCTGCAAAGCAGTCAGCCAGTGGCCAAATTCGACCTGCAACTGGCGCTCAGCGAGCGTGACGGGCAGATAGTCGGCGGTCTGGAATATGCTTCGGGCCTGTATGAGCCCGAGACCGTGATGCAGATGGGCGAGTACCTGCGCCGCATCCTGACACAGATGGTCGAGGACAGTGAGCAGCCCCTTGCGACGGTCGCCTTGCTGAACACCGAGCAACATCGCCAGATTGTGCATGACTGGAACCGCACTGAACGCGACACCTCGCGGCAGCCCGATTGTGTAACGCGCTTCGAGGCTATCGTGCAGCGCGTGCCCAATGCCGTGGCGTTGCTTGCCGATGAGCAAGCGTTGACCTATTCCGAGCTGAATCAGTCTGCCAACCGCCTGGCACATTACCTGATCCAGCAAGGTGTAAAGCCCGAGCAACGTGTGGGTTTGTGTCTGGAGCGCTCGCCGCAGATGGTTATCGGTTTGCTGGCCATTCTCAAGGCCGGTGCCGCTTACGTGCCGTTCGATCCCGCGTACCCGGCCGAGCGGCTGGCGTTCATGTTCGGTGACGCCGCACCGACCCTGCTGCTGACTCAGGTCTCCCTGCGCGCAGACCTGCCGCCGCTGCGCGACACGCTGTCGATCTGCTGCCTGGACGTGGATGCGCAGCAGTGGGCGCAGTATTCCGCTTCCAATCCGCACGTGCCCGTCAGCCCCGGCAATCTGGCTTACGTGCTCTACACCTCCGGCTCGACCGGGCGGCCCAAGGGCGTGGCGCACAGCCGTGCCGCGCTGGACAATCTGATCGCCTGGCAACTGGAACAGGCACCTGTGTCGCAACGGGTGTTGCAATTCGCCTCGTTGAACTTCGACGTGTCCTTTCAGGAAATCTGCAGCACCTTGTGTCAGGGCGGCAGCTTGGTGCTGATGAGCGAAACTGCTCGCAAGGACCTCGCTTCACTGCGCCCGACGCTGGTGGCCGAAGGCGTACAACGGGCGTTTCTGCCCTTTGCCGTGCTCCAGCAACTGGCCGGTCTCAGCGAGTCCGATGCCGCGCGTCCGGCGGATGGCTGTGAAATCGTCACGGCCGGCGAGGCGTTGCTGATCAATGATGAACTGCGTGCCTTTGTTTGCGGCCTTGGCGGCGCGCAGTTGCACAATCAGTACGGCCCGACCGAAACCCATGTGGTCAGCCAGTTCAGTCTTAACTGTGACGAAGCCGGACAGTGGCCGGATGCGCCACCGATTGGCCGGCCTATCGCCAATGCGCGTCTGTACGTGCTGGACGGCGACTTGAACCCGGTGCCGGTCGGTGTGGCCGGGGAGTTGTACATCGCGGGCACCTGTCTGGCCCGTGGCTACCTGAATCGTTCGGCGCTGAGCGCCGAACGCTTCCTGCCGAACCCGTTCGATCCGCAGCCCGGCGCGCGCATGTACCGCAGCGGTGACCTGGCGCGGTTCCATGCCGACGGCAACGTGCAGTATCTGGGACGGATCGACCAGCAGGTCAAGCTGCGCGGCTTTCGCGTCGAACTCGGCGAGATCGACAGCCTTCTGCAACAACAGCCGGGCGTGCAGGAAGCGGTCGTGCTGCTGCGCGAGGACGTGCCGGGCAACAAGCGTCTGGTGGCTTACGTGGTGGGCCCGGCAAGCGCTGAAACCCTGCGCGCCGGGCTACAGCGCCATCTGCCGGAACACATGGTCCCGACCGCCTGGGTTTCTCTGGCGCAACTGCCACTGACCCGCAACGGCAAGCTTGACCGTCCAGCCCTGCCTGCACCAGAGCGCCAGAACGCAAGCACTTACGTGGCCCCGCGTGATGAGACCGAGCGGCAGATGGCGCAGATCTGGGCCGAGGTGCTCAAATGCGCGCAGGTCGGCCTCCACGATAACTTTTTCGACCTGGGCGGGCATTCGCTGCTGGCCACGCGGATGGTCTACATGATCAACCAGCGCATGGGCGCGCAGTTGTCCCTGAGCAGCCTGTTCAAGACGCCTGTGTTGGTGGATCTGGCAGAGCAGGTACGGCTCGGGCGTGGCGAAGGCCATTTGGTTGAAACGCCGTTTACCCCGATTGAAGCTGATCGCGGCGCACGTTACGCGCCATTTCCACTGACCGATATCCAGCAAGCGTACTGGTTTGGCCGCGAGTCTTCGGTCAGCCTCGGCGGTGTCAGTGCCCACGGCTACGAAGAACTGCGCATTCCCGACCTCGACGTGCCACGTTTCGAGCAGGCGCTGAACCGCATGATCCAGCGGCATGACATGCTGCGCGTGGTGTTTCGCAGCGACGGCACGCAGCAGGTTCTGGAGAGCGTACCGACGTATCGGATGCCACGCAGTGATCTGCGCGGCTTGCCCGTCGCCGCTGCGCAGCAGGCCCTGCAAGAGACCCGCGAACGTCAGTCCCATCAGGTGCTGGACGCCAGTCGCTGGCCATTGTTCGAGTTCAGTCTGTCGTTGCTCGATGACGGCATCAGCCATCTGCACATCAGCCTTGATGCCCTGATCGTCGACGCGGCGAGTACGCAGATTCTGGCGCGCGAACTGATGGCATTTTATGCCGACCCGCAGTTGCAACTGCCTGAGCCGGGCTTGACCTTTCGCGACTACGTGCTGGCCGAACAGCGCTTGCGCAGTGACCGCCGCTACGAACAGGCGCTGGGTTACTGGCGCGAGAAAGTCGCTACGCTGGCGCCCGCACCGGACCTGCCGCTGGTGTGTCAGCCCGAAAGCATCAGCCAGCCGCACTTTACCCGCCGCGACCGCGAACTGTCGGTGCAGCAGTGGTCGCGACTCAAGGAGCTGGCCAGACAATTTGCCGTGACGCCGTCGGTGATGCTGCTGACCGCGTTCAGTGAAGTGCTGGCGCTGTGGAGTCGACAGCCGCGCTTCACCTTGAGTCTGCCGCTGTTCAATCGCATGCCCTTGCACGCGGATGTCGATGACATCATCGGCGACTTCACCTCGCTGATCTTGCTCGAAGTCAGCCTTGAAGCGGCAGCGAGCTTCACTGACAAGGCGCGCGCCGTGCAGGCCAGGTTGTGGCAAGACATCGACCATTCAGTGGTCAGTGGGGTCCGGGTACTGCGCGAGCTGTCCCAGGCCCGTGGTGTGCAGCAGACCGCCATGCCGGTTGTCTTCAATAGCACGCTGTCGGAGGCGGCGCCGGAACTGGCCGAATTCAATCTGGCCGACGCCCTGAACGCCGAGCACATGCACAGCATCACCCAGACCCCGCAGGTGTGGCTGGACCACACGTTGCTGGAGCTGGAAGGGCGCCTGCTGTTCAACTGGGACAGCATCGACGAATTGTTTCCGGTGGGCATGATCGAGCAGATGTTCGTCGCCTACAACGCGCTGCTGGACCGTCTGCTGGCGCCGGATGCCTGGAGCGCCAACACCGCGCAGCTGATACCGCTGGCACGCTTGCCCGTGCCCGATGCCAGTCCTGTCGACTCGGCGCTGATGCACGAATTGTTCGACCGTCAGGCGCTTGCTGCCCCGGACGCGCTGGCGGTGATCGGCACGCAGCGCCAGTTGAGTTATCGACAGCTGCGAGCCGAAGCGCGGCATCTGGCGGCGCGGCTTCAGCGTATGGGCGTGGTGCCCAACAGGCTGGTCGCGGTGGTCATGGAACGTGGCTGGGAACAGGTCGTGGCAACCCTGGCGATCCAGTACGCAGGCGGTGCCTACCTGCCGCTCGACCCGGCGCTGCCGACAGAGCGTCTGGAGCACATTTTGCAGCGTGCCGAAGCGAGTCTGGCCCTGACTCAGCCCGCACTGCTGCAACGCATCGAATGGCCCGAGCAGATCAAGGTCATCAGCGTGACCGACCCGGTCATTTCCGGCGATGCCATTCCCGATCAGCCTGAATTGCACGCTATAGACCTCACGCCAGACGACCTGGCCTATGTGATCTACACCTCGGGCTCGACCGGCATGCCCAAGGGCGTGGTCATCGATCATCGCGGCGCGGTCAACACGTTGCTCGACATCAACCGGCGCTTTGCCGTCGGTGCCACGGACCGGGTGCTGGCGATTTCTTCGCTGAGTTTCGATCTGTCGGTCTATGACTTCTTCGGCACGCTGGCCGCGGGCGCTGCGGTGGTGTTGCTCGAACCGCAGCAGGCGCTCGACCCGGCGCACTGGCTGGCGCTGATCGAGCGGCATCAGGTCAGCCTGTGGAATTCGGTGCCAGCCTTGTTCGGCATGTTGCTGGAGTATGCCGAAGGCGAGCGCAGTGCATTGCCGTCGAGCCTGCGGGTAGCGATGCTGTCGGGCGACTGGATTCCCCTGACGCTGCCCGAACGCGCCTGGGCGTCGCAGCCGACCTTGCGACTGATCAGCCTGGGCGGGGCGACCGAGGCGTCTATCTGGTCAATCCTGTATCCGTTGCAACAGGTCGATCCCCACTGGCGCAGCATTCCCTACGGCAAGGCAATGGATCACCAGCGCTTCTATGTGCTGGATGATGCGTTGCAGGTTCGCCCGACGTGGGTGGCCGGTCAGTTGTATATCGGCGGTATCGGTCTGGCCAAGGGCTATTGGCGCGATGAAACCCTGAGTGCCGGGAGCTTCTTCGCTCACCCGCTGACCGGCGAGCGTCTGTATCGCACTGGCGATCTGGGCCGTTGGTTGCCCGATGGCAATATCGAGTTCCTGGGCCGGGAAGACACCCAGGTCAAGGTTCAGGGGCATCGTATCGAGCTGGGCGAGATCGAAGCTGCGCTCAATCGCCATCCCGGCGTGCAAAGCGCTGTGGTGCGGGTGCTGGGCGAAGCGCTGGGCGAGAAGCGGCTTGCGGGCTACGTACTCAAGGCCGATCCCTCGTTGCAGGCCAGTGATTTTGCCCAGTACCTGGCAGACAAGTTGCCCGCCTACATGGTGCCGAGCTCGTTTACCTTCGTGCAGGAATGGCCGCTGTCGGCCAACGGCAAGGTCGACAAGAAACGCCTGCCGGAACCGACTCAGGCTCAGGCGTCAGGTCCCGCGCTTGAAGTCGAAGGGCCACAGGAGCAACAACTGGTGACGATTGTGCAGGGCGTGCTCAAGCGTCCTTCGATTGCTGCCGACGCCAATCTGCTGAACCTGGGCGCAACGTCGATCGACATTGTCAGGATCAGCAATGCGCTGTCTGGCGAGCTGCAGTTCCGCCCCAACGTTGCGCAATTGCTGGCGCAGCCGACCCTGCTCAATCTGCTCGGCATGTACCGCCAGACTCTGGCCGATGGCAGCGTGGTCGACAGCGTCCGGCAACGGGCAGCTTCGCCCGAGCAGGTGATTGAAGATCCGCAGCAGCGGGCGCGCTTCAAGGCCGATCAGCGTGGGCGTCGGACCTTCACCGCGCAGGTTCCGGCGCTGGACCTTGCGCGCCCGGATGACCCGGCGTTGGTGCGGCGCTTCAGCGATTACCGCTCGGTACGTCAGTTCGCTGCGCAGCCGATCCCGACCGAGGCGTTCGCCGGCTTGCTGGCCAGCCTGGCCCAGGGGCAACTGGATGGAGAGATCAAGTACCAGTTCCCGTCCGCAGGCGGCCTGTACCCGATCCAGAGCTACCTGTACGTCAAGCCGCAGCGGGTAACCGGTGTCGCAGCGGGTGCCTATTACTACGACCCGGTTCAGCACCGCCTGCTGAGGCTCGACAGTGACGTGCTGGACCCGGACACCTACGACTACTTCGTCAATCGTCCGGTATTCGAAAACGCTGCGTTCTCCCTGTTCTTCATCGCCGACATGGCCGCAATCCGGCCGCTGTATGGCGAGCGCAGTCGCGACTTCTGCCATATCGAAGCCGGAGGCATGGCGCAATTGCTGACCATGACTGCGGTGGAGCAGGGCCTTGGCCTGTGCGGCATGGGCTCGCTCGAAGAGCAGCAATTGTCGGCGTTGTTCGACTTGGGACCGAATCATCAGTTGATCTACTCGATGGTGGGCGGCCTGCGCACTGCTGATGAACATCGCCGCACGCAGATCGAGGTGTTCGCTTCTGCTGCGGATCAAACGGACGACGCCAGCGACATGGAGGAGATAGAGATATGAATGCCTATCAATTGCTGGAGTTGTTCGGTCGTCATGCCGTGGTGCTTGAAGTGGACGGCGACAAACTGCGTTGCAAGGCTCCACGCGGGTTTCTCAGTGACGAGATGTTGCAGGCACTCAAGCAACACAAGGCAGAGCTGATCGCCTTGCTGAGCGGCACCGACCCGGCGGCGATCCCCCGTCGTGCTGTCGGGCTAACGGCGCTGCCGCTGTCCTTTTCGCAACGCCAGCTGTGGTTTCTCGACCAGATGGAACCGGGCAATGCGTTCTATAACGTGCCCACTGCGATCTTGCTGAAGGGCACGCTGGATGTGCCGGTGCTGGAAAAGGCGCTGAACGAATTGATCATGCGCCACGAAATGCTGCGCACCACGTTTGCCAGTGTGGACGGCGAGCCACGGCAGATCGTGCACCCGGTGATGGCGCTGGCGATGCCGAAGGTCGACCTGCGTGACCTGTCGCCAGAGGCGCGTGAAGTGCAGGTCGGAATGGCTGTCGATCGGGAGGCCAAAGCGCCATTCGACCTGGCCAGCGGCCCGCTGTTGCGGGCTTCGCTGCTGCGGCTGGCCGATGACGAGTATCTGTGGCTGTACAGCGTGCACCACATCATTGCCGATGGCTGGTCGATGGGGGTGATCCTTCATGAAGTGACCACCTTGTATGGAGATTTTTTGCGCGATCAGGCGTCCAGTCTGGCACCGCTGGCAGTGCAGTACGCCGACTACGCCTGCTGGCAGCAACAGCGTCTGAGCGGCGAGGCGCTGGCGGGGCAACTGGCTTTCTGGCAGCGCACGTTGGCCGACGCGCCGCCGCTGCTCGACATGCCTGCCGACCGACCACGCCCGACCGTGCAGCGTTACGCTGGGGCGACCTTCAGCTCGACAGTCGATGGCAGCACCTTGCGCGGTCTTAATGCACTGGCCAGACAAACCCAGGGCACGCTGTTCAACGTGTTGATCGGCGCGCTTTCCGTGCTGCTGTGGCGCCACAGCGGTCAGCGGGACCTGTGCATCGGTACGCCGTTTGCCAACCGCAGCCGTCCTGAAATCGAGCCTCTGATCGGCCATTTCGTCAACACCCAGGTGATTCGCCAGCGTCTCGATGCGCAGCAGACCTTTGCTGAACTGTTGCGCGAGGTACGTGCCACGCTGCTGGATGTCCACGCCCATCAGGATGTGCCTTTCGACCGTGTGGTCGAGGCCGTCAACCCACAGCGTGATACCGGTTATTCGCCGTTGTTTCAGGTGATGATGGTGCTACAGAACACCCCGGATACCGCTGTGCAGATGCCGGGGCTGAGCATGACGCCATATGGCACCGGCAGTGCCACGGCCAAGTTTGATCTGGCCTTCGAATGGGTCGAGCGCGACGGTGCGCTGAACCTGTTGGTGGAATACAACACTGATCTGTTTGACCAGGCCAGCATCGAGCGCCTGAGTGGGCATTATCCACACCTGCTGGAGCAGGTTGCGCTGGACCCGAAACAGCCGGTTGGCGCACTGACGCTGATCACAGAAGCCGAACGTGAACAGATTCTGCACGACTGGAACAGCCCGGCAGCGTTGACGCAGCCTGTCGATTGCGTGCATCGCCTGATCGAGGCTCAGGTAGCGCGTCGCGAAGATGAGTGCGCGGTCATTTTCGAAGGTCAGTCACTGAGTTACAGCCAGCTCAACAGCCAGGCCAACCGGCTGGCGCAGCACTTGCTCACCCTCGGCGTCGGCCCGGACGTGCGCGTAGCCGTCTGTATCGAGCGCTCGCTGGAACTGCCGGTGGCCTTGCTGGCGGTGCTCAAGGCCGGGGGCGCCTATGTGCCGCTGGACCCGGATTATCCGTCAGGGCGCCTGCGTCATATTCTCGACGACACTTGCCCGGTGGTGTTGCTTGCTCTCGGACCGACGCGCAAGATTCTCCGCGAGGCCCTGCAAGTTGCAGACTGCGAGGTGCCGATCCTCGATGTGCAGGCTGATGCCGTGCTCTGGGCTCAATGCTCGCCAGACAATCCAGACCCGCAGCGTGTCAGGGTCAACGCCGACCATCTGGCGTACGTGCTGTACACCTCCGGCACCACGGGGCTGCCCAAGGGGGCGATGGTCACGCATCGCGGGCTGAGCAACCTGCTGCTCTGGTGTCAGCAGTTCTGTGGCGAACGCGGGAGCATGCTGCACAAGATTCCATTCGGTTTCGACGCTTCGGCCTGGGAGATCTTCTGGCCGTTGCTTACCGGGGGCAGGCTGGTCATCGCCCGTCCCGGCGGGCATTTCGAGCCCGGTTACCTAGCGCAGGTGGTACGCGAACAAAGCGTCACCGCGATGGTATTTGTCCCGGCCATGCTGCAACTGTTTCTGGAGGTCGAAGAGGTCAGCGCCTGTCACTCCCTGAAGGATGTGTTCAGTGGCGGCGGGGAGCTGTCGCCCGCAGTGGCCAGACTGTTTCAGGAGCGTCTGCCGCATGCGCGCTTGCACAATGTCTATGGCCCGACCGAAACCACAGTGATCAGCAGTGTCTGGACGCTGCAGCCCGGCGCAGAGGTTCCGCCGCGCCAGCTGCCCATCGGCCGACCTATCGCCAACACCCGTTTTTATGTGCTCGACGAGCGCAATGCGCCAGTTCCAGCCGGTGTTACCGGTCAGTTGCACATTGGCGGCGTCGGTGTTGCGCGGGGCTATATGGGATTGGCCGAACTCACTGCCGAGCGGTTTATCGACAACCCGTTTGTTGCTGGCGACCGGCTTTACCGCAGTGGTGATCTGGCGCGCTATCGCCCGGACGGTCAGCTGGAGTTTCTCGGTCGTAACGACTTTCAGGTCAAGCTGCGCGGCATCCGCCTGGAGTTGAGTGAAATCGAAGCGCGGCTCGACTTGTTTCCCGGCATCCGTAGCAGTGTGGCACTGATCGTTGGCGATACCGCGCAGAACCAGCGTCTGGTGGCGTGCTGTGTCGCCGACGGCGCAGTGGACGAGTCCGCGCTGCGGGCCCACTTGGCGACGACCCTGTCCAGCGCCGTCATGCCCAGCACTTATCTGTGGCTGGACGCCTTGCCGTTGACGGTCAATGGCAAGGTCGACCGTGTGGCTCTCGCGGCATTGGCCGATCAGGACCTGGCCGAACGGCAGGTCAACCTCGGCAGCCCCAGGGACCATATCGAGCTGGCGCTGTATCAGATCTGGAAAGACCTGCTGCTGGTGCCGCAAATCGGCATCCGCGACAACTTCTTCAACGTCGGCGGGACATCGATTGCGGCGATCAAGATGGCCTACGAAATTGGCCGGGCGTTCAGCGTCGAGGTGCCTGTGCGTGTGATCATCGGCCACCCGACCATCGAGGCGCTGGGCGGCTGGCTGCGTACCGGCGCCAGCCTGACTTCGGCGCAGGGCAACCTGATCGAATTCCGCCGCGGTGCCGGGCAACGCAACGTGGTGTGCATTCACCCGGCGGGCGGCACTGCGTTCTGCTACCTGTCGCTGGCCAAGGAACTGCCGGACGCTATCGGTGTGTACGGTGTGCAATCGCCGGGGTTGAACCCTGGAGAGAGCACCGAGCCGAGCGTCGAAGCGATGGCCGACGCCTATCTACGGCGCATCGCGCCATTAACGTCTCAACCGCTGATACTCACCGGGCTGTCGTTCGGCGGTCTGGTGGCTTACGAAATGGCCCGGCGCCTGACGGCTGCCGGCAATCGTCAGGTCACGGTGGTGCTGCTCGATACCCAGGGCTCGGATGATCCGGGGTTTCGGCAACAGATCGGCACCGTCGACATGGCTGAATTTCGCGACAAGCTGGTGCGCTTCAACGGCATGTACCCCGGTATCGAAGACGCGCAGGTCGAGCGTTATTTCCACCTCTACAACCACAACCGCCTGGCAATGGCTGCTTACGAATGCGAACCGCACGCCGGGCGCATCGTGCTGATTCAGGCCCGTGAAGGCTTCAGCCGCACGCAGTTGCGTGAGCTGCGCAGCTTCTGGCGTCGCCGCGCGGGTGACGGTTACAAGGCCCGGCTGGTGCACGGCGGGCACTGGGACATGCTGGAAAGTGCCGAGGTGCATCGTGTCTCGCAGACGCTCAGGCAGGAATTGCAACGTTTCGACACGCAGGAGGCGCAATGATGAGCAGCCACAAGGAGGGTATGGTCCGGCACCCCGCGACTCTGCTGTCGCGCTTTGCCGAGCAGGTGCGACGCAATCCCGAGGCAATGGCGGTGATCGATCAGCACGTAAGGCTGAGCTACGCGCAACTGGCCAGCGCCAGCGAGCGCATCGCCAGGGGGTTGCTGGCACAAGGCGCAGGGCGCGGCGATCCACTTGCCCTGTGCATGCCGCGTGGCTGGCAGTGGGTGGCGACAATCATGGCGGCCCTGAAGGTGGGGGCCGTCGTGGTGCCACTGGATCGGGCCAGCCCGCTACGGCGTCGGGAACTGATGCTGGACGATGGGGGGTGTGTCGGGCTGGTCACCCTGAGCGAAGATTCTGATGCCGTTTCGACGCTGCGTGGCTGGCACATCAGCGTCGAGGCGCTGCTGGATTACCCTGATCAGCCGCCGCAGCCTGTGCCTGATGACTTCGCCGAGCTGAGCTTTCTGTTCTACACCTCGGGCACTACCGGCACCCCCAAGGCAGTGGAAGTGGGCGAGCGCGGCCTGTTGCGTCTGGTCCAGGCCGACAGCTACATCGAGATTCGTGCAGGCGACCGTTTTGGCTGCCTGTCCAACCCGGCGTTTGACGCCTGTAATTTCGAACTGTGGGCACCGCTGCTCAATGGCGGTTGCTGCGTCATCATTGCCGACGCAGACCTGCAGGACGCACGGCGGCTGGCCACAGTGCTGGAAACACAACAGGTCGATAACCTGTTCATGACCGTTTCGCTGTTCAACACGCTGAGTGCGGATGACCCCGGCTGTTTTGCCAGCCTGCGCCAGCTACTGATCGGCGGCGAGCAAGTCAGCGCCGCTGCGGTGCGTGCCTGGTATCAAGCCAATCCCGCCAGCCGTTGCCGGATTTTCAACGCCTACGGCCCCACTGAATGCACCACCTTTGCGCTGTGCCATCCCATTGCCCGTGACTTTGCCGGCGATACAGTGCCAATTGGCCGGCCTTTATCGGATACAGGCGTGCGTGTGCTGAGCCCGCAACAGCGACCTGTTGCTGTCGGCGAGGCGGGCGAGCTTTACCTGAGTGGCAGCGGGGTGGCACGCGGTTACCGCCACCGTCCCGCAGAGACCGAACACAGTTTCGTGCGCCTGCCCGCGCTCGACGCTGCAGACACACTTTATTACCGCACCGGCGATCAGGTACGGGTCAATGCCGAGGGGCTGATCGAGTACCTGGGCCGCATCGACCGCCAGGTGAAGGTGCGCGGTTTTCGTATCGAGCCGGGCGAGGTCGAACAACGCATTCTGGACCATCCGCGGGTGGCGCAGGCGCATGTCTGTACCCGCAGGCAAGCGGCCGAAGACCATCAGTTGCTGGCGTTCATCGTGCCGCGCGAAGGGCTGGACTATCGCGAGTTGGACCAGCACCTGCGCGAACACCTGGCGGCATGGATGCGCCCGCATCAGCTGTTTCTGCTTGAGCGTCTGCCGCTGACAGCCAATGGCAAGATCGATCAGCGTGCGCTGCTGGAGCAGCCCTTGAAACCATGGCGACCGCAAGCCTGCTCACTGCCTGACGATCAGCACTCGCCCGCACTGGACTGGCTGTTGACCCAGGCCCGCAGGCTGTTGGCACAGCCCGACCTCAACGGCCAGGATGACTGGCTGGGCAGTGGTGGCGACTCTCTCAAGGCCATGCGCCTGCGCTCTGCAATCCGCACGCACTGGCGACGCGAAATTATGCTGGGCGCGGTGCTGGGCGAATCGTTCGCAGCACTGGCCGAACGCCTGAGCGATGAACAGGGCGCTGCGTCTGCCTATCCACCCGCGCCACCCGTCAACAGGGTCGGGCGTGCGCCAGCCACTGCCGAGCAAAGCCGCTTGTGGCTGATGCAGCAACGCACGCCGCAAGCCACGGCCTACAACGTGCCGCTCATTCTGCACCTTGCGTCAGGCATTCAATTGCCCGCGCTGGCTGAAGCCGTGCAGCGCCTGCTGGCCCGACACAGCGGGTTACGCACGGCCTTCGTGTCCGGGGCTGACGGGCTTTATCAGGAGGTTTGCGAGCGCGACGTGCTGTGCCGCACCTTTGCTGTGGGGGCGTTCAGCGAACAGACCTGGCGTAGCTTCGCGACGCTGGTGTTCGATACACCCTTCGATCTGGCGACATCAGCCCTGTGCCAGGCCTGGCTATTGCCGTTTGCCGATGGCAGTTGTCGCTTGCTGATGAACCTGCACCACATTGTCATCGATGGCTGGTCGATGAACCTGTTGTTCGATGATCTGGTGCAACTGTACGACGATGCGCTGCACGGGCGGGCAAATGCGGAGCCTTTGCCTGGGCTGGGCACGCTGGAATTTGCGCTCTGGCAACGGCAATGGCGTGTCGACCCGCGCTATCGCGACCAGCGCCGTGCCTTGGCCGGGTTGCATCGCCAGCAGCCAGCATGTTCTCCACCGCTGGTGGCGGTTCGTGAACCAGGCCCGCAGGCACGGCTGTACCGCCAGCCGCTGGGTGCCATGCGCAGTGCCGCACTGGATCGGTTTTGCAGCCAGCAACGCGTCACCCGCTATGAAGTGTTGTTCAGCGTTTATGCCTGGAGCGTGTACGCGCTGACCGGCTGCGAACGGCCGCGAATCGCCAGCCCGGTCTCCAACCGTCCATTGACCGAGTTCGAAGACGCAATCGGCATGTTTGCCAACACCGTGCTGATCCCGACGGTGCTCGACAACAGCATGACGCTCGACCAGCAGATGCACCGCCAGACTGCCACAGTGCGCGAGGTGCTGGCCTTGCAGGACGTCGCCCTGGCTGATCTGGTCGAAGACCTGCGGCTGTCGTCGAGCAGTGCGTTGTTCGATTTCATGTTCGTGCTGGAAAATACCGACTACGCCAGACTCGCCCGTACCAGCTTGCGAGCGACGTTCGAACTCACCGAGACCGTGCAGGCCAAATGCCCGCTGACCTTGTCGGTGGTCGATGCCGGTTCGCAACTGGAATGCTGGTGGGAATACCAGTGCAGCTATTTCGACGCCGCGCAAATGAACGCCGTCAACCAAGTGTTTCAACAGGGTCTTGATCTGCTCCTGGAAAAACCTTCGGCCATCCTTGACGATCTGCTCACGCCGTACCGCTTCAGCCTGCCGCCCGCCAGTCAGGGTGGCAGCGATGAGGCTCCGTTCGGCACCCTGGCTGACTGGTTCGAACATCAGGTCAATTGCACACCGGATGCCCCGGCGCTGGTCGCTGATCAGCAGCGTATCAGCTATGCCGAACTGGATGCGTTGGCCGACACCCTGGCGGCGACTCTGGTCGAGCGATGCCCGTTACCGGAAGGGTATGACGCACCGCTGCAAGTGGTGCTGTACCTCGAAGCGTCGGTCGAGCACATCGTGGCCTTGCTGGCGCTGGCCAGACTCAACCTGACGGCCGTGCCGCTGGACCCTGGTTATCCACTGGCGGTGCAGCGTCAGGTCATGCAGCAGGCACAGCCGTGTTGCCTGCTGTACAGCACTGTCACCGAGGCGGCACTGGATGAATTGAATGCTGGTCGGGTGGCCCGTCATCGGGTCGACCTGAGCGCTGCGCCACGGTCATTCGAACGTCGCCATCATGCGGGCGAGCGACCTTTGTACACGCTGTTCACGTCCGGCTCGACGGGTACGCCGAAAGGCGTTCAGGTGCCGGACCGAACCCTTTGCAACCTGTTGCACTGGCAGCGTAACCAAGGTCATTTGCCAGCCAGATCGGTAACCCTGCAATTTTCCATGCTGTCGTTCGATGTGTCGTTTCAGGAGATTTTCAGCACGCTTTGCGGCGGTGGCTGCTACCACCTGATCAACCCACGCTGGCGGCAGGATGCCCAGGCATTGTTGAGTTATCTGCAGCAAGCGCGCATCGAGCGGCTGTTCCTGCCGTGCGTGGCCTTGCAGCACTTGGCGCAGACGGCAGTCAGCCAGGGCGTTTACCCGCAGGCGTTGCGTGAGGTGATCACGGCCGGCGAGCAACTGCTCTGCACCGATGCACTGCGCAGCTGGTTTGGGGGCATGCCGCAGACGCGTCTGTTCAATCATTACGGGCCGACCGAAACCCACGTGGTCAGCGCCTGGCGTTTGCCAGCGGCGGTTCAGGACTGGCCACTGCGAGCGCCCATCGGGCTGGCGGTGAACAACGCGCGGCTGCTGCTGGTGGACGAACACGACCAGCCAGTACCAGGTGGCAGCCGGGGTTATCTGCTGGTGGCGGGGCCGATGATTTCGCGCTGCTACCTGGCCGACCCGGTGCTGAATGCCGCGCGGTTTGTCGAGTTGCCGCAGCCCGAGGGCAACATGCTGTTCTATCGCACCGGCGACCTCGCCCGGGCTGATGCCGATGCCTGCCTGCACTACCTTGGCCGTGACGATCAACAGGTCAAGGTGAGTGGCCAGCGTCTTGAGCTGGGGCAGATCGAAGCCGCACTGATGCAGGACGCTCAGGTGAGCAATGCGGTGGTGGCCATGCACGGCCAACCGCCACGTCTGGTGGCCTGGTTGCAGGTCGAAGGCACGCCGCCTGACGTGCAGCAGCTGGATCGCCAGGTCACGCTGCACTTGCCTGCGCATGTGCGTATCGACGAATACCGCTGTGTCGATGCCTGGCCGCGTACGCCCAGCGGCAAGATCGACCGAAAGGCGTTGAGTTCGCTGGGCGAGGCACTGCAACGGCGTCGCAGTGCACTTGCGCAAGTGCCGCTGAGCGCGCTTGAACAGCAACTGAGCGAGTTGTTCGTGGCGGTCATCGGCCGTGATATCGAGCTTGATCAGACCTTCTTCGAGGCCGGTGCCACCAGCCTCGGCCTGATGCGCCTGCATGCCCGTTTCAACGAACAACTGCCACAACCAGTGGCGATGGCAGCGCTGTTCGAACATGTCACTGTGCGCCGTCTGGCGCAGCATCTTTCGGCCTCGCCATTGGTTTCAGTGGCGCGTGCGCAAGGCTCCGATGCTGGCGAGCAGCCGATGGCAATCATCGGTATGTCGGTGAATGTGGCGGGGGCCGGCAACCTCGCCGAGTTCTGGGCAATGGTCCAGGGAAACGAGTTGGGCATCGAGCTGTTCGACGCCGCCGATGGGTTGGTCGGCGCGCGTAGTCAATTGGCGGGGATGCTGGATTTTGACCCGGAATACTTCGGCATCAGCCTTCAGGAAGCACGGCTGATGGACCCGCAACAACGGCACCTGTTGATGGGCTGTGTGCAGGCACTGCAACATGCTGCAATCACGCCCACAGCCGATGGCCCACGCATTGGCCTGATCGCCAGTTGCGGCGAAACCACGTATTTCCAGCAAATGCTGCGCGAAACCGCCGAGGGTGATCTGCCGGACGGCTTTCAGATGGCGTTGCACCACGACAAAGACTTTCTGGCCACCAAGGCGGCGTACCACTTGGACCTCGGCGGCCCGGCGCTGAGTGTTCAGGCAGCGTGCGGCAGTTCGCTGATTGCCGTGCACCTTGCGGCGGCGATGCTGCGCCAGGGCGACAGTGATGTAATGCTGGCCGCCGGGGTGCTCGTCGATCCGACTTTGACGGATGGCTACCGTTATCGCCCGCAACACATTTTCTCTCGTGACGGGCTGTGCCGTCCTTTCAGTGACGATGCCAGCGGGACCATCGGGGCCAGCGGCTACGGGGTGGTGGTGCTCAAACCGCTGGCCCGCGCCCAGGCCGATGGCGACCGGATCTATGCGCTGGTCGAGGCTTCTGCGCTGAACAACGATGGCCGGGCCAAGATGAGCTACACCGCGCCTTCGGTGGCGGGGCAGAGCGCGGTGATCAGCGAGGCCCTGCGCAAGGCGGGTGTCACAGGGGCTGACATGGGCTACATCGAGGCCCACGGCACAGGCACGCTGCTGGGCGACCCTATTGAAGTGGCCGCACTGAGCAAGGCGTTCGGTGCAACGCCCGCTGCCAGTTGCGCTCTGGCTTCAGTGAAAAGCCAGGTCGGCCATCTGGGCGCGGCGGCGGGTGTAGTCGGGCTGATTCGTGCGACGCTTGCGGTATTTCATGGGGTGATTCCGCCCAATCTGGGCTTCGCCCGGATCAACCCGCAAATCGACCTGCAGCACTCACCGTTCTACATACCCACCACCTCACGGCCATGGCCCGAAGGCCGTCGGCGGCTGGCCGGGGTGAGCAGTTTCGGTATCGGCGGAACCAACGCGCATGTGATTGTCGGCGCGCCGCCATCGCAGGCAGACAGCGCCGAGGAATGCCCGCCGTGCCTGTTGCTGTCGGCACACAGCCGTACCGCGCTGGAGCGGGACGTCGCGGCAATCGACGCGTGGCTAAATACCTTTCCCGAACAACAGACCGCGCTGCTGCGTTACCTGCAAAACGGGCGACGCGCATTGCCCTGGCGCTTTGCGGTGATCTGCCAGCCTGGTCACACGCTGCGCTTGCAACCTTCTTCGATCAAACGGGTGACGGTCTCGGACGTGCGTCTGAAGGCCAGTGAACACTCGCCGCAGGCGTTGCTGGAAGCCTGGTATGCAGGGGCCAGTATCGAGGTGGCGACGCGTTCGGCGCCGCCACCGTGGAACTTGCCGCCGTCGGCGTTCGACTTGCAGACCTTCCGCTTCAAGCCATCTGCCGATGTCGAGCAGCCGCCGCAAACCGCTGAGCGCGAGTTAATGGCGGACTGGTTTTATCAGCGCCAGTGGCAGCGAGTGCGTCGTCTGGGCACACAACCGATTGGCGAGCGTCGCGACAGGCTGGTGGTGTGCAGTCACGAGCGCGTTGATGCCGCACTGCTTGGCAGCCTGCAGGGCGTTTATCGGCACGTCATCGAGGTGCAGGCCGGTAATGGTTATCAGCAGCTTGGCCCGAACCGTTATGAGCTTGATCCACTGGACCCGTTAGCGTTTAGCCGACTGATCGCCGAGCTTGATCAGAGTGGGCAGGCGGCGACCGAACTCGACTGGCTGCATGCCTTGCCACTCTCGGTTGGCGGGGTGGTCAACGAGCAAAGCCTTGCCGCCGCGCAATGGGCGTGTCTGGACACGGTCAGCGCGTTTTTGCAGGCCTGGGGGCAACGCGCACAGAAGACCGCTTTGCGACTCTGGCTGCTGTCCTGGCAGGCGTGCCCGGTAAATGGTCAGGTCATGCGTCCGGAGCTGGCGGCGCTGGCAGGTATTACCGAAGTGGCCCCGCAGGAGTACCCGATACGCTGTCACTGGCTGGATCTGCCCACTGCGCAATGGGGCACACAGGCTCGGCAACTGGCGACGCTGCTCGCCGAACCGACGTCGCTGCCACGGCGCATGGCCATTCGTGACGGTTATCTGTGGCAGCCACAGTTGCAGCCGAGCTCGCTCGCGCTGCCAACGGTCGTTTCGAATCTGCTGCCGGTAAATGGCACGTTTCTGGTGCTCGGCGGCACAGGTGGCATCGGCCGCACGTTGTGTGAACACTTGCTGCGATCAAGCCAGCGGCGGGTAGTGCTGCTGTCGCGCCGTGGGGAATGTCCGCAGACGCTGGGCGATTATGCCGCGCGTATCGATAGCGTTCAGGCGGATATCGCCGATTTGGCACGCTGGCCCCAGGTGCTTGAGCAACTGCGCGAGCGTTATGGACGCTTTGATGGAGTGATCCATGCTGCCGGGACCGGAGCGGGCAGCCTGATTCGTCAGCGCGATGCTCACCTGCTGTCTGAAGCGATGGCGAGCAAGACCCGCGGCATGCTGGCGGTCGAAGCGTTGATCGAACAGATGACGCCTGGGTTTGTGCTGTACTGCTCATCGATGTCGGCGCTGTTTGGCGGCGCTGGACATCTGGATTATGCCGCCGCCAGCGCGGTGCTCGACGGCTTCGCCCATTACCGCCCGAATGGCGAAAATGGCTGCGTGCGCCTGGGTATCAACTGGGATATCTGGAGGGAAACCGGTATGGCCGCTGCCAGCGGCATCGGCGATGAAGCGCATCAGCGGCACCTGGCGGTCGGCATGTCGTCGCAAGAGGGCTGCCAGGTATTCGACGCCGCCATGACTGCACAACTGCCGCAATTGTTGATTTCGACGACCGATCTGAACACCGCACGCCAGTTTTACCCGGCTCGTCATAGCGGTGCTGGCTTGACGCTGGTCGACACTGCGCCAGCCGTTGCGGCAGAAACCGGTCTGCCGGAGCGTCTGCATGGCTGCCTGTGCAAATGGCTTGGCGTAAGCGCTCTGGATCCGGATGACTCGCTGTACGAGCTGGGGGCTGATTCCCTGACCTTGCTGGACCTGATCGACGAATTGCAGGCCGCGACGGGTGTGGTATTCCAGTTGTCACAGTTCAGCCACAAGGTCAGCCTGCGCGAGGTACTGGCGCTGGTGCAGTCAGCGCAGGGCGGTGCGGCTGCAGTCGAAGACCGATGGACCGACGCGGTTAGGATTGACCAATGGCATGCGGGGGCTGACCGCGAGCGCCTGTACCTGATCCATCCGGTGGGCGGCGATGTTCAGGCGTATCGCGAGCTGGCCTCGGCGCTGCACCCTGATCTGGGTGTGTGGGTAATTGCCGACCCGGCCTTGCGCCTGCCCGAGCTGCCGAATATCAGCCTGGTCGAACGGGCGCAGCTGTATCTCGACGCGTTGCAGGCCCATCACCCCGACGGCACAGCATGGCGGCTGGCCGGCTGGTCGTTCGGCGCGTGGGTGGCGCAGGCGATGTGCAGCCTGCTGGCAGACGATTGCGAGCAGCCGTTGCTTTACCTGATCGATCCGCCTACGCCGGATGCCGGGACCGAGCTGGCGCGGATCGACGAAGAGCATATTCAGCAAGTCTTCCAGCGCGAGTTTTCCGCACGGCGGCCCCCCAACACTGCCGCCAGCAAGGCCAGCGAAGACGCGTCACGTTACCTGCAAAGCCTGATCGTCTGCTGCCAGAACAACATGGCGAGCATGGCTGATCATCGGCCCGCGCAACTGCCTGATACCAAGGCACGACTGTTCATTGCTACGCGTCCCAATCCATATGGCATGGGCAGCGCCTGGCAAATGGCAGACCTGCAGCGTGCCTGGCAAGACCTGTTGCCGCACCTGCTGAGCTGGCAGCCTCTGGACACTGATCATTACGGCATTGTCGCAGCGCCGTGGGCGCAATTGATTGCCGAGATGATCAACGCAGACCTGCCAGCAGGGGAGGGCTGAGCGCGTTAGCGGCACGTTTTTCAGGCGGGGCTGACGTTCCCGTAGACGAACCACGGACATGGTGATCGGCCATGCCAACCATTCAAGGGTGAGGGATCATGGATCAAATGGCACTCAAGGCCATCGAAGGCATCGCGGGGGCGTCTCGCGCGCCGTATCACAGCATCACGGTCAACCGCCTGACACCCATCATCGGTGCCGAAGTCGGCGGGGTCGACCTGTCGCAGCCACTCAGTGCGGAGCAACTGAAGGAAATTCGCCGCGCTTTTCTGGAAAACCACGTGCTGGTGTTTCGTGATCAGCACCTGACGGTCGAGCAGCACAAAGCCTTTGGCCGGCTGTTTGGACCGTTACGTGCCTTGCCGGTAGAAAGCATTGATGGCGATGACCCGGAGCTGGTCGTGGTGCGCGCCAACGCCCAGTCACGCTTCGCTGCTGGCGAGCTGTGGCACACCGATGGCACCGCTGACCTAGAGCCGTCGATGGGCTCGATGCTGTATGTCAAAGAGACGCCCGCCATTGGAACCGGTGGCGACACGCTGTTTGCCAACATGCACCTGGCCATAGAAATGCTCTCGCCTGCGATGCAGGCGTTTCTTGGCGAACTGACGGCCATTCACGATGGCGAGATTCCGTGGAAGGGCTATCAGCCGCCTGCCAACCTTCCCAAAAGCGAGCACCCTGTGGTGGTTCGCCACCCTGAAACCGGACGCCGCAGCCTGTTCGTCAATTCCGGTTTCACCTCGCATATCGTGCAACTGTCCGCAGGAGAGAGCCGCACGCTGCTGAACATGCTGTTCGACCTGATCGCCCGTGAACCCTCTCTCAGTTGCCGCGTGCGCTGGGAGCCCAACACGCTGGTGTTCTGGGATAACCGCTGCACCCAGCATCACGCGGTGTGGGATTACTTCCCGCACTCGCGCTATGGCGAGCGAGTGACGATTCTGGGAGGGCGGCCCAAAGCCTGAGCCGCTTGCCGCAGCCTGGCTAACGCTTGGCTGCGGGCTTGTCACCTCAGTCGCAGGTGATATTTCAGGTCATCGAACCACTGATCGCCGATCTGATAGGCATGCGGGACGCGGCGTTCGAAAGAGAAACCGCATTTCTCCAGCACCTTGCAGGAGGCAATGTTGCCATCGGTCACGGTCGATTCCAGTGAATCGAGGCCGATGGCGGCAGCGTAGTCGATGATTGCCCGGCGGGATTCGGTGCCGAAGCCCTTGCCTTGATGTTCCGGCAGCAACAGACAGCCTACTTCGGCATGCCCTGGCGACATGATGCGAAAGCCGCTGACCCCCAGCTCCACGCCGCTCTGCTTGTCGACGACCACCAGGCACAGCCAGTGATCGGACTCTGGCGTCCACACCGGAAGGCGATGCTCAAAGCCTTTGCGAACTTGTGCTTCTTCGATTTCCCCGAAGACGTACTGCATGGTCTGAGGCTCGGAGTGCAGCCTCAGAAACAACGGCCAGTCACTGGCGAGCAGGGTCCGCAGATAAAGTCGTTCGGTGTGTAGTTTCAGCATCCGTTGCTCCTTGCACGATCAAAAAGGCACAGGGTTTTGTACTCGGCATTCGGCCAATGATCAATAATGCACGCGCATTTCATCGCCATCGCTCGCGGCAATCGCTGAGTAGCAAGGCATGGTCATACCCTTCAGCATTTCAGGGACGAGTCAATGGCATTTCGCGTATTGGTCATCGGCGGCTACGGCAACTTCGGCAGCCTTATCTGCAATCATCTGGCGATGATGCCGGACATCGAACTGGTCATCTCCGGTCGCGACCCGCGCAAGCTGGCGGAAAAGGTTGCCGCACTGCAAACGCTGGCTGGCAGATTCTGCGAGAGCTGGTGCGTGGACATCATGCAGGACGGCGCGGGCAGTGAGCTGGGTGAATTGGGCATTGACCTGCTTATCCACACGGCGGGGCCTTTTCAGGGGCAGTCGTATGCCGTGGCCCGGCATTGCATCGCGGCGGGTGTGAATTATTGCGACCTGTCGGATTGCCGGACCTTCGTCTCCGGTATCGCCACTCTGGATGCCTTAGCGCGTGAGGCGGGCGTCTGTGTGCTGAGCGGTTGCAGCTCGGTGCCGACGCTTTCGGCGGCCATCATCGATCAGCATCGCCAGCGTTTTCTGCGCATCGATTCGATAGAGCATGGCATCTCCTCGGCAGCGAAAATGCCCGGTCTGTCGACCGTGCGTGGCGTACTGGCCAATGCCGGGCGGCCGATCAGGCAACTGCGCAACGGCAAGGTCCACGAAGTCCATGGCTGGATGGACCTGACCCTGCGCCGGATGCCCGGCATGGGCACACGGCTGGTGGCCAATGTCGACGTCCCGGACCTGGATGTATTCGCGACACGTTATGCCGCGCAGCATCTGAGCTTCAAGGCCGGCTCCGCGCTCAAGGCCGGCGGCATCGCGACCTGGCTGCTGGCGCTGGCGATTCGCTGTGGGCTGCTGCGCGATCCTGCGTCGTGGGCCGAGCGCCTGTACCGTTGGGGCGCGCGCTTTGAACACTGGGGTGATCGAAAGAGCGCGATGTACATCGATGTCGATGGCGTCGACCTCACCGGCCAGCCGCTGCACATGCGTGCGCAATTGACTGCACTGAACGACAAGGGCCCAGAGATCCCCGGCAGTGCTGCCGTCGCGCTGAGCGGCAAAATGGCCGGTGGCTATCGCCCACAACCGGGCGCACGGGCCTGCGTCGGAGAAATCACCGTAGACGAGTACCTGGCAGCGATCAACGAGCCGGAAAACATCCGGCTGGATGTTCATTTCACCGACCGCAACGTCTGACGCTGTTGCCAATCTCCGATGGCTCCGTACAGGCGAAGATCAAGGCAGTTTCATTGCGTGATCTTCCGGTTTCGCGCGGTGCCAATCATCGGAAAAATTCTGCTCAGGCGATTTAAATAAATATTCATCATCGCGCTCCGGCCACGTAATTCTTGGGCTTCAGGGTGCCTTCGATTGGCGCGTGCGTGATTCCGATAACGTTAACTATCAAGTTAAATCTTTCAGCGCCGATTCACGTGCATCCCGAAAAATCAAAGGCACACACGTAATGAGCGCAAAATGGTTGGACAATCTGAAAGTCAGCAAGAAGCTCGGACTGGGCTTTGCCGCTATTTTGCTCGGAGTACTGACCGTCACCGTCATCGGCTACTCCAGCACCAACCTGCTGATCGAGCGCATGGGCAAAAGCAGCAAGGTCGCCGAGATCAAGGCTGACGTCCTGAATGCCCGGATCGCTGCGCAAGCCTATGCGACCGGTCCTACCGCCGCAGGTGTGCAGAACTACGCCAGCGCGCTGGATACCTTGAGCCGCAGTGTGGATCAGGGCCTGCAGGTGTTCGTGATCTCGAGCAACCTGGCCAAGCTGCGCGAGATCAAGGAGCAGGTGGGCGGTCTGAAGCAGACGTTCGACCAATTGGTCGGCATCAATCAGAAAGTCGACGAGGCGTTGAAACCGATCATCAAGGTGTCCGATGACGTCAGCGCGACCTTTGAGAATTTGCTGAACAAGACCATTGACGACACCTTGCGTTCGCCGAATGAAACCGGCATCAGGCAGGTCAAGATCGCTGGCGACCTGCGTAACGGCATGACCAATTTCCGTCTGGTGTTTCGCCGCTACCTGAGCGTTCCGAATGCCGACAACCGTCAGGCCACCTATAAGGCCGCCGACGCCCTGATCGCACAAGTGGACGCCGCTCGCAGCCAATTGCCTGTCGAGGCAAATGCTGCAGTGGATGCCGCGTTGGTGGCGTTGAAACAATACAAGGTCCTGATGTCGTCGATTTCGGACATGCTGCAGCAGACCGAGCAAGTCCGTACCGATCTGCAACAGCAATCCATAGCGACCGCTGCCCGTGCCGATGATCTGGCGGCGTTGCAGGTCATCAGTGCCAAGAAGGAACAACAAACCGCTGTGGTGCAATTGCTGAGCGTAGCGCTGGTCGTGCTGCTGGTCGGCATCTTTGCTGCGTTCCTGATCACGCGTCAGATTACCGTGCCGTTGAACAGCACCGTGATTGCGGCGCGCCGGATTGCGGACGGTGATCTGACCCATGACAGCAGCACCACCCGCCAGGACGAACTGGGCCTGCTGCAGAACACCATGCAGCACATGACGGTTTCTCTGCGCGGCCTGATCGGTGGCATCGGCAACGGTGTGACACAGATCGCCACGGCGGCCGAACAATTGTCTGCTGTCAGCGAACAGACCAGTGCCGGCGTCACGTTGCAAAAAAACGAAGTCGACCAGGTTGCCACCGCCATGAACGAAATGGCGTCGACCGTGCAGGAAGTAGCACGCAATACCGAAGACGCTTCGCTGGCGGCCAAACAGGCCAGCGAACGTGCCGCTCACGGTAGCAGTGTGGTGCAGCACGCCACTCGCGAAATCGGCCAATTGGCCGGTGAAGTGAAACAGCTGGGCGAAGCCATGCAGCGCCTCACCGAAGACAGTGGCAAGATCGGTAGCGTGATTGACGTGATCAAGGCCGTTGCCGAACAAACCAACCTGCTGGCGCTCAACGCGGCCATCGAGGCTGCACGTGCGGGTGAGCAGGGCCGTGGTTTTGCGGTGGTGGCTGACGAAGTACGTTCGCTGGCTCAGCGTACCCAGAACTCCACCACGGAAATCGAAGCGCTGATTCAGGCGTTGCAAAAAGGTACAGGTGCCGCATCGGGTCTGATGGATGCCAGCCTGCAACGCACCGAAGGCACAGTCGTGCTGGCTCGTCAGGCCGAGCAGGCACTGGTTGAGATCAATCAGTCCATCGGTACGATCGAGCAGATGAGCCAGCAGATTTCTGCCGCGGCCGAGCAGCAGAGCGCCGTGACCGACGAAATCAACCGCAGCGTGCTTAGCGTGCGCGACATTGCCGATCAATCGGCTTCGGCAACCGAGCAAAGCGCCGCATCGACTGTAGAACTGGCCCGTTTGGGCAGCGATTTGCAGAGCATGGTGGCGCGTTTCAAGATTTAACTTCCCTGCATCAGGCGCCTTGTGACTCGGTCACGAGGCGACCTGCCGCGCTTCCGCCCGTACGACCATCCACACACCGACACCCGACACCGCCATGCCTGACGCCATCTGCCAGGACAGCGGCTCGTTGAACATCACCCAGGCCCAGAGCATTGTCACCGGTGGGCTGAGGTACAGCACGCTGGCAACGCGGGTGGCTGATGCGCGGCGCAGACACACCCAATACAGTCCGTACCCGCCCAAAGTTGCCAGCCCCACCGTCCAGATCACGCTCAACGCAAACCCGGTACTGGGAATGGGGGCCAGGCTGCCCTGTGTTCCCTGGATGATGGCGAACGCGAAGCTCGATATAAAACATTGCAGCCACAGGTTGGGAAGCAGGTCCATGGGCTGCATGTGGGTCGAACGCTTCTGCCACAGCGTCGCAATGGCCAGCGATAACATGCCCAGCAGTGGCAGGCCGTAGGCCCACAATGGCGCATCTCCCACCGCCAGCGCGCTGTACGTGACCAGCACCACGCCGACCAGACCGACCACCAGCCCCGCCCAGATTTGCCAGACAAGCCGCTGCCCGAGCACTGCGGCAGCCAGCAGTGCCATGCCCATCGGCAACAAGTCGGCAAACAGCGCCGCGAGTCCCGCAGGTACGCCCAGCGCGATGCCCTGCGTAACGCCTGCGACATAGCCCGCCATGGCCAGCAGACCGATTCCCGCATTTTTCAACAGCGTGGCAAGCGGTATCGATCTCAGTTGCCTGGCGACGAAAGGCAGCAGGATCAACGTGACCACCACACAACGCCAGAACACCACCAGCAGTGGTGGTGCGTAATCAAGCGAAAACCGTGCGCCGATGAAACCCGAGCTCCAGGTCAGGACAAGGGCTGCTTCCAGCAAGATAAGGGGAATGGCCTGATGCCAGGCAGGCCGCGTTACGCTCGGAGAAATCGATAGGTGCTGATTCATGGACACAGGTTACGAAGTCAGCGTAATCTAATAAATCAAAATTAAGTGCAGTAGTTGTTCAGGTTTTATGAATCATGAGCGCAATTCTCGATATCGAACTGATACGTACTTTTCATGCCGTGGCGCGAATAGGGAAGTTTTCTGCGGCTGCCGAGCAACTTCACAAAAGCCCCGCGGCAGTCAGTGTGCATATCCAGCGGCTTGAGGCGGTAGCGGGCGGGCGTTTGCTCAATCGGGACAACCAGGCGGTGTCTCTCACTGCGCTGGGCAAGCGTTTGCTGGTCTCGACGACGGAATTGCTGTCCACCCATGACCGCGTGCTGGCTGACCTGCAAGGGACTCATCTGGCTGGGCGCATCACACTGGGTGTTCCGGATGAGTACGCCGTTCATGTCATCCGCGACATCCTGCCGGTGTTCGCTGCGGCCTGGCCCAATGTGGTGCTGGAATTGAAAACCGCACCCAGCTACACCCTGCGCGAGCAGGTTGCGCGCGGCAAGTTACAGACAGCAGTGATCGCGCAACCCAAAGGGCAGCCAAGTGCTGATACGCAGTTTCTGGTATCTACCAAGCCGGTCTGGGTCGGGCCGGCCAGCGTCGCACTGGGATCTGCGGACCCGTTGCCGCTGGCCATTCACGCAGCGCAATGTCCTTATCGTGAAGCCATGATGGCGTCGCTCAAAGACAACGGCCGCAAAATCCGTGTAGTTCTCGAAAGCCCGTCCAATCAGGCGATCAAAGCCTGTGTGGAAGCGGGCCTGGCGATCAGCCTTATTGATCGGAGCGGAGTCACGGAAGCCATGCAGATTCTCGATGACCTGCCTGAAATTCCCGAGCACGAAATCGTCTTCCTGCGCTCGCCGTCGTCACAGAACGACGAGGCGGTGAGCCTGCTGGCGCAGGCGCTGCAGAAGTATTTTCGGCTTTGATAGTGAAGCTGTGTGCACAGTAAACGTGTCTGCGGTTCACCACACGGGGGGCGATTGTCTTCTGGTGTGGAAAATCCTTAGAACCTGTAGCCGGCCGCTACGGATGCGATATGGAATCAGGTAAGGCAGGTCTGGCAGAGGCCATTCTCTGGTTCCGGCAATCCGTCCTTCCCGGCCCATGGCGGGAAAGCTCGCGAGCTGCGTCACGCTTGATTGAATTGCTTTCACGAAAGCTGCGGCAGCAGCTGGATTGTCCTGTGCGATATACGCTGCCTCCTCATCCAGATTCTTTAGCGCCGTTTTAAGCCACTCAACCTGCATTGCCAGACCATTTGTCCATGACAGCTTTTACGTCCTCTGTACTGGCGAACTCGCCAGCGTCGGCTTCTTGAATCGCGCGCTGAATTTCGGCAATCTGCCATGCCTCGCGAGTCAGGTATTCGCGGAGCGCGTCGAGGGCCAAAAATGACTTGCTGCGCCCGGTCGCCTTTGCAAGGTGTGCAAGGGTATCCGCCATTTCGTCCGGCAGACGTAGAGACATTGTGGACATATACACCTCACACGTAGTTATTTGTATTACATAAGGGTGCAGTGTAATACATGTGAATACACCTGTGGATGCAGTTTCCGTTTCAGGTCTGTCGGCTTTTTGAGCAGGTGCAAAATGGCCCGCGAATTCGCGGGCCATTCAGGCAACTTTCGGGATGGCTTAACCGTCCTTGAACAAAAAGCTGTAGGCATTCAACGCCGGTACGCCGCCCAAATGTGCGTAGAGCACTTTTGAGCCCTCGGGGAATTCGCCATTGCGCACCATGTCGATCATGCCGTGCATGGATTTGCCTTCGTAGACCGGGTCGGTCAATACGCCTTCAAGGCGCGCGCAAAGGCGAATGGCTTCAAGGGTGCCCTCGTTCGGCAGGCCGTATTCGGGGTAGGCGTAGCGGGTGTCGAGCACCACGTCTTCGGCGGTGATTTCGCGGCCCAGCTCTACCAGTTTTGCGGTGTTCTGAGCGATACGCAGAACCTGCGCGCGGGTCTTTTCCGGTTTGGCCGACGCATCGATACCGATCACACGCTGTGCCCGGCCATCGGCCGCGAAGCCGACGAGCATGCCTGCGTGAGTGCTGCCGGTCACCGAGCAGACCACGATGTAGTCGAATTTGAAGCCGAGTTCTTCTTCCTGCTGACGCACCTCATCGGCAAAACGCACGAATCCCAGGCCGCCATAAGGGTGTTCCGAGCAGCCCGCAGGAATCGGGAACGGCTTGCCACCGCTTTCCTCGACGTCGGCCATGGCCTTTTCCCAGCTCGGCCGAATGCCGATATCGAAGCCTGCCGAGTCCAGGCGCACATCGGCGCCCATGATGCGCGACATCTCGATATTGCCGACCCGGTCGTACAACGCGTCGGAATAGTTGACCCAATTCTCCTGAACCAGCACGCACTTCATGCCCAGATGCGCCGCTACAGCCGCCACCTGACGGGTCTGGTTGGACTGGATGCCGCCGATCGACACCAGTGTGTCGTAGCCGCCGTCGATGGCTTCCGGCACCAGGTATTCCAGTTTGCGGGTCTTGTTACCGCCAAAGGCCAGACCGCTGTTGCAATCCTCGCGCTTGGCATACAACTCGACCTTGCCACCCAGATGCTCGCTCAAGCGTTTCAGAGGGGTGATGGGCGAGGGGCCGAAGGTCAGAGGGTAGCGCTTGAACTTGCTCAGGTTCATATCGGGGCTCCGTTGATAAGTTGATTCAGGCCTGCAAGGAATGAGTTCGACGTTTGAACGGTGTGCCTGAAGTGGTTCCTATCATAGGAAATAGCTGAATAATCGTGGTTGCAAAGAATTGTCTATTTGCAAAATCAGCGTTAGTGTCATGCCACTAATGCAAACTTTTATTTTGTGAAATTCATCATGAAAGCAATAAATGAACGCACTAAAAAGTCCGCTGGCGATGTAGCACCGCTGCTGGACAGGATTGACCGCGCCATTCTCAAGACCCTGCAACGTGACGCCTCGATTTCCAACGTGGCACTCGCCGAGAAGGTCAAGCTGAGTCCGCCTGCTTGTTTGCGGCGCGTCGAGCGTTTGAAGGAGGCGGGCGTTATCAAGGGCGTGGTGGCGTTGCTCAATGGTGACGTTCTGGACGCGGGCATGGTGGTGCTGATCGGTGTGGTGCTGGACCGCTCGACCCCGGATTCATTTGCCCAATTTGAACAAGCCGCGCAGAAGGTGTCCGGCTGCATGGAGTTTCATGTGGTCACCGGCGAGTTCGATTACTTCATGCTGCTGCGCACCAAAGACAGTCAGAGTTTCAACCGCCTGCATGCCGAACAGCTGCTGTACTTGCCCGGTGTCAGACAGATCCGCTCGTTCATGGGACTGCGTCAGGTGGTGTCGACCACGCAATTACCCATTTAACCGGTTGCTCGACGTGGCCTGCTTGTACTACGCAGCGTCAAACGTTCACGTCTGATGAAGGTCAGAGTTGTTGACTGCCACACGATTGACCCTGGCGCATGATTCAATCAGTGCTATTTCCTTTTTTTACTTGCTCAAGGATTTTTATTTTGGCTGCTGGAAGCTTGCTTACCCTGCTCGACGATATTGCGACCCTGCTGGATGACGTGGCACTGGCCACCAAGAAAACCGCGGGTGTGCTGGGGGATGATCTGGCGCTCAATGCCCAGCAGGTCACCGGAGTTTCAGCCGATCGCGAACTGCCCGTTGTCTGGGCCGTGGCCAAGGGCTCGTTGCTCAACAAGGCAATCCTGGTTCCGGCGGCACTGTTGATCAGCGCCTTCGCGCCCTGGGCGATTCTTCCCTTGTTGATGATCGGCGGCGCGTTCCTATGCTTTGAAGGTTTCGAGAAAATCGCCCATAAATGGCTGCATCCCGAAACCGGCGAAGAGCATGATCAGCGCAAGCAGGCGGCCACGGATGCTTCAGTGGACATGGTGGCGTTCGAAAAGGACCGTATCAAAGGCGCGATTCGCACCGACTTCATTCTTTCGGCAGAAATCATCGTGCTGGCGCTGGGCGTAGTGTCGGCCCGACCGTTCATGGATCAGGTCGGTGTACTGGTTATTGTCGCTGTGCTGATTACCGTGGGTGTCTATGGACTGGTGGCAGGTATCGTCAAACTTGACGACCTGGGCCTGTACCTGAAAAGGACTGCAAGCTCTGCGGCGCAGAAAATCGGTGGTGCTTTGCTATGGCTTGCGCCGGTATTGATGAAGGTACTGTCGATTGTCGGTACTGCGGCCATGTTCATGGTCGGCGGCGGGATTCTGGTTCACGGTCTGCCATTTGCTCACCATTGGGTCGAAGGCGTGACCGAAGCTGCAGCCGGTGCGGTGGGCGGGCTGTCGATGGTCGTCCCGACGCTGATCGATGCGGTCGCCGGGGTTATCGCTGGCGCGGTGCTGGTGTTGGTCGTGACGCTGATTGGCAAGGTTTGGAAAGCGGCTAGGGAGTGAGTGGAGGCGGGCGCCGCGCAGGAGTTGAATATCGTGCCAATGCTCCGCGTTGGCATGCATCCCGTGAAGCTCCGCGTCACAGATCTGCGCAGCAACACCCTCTCAAGGTTGGGCGCAGAGGCTTCAGAAATGCGTTCCCGCGCTGAGGGCGGGAACGAGCTTCACAACCGGATCGTGCTTAGAAGAACACCTTCACCAGCAAACTCGCGGTGTTCTGGTCGGTGTCGAACGAGCGGCTGTCCTTGATGCCGTATTTGTTGGTCCAGTAATCGTATTCGATACCGACGTACAGCTGACGCTCAGGGTAATTCAGTGCCTTGCCCAGGTCATATTTGATCTGCGGGTTGAAGTGCAGGTTGGAGTGGTAAGTACCACGCGACGTCTTGTCGTTGTCCACTACCCAGTCCATGAAACCGTCGATCAGCACATCCGATTTGCCCATGGGGATGGTGTAGGACCACACCGGGGTAATCTGCCATACGCCATCGCCCGGACGGTTGCCTTCGGTCTGGCGCTGGTAGAAGTTCAGCTGGAAGTAGTCGAAACCCGGGATCTTCAAATCGAACGCCGGGCCGATCAGGTAAGACTCGTTATCGCCTTCGCCAAATTCGTAAGTTGCCGCAATCAGCACATCGCTGATCGGGCCGAACTCGAACTTCTGGCCAAATATCTTGCCCAGCGACAAGCGTGGCGAGAACTCACCGTAATAGTTGTTATCGCCAGCCGTTGCGTCTCCCTTGCCGTTGTAGAAGATCTTGTCGACGAAGAAGAAGTTGTCGCCGTACTTCCAGCTGTCAGCATGTTCAAAGGTGAACGTCTGCTGGTTTGCCGGGTTGACGGCAAAGTCTCGTCCATTGAGATAGGTCAGGCTATTGCTCTGCCACTGGAAGATATCCCCGGCCATGGCTGGCGCAGCGGCCAGCAGACTGCTGGCCAGTAACACGCTGGAAAACGTACGGTTCATGCGGTGAGTCCCTTGAAGTAGATCGTGATTTTTTCAGACTGGCGTTCTCTAAATGACGCTTTGTCTGTGGTTGCAGTAATTTGTCTGTCTGGTCAGCTTTGTGTTGTTAGCAAGAGCTGCGCCAAACAGCGAAAAAAGTTGAAGTAATCCCCAAACCGGCATCAACGTGTCGGTTTCAAGTCATTTTTCCGGGTCGACAGAGTCCTGACCGTACAGTCAGCTAGTTGGCTGTTCGGTCAAAGTCAGCGTACAAGGAGCGGTTGTCCGGTTTTGCAGCGGCGGCGGAGAATACTGACTTGCGTCGTCTGGCTCAAGTGCTCCAGCGCAGGGCGTCTGGAGCGAAAGTGGGGCGAGTGCGCCCCGTGTCAGGAGCGCTTGGTTAGCGAGGGGCTCAGTTAGTGTGTGCGCCTTGATCGACCCAGGCACCGACCAGTTCGCGTTCCTGCTGAGTCATCTGGGTGATGTTGCCCAATGGCATGATCGGCGAGGTGACGGCCTGCGCCTTGATGCGCGGGGCCTGCTGCTGAATCTGTTCTGGCGTATCGAACATCACTCCCGCAGGCGCAACGCTGAACAACTGACTGGTAGGCGTGGCCGAATGGCACACCGTGCAACGATGCTGAATCACTTCATGCACTTTGGCGAAGTCCGCGCCGGTACTGGCAGGCTTGGCCTCGACCGGCGCGGTGACCGGCTCCGGAGGTTTCTCGTCGGCCCGATGACCGCCAACTGCGGTGCCGGGCAGCGGTTGGTAGACGATTTTCGCGGGAGGTTGCGCAGGGCCGGTGACGTACGCCAGGCAGAGCATGCCCAGCGCAGCGACCGGCAGGGTCCAGGCGAATCGATGGCTGTCATGTCTTGTATTGAAATAGTGGCGCACCAGGACCGCCAGCAGTGCGATGCCCGCCAGAATCAGCCAGTTGTACTCACTGCCGTATGTGCTCGGAAAGTGGTTGCTGATCATGATGAACAGCACGGGCAGGGTGAAGTAGTTATTGTGACGCGAGCGCAGCAGGCCCTTGGCGGGCAGGCTTGGGTCAGGCGTGCGGTTCTCGGCAATTGCCGCCACCAAGGCGCGCTGGGCTGGCATGATGATGCGGAACACGTTGCCGACCATGATGGTGCCCATGATCGCGCCCACATGCAGATAGGCACCGCGACCGCTGAACACTTTGCTGAACCCGTACGCCGCGGCCACCAGCAGCAGGAACAGAATCAGGCCCAGCAGTGCAGGGCGCTTGCCCAGTGGCGAGTCGCACAAAAAACTGTAGATGAACCAGCCGACAAACAAGGAACCCAAGCCAATGTGCACGCCTTCGGCACCACTGAGGCTGCTGCCCGGCGCCAACAGGTACAACGTCGGATTGGCGTAGAACACCACGCACAACAGGGCCACGCCCGACAGCCAGGTTGAATACGCTTCCCATTTGAACCAGTGCAGATTCTCCGGCATGGTCGGCGGCGCGAGCTTGTACTTCTCCAGGTGATAAATGCCACCGCCGTGGATCGCCCATAAATCACCAGACAACCCTTCACGCGGGTTGCTGCGGTTGAGGTTGTTCTCCAGCCAGACAAAGTAGAACGATGCGCCGATCCAGGCCACGCCCACAATCATGTGAATCCAGCGTACGCCCAGATTCAGCCATTCCATCATATGTGCCAGCACGGTTTTTACCCTTCCAGTGGGTTGGGATCGAGAACCAGCAACTGGCTCTCGGCAAAGTAATGCTCGTCGCAGTTGTTGCCTTCGCCACTGCGATCAACCACCAGGAAGTCATCCCGCTTTTCGATCGTCAGCACCGGATGGTGCCAGACGCCGCGATGGTAATTGACACCCTGCCTGCCGTTCGACACGAAGGCGCGGGTCAGCTCTGATTCAGGCGCATCGCCAACCGGCGCGACCACGATCAGAAAGGGGTTGCCGAGCAGCGGGATGAAGGCCTGGCTGCCCTGCGGGTGACGCTCCAGCATGCCAATGGTCAACGGCATCGGCAGCGCTTCGGCGCGGAATATGCTGATGATCGCCTTGTCATCCGGTTGCGCGGTCTGCACTTCAGCCAGACGATGAAAGCGCATGGTCGAGCCGTTATTGATCATGAAATGATCGCTGCCATCGGTTTCGATCACATCACCGAATGGCGCAAAAGCTTCCTTGGTCAGTGGCTCGATTATCAATTTGCGCATGCGGATTCTTCTTCAATGGCTTCAGGGTTTATCGCACTTGGCGCGCCTGGAATACGGTTCTCGCCTGCTTCTGCCCGAAGGGCGTGGGAGCGAACTTGTTCGCGAAAGGGCCGGTACACCCCCTGAAGATGTACCGTTTGGAACAAAGCCTTCGCGAACAAGTTCGCTCCTACAGCCTTCGGCCAGAATCCAAATCAGGCCTGTGTATGATGCGGAGCGTGGGAACGAGAGTTCACACGTTGTTACCTGGACACCTTGCCCAGCACTCGCAGGCGGCTCACGCCCCCGTCCGGAAATACGTTCAGGCGGATATGGGTGATCGGGCCGATGGCGCTGATCTGCTCGGCGAACTCGTGTTCGGCGTGCATGGTCAGCTTCTGGCTTGGTAGCAGTTCGCGCCAGAACAGGCTCTGGGTTTCGATCTGGCTGTCGGTACCGCCCTTGACGAAAGCACCCTGGATCGAGCAGCTGTCCGGGTAATTGCCCTTGAAGTGCAGAGTGTCGACAATGACTTTCTCGACTTCGCCCTTGTGCCCCAGCGCCACAATGACCCAGTCGTTGCCCGGTGTGCGACGGCGGGCGGTTTCCCAACCGTCGCCCATGTTCACGCCACGGCCGGGGTTGAGGATGTTGCTCATGCTGCCGTAGTGCTCGTCCGAGCATGCAATCGACCGGCCACCGTTGAGTGCCGCCACCAGATCGATCTGCTCGTCCTCGCTGACTTTCGACCAGTCGCGATGCGGCACGCCGTAGACCCGCAGGCGCGCTACGCCGCCGTCCGGGTAGATATTGAAGCGCAGGTGGCTGAACGCCTGATCGTTGGTGATCTCGTGGTAATGATGGCTGTTGCCTTGCAGCTCCACAGACGGCAGCACTTCGGTCCAGGCGGTGTTTTCATCGGGTTCGCCAGAGGCCAGAAAGCACGCTTCCAGCGAAGCGGAAGGCGGAAAGTTGCCGGTGAAAAACGAGGTATCAATGTCTACACCCTTGATGGTGCCAGCTACACCGAGGCGGATCACTGCGCTGTCGTATCCTTCGAAACGCTTGCGGCGCGACTCCCAGCCGTCCATCCACTTGCCGTTGTCGTCGAACACGCCTTCTTTCCAGACCGCCGGGGTCGGCTGGAACAACCGGTTGGCATCTGCGAACCAGTCATCGGTGACCGAAAGGATTTTGGTGCCCAGGCGCGCGTCGGCCAGGTTCACGAACTTCTCGAACGGTGCGGCGTAAACTTTCATGCTTCTTGTCTGCCTTCTGAACAGGTTGATAACGGCGACGCTCAAAGCGCCTGTAGACGAAACAGTGCGATCTTGTTGATCTCGGCCAGGGCGCAAGCGAACTCGGCCTCGGGCGAGTGATGGATGCGTTGCTCGAACGCCGCCAGGATTTTATGTCTGTCGCTGCCCTTGACCGCCATGATGAACGGAAAGCCGAAACGTGCCTTGTAAGCCTCGTTCAACTCGGTAAAACGCTGAAACTCTTCAGGCGTGCAGTGGTGGATACCGGCGCCTGCCTGTTCATCGGTACTGGCCTGAGTCAGCTCACCCTGGATAGCCGCCTTGCCGGCCAGGTCCGGGTGGGCATTGATCAGCGCCAGCTGTTGCGCGTGAGGGGCACCGAGCAATAGTTTGCTCATGCGGGCGTGCAGGGCCTCGACCTTATCCAGTTCGGGGCCTGCACCCTCGTCGAAAGCCTGCTGCGCGATCCACGGTGAGTGTTCGTAGATATCGGCAAAGGCTGCGATGAATGCGTCCCGGCCCAGGCTTGAAGGTGTCAGTGTTTTAAACGTGCTCATTGCTCGGCCTTGCCGGTAAACGGATGTTCAGTGTGCCAGTGCCTGGCGATATCGACACGTCGGGTGAACCACACCTGCTCATGGCCTTTGACGTACTCAATGAAACGCTTGAGCGCGGCCAGCCGGGCAGGGCGACCGATCAGGCGGCAATGCAGACCGATGGAAAGCATCTTCGGCGCGTCTTCGCCTTCGGCATACAGCACGTCGAACGCGTCCTTGAGGTATTGAAAGAATTGCTCGCCATTGTTGAAGCCCTGCACCTGGGTGAAGCGCATGTCGTTGGTGTCCAGCGTGTAGGGGATGACCAGATGCGGCTTGCCGGTGGGGTTGTTCGGCTCCCAGTACGGCAGGTCGTCGTCGTAGGTGTCGCAATCATAGAGAAAACCGCCTTCCTCCATCACCAGTCGCCGCGTATTGGGCCCGGTGCGCCCGGTGTACCAGCCCAGCGGCCGTTCGCCACTGATCTCGGTGAGGATCTGAATCGCCTGGCGCATGTGTTCACGCTCGTCGGCTTCTTCCATGTTCTGATAGTCGATCCAGCGATAACCGTGGCTGCAGATTTCGTGACCGTCGGCGACCATGGCGCGGATCACCTCGGGATGACGCTGCGCGGCCATGGCCACGGCGAAGATGGTCAGGGGAATATCGAACTGCTTGAACAGCCTGAGAATGCGCCAGACACCTGCGCGGCTGCCATATTCATACAGCGATTCCATGCTCATATTGCGCTGGCCCTGCAATGGCTGCGCAGCAACCATCTCGGACAGAAAGGCTTCTGATTCCTTGTCACCGTGCAGAATATTGCGCTCGCCACCTTCCTCGTAATTCAGCACGAATGACAAGGCAATGCGCGCGTTGCCCGGCCAGCGTGGATGAGGCGGGTTGTTGCCGTAACCGATCAGGTCGCGTGGGTAGTCAGCGCTCACTGCAAGCTTCCTTTTGTGCGTTATGTGCGTTAAGCCAGGTGCGGTGCGCATGGCAGACAAGGCACTTCAACGCGCAGATTGTATACAATTTTATTTTCGGCTTGTAACCCTGTAGGTTTCGTTACCGATTTGTGCCGGTTCAAATAAAGCAAGCAAGAAACCTGCCTGAGTGGTCAGCTAATCGAAAAAAATCTGATATTTTTCCTTTGCTTCCTTTCTTTTCAGGTAATTCGACGATTGGCGAGCAGCACAGGCGTCAGCTGCAATCCACTGAAGATTTTATTGTGTACAGGGTTTTGCGAAAGTGTCTTAATCGGTCGCAATCGCACCATGCAGAGCACTTCATTGGTGCACTGTTTCACCATCGCCGGATGTGAGGAGTGAAGTTTTGGGGAAATTGACCACACACGTGCTGGACGCTGCCCACGGTTGCCCAGGCAGTGCCATCCGCATTGAGTTGTATCGGGTCGAAGGCCAGCAGCTTCTGCACGTTGTCAGCGCTGTCACCAACAGCGACGGACGTTGCGATGCGCCCCTGTTGCAGGGAGACACTTATCAGTCCGGGGTTTATCAACTGCACTTTCAGGCTGGCGATTATTACCGTGCGCGAGGCGTGGTATTGAATGAACCGGCCTTTCTCGATGAAGTGGTGCTGCGCTTTGGCATTGATGCAGGTCAGGAACACTTTCATGTACCGCTGTTAATCTCGCCGTACAGCTACTCGACGTATCGGGGCAGCTGAGTGCCTCTTGCCCGCCCCACACTGCGGGCCTTTTTTTGCGCGCGTTTCCGGTTTTGCCCTGTGTACAATGCGCCAGTCCCAACGCCGTAATCCATCTGCGCACGAGTGCCCATGAACGACCAGTCCCTGCCTCTCAAGAAACAGCCGCGCGGCACGACCAGCGCCAGCCGCAGCGTTACTCAGGACGATGTCGTTTACGAGCATATTTTCGATGCCATTCTGGAGCAGCGGCTGGCGCCGGGCACCAAATTGAGTGAGGAGGCGCTGGGTGAGATCTTTGGTGTCAGCCGCACCATCATTCGTCGCGCTCTATCGCGACTGGGGCATGAAGGTGTGGTGCTGTTGCGCCCTAATCGTGGCGCGGTGGTCGCCAGCCCCAGCGTCGAAGAGGCGCGCCAGGTATTTTTTGCCCGGCGCATGGTCGAGAAGGCAATCACTGAACTGGCAGTCGCGCACGCCACTGCCGAGCAACTGGCCGAACTGCGTCAGATGGTCAGCGACGAGCGCGACAGCTTTGCCCGTGGTGATCGAGGTGCAGGCATCCGTCTCTCCGGCGAATTCCATCTGCAACTGGCCGTAGCCGCCAGAAACGCGCCGCTGATCAGCTTCCAGCGCAGCCTGGTATCGCAGACTTCATTGATCATTGCCCAGTACGAAACCGGCAACCGCACACATTGTTCCTATGACGAACACACCCAACTGATCGACGCCATAGAAGCGCGCGATGCGCCGCTCGCCGTCGAGTTGATGATGCATCACATGGACCACATCGACGGCAAGCTCAACCTCGACCAAGACAGTGCCTCGGACGATTTGCATGCGGTGTTCTCGCACGTCATGGGTCGGAAAAAGACCGGGCGTTGAGGCTGTGTGGATGAACAATTATCGTGCGACGCTCTGCGTCGCATGCCGTTCCGGACGCTCCGCGTCCTCTTGCGACGCAGAGCGTCGAGACCTGCATTTCCCACGCGGAGCGTAGGGAACGATAACCTCAACTTCGTGCTGAAGCTTTGACCATC
>NZ_JAWHPK010000028.1:0-1019 GCF_032587795.1 Pseudomonas syringae group sp. 247E2 | reverse complement strand
CAGGGTTTCGTCTACATCCACCCGTATGACGACCCCGATACGATTGCCGGGCAAGGCACCGTGGCGATGGAGATTCTTCGCCAGCAGCCGGGGCAGCTGGACGCGATATTCGTACCGGTCGGTGGTGGCGGCTTGATCGCGGGTATCGCGGCGTATGTGAAATACCTGCGCCCGGAGATCAAGGTGATCGGCGTCGAGCCGGACGACTCCAACTGCCTGCAAGCGGCGATGGCCGCCGGGGAGCGCGTGGTGCTGAGCCAGGTCGGGCTGTTTGCCGATGGCGTGGCGGTGGCGCAGATCGGCCATCACACCTTTGAAGTGTGCCGTCATTATGTCGATGAGGTGATCACCGTCAGCACCGATGAAATCTGCGCGGCGATCAAGGACATTTACGACGACACCCGCTCGATCACCGAGCCTGCGGGCGCGCTGGGTGTTGCCGGGATCAAGAAATACGTCGAGCAGCGTGGTATCAGCGGTCAGACACTGGTGGCCATCGACTCCGGGGCCAACGTCAACTTCGACCGCTTGCGCCATGTGGCAGAGCGCGCCGAGCTGGGCGAAGGCCGCGAAGCAATCATCGCCGTGACCATCCCCGAACAGCCGGGCAGTTTCAAGGCGTTCTGCGAGGCCATCGGCAAACGGCAGATCACCGAATTCAACTATCGCTACCACACCGATCGCGAGGCGCACATCTTTGTCGGTGTGCAAACCCACCCCGAGAACGACCCTCGCAGCGCGCTGATCACCAGCCTGACCGGGCAGGGTTTTCCGGTGCTGGACCTGACCGACAACGAACTGGCCAAACTGCACATCCGCCACATGGTCGGCGGGCATGCCGAGCGCGTCGACGACGAAGTGGTACTGCGTTTCGAATTCCCGGAGCGCCCCGGCGCGCTGTTCAACTTCCTCAACCGCCTGGGCGGACGCTGGACCATCTCCATGTTCCACTACCGCAACCACGGCGCTGCTGACGGCCGGGTGGTTGCCGGGCTGGTGGTGCCGGAGGAAGAGCGGCA
>NZ_JAWHPK010000027.1:0-1177 GCF_032587795.1 Pseudomonas syringae group sp. 247E2 | reverse complement strand
TAGCACTCCCCATGGTCGCTTGCTGCTGACTATGTTGAAGTGCACGGACTGCCCGCGTACCAGATTTGGCAAGCGTACTTGTACTCCAGCACCATTTTGTACGGCTACGCTGTAGTAATCGCCTTTGCCAAGGTAACGGTCTTCGTAATGCACGGTGCTTTTTGCATGAACCTGCGGAGATAATTGAATTTCCATCAGCGCGCGTACTTCTTCCTGCTCACCTTCGGCAGTCTCAGCGTAACGATAGGCTAGGGTTCTCGACCAACAGCACTTGCGTAGCCACCAGCCAACACTGTCTTGCTTGAAATAATTCAGGGCCATCGTAGTTAAAAGATAAATAGAGCCTATTATGAGCAGCGCCACACTGAACCATGAACTCATCGCAACAATCGCGAAGGTGCTGGCAGGGGATAACCCTGCCATCAATTGAATAGTTGAGCCCACTCCCATTGCGAACACAGAAATGCCTTTTACAATGATCACGTTCTTTTCTTCTGGTGTTTTTGCTGTGTAAAAGTCATCTGCAACATCAAATATTTCAAGCGTAACTGCCGCTATCCCAAATCCACCCATCGCCACCATCGAAACCCTGAACCCAAATATCGCATCCCCCCAAACTGCATTACCCCGTGCTTTCCAATAAGCCGCCGATTGATCAAGAATGCCCACTGTGTACGTACCAATAACCACAGGCTTCGCCGTACTGATAACCGCCCACGGCGCTTCAACAAACACCGCCATCAACAGGTTGAAGCTATACCCCAGCCCATAGGTAACCTTGCCAATATCTTTGGCACTGAAGTCTCCATCCCGAGTAAGGTCCCGGTAAGTGAGCGCGGTATTGATGAAGTTGAGCATTATCACGCCCCAAGTGATTGCCCCGGCAATTCCTCCCAGCCCATCGATCCAGCGCTTGGCGGTGGTCAGCCAGTCTTTCGCCATGGTTTTGCCGGACTGGAAGTGCAGGCGAATCTCGTCCTGCAACTGCTTTGCGTATTGGTTGTTCTGATAGTCGAGCAGGGCGGGGATGCTCAATTCATGCAGACGAAGTTTTTCCTCAAGGACGCGAAGGTGGCTGGCGTTGCTTTTGCGGGTGTTGTAAGCGGTTGGATAAAGCCAGCTGCGACGGGTATCGCTGATCTGTTTGTTGAGGACCTGCCACTCGCGTATCCACTGT
>NZ_JAWHPK010000026.1:0-130906 GCF_032587795.1 Pseudomonas syringae group sp. 247E2 | reverse complement strand
TCGTCGACGCTGCCTTGCCAGAAAACGTCAGCACCCAGCGGTGCCCATAACGGATTTGTTTCGGCGTCTTCCGACAGCGGGCGAGCAGTGGGGATCGCCGAGTCAGCGAAACGGCCGTCGTCAGTGACATGGCCCTTGTCGATGTCCGCCACCGCCTCGGCGATACGGTTCAATGGCAGGGTGTCCGGCTCGGCCATGGTGATGCAGTAGCTGGCCAGGTCGAGCGCTTTCATCCACAGCGCGCGGCTTGGGGCGCTGGAGCGCATGTGCTCGCAAACTCGCCACGTCCATTGCTGCGGGGAAAAGGCGATGTGCAGTGTGTGACGTCGCGGGTAGAGCAGGAAGGGCTTGCCATCACTGGCGCCGCTTCGCTGGTCACTACCGATCTGCGCGTCCGTCCAGACAATGCGGCTCAGATGGCCGTTGTTTGCCGAGGCGACATATTCATGCAGCGTCCCGGCCGTTTCGTCGAACACATAGACGTAGCCGTCATACAGCTGGCGAAGGGTGTAGCTGCGTGTTTTCAGTGTCGGCATCAGCGTCCATTTGCCCTGTTTCGGCAACGGCTTCAGTTGCTCCGGCGCGGCGTCGTAGCGGGAGCGATCCAGTGCGTAGCGCACCGGCACGATGGCGACGTTCGGTCCTCTGAAAGGACAAAGGCTGGTGGCCGTCGCCGGAGTCTTGGGGAACAGTGCGGCGCGTCGTTGCTGGTGCGTGCCGTGCTTATCGGTCATGTGGGAAACTCTCTGCGCAGAAACGGGCAATTTCGCCCGCTGTATGCAGAAGTACATTCCAAGATGCATGCCGAAAATTTTTTTATCTATTTAAAACAAATAGATAGCGTTTAAAGGTTTAAAAAAAGCTCAATGGCCAGACAAAAAACGCGAAATAGTGCGCAGGCTTTTGCGCATGTATGCGCAAGCTCGTTTAGGTGCTGGAGGGCTTTGTGTATGGGGCGTGACCAGTTTCAGCGTTAATGTGATGCGCAAGAATTTGCACATCACTGTTTTATGCCAGGAGCGTGAAGTCAGCCGGGCAGGGCAATTTCCACCTGAATGCTTTTGCGCGCCTTGAAAGGGGTGAGCAGTGACTCGTCATCCACCGGGTTGGTGATCAGCGTCCAGGGCTGGCGCAACGGTGTCCAGTGCTGCTGACGCGCGCGGCCCAGCTTGGTGATGTCAGCCAGTACGAAAACCTGTGCAGCCCGCGCCAGCATGTTTTCCTTGAGGTACGCCTGCTCGGCGCTGGCCTCGCACAGGCCCAGTTCAGCCACCACGCCGTCGGCACTGATGAACAGTTTGTCGGCGCTCAGGTGCTCCAGCGCTGCCTGCGCCGCCACCCCATAAGTCGACATGCTCGATGCCCGCAGTGTGCCGCCCAGCACGGTAATGCGCCCATCGGGTATCAACGCCAGATCGCTGAGTGCCAACAGGTTGTTGGTGATTACATGAAGCCCGCGTCGCTGGTTGAGAATGTGCGCCAGCGCGCTGGTGCTGGTGCCGCCTTCAAGAAACAGTGTGTCGTGATCGTTGATATGCGCCAACGCGGCACGGGCGATGTCCATTTTTTCCTGGCTGTGCTGGCGGCTTCGCTCTTCCAGCGAGGTTTCCGGTTCGCGCTGGCCGACATGCGCCGCGCCGCCATAGGTGCGCAGGATCAAGCCATCTTCGGCCAGGGCTGTGAGGTCGCGGCGTACGGTGGCTTCCGAGACGCCGAGTTGGGCGCACAGCTCGTCCACGTTGGATTTGCCGGAAAGAACCAGTTCGAGTATCGCTTGACGACGGTTGGCGACTTTCATTACAGCCCTTGTGTTAAAGCCTGGAAACGGGATGCAACCTTACAACGACGCACCGCCGCACACCACAAGGCTTTGCCCGGTAATTGCACCCGCGTCGGGGCCAAGCAGAAACGCCGCCAGACCGGCGATTTCATCCGGTTGCACAAAACGGCCGATGGGCGGTTTTCGCGGTGGCGTGCCACTGCGTCCGGGGGCCTGCAACATGGGCGTTTCGGTGGCACCGGGGGCGATCAGGTTGACGGTGATGCCGCGTGGCGCCAGTTCGATGGCCCAGGAACGAACCATGCCTTGCAGCGCCGCTTTGCTGGCAGCGTACTGACTGCGCCCGGCCGCACCCTGCATGGTCCGGCTGCCGATCATCAGAATCCGCGAACCGGCGCGCAGCCGTGGGTACAGCGCGTTGACCATGTGACTGGCAGCGGCGACATGCAGATGCCACATGGCCTGGCCATCGGCATCGTTCAGCTCGCCCAACGGCGCGGTGCGCATGAAGCCTGCCGCATGGATCAGCGCATCGATGTGCGGCGTCTGTTGCAGCGCCTTGTCCAGCGCGGCGAAGTCATTGAGGTCGCACTCGCGCCAGGTGAAGTTCGGGTGTTGCAGGTCCGGCGCACGACGGCTCAGACCGGTGACCTGCAGGCCCTGTTCCAGCAGGCGCGTGACAATGGCTTTGCCGATGCCGGAGCTGGCACCGGTGACGAGTACGGACTGGATCGGTTCGGGCATGACATGGGTTCCGCAAAGGCGTCGATCAGCAACAGGCCAATCGACGCGGGTGGGTCAGCGGATCGCGTTCAGCGGCAGGTGGACATGCTTGATCTTCTGCCGGAAGTAGGTGAACGCGACGTGCAGGCTGCCATCGGCGGCCTGAATGATGCTGGGGTAGGAGAACTCGCGATTGAGCTTTTCCTGCGAGTTGTTGGTCAGGCAGAAGCCGTCACCCAGCTCCAGGTCCAGCCGGGTCGGCCAGCTGTGCCCGCCGTCGCGGGAGATCGCCAGGCTCATCGGTGCGCGAGGGATGCCCCACACCGCTGCCTTGCCGTCCTGACGTGCGCCCGGTGTGACGCGGTCGTCGCCCTCATCCTCGATTTCGTCGTACAGCGAGGCCCGGCGCTGGGCGTGGCCTTCGGCACTGACCGGGTTGTAGACCAGGGCCAGTTCGTCGGTCGCCAGCTTCACGAACTGGATCGACGAGTTGTTGTTAGGCAGTTCGGTCGGCGTCGGGGCGCTCCAGGAGCGGCCACGGTCGGTTGAGCGGCTGCTGTAGATGAAGTCCGCCCAGCGGCTGCGGAACAGGCCGAGCAGGCTGCCATCCGGCAATTGATGAACATTCATGTGCACGCTGCCAGTGCTGTCCGGCACATCGTGGCGCGTCCAGCTGTGGCCTTGATCGGTGGAGATCATCACCGCGCTGACATCATGGTTGCCGACCCACTTTTCGCCGGGCCCGGTGATGCAGTACCAGACCGGTAGCAACCAGTCGCCGTTATCCAGCACCACTGGCGGCTGGCGCACAAAGGTGCCGGGCTCGTCGAACAGGGTATCAATCGGCCCCCAGCTTTGGCCGTTATCCAGTGACAGACGACGGCGGATGATGGCGGTCTCCTGATTGCCGGAAATCTGTGCTGTCCAGATCAGCCACAACGGGCCACCGGGTGCCTGGAACAGAATCGGGTTCTGTTCCGAGCGGGACGAATCTTCGGACATTTTCTGCGGCTCGCTCCAGACGCCGGTGGCCGGGTCGCGGCGCGACAGCAGCACGAAGATGTCGGCCATGCCCTCCTGAGTACCGGCGAACCAGGTACACAGCAGCGTGCCGTCGGCCAGCTCGTGCAGGTTCGCGGCATGGTTCTGCGCGTAAGGCGTTGGCAGGAATGCGTCCTGGCGGGTATCAGCGGTTGGCATGAGGAACCTCGGTTTGAGCAGGTTTGGACGACGCGGACTGCGGCAGCAGGCGCTCGATGGCAATGACGATAGCCGGTGTCACCAGCGCGATATACATGTTGTCGATGCCGTAGGGGTTGTCCAGCAGATACCAGACGCTGGTGGTGATGGCTGAAGCGATCAACCCCAGGGTAGCGCCTCGGCCCGAACCGAAGAACGGCAGGTAGATCGCGATCATGGCGACCACGGCAATCGAAAGGCGCAGGGCACGGGTAAAGAACGACAGGTTAAGGATCTCGGGCACGAAGAATACGAAGAACAGCGGCACGAAACCGATCACCAGTGCAATCAGGCGCGTGGTCTTGAACTCCTGATCCACCGACGGTTTGCGCCACGGTACGTAGAAGTCACGGACCACCAGCGAGGCGATGGCCAGCGCCACGGTGCTGACGCTGACGAAAATCGAGGCAACCAGCGAGATGGTCACCACGCCTGCCAATACCGGGCTCATCGATTGCAGGAAGATCGGCAGGGCGTACAGGCTGCTCATTTCCGGGTGCAGGTATTTGGAGGCGACACCGATGAAGCCAAGCGCCAGGGCAATCGGGATGCACAGCAGCGAGGCGTAGAAGGTCGAGCGGCGTGCCGCGTTCTGATTCTGGGTCGAGGAGATGGCCTGAATGATGAACTGCGTGGAGAAAATCGCGCCGACCGTGCCGATGATCCAGGCCATGATTTTCGAGCCGCCGATGGCCCCGTCCCACGTGAAGTAATGCTCGGGCATGTTCTGCACCACGGGGCTGAAGCCACCGGTCATTTTCAACGCCACGCCCAGTACGATCAATACACCGATGTATTTCACCCCGGTGTGCAGGATGCTCATGTAGGCCACGCTTTTCAGACCGCCAAACACGTAGTACAGCGTGCTGATGATCGCCGTGATGAACGCCGCGGTGGTCAGGTTGATCTTCAGGACCGTGGCAATGGCTGCCGCGCCGCTGACGTAGTTGCCGACGTTCACCAGCAACAGCGCGTAGATCATGATGATCGAGACCGCGAGCTTGGTGGAGGTGCCGTACTTTTTGGCGATGAAGCCGGAAATGGTGAACTCGCCGGAGCTATACAGTTTGCGCGCCATCAACAGGCCGAACAGCGGGAAGCCGATGGCCGCGGCGATCACCGACCAGGAGGCGGCAAAACCACTCTCGAATGCGGCCTGTGCCGTACCGACCGTCGACTTTGCACCGATGAACTCGGACATCATCAGCACGCCGACGACGAAGGCGGGCATGGTGCGCGAGGCGACCATGTATTGCTCGCTGGTCTTGCTGCGCAGGCGCATGCTCATCCAGGTGGTTATGACGATATAGACGACCACCATGCCGATGATGATCGAGGTGTCTTGCGCGTTGAAGGTATCCATCAGTCTCGCTCCATTGTTGTTGTTCTGGCGCGTTATGGGGTGCCGCTCGGATAGGCCGCTGCTGTCAGTGCAGCGGCCTCAGACGGCGATGGAATTGCGGGTGTCGCGTTTACGGGTTGCCAATTCCACGGCCTGACGCATGGCTTCGATCAGGCTGCGTTCGTCGGCAATGCCTTTGCCGGCAATATCGAAGGCGGTGCCGTGGTCCACCGAGGTACGAATCACTGGCAGGCCGATGGTTACGTTGACGCCGGCTTCCAGGCCCATGACCTTGACCGGGCCGTGGCCCTGGTCGTGGTACATCGCAACCACTGCATCGAAGTCGCCACGTCCGGCGCGGAAAAACAGCGTGTCGGCGGGCAGCGGGCCTTCCACACGCCAGCCGCGGGCGTGCAGTTCATCGATTGCGGGCTGAATCTTGGTGGCTTCCTCGCCATAACCGAACAGGCCGTTTTCCCCGGCATGCGGGTTGATGCCGCACACCGCGATCAACGGATTTTCGATACCGGCGCGGATCAGGGTTTCCCGGGCGCGTTCTATGGTGCGCTTGACCAGCCCTGGCTCGATCCGCGCAATGGCGTCGATGATGCCGATGTGCGTCGTGACGTGAATGACGCGCAAGGTCGGGGTCATCAACATCATCGAGACTTCTTCGATGCCCAGCAGGTGCGCGAGCATTTCGGTGTGGCCGGGGAAGATATGCCCGCCTGCGTGCAGCGCTTCCTTGTTCAGGGGGGCGGTGCATATGGCGTCCAGCTCTCCGGCCTGAGTCAGCTGCACGGTGCGCTCGATGTAGCGGAACGCTGCATTGCCGGCCACCGCCGACAGTTTGCCGTAGGGCAGGTCAGCGGGTATCAGGTCCAGATCGATGCAGTCCACGGTGCCCTGGATGAAACGGGCTTCTGCAGGGCTGGCGATGCTGTTGACGCGCAACTGGCTGCCGACGATGCGGTTGGCGTCTTCCAGGCGTTGGGCATCGCCGATCACCAGCGGACGGCAGGTGGCGTACACCGAGGCGTGGGTGAGCATTTTCATGATGATTTCCGGTCCCACCCCGGCGGCGTCGCCCATGGTGATACCAATGACGGGACGTTCAGACAGACGCTCAGACATAGGAAGCTTCCTCGTTGAAAGGGGTGCCGGTCGCAGCCGGTGCGTGGAGCATTTGCCAGGCGGTGAGCAAGGTGTCGGGGTTGCCGAACCCCCCGGCTTTGGTCACGACATTGAACGTGTGCTTGCCCAGTCGGGCCTCGGCCAGAACCACGCCGGTGGCCAGTTCGCCAAACAGCGTCAAGCGTTTGATATCCGCTGCAATCAGAATGGCTCTGGCGGTTTCGCCACCGGTGGCTACCACTGAACCGGCATGGGGCAGGGCGGGGGCCAGCCACTGCGCCAGCGCGTTGCTCAACATGGCCGCCTGCGCCGGGTCGCGTTGTTGTTGATCAAGGCGTACCAGCACATCTCGCCCGGTAGCCAGATGCTCTTGGAGTTGCAGGTACGCTGCGGCGCGCTCGGCGTGCGCATCTTCATTGAGTAACATTGCCGGTTGCAGTGTCAGGCACAGTGGCTTGCTGGCCTGTGCGAGCCGGTCGGCCTGGGCCTGGGAATGCCGGGACATGCTGCCCACCACGGTCAGCACCGGTGAACGCGGCTCGACCTTGATCGGCAAGGCTTCGGCCAGCCCAAAGGCGTGCGGCAGATGGCGAGCCAGCCCGGCAGAGCCGACCCAGAACAGTTCGTCATGCCAGGCCACCGATGCCAGGGCCAGTCGCAGCAGGTCACTGTCCAGTTGTGCATCGCAGACCAGCGCCTGTACACCCTGTTCAAGTGCGTTGCGCAATGTGGTTTTGAGCCGTGAAGGATCACGCAGGGTGTCCAAGCCGAGCCACTGGGTACGCAGGCCCTGCGCGACAAACAGATCCAGCAGGTTGCCGGTGCCGTGCAGGTTCTCGTTGCGCCAGACATCGCTCTGATCGACCGGCACACCGTCAATCAATTGCACACCCTGAACGGTCGTGCGTTTCATGGCCGGGAACGCCGGAGCGACCAGCGCCATGCCGCGCAGGCCTTGCAAGGCATCGACCTCACTGGCGACGTTGCCGCGCAGTGTGGAGTCGATTTTCTTGTACAGCGCCATCCCGGTTCGGGACTGCTGTTGCAGGGCTGCGCGGTTCTGATCGGCGGCCTGTTGCGGGTCAAGGCGACGTGAGTCGGCATCAATGGCGATCACCCCCGACAAGTCTTTGGCATTGCCGGTCAGGACCACGTGAGTGTCGATCCGTGAAGCAAAGTCCGCTGCGCAATCGGCTGCCCCCGACAGGTCGTCAGCAATGATCAGCAGGCCCGGAAATTCGGCGCGGCTCATGGCAGCAGGCACCGATACAGTTGCTGGATATCATCCAGGCTGAGGGCTTTGGGGTTATTGGCCATCAGGCGTGTGACCTTGGAAGCCGCTACCGCCATGTCCGCCAGATGCTCTTCGGCAACCCCGAATTCACGCAGGTTCTGTGGGATGTTCAGCACCTGGGTCCATTGGCGAATCTGTTCGATCAGCTTGTGAGCAGCGGTCTCGTTACTGTCGTCCTGCTGCGCCACGCCGCAGACCAGTGCCGCGCGCTTGAGGCGTTCGGCGCAGCTGTCCAGGTTGAAAGCCATCACGTGGGGCAACAGCATGGCGTTGGCCACGCCGTGGGTGACGTGAAACTTGCCACCCAGCGGGTAAGCCAGTGCATGCACCGCTGCGGTTCCGGCGGCGGTCAGCGCCAGGCCCCCATACATCGAGCCCAGCAGCATGTCGCCACGTGCGCGAACCGATTCCGGTTGTTGCCAGGCTTCGACAATGCTGCCTGCGATCAGGCGCATCGATTCCAGCGCAAACGCATCGCTGATCGGGTTGGCCTTGGTGGAGATGAAGGACTCCAGCGAGTGGGTGAAGGCATCCATGCCGGTCGCGGCGGTGATCGGGCGCGGCAGGCTGAGGGTCAGCAGCGGGTCGAGAATGACCAGCGTCGGCAGCAGATGACGGCTGACGACGCCTATCTTCAGTTCTTCATCGGGCAGAGTGACGATGGCATTGGGTGTCACTTCCGACCCCGTACCGGACGTGGTCGGGACCAGCACCATAGGCTTGCCGGGGTGAGTCACCTTGTCGATGCCCAGCAGGTCTCTGAGCGGTGTGTCGTTGGTCAGCATGACGGCGAACAGCTTGGCGGCATCCAGCACGCTGCCCCCGCCAATCGCGATCAGGGCGTCCGGGGCGTGCGGCGCGACATCTTCGCGGAATACCCGCTCGATATTTTCCAGCGTCGGTTCTATTTCGACGTTATCAAGCATGTGCACACGGATATTCTGCGCACTGAGTTGTTCGGTGACGCGCTGGGTAACCCCCAGGTTATGCATGGCGTTCTGGGTAACCAGAATCACGCTTTTTACAGGTACATCGAGCAGCGGCAGTTTTTCGCTCAGCAGGTCGAGGCTGCCGGGACCGTGGAGCACATGTTTCACAGTCTGGAAGTGGTAGGTAGCAGACATCGCGATTACCTCAGGCTTGGCGGTAGACGGCCAGCAGGTTCTGGAGTTTTTCCAGTGCGGCGGCATCGAGCGGCTGCACGGGCGCACGGCATGGGCCGACCGGGACATTGAGCAGTTGCGTTGCGGTTTTCAGCACCACCGGCATGGTGCCCAGCGCGAAGGCATCGCGCAGCGGGCGCAGGGCTTCCTGCGCGGCACGGGCCGCTTCGTGGTTGCCTGACTGGAAGTTGTTCCAGATCGACATGACCACCTCCGGCACGGCGTTGGCGGTTGCGGCAATAGCGCCGTCACCGCCAGCCAGCAGGTTCCAGTAGATCAGCGAGTCGGTTCCGGCGAACACCGCAAAGTCGTCGCTGCGGTACTGCATCATCTGCACCAGTGCGTCGAAATTGCCGGCGCTGTCCTTGATGCCCTTGATCTGCGGATGCTGGCTGAGGGTTGCCACGGCACCGATGCCGATCGACATGCCGGTCTTGGCCGGGATGTTGTACATCATCAGCGGCAGCTCGGCAGCGTCGGCGATGGCGGTGTAGTGCTTGATCAGTTCGGACTGGCTGATGGCGTTGAAGTACGGCGTGATGATCGACAGGGCATCTGCGCCCACATCAATCATCTTTTTGTTCATTTCAATCACTTCATGCGTAGCGAACGCGCCGGTACCTACCACAACCGGCACACGTCCTGCTGCGGCTTCGACAGTGATTCGAGCTATTTTGAGTTTTTCCGATTCGGAAAGGGTGAAGAATTCGCCATTGGTGCCCAGTACGAAAAGCCCGTGAACGCCTGCATTCAGGAGGTTTTCGATCAGATTACGCAGGGCCTGCTCGTCGAGTTGCTGATCAGCAGTGAAGGGTGTGACCAGAGCTGGAATGATGCCGCGAAATTGCATGGGCAGGTTCTCGTTTTATTTTTAGTAAAACGATAATGATTGAATCAATCATTGCTGGCAAGCGTTTTGATCGTTTTTTTCATGTTTGAGTAGGGTTTCTGCCTGAAAGTGACAGGTTCAATCAAAAAGCCAGGCACATGGCCTGGCTCAAGAGAACGGTGTAGTTAAGTTCAGGCGGTCGCCGCAACCTTGCCTGTCGATTGACGACTGACTCGCAAGGCCACCAGGCTGCCGACGATGGTCAGCGCGGCCAGCGAGTACAGCGCCAGAGTGGTCGAGCCGGTCTGGTCCTTGATCCAGCCCACCAGATACGGGCTGAGGAAACCTGCCATCTGGCCGATCGAATTGATTAGCGCCAGCCCGCCCGCTGCAACGCTGGCGCTGAGCAGTGCGGTTGGCAAGGGCCAGAACATTGGCAGGCTGGTGAGGGCACCCATCGTGGCGATGGTCAGACCGAGAATGGCGATGATGGGCACTGTCGCGAAGTTGGCGGCGATGATCAGGCCCGTGGCGCCCATCAGCATCGGCACCACCAAATGCCAACGGCGCTCATTGCGCAGGTCGGCGGAGCGGCCGACCAGCAGCATGAACACGCCTGCCATCAGGTAAGGCACGGCGCTGATCCAGCCGATCACCAAGGCATCGCTGAAACCGAGGTTCTTGATGATTGACGGCAGCCAGAAGTTGATTGCGTAGACGCCGCTCTGAATGCAGAAATAGATAAAGCCCAGAATCCATATGAACGGCATGCTCAGTACCGAAGCCACCGAGCTTTTACCCTGCACCGGACGGCTCAGTTCATCGTTGGTGATATCGGTCTTGACCCGCTGACGCTGTTCGGGCGTCAGCCAGCGTGCGTCCTCGACCTTGTCACACAGCAGAACGAACGCCAGCACACCGAGCGCCACGGTCGGCAGGCCTTGAATCAGGAACATCCACTGCCAGCCCGCCATGCCGCCCTGACCTGCGGCGAAATGGTTGAGGATCCAGCCGGAAAACGGACCGCCCAACAGCCCGGAGACCGGAATGGCCGACATGAACAGTGCCATGATCCGCCCACGCCTCTGGTTTGGGTACCAGCGCGAGAGGTACAGCACAATGCCGGGGAAGAAACCGGCTTCTGCCATGCCGGTCAGAAAGCGCAGCACGTAGAACTCGACCGGTGTGGTGACAAACAGCAGGCAGGTCGAGAAGATACCCCAGGTAATCATCATCAGGCCGATCCAGCGGCGCGGCCCGAAGCGGTTCAGCGCCAGATTGCTGGGCAAGCCGCACAGCACGTAGCCAATGAAGAAGATACCGGCACCGAGGCCATAGACAGTCTCGCTGAAACTCAGGGCGTCGAGCATCTGCAGCTTGGCGAAACCGACATTCACGCGGTCCAGGTAATTGAACAGGTAGCAGATGAAGATAAACGGGATAAGGCGCAGGGTGATACGACGGTAGACATGATTGCCGTCAGCGTCGCCCGCCTCGTGGGTCGAGGTAGCGGTCATGGCGTGTGTTCCTCTGTGCTTGTTGTTTTTATGCAGCTATGGAGCTGTCAGGTGCACTGCCGATCATAGGGTGGCGTCCACGAAAACGCTTTGGGGTTTTGCACGGCTGTGGAGGGCGTGCGTTGTGTGATTGCACAACGCAGGGCTCTGCGCAGGCCTGCATCAGGTGGCTGCGCATCCTCTTGGCGAAGCTGCTCAAGACCGGACGCAGAGCTCACTACCGCTATCGTGCGACGCTCGGCGTCGGCATGCTTTTCAGGACGCTCTGCGTCCTCATACGCAATAGGTGAAATACGCTACTCAATCGCCTCATACGGCAAACCCACATAATTTTCTGCAATGGTTCTGCGCCCGGCTTGCGAGCCGACGTAGTAGTCCAGTTCGGTTTGCTGGATGCGCTGGCTGAACGCATCGGTGTCGGGGAAGTTGTGCAGCACCGAGGTCATCCACCAGGAAAAACGCTCGGCCTTCCACACGCGGCGCAGGCAGATTTGCGAATACTTTTCCAGAAGGTCGGTGCGGCCCTCGCGGTAAACCTTGAGCAGAATCCGGTACAGCGTGCTGACGTCACTGGCCGCCAGGTTCAGGCCCTTGGCGCCGGTAGGCGGGACGATGTGCGCAGCATCGCCGAGCAGAAACAGACGGCCGTACTGCATGGGCTCTACCACGAAGCTGCGCAGCGGCGCGATGCTTTTTTCGATGGACGTGCCGGTTACCAAGCGGTCTGCCAGATGCTCGGGCAGACGGGCTTTGAGTTCCGTCCAGAAGCGTTCGTCCGACCAGTCTTCGACCTTCTCTTCGGCACTGACCTGCACGTAATAGCGGGTACGGATGGCCGAGCGCATGCTGCACAGGGCAAAGCCACGCGGGTGATTGGCGTAGACCAACTCCTCATTGACCGGCGGCGTGTCGGCCAGCACGCCCAGCCAGCCAAACGGGTAAACGCGCTCGAAGATTTTCAGCGTTTCAGAAGGAATCGATTGCCGCGATACACCATGGAAACCGTCGCAGCCGGCAATGTAGTCGCAGTCCAGGCGCACGGTTTCGCCGTCTTTCACGAACGTGACATAGGGACTGTCGGTTTTTGGATCGTGTATGTTCACGTCAGACGCGTCATAGACAGTCATCGCACCTGCTGCTGCGCGCGCGGCCATCAAGTCGCGGGTGACTTCAGTCTGGCCGTAAACCATCACGGTTCTGCCACCGGTCAGGGTTTTCAGGTCGATGCGCTCACAGCGCCCGTCGAAGGCCAGCTCGAAACCGTCATGAATCAAGCCCTCGGCGTCCATTCGTTCGCTGACGCCTGCTTCACGCAACAGGTCGGTCATGCCTTGCTCAAGCACGCCGGCGCGGATGCGCGAGAGGATGTAATCGGGGTCCTTGCGCTCGACAATCACGTTGTCGATGCCGGCACGCTGCAGCAGTTGGCCCAGCAGCAGCCCTGAAGGGCCTGAACCGATAATGGCAACCTGGGTTTTCATGGCGATGGTCCTGTTTTTGATCCCTGCCAAGTGTCATCAGCGGGATATGATTGTTTTTGTCTCCTGCATTTTTAATGGATGCCATCGAGATAAGAAGGCAATATTCGACGCATTATCTGGACTTTTCGAGGGTCCGGACAGGAGAAGAACACATGGCCAGACCTGCCACTGCAACGATACCGGTGTTCAAACTTTACGGGGAAACCGCGGCCTGGCCGACCCCGGACCTGATCCATTGCGAGTCGATCCCCGAGCGCAGCAAGATGCACGAATGGGAGATCAAGCCGCATCGCCATGGAGATCTGGTGCAGTTGCTGTATGTGCAGTCCGGCAGGGCGATGCTCAAGGTCGAGGATGTGGTCACCGAGGTCGAGACACCTTCGCTGCAGGTGGTTCCGGCGTTAAGCGTGCACACCTTCAGGTTTGCCGAAGATATTCAGGGGCACATTCTCAGTCTGGCCAAACCTTTGGTGGAGCAGCTTGAGACGGCACTCGACAGCTCGGCAATGCGCACGACACGGTGTTACGAGCTAGGGGCGGACAGCCATTACGTTGATACGCTGTTCAGCGCCATCGCCCGTGAGTACCGGCAGCCCAGGGCTGGTCGCGATCTGATGCTGCATTCATTGATCAACGTGCTGGTAGTCTGGCTCAGTCGGCGCAGCAGCGAGCATGCTGGCGAAGAAATTCACGCCATGGACCGCGGCCGTGAGCATTTGCAGGTGTTCATGCATCAGTTGGAGGCGAGTTTTCGCGAGCACTGGTCCATTCACCAGCATGCGCAGGCCATGGGCATCAGCGCCGCGCATTTGAATTCGCTGTGTCGGCGCCTGTGCAACCAGTCGGCCTTGCAGATCATCAGCCAGCGGCTGTTGTTGGAGGCCAGGCGCAACCTGATCTACACCACCATGACCATCAATCAGGTGTCCGACAGCCTCGGGTTTTCCGAGCCTGCTTATTTTTCGCGCTTCTTCAAACGCGCTACCGGGCAGTCGCCCAAAGCGTTTCGTCAGCAGAAATAGAAACGGGGCGCTAAAGAGCGCCCCGTTTGCCTGCCGGTTATTGCCGTGGGATCAGGCCACGACCTGATAGCACGGCACGTAGGCCGCGCCACCGGGCAACTTCATCCGGTGCTGATCGACAAACGCCTGCAGCAGCTTGTCCAGCGGCCCCATGATCGAAGGATCGCCTTGAATCTGATAAGGACCGTGCTCCTCGATCAGGCGAATGCCCTTGTCCTTGACGTTGCCCGCCACAATCCCGGAAAACGCCCGGCGCAGGTTGGCGGCCAGCTCGTGAGTGGGCACGTCGTGGTTCAGTTGCAGTTTCGACATGTTCTCGTGAGTCGGGTCGAAAGGGTGCTGGAAGCTTTCCTCGATCTTCAGCAGCCAGTTGAAGTGAAACGCGTCATTTCGCTCGCGGCGGAACTGCTTCACTTCTTTCAGGCCCTGAGTCATCTGCCGGGCGACGTCTGCCGGGTTGTCGATGATGATCTGGTAATGACGCTGCGCTTCTTCACCCAGCGTGGCACCGACGAAAGCGTGCAACTGTTGCAGGTACGGCTCGGTATTTTTCGGACCGGTCAGGATTACCGGGAACGGTACGTCCTTGTTGTCCGGGTGCATCAGAATGCCAAGCAGATAGAGGAACTCTTCAGCCGTGCCGGCGCCACCGGGGAAGATGATGATGCCGTGGCCAACGCGCACGAAGGCTTCGAGACGTTTTTCGATGTCCGGCAGGATCACCAGCTCGTTGACGATCGGGTTGGGTGCTTCGGCCGCAATGATGCCCGGCTCGGTCAGGCCCAGATAGCGACCGCCGACAATGCGTTGCTTGGCGTGGGCAATAGTCGCGCCCTTCATCGGGCCTTTCATTACGCCAGGGCCGCAGCCAGTGCAGATATCCAGGCTGCGCAGGCCCAGTTCATGGCCGACTTTCTTGGTGTATTTGTATTCTTCAGTGTTGATCGAGTGACCACCCCAGCACACCACCATCTTCGGCTCTACGCCAGCGCGCAGCGTGCGGGCATTGCGCAGCAGGTGGAACACGTAATCGGTGATGCCCTGAGAATTGCTCAGGTCGATGCGCTGGCTGTCCAGTTCGCTTTCGGTGTAAACGATGTCACGCAGGGCGCTGAACAGCATCTCGCGGGTGCTGGCGATCATTTCACCATCGACAAACGCATCGGCCGGAGCGTTGAGCAGCTCCAGGCGCACACCGCGATCCTGCTGATGAATTCGTACTTCAAAGCTTTCGTACGCCTCAAGAATGGTCTTGGCGTTATCGACGTGGGCGCCAGTATTGAGAATGGCCAGGGCGCACTGGCGAAACAGGGTGTAGGTGCTGCCTGAACCGGCCGCGCTGAGTTGTTGCACTTCACGCTGGGACAGGGTTTCAAGGCTGCCTTTCGGGCTTACGGTGGCGTTAATCACTTGTCTTGGGATCATTCTATTTTCCATTAGAGCGATGCAGTCGAGCATCAGGATGGTGAACATTGAGAACATTCACCCCTGTGGAGCCTTTTCTACAGCACTTGGCCGGGAAAGCAAACGCCGGACCGCAGACGTCCCCTGTTTGAGCCTTTGTGCGCCATCGTAGGATTGAATCGGCAAGCGAATTCTTTTGAAAGCAGGCACTTGCCCGGCATGACCGTGCGGCTGAATTTTGACGCGTACAACGGGCAATAGTGAACCTGACCCCGTTAACGGAGTCTGTTAGCTGATGGACTTTCTGGACGGCCTGCACGAAAGGGATCATCAGGTGCTTTTAAGCGCGCCTGATAGGCAGACATTCCGTCCGGGCAGGAGTTGCAAAACCTTTGATCGCCTGCCGCTCCCATCCTTAGCCGGCCCGTTAAACGAGGCTTTATTTTCATTTCAGATAAAGATAATTATCGCCATGTCTCGTCATTTCTCCGCACTTCTTTCCCGAGCCCCTGGCCTGTTCGCTGTTTCGCGTCGCTTGCTCGGCGCAGGCCTGTTTGGCGCTGCATTGACCGTTGTCGTTCCTGGCAACGCGCAGGCCGCAGGCAGCGATCGCTGGGTCAGCGACAGCCTCACCACCTACGTACGCAGCGGACCAACCGATGATCATCGGATTGTGGGGACGCTGAAATCCGGGCAGAAGGTCGAGCTGCTCAGCTCTTCGGGCAAGTTCAGCCAGGTGCGCGGCGAAGGCGGTTCCACGGTGTGGATCCCCAGCACTGACCTGCAGGAGGTGCCTGGTCAGGCCGAGCGTGTGCCGCAACTGACCCAGCAGGTCACCGAGCTGACCGATCAACTGGCAGGCATCGACAATACTTGGAAGACCCGTGTGCAAGGTATGCAAGAGACTCTTGATGCGCGCAAGAAACTGGTCGACGAACTGGAAGCCCGCACCAAGACCCTTAACGATCAACTGGCTGATTCTCAGGCCGAATTGCGTGCCACTCAGGCGCGGCTCGGCGACGAGAACAAGCAGGTGATGATGCGCTACATGGTCTATGGCGGCAGCATTGCCGGTGCAGGCCTGCTGGTGGGCCTGATCCTTCCGGCGTTGACCAAGGGTCGCAAGAAGAACGATGGCTGGGTGTAAACCTGCCCGAAACACCTGTTCATGCTGGCGCCGCGCGCTGGCATGAACGAAAGGTGATGAGCCTCCGCTAAAACTCCCTTCCTGCTCCTGCAATTACGATCCAGCACGCAAAATGTCTGCATGCCTGCCGCCCGGACAATGCGCGAAGTTGATGTTCGTTCTACAGTTTCTGCCCGTATGGTCGAAAAACTGAGTGTTGCCCTGAACCGCGTGGCTTGTTGCGGAGAGGGCGGCAACGGCGAACTGTGTTATGGCATGTTGCCATCAGTTATTATGTGCGTCCTGAAAAATGGGCTGCCGAGTCGGGTCTGAGTGGTTTTCAGGCCGTGGGTCTCATATTTTCACCCTCTCCTGTGCAGGAATCCGGATGCTGGCGTACAACCAAAAAAGCTTTCTTATCGTTGATGACTTCTCTGACTTTCGCAGTTCAGTGCGGTCGATGCTGCGTGAACTGGGCGTCAAGGAAGTGGATACCGCCGACACCGGCGAGCAGGCGCTGCGCATGTGCTCGCAAAAGCGTTATGACTTCGTATTGCACGACTTCAATCTGGGTGATGGCCGCAAGAATGGCCAGCAGGTGCTGGAAGACTTGATGGTCGAGCGGCTGCTGAGTTACGAAAGCGTATTCATTATGGTCACTGCCGAAAACAGTCAGGCGATGGTCATGAGTGCGCTTGAGTGGGAGCCGGACGGTTACCTGACCAAGCCGTTCAACCGTGCCGGGCTGGCCCAGCGCCTGGAAAAGCTGGTGCAGCGCAAGACCTTGCTCAAGCCGATTCTGCAGGCCCTCGACCGGCGCAAACCGGCCGAGGTACTGGCCGCGTGCAACAAGCTGATCGAGCAGGACCCGCGTTATGCGCCGTTGTGCTTGCGCTACAAGGCGGATGCCTTGCGTGATTTGAAGCAGAACGAGCCACTGGAAGCTTTTCTCAAGACCATTCTGGCTGATCGTGCCACGCCGTGGGCCTACGGCGCGTTGGGCAGTCTGCTGCTGAAACGCGGCAAGACTGCCGAAGCGCAGGCCGTCTATGAACAGGCAATCAAGGCGTTTCCGGCCATGCCGGCGCTGTTCGACGGCCTGGCTGATGTGCTGGTGGCGCTTGGCGATGCCAAGCGGGCGCAGACGGTTCTGGAAAGCGCTGTGCGCCTGTCGCCTCTGGCAGTCCGTCGACAGAAGCTGCTGGGCAAGCTGGCGCTGGGCAACGAGGATTTTGAAAGTGCCTCCAAAGCTTATCGCCAGGCGGTTTCCCAAGGCCAGCATTCGCGCTTCAAGGACCCGGAAACCAACCTGGGTCTGGCACATGCTCTGATCAGCAAGGGCGGCGAGCAGGGGCTGGATGCGCGCACGCGTGTCGAGATCAACAACGCCCTTGTCGACGTTGCCAAGGAACATACCGACGACGAAGGTCTGCAAGTGCGCACCCGCCTGATGAAGGCTGCCAGCCTGCAGCACTCGGACCCGGAAACCGCAGCCAAGCTCACCGAACAGGCGATGACCAGGCTCGATGGCATGGAGCAGGTGCTCAGTGCCGATGCCGCCCTGATGGTGGCTGCGCAGCTCAAGAAGCTGGGGCAGGAAGAAGCGGGCGCCAGTGTTTTGAAGAGCTGTGCTGAAGCCTATGGCGATGATCCGGCGGTGATGAAAAGCGTCGCCAACATGACCGACGATCCCGCGATTCTGGGCGCCAGCAAGGCTGCAATCGATTTCAACCTGCAAGGCGTGCGCAGTTACAAGGCCGGCAACCTCACCGAGGCGCAGGCGTTTTTCCGCAGCGCGCTGGGCTTGCAGCCGAAGAACATCAGTATTGTGCTGAACATGGTGCAGTCGCTGCTTCATCCGGGGCAGAACCTCGGGCAGGCCGGCATTGACGAATGCCGTGCCAGCCTGAAGGTGCTGGGCAAGATTCCGGAAAGCGATCCGCGTTATGAGCGTTACCAGAAACTCAGGGAGAGGGCGTTTGGCGCATGAGTGAAGAGACAGAGCAGGGCCTCGACTTTTCCATGGTGATCGCCTCCACCGTGCACGACATGAAAAACTCGCTGGCGACCCTGACACAGGCGCACAGCGAGTGGCTGGCGAAGCTTTCCGGTCAGCAGCGTGACATGCCGGAACAGGGCGTCATCGACTATGAGTTCGCCAATCTCAACGGCATGCTCGTGCAACTGCTGGGCCTATACAAACTCGGTGTCAATCAACTGCCGTTGCGTCCGGATTACCACGAACTGGACGATTTCATCGAAGCGCAGCTGGCGCACCATCAGGACGTGCTGGCCAGCCGCGGTATCGCCGCGCGCTATGAAATCGATGACATGAGCCCCTTGGGCTTTTTTGACCGTGAACTGGTGGGCTCGGTGGTCGGCAATATCATCGTCAATGCCATCGGCTTTGCCCGCGAGCAGATCGTGATCAGCATCGGTGAAGAAGGCGGTCAGTTGAAGATCACCCTCAATGACGATGGTCCCGGTTACCCGGCGTATCTGATCGAGCGTCAAACCGAATACGTGCAGGGCATCAATCAGGGCAGTGGCAGTACCGGCCTGGGCTTGTACTTTGCTGCGCACATTGCCCGGCTGCATGTGCGCAACGGCATGCGCGGGCGAATCGAAATCGCCAACGGCGGCGTGCTGGGCGGGGCAATGTTCAGCATTTATCTGCCCTGAAACCCGAACTGCAATTGCTGCGAAATATGATACAGCCGCGCACCAGCATTATATTGACGCGGTGCCGCGCACTTGCGTTATCCCGTTGTCGATAAGCCTGTCATGTTTTTGACTTTCGTGTCCTCAATGCCTGCCTTTTGCCCCTGTCCAGCCCGGTAACAGGGGCTTCCCCGTGTGCTCAATGGCTTGGTTCGATTATTGCTAACGTCCTGTCAGGCGCAGGCTTTGGTCGGCGCGCGTTTTAATCCAATAGCAGGCTGTCCGGGAGCATCGATATGGAAGACAAAGTACTTAAGCTGATCGAAGAAGCGATGGAAGCAGGCGAAGGCACCTTGAGCAAAGAACAAAGTCTGGATTGGGACTCCATTGCGGTCCTGACCTTCATGTCGCTTGCGAATGAACGGCTGGATAAGAACCTGTCGGCCAACCGTCTCAACGCTTGCAAGAGTGTGGATGACGTCATCGGTCTCGTTACAGAGTCATAAGCGATCAGGGGTTTTCCAGGCGGTGCCGGTCAGCCCTGAAGAGGAACGTTGGGTGGTGAGTAATCCGTTTTCATTAAGCGGCAAATTGATCATGGTCACAGGTGCCTCTTCCGGCATCGGCAGCCAGGTTGCGATATGGCTGAGCCAGCAGGGCGCCCGGGTGGTACTGGTTGCCAGGAACACCGAACGGCTTGAAGCAACAAGGCGCCAGCTTCACGGTGAGAGTCACGGGGTCGAGCCTTTTGACTTGCTTGACGGGCACGCAGTCCCGGCCTGGATGAAAACCCTGGCCAGCACCTACGGGCCTTTCGACGGGCTGGTGCATGCTGCCGGTGTACAGATGCCGCTGCCGATTCGAGCCTTGGCAATCGAGCAATGGGAAACGGTATTTGCCACCAACGTGACCTCTGGCTTTTCGCTGATAAAGTCATTCAGGCAGAAAGGCGTCTTCGTTCAAGGGGCTAGTATTGTTCTGCTTTCATCGGTGATGGCTCAGGCCGCCCAGCCTTCCCTGATGGCCTACTGCGCCAGTAAAGGCGCAGTGGAATCGATGGTCCGCGCTGCGGCACTTGAACTGGCCAGAGACGGAATAAGGGTCAATGCCATTGCGCCGGGCATAGTGCGAACCGAAATGACCCGCAAGCTTGAAGATCTGGTCGGTATCGATTCCATGGCCGTGGTTGAGCAGAAGCACCCGCTGGGGTTTGGTGAGCCGCTGGACATAGCCTATGCGGTCAATTACCTGTTGTCTCCGGCGGCTCGCTGGGTGACCGGAACAGCGATGGTTGTGGATGGAGGATACCTGGCGCAATGAATGCCAATAGATTGCTCATCGTAGGTGCCGGCGCTTTCGGCCGTGAAGTGCACGCTTGGCTGACGGATTGGGTGGAGAACAATCCGGGATGGCTCATCGCCGGATTCATCAATGACGGCCCGGGCTCGACCGAGCGCTTCGACCATTATCCGCCTGTCGTTTCGACGGTGGACGGCTACCAGCCAAAGCCCGAAGAGTATCTGATCTGCGCGATTGGCGATCCGAGCGGCAAGCGCCTGGTCGTGGAAAAACTCCTTGCCAGGGGCGCGCAATTTTTCACCCTCATTCACCCCTCGGTCATCATTGGCGAAAATGTTTCCATTGGCCTGGGTGCGGTGATCTGTCCTTCAACGGTGCTCACGGTCGATCTTCGCATCGGCGCATTTGTAACACTCAATATTGGCTGTCTGGTGGGGCATGACGCAGACATCGGCGACTTCTCCACCTTGAGCGGGCATTGCGATATCACTGGCGGTGTCGTGCTGGAGGAGGGTGTTTTCATGGGGACGCATGCCAGCGTCCTGCCAAAGGTAAGGATCGGCAAACAGGCTGTGGTCGGAGCGGGTAGCGTTGCAATACGCAATGTCGCCGCTGGCACTACAGTATTCGGTGTACCTGCCACACGCATATCGGGGTAACGCTCATGGGCGCTCATGCCAGGATCGTGAACATAGAATATGAACTGCCTGCTCATTCGCTGGACAATGAAACACTGGCGCGCGAATTTCCCGAATGGGATGTCGAGAAAATCTTCTCGAAGACCGGTATTGGCGAGCGGCGCATCATCGACAAGGATGAAACTGCGTCCGACCTTGCGTACCGCGCCTGCGAGAAGTTGTTTCTCAACGGAGATATTCAGCGCAGCGAAGTAGACGCACTGATTTACTGCACGCAAAGCCCGGATTATGTATTGCCCGCCACCGCCTGCATTCTGCAGCACCGCTTGCAACTTCCCACCCACTGCGCCGCCTTCGATTTCAATCAGGGCTGTTCAGGCTACATTTACGGGCTTGGCATCGCCAAAGGGTTGATCGAGTCAGGGCAATGCCGGAACGTATTGCTGGTGACGGCGGAAACCTACAGTCGCTACATTCATCCGCAGGACAAAAGTGTTCGTACCCTGTTCGGTGACGCCGCGGCTGTGACCCTGCTCAGCGCGACTGAGGGCGGGCCTTTCCTGGAACGTTTTCGTTATGGCAGTGACGGCTCCGGGGCGGAAAACCTGATGGTCCCGATTGGCGGTGCGCGAAGGCCCTCGGCGGAAAACCTTCAGCCTGCCGAGTATCAGGATGACGGTGGCAGTGTGCGTACCGATGCACACCTGTACATGAATGGCCCGGCGATTTTCGAGTTTTCCATGACCCGCGTACCGCAGTTGTTCGCATCGTTGTTCGATGACGAACTGGGTGTGGCCGATGTCGATCTGTTCGTGTTTCATCAGGCCAACCACTTCATGCTGGATGCCCTGCGTCGGCGTTTGAAGTTGCCGGTCGAGAAGTTCGTTTCTGCCTTCCAGCACTGTGGCAATACGGTGTCGTGCACCATTCCCATTGCGCTGAAGGAATCCTTGAACCGCGGTACGCTGAAACCGGGCGACCGGGTTGCTGCAGTCGGGTTCGGGGTGGGCTATTCGTGGGGGGCGTGCGTCATACGCTGGTAAACATCATCGCTCTGCGTCACCGCCCGGACGCAGAGCTTGTTGTTGGTTTTAATCCTTTCTGATCAGCCCTTCAGCCAGGCATCGCGCCAGGCTTGCAAGTGATCGGCCTCAAGCATCCAGTTATCAATGACAGCCTGTCTCAAGGCGTCGCCCTTGCGTGCGCACTCATCCAACTGATCAATGTGTTGCTCGATGGCACTGACCCAGGCATTCGTCTCGTTTTCCACCCGAGTGACGGGCAGGTCTTCAGGCGCACTGAGCACATCACTGCAAATGACCGGATAACCGCAGGCACCGAATTCCAGCAGGGCCACCGGGCTTTTGCTCGTATTGATCAGGTTGGATTCTGCAGGCGCCAACACCAGATCCAGGTTCAGACTGGCCAGCGTCCCAGGGAACAAAGTGCCCTCCACGGGCGAACGCAGTTCATGAATATAAGGGCGTAGCCAGCGCGTGCAGGGTCCCATGATGACCCACTCCACACGGTCTGCCAGCGCCTTGATGACTTCTGACAGAATCAGCAGGTCGCCCGTTTCTGCCGCCGTGCCTACCCAACCTACACGAGGTCTGGGGCGAGTCTGGCGCTGGCTTTGCAGATTGCGCCATGGCTCAGGCGCAAGTCGGGTTTCAATCACCTGAACGTTGGGGTGTGAGCCCTCCAGCAGCTCCGCCAGCGCTGTTGTGGGGACTGTGATCAGATCTGCCCGCGCCAGCCCGTGGCGCAGGGAAGCCTGCACTGTTGCGAGTGGCACAGCGCTCTTGTCGATTTCAGCGTACGCCGGGTAGTGCGGCAGGTCGTAGGCCACCCAGGCATTGGTGTGGTCCTTGATCGCGTTGATGCTGGCAATCAGGCTTTCGTTTACTGGCCCCTGGATAACCACCGTATCCGGGCTGAGTCTGGCAATTTCCACGAATGGAAGCGGCGCATGGCTGATGATGCCGTCTGTCTCGCGCTCGGCGCTCAGGCTTTGCAGCGCGGCGCTGATGCGATTGCCGGCAGCCGCATGATTGCAGGGCAGAGCAAGGACCACCGGCAGTGGACGGTGGGTCAATGGCCGCCAGCTCAACTGCGGGTTGCTCTGGGCGACGAAACTGTCAGTCAGCGTCAGATTCTTGTTGTATGCAGGGTCCCAGGCCATGTAGTGCAGCCAGCGGTGGTAGAGCGCGCGCGTCGCGAAGTCCAGTGCTTCAGCGTCGCTCTGTGCGTCGTCCGGGCGCAGCGCGACGATGGCGTGCGGTGTCCAGACGACCAGATGCCCAGTGCTGCGCGCCTTCAGGCACAGGTCCACATCATTGAAGTGCAGGGGGAACAAGTGTTCGTCCAGCCCTTGCACCTCTTCATGCACGGACTTGCGAATCATCAGGCAGGAGCCGCTGACAGCGCTGTAGTTCTGATCTGTTTCCAGACGTTGCGCATCGCTCGCAGATCCTGCGATGTCGCTGGCAGTGACGGTGGCCGCGGTGCCATTGAGGCCCATGATGATGCCGGCCTGCACGACATTACCATCCGTCGAAATGAGTTTCGCGCCGACAACGCCTACTTCAGGGCGCAGTGCGTGGTTGAGCAGGTGGTTGAGCCAGTCCTGCTGGATGATCAGGGCGTGGCTGTCGAGCATCACAAGATAGTCGCCCAGCGCGTGTTCGGCTGCAGAGTTGAGCAGCGCCGACGGGCTCAGTGCCTGTTCGTGGCGAACGATGCGAATCCGTTCCGACTGCATCGAATCGATGGTCGCCAGCCATTGCGTGGTCTGCGCCGACTGGCTGTTGTTGTCGCAAATCAGAATTTCATAGTGCGGATATGTCGTGTTTTCCAGAATGCTCTCTACGCAGGGCAGCAGCGTTTCGAGCTGATCCTGCGAGGTGACGAGAATGGAGACCAGAGGCTGTTCGGCATGGCCGTAATCGATCCGGTAAAGTCCCGATTCCAGCGCATGCACCTTACTGCCTGGGTAGCCACGCACGTGCAGATGCCGTTGCACGGTGCGCGCCTGATCGTAGTTCTCCTGCGCCTGCCATAAGGGCGAGATGATCATCGGCTCGCAAGAGTGCGCAAATTCGGTATAGCCCGAACCCTCAATCATGCGCAGGATCAGGTCGAGTTCAATGGCCTGCGCGTGGACTGGGTCGAAGCCGCCCACTTCCAGAGCTTTTTCACGATTGAACAGCCAATTGCGGCTGGTTGCCGCCGGGCAGGTCAGCAGGTAATCCAGGCTGAAGTCCGGGCGAAAGGCCAGATGAGCACCTGCCTGCGCATGCAGGGTCACTTCGTCGCCGAACACTGCGCAGGCTTCGGGCGTTTCGATCATTTTCATGACAGCGCACAGCAGGCCGCTCGAGGTGAACGTCGTGCCGGCGTCAACCAGGATCCACCACGCTTGGTCGTTTTCCTGCATCAACGCGTTGATGACCGTTGCACGGTTTTCCATGCTGGCATCCCGCCAGGGCAGTTGCGCTTGCAGCGGCGTCTGCTGTTCCCGGTCGTAGTCGGCAAGGACAAACACCTTGAGCTTGTCGAGCAGCGGCGCATCGGACGCCAGGCTTTGCAGCGTGCTCAGCACGCTCTCGGGCTGCTGATTGAAGTCCGACACGACAATCGCAACCGCAGGGCCGCCGTTGTGTTGTTGCAGGTACTCTTCAAGCAACACATGCTGGGCTGGCGTAGGTCGACGCTGAGCCAGCCAGCCGGCGACACGGGTATTCCGAACAGTGGCTTCGGGCCTTCTGTCGAAGTAGGCCAGCAGGTCCATTTCCTGAATATTGTCGCGTTGTGACAGCGGAGCAACCTTGACCTTGCCATTGAACTCGTCAGGCCTTACCCAGCCCAGCTCTGTGGGAATGCGCCTGAAGTTGGCGTGACCTTCGCGAGGCAGGGTCGGGTCTTTTCTGAATGCCTCGCTGCTCTGCTGATCCGACACCCGGAAATAGGAAAGGGGACGGGCGAGCATCGCCAGGTTTCCATGACGCAAGAGCTTTACGTACATGGCCAAATCACCCAGCCCCCAGATCAGCACCTGTTGCAGAGACATGATGTCCTGCCCGAATACCAGCAGGTCTTCGCGACGACACATGACTGCACTGGGCTCGCCGACGAAGTTGATCGGGTGACTGGCCAGAAAGGACACCAGCTCGGGACCGTTCAGAACGACGTTTTTGCCGAATGGGTAGGCCGTGTAGAGGTTGTCTGCCAGCAGAGCGCCGTTGGCGTCGATCCTCTTTCTGGTCGCTGACACGACTTTGATGTCCGGGCTGTCGTGCATGACATCGAACATCAGGCGCACGCAGTCCGGGAGAAGGATGTCATCGTCGTAGAGAAACTTGATGTACTCACCCTGCGCACGCGCTATGGCGTGTGCGATGTTGTGAGGTTCGCCCAGCGGCGTTGCATTTTTGAAATAGTGAATGGGCCAGCGGCTGTTCGGGCTGAGCTTTTCGACAATAGCCTTGATGCCATCGTCACGGCAGTCGTCGGTGATGATGATCTCGATGTCGTCGTGGTTCTGGCGCAGCGCGCTGGCAAGCGCTGCTTCGAAGAAAGCCGGTTTGTAAGCGGGGATGACAATACTGACCAGGCGTGAAGAACTCATCGCAATACCACTTTTGAAAAAGTTTTAAAAACCAACCGGGCAACGCAGTCGGCGTCCATGATCTGCAGTTGTCGTCAGCTTTTTTGGCCTATATACAAAACCGACTGCTCCGTAATGCCGTGCTGCTTGAAGACGCCTTCACCAAATGCCTGCGAGCCGAGGGCCTTCACGTCGAAACCGGCCTGCGTCAAACGGGACTGGAAGTCTTGTCCGGCGTACATCCGCACATGATCGTCCTGGCCGAAGCGCGCCCAGCGCTCATCGACGCTGGCCTCGTCCGGGTCTTCTTCGGTTTCGGTGGCGGTCAGCAGAATCGGCACCATCAGGATGGCAGAGCCGCCTTTGGCCAGTACCCGAAACAGCTCGGACATGGCCTTGCGGTCATCAGGTACGTGCTCAAGTACGTGCGAGCACACGATGAAATCGAAGGACTCGTCGGCATACATGTGCATGTCCATGATGTCGACCACGTCATCAGCCAGCGGCGAGAACAGGTCTGCCGAGCGATATCGGGCGTTGGGCAGGCTGCGCAGAAACTTCGAGAGCACCACTGCCGGTGCGATATCGAGAATGCGCAGTGGTTTGCCCGGCGGGTTGTAGAGCATGTTCATGGCAAACAGCGCGTAAAGCCGGTCACGGTCCGACGCCATGCATTCGGGGCAGCTGTATTGCCCGACGTTAAGGGTCTCGAAGTCTTCGATGCAGTAGTGGACGTTCAGGCGGTGGAGGATTTCCAGATGGCTTCTACCCAGCGGATAGAAGTTCGGAAAACGACAGGAGCAGACCGGGCACGTTCGCATTAGCAGTTCTCTTTACTGGCTGTGACGATCACATCAATGATGCTGTCGAAGGCTTCATCCGTCAGGCTGTCGTAGATCGGCAGGCACAGGATCTGACTGGACAGACCGGTCGCGACACGCAGGCGATCAGGTTTTGCCGAGTCAAGGCCCCGGTACATCGGGAATGTGGAAATGAGCGGGTAAAAGTAACGGCGCGCCAGGATATTGTGGTCGCGGAACCGCTGATAAAGGTCATCGCGAGAAATCGCGAAGTCTTCGGTGACCAGCACCGGGAAGTACGAGTAATTGTGTTTTTCGGTGCTTTTCCAGAGAATTTTCAGCCCCGGTACCGTTGCCAGCGCATCGCGATAGCGTTCATCGATACGTTGCCGTTTCAAGAGCGCTTCATCGATGTACTTCAACTGAAGCAGACCGAACGCAGCGTTGATTTCACTCATCTTGCCGTTGATTCCCGGCGCGACCACGGTCACTTCGTCAGCAAATCCGAAGTTCTTCAGGTAATCGATACGTTGCTTGGTCTTGGCATCCGGACTGATGATGGCCCCGCCTTCGAAGGTGTTGAACACCTTGGTGGCGTGAAAGCTCAGCACCGACAGATCCCCGTGATTCAACAGGCTTTGCCCGCGATGCTGGACACCGAACGCATGGGCGGCATCGTAGATGACCTTAAGGCCATAGCGATCGGCGATCTGCTGAATGCGGTCGACGTCACACGGGATGCCGTAGCAGTGTACGGGCATGATCGCCGTGGTAGCCGGAGTGATGGCTTCTTCGATGCGCTCCGGGTCCAGGTTGTAAGTACCCGGATCGATGTCGACAAACACCGGCGTCAGGCTGTTCCAGAGCAGCGAATGGGCGGTTGCCACGAACGAGTAGGGCGTGGTGATGACTTCGCCCTTGATGCGCAGCGCCTGAATGGCGGTCATCAGCGCCAGCGTGCCATTGGAAAACAGCGAGAGATGCTGCACGCCCAGGTACTCGGCCAGCTCCTTTTCAAGCTGCTGGTGAAACGGCCCGCCATTGGTGAGCTGGCGGCTTTCCCATATGTGTTCGAGGTAGGGAATGAACTCCTCCAGAGGCGGTAACAGAGGACGAGTTACTGGAATCGGTGCGCTCATGGAGGGTTCTCTGCTCGTGTTTTATCCGATTGCTGTTCGAAAGGGCATCTGCTTCAAGGGCTTCCGGCAAAGGCGTTGCCATTGACATAAAAATGACAGTCGAACTGTTGTGACCGGGGTACACAGCAAGAACCCGGCCAAGACCGCTTTTGCCGGATCAGGTAGAGGTCGGGTAGTGATCATTCTCACGAAGGTGTTTCAGTGCTTGATATCCCGAACGCCCGCTGCGTATTTTGTACGGGTTGCCGCCAAGCGGCCTGGCCCATGACAAAGGATTGAACCATGACACGCAATGACCCCCATCCGCTGGCACAGCTGCTGATGGGCATTGATGAAGTGGAGTGTGTGACCCCGGACCTGAACGGCGTGCCTCGCGGCAAGGTGATGACCGCTGCCGGTTTTCTGGAGGGCAGGCGATTGCAGCTTGCGCGGGGGGTGTTGCTGCAATGCATCATGGGCGGGTACCCGCCGTCACGGTTTTACGGTAGCGATGATGGCGACCTCGCGCTGCTCAGCGATCCGCAGCAGGTCCATCGTCTGCCCTGGAGCGAGCAACCGCGCGCCCTGGCCATCTGCGATGCCGAAGAGTTGAGCGGCGAGCGTTGCATGCTCTCGACGCGCAGCCAGCTAAAGGCCGTCATCGCCCGCTACGCCGCACGGGGGTTGGCACCGGTGGTGGCCACCGAACTGGAGTTCTTTGTCTTTGCGCCCAACCCCGAGCCGCTGTATCCGTTCGTGCCGCCGACAGGGCTGGACGGACGACGCGAGCAGGGGCATTCAGCGTTCAGTGTCAGCTCGAACAATGGCTTGCGGCCTTTTTTCGCCGAGGTATACGCCTGCATGGCGGCGTTGGGTCTGCCGCGTGACACGGTGATGCACGAGATGGGCGTCAGCCAGTTCGAGATCAACCTGCTGCATGGCGACCCGCTGCTGCTCGCCGACCAGACCTTTCTGTTCAAGCACCTGCTCAAGGAGGTCGCGCTCAAGCACGGGCTTATTGTGGTCTGCATGGCCAAGCCGCTCGCGCACACGGCGGGCAGTTCGATGCATCTTCATCAGAGCGTTGTAGCAACAGACTCCGGGGTAAACGTCTTCAGTGGTGCAGATGGCCAACCGACTGACACGTTTCGTCACTTTATCGCGGGTCAGCAGGCCTGCATGGCTGATTTCACAGCGCTGTTCGCGCCCAACGTGAATTCCTATCAGCGCCTGTGCCAGCCCTATGCTTCGCCCAATAACGCCTGCTGGTCCTACGACAATCGCGCAGCCGGCCTGCGCATCCCGTCGAGTGCAGCGGCGGCTCGAAGGGTGGAGAACCGTTTGCCAGGCGCCGACGCCAATCCTTATCTGGCCATCGCCGCAAGCCTGGCGGCCGGGCTGCATGGCATCGAGCAAAAGCTGGAACCCACCCCGCCCATGCAAGGCGCGATTGAGGTGCCGGAAGAATTGTCATTGCCGTGTACCCTGCACGCCGCTCTGGAGCGTCTGAAAAGCAGTCAGTTGGCCAAGGAACTGTTTGGTCATGAATTCATCGAAGGCTACATCGCGTCGAAGACCCTGGAACTGACCAGTTTTTTCGACGAGATAACCCCCTGGGAACGGCGCGTTCTGGCTGCTCAGGTTTAAGAATCGCAGTGTTGGGCTCGCCCGGTCGGGCGACTCCCTATTTTTGGAAAGTTGATGCGCCAAATCTGGAAGTCCTTTCGAGCGCTTTATTTTGCCTCGTTGATGATGTTGATCGGCTCAGGTCTGCTGAGCACTTATCTGGCCCTGCGCTTGGCGGCCGATCAGGTCGACAGTCTGTGGGTCGGTGCGCTGATGGCCGCCAACTATTTCGGTCTGGTCCTGGGGGGCAAGATCGGTCACCGTCTGATCGGCCGTGTCGGTCATATTCGGGCCTATGCCACCTGCGCCGGTATCGTTGGTGCTGCGGTGCTCGGGCATGGCCTGATCAGTTGGTTGCCCGCCTGGCTGGTGCTGCGGGTGATTGTCGGCCTTGGCATGATGTGCCAATACATGGTCATCGAGAGCTGGCTGAACGAGCAGGCCGCCGCCAAACAGCGCGGCATGGTGTTCAGCGGTTACATGATTGCGTCCTATCTGGGCCTGGTGCTGGGGCAACTGGTACTGGTGGTCCACCCGCAACTGGGCCCTGAGCTGCTGATGCTGGTGGCATTGTGCTTCGCGCTGTGTCTTGTGCCGGTCGCCATGACCCGGGCAATTCACCCCGCACCGTTGCACCCGGCACCGCTGGAGCCGCTCTTCTTCATGAAGCGTGTGCCGCAGTCGCTGACGGCGGTGTTGGGTGCCGGGCTAATCATCGGTTCGTTCTACGGTCTGGCACCGGTTTACGCCGCCGAACAGGGGCTGTCCACCGAGCAGGTCGGTCTGTTCATGGGCTGCTGCATTCTGGCCGGGTTCCTGGTGCAGTGGCCATTGGGTCTGCTTTCCGACCGCTATGACCGATCCGTACTGATGCGCATCTTTGCCGCTGCACTGGTGGTGGCGTCATTGCCGCTGGCGGTGTTTCCGAGTGTGCCGGTCGAAGTCCTGTTCGGCGTCGGCTTTCTCGCCTCGCTGATGCAGTTCTGCCTCTATCCACTGGCGGTGGCATTTGCCAATGACCACGTCGAGGCCGAGCGCCGGGTGTCGCTGACGGCCATGTTGCTGATGACCTATGGCATCGGCGCGAGTATCGGCCCGTTGGCTGCCGGCGTGGTCATGAAGCTGTTTGGCGGCCACATGCTGTATGCGTTCGTCTGTGGTGCCGGGGTGATTCTGGTGCTGCTGATCAGACCCAAGGCCGTTACCCATTTGCATCAGGTCGAAAACGCACCGCTGCATCACGTCGCCATGCCGGACAGCATGTCCAGTTCGCCCCTGGTGGTTGCACTGGACCCGCGTGTCGATGAGCAGGTGGTTCAGGAGCAGATGCAGACCACCGTCGAGCCGGAGTCCGAACCTGAGTCTGAAGTGGTGGCCGACGCCGACGCAGAAACCGAGGCACAGGCCGAGCCGGTCGCGGGCACGGAAACAGCCGAAGCTGAAGAGCACGAACGCGAGCGTGAAAGCGAGACCTGGAAGGCTTGAGTGTAGCGGGGGGCAGAGCAGGGGATTACGGTGTGATTGCGGCAGGTTGCCGCAATCACCAGCAAGCAGAAGCGGGGATCAGAAGTCGTCGTCTTTGTCGAAGCGGCGAGCTTCACGCTGCAACTGGTAGACGAAACGCTCAACCTGACGCTGCACAAGCCCACTCATGTTGTGGAAGCGCACGCCGGCAAAGGTGGTGTGAAATCTTTCTTCGAAGTGCAGATAACGCAGCTCTACGGGGGCTGTCATTGCTCCGAATGGCAACTTCGCAATAAAGCGTTCGTATACCTGGCCCAACTGCATGCGCTCGGACACATCGCCTTCAAAGCGCAGTTTGCAACCGGTTGCAGAGATGTCCAGCAGTTTGCCGGTCAGAGGGGATTTCAAACGGTCGCCGCCGATCTCGATGTCGACCAGCTGTGCCAGCTTCAGCGCTGCACGAAATGCGTTGCGCCGCTGGTGGTAAATCACTTCTTCAGGCATCGGTCCGCGGTACAGGCGCTGCCCGTCGGTATCGACAATCTCCATCTGAGACGAGCTTTCCCAGGCGATACGCACGCCGTCGTGAAAACCTTCGACGCGGAAAGATTCGCCATTACTTAAAAAGCGTTCGCCATCACGGGGGATCATTTCGTCGAGCGCCATGACGTTGCTGTCACGGTCGACTTCAAGCAGGTAGCTCTGAAAGCGTTGAGCACGCTCATGGAAGGTAATGATCAGAGGATCATGACTCTCGAGTAGCAACCGCAGGTTAGCGGCAATTTCCAAAGGTGTGTTGAGGACCTTCGGGGGCTGCGGAGCATCGTCCGCGCTTGAGCCATTCACGTTCTTGAATCTCCAGGCAAAATACTACGGCAACGCAACAACAGGCATTCTGCCACTACGCACGAAACCTTGATACAGGAAGTTACGCCTGACTCAGAGGGCGTGGTTTTGCTCTAAGCGCAGTTGACCCGCGACTGTCATAGAGCGTGGGCGTCTCACCGCCGTTCAGTATGCGAAGTTGATGAGCGGTGCTGATCTGTTGCAGCTGGATCAGACTACCATTCTGCTCGTTCAGCGTCTGGCATTCATTGATCAACGCATTCAGTTCGTCACCGGCCATCAGCAATTGCTCGCCGACATCCGACTGGCTGGCCAGTTGCTGGAGACCACTGCGATTGGCTGGCAGCCCCATGCCCGCAAGCACCTGGCTACGTTTGCGCCCATGTTGATCGAGAAGAATGACCAGCGCCTGTTTCTGCGCCAGCACCTGCTCCATCTCGCCCATGTCGCGGCCGTGAAGAATCAGGGATTCGGCCTGCAGCAGCTCTAGAAGCTGTCGGGCCGAAACCATGTCGTCAGTGATCATCTGCAACAAAGTAGTGTCTTGCATCGCATGCTCTGGTTTTTAAGCGTCCAGAATATCCAGCGCCAGCCTTGGCTTAGCGTTGGGTTTCGAAATTCAACAGCTTGCTGGCGACACGGTTGCTGTCCACTGTGTAACTACCGTCGGCGATGGCCTGCTTGAGCTCGGCAACGCGAGCACTATTGACGGTTGGCAGATCGGTCAGCTTGTCCGTGATTTTCTGCAACTGTTGAGCCTCACTGCTCAAAGAAAAAGTTTCCCCGGTGCTTTTGATACCTGCGGTGGCTGCAGGAGCTGTCGCATCGGTTTTGACGGTGTCTTTACTGGCACTGGTACGTGTTGTACCGGCAACAGACTGTGAATTGTTAAGGCGACTGAAATCTATGACCATGATTGAAAAAACCTCTGGGTGTTTGGACGCTTGCCTTGTTTTCGGCCAACCCCTATCAAACTTTAGGCCGATTGTGAGAAAGCTTCCCAATAGACGCTTTTCACCGTCGGATATTCCCCGCAGTCTAAAAAAAACACACCCTCTGCGCCAGCATCAATGCATTACATGGCCACTTCCACCTGCCCTGGGCCGGTGACATTCGCTTTGATCACCCGCTGGGAATTAAGGTTTTTCACCCGTATCTGTTCGTTGAAACCGCCGTCGGACATCGCTTCGCCGGGCATGCGCACCGCTAGCGAACCGCTGCGGGCGATGATGATCACCTGGTCGCCCTTGTGAATCATTTGTGGCTGTTCCAGCGCCACCGGGGTAACGACCTGGTCGATGACCATTTGTCGGACAACCTTCTGACCGACTGCCTGATCAAGGGAGGCCAGGAATCCCTGGCCCAGGCTGCTCACGTCGCGCTCACGCAGCGCAACGTCTTGTTCAGTAACGATGGCGTCGCGTTTTAACGGGCGCATCACGGTTACGACGTTGCGATATAGCAGCACCTGGGCTGGCACAAACACTGTCCAGGGCGAAGAACCTTCGCAGCGTACCCGCACCGTAACCCGGCCGACCGGGCGCGGGCTTTCCAGTGTGGCTGTCAAATCCTTGTCACAGGCACCCATCCGTAAACGCGGGTCGAGCTGCTTGACCTGTATGTCATGACGCCCGTCAATCTGGTTGGTTGCCAAATAGTCTTCTACTGTGAACTCAAGAAACCCTTGGGTGACGCCGATAAGCTGTTCAGGCAGTGTGAAATTCTCTGCGCGAGCAAGGCTCACCGTGCCACAAAGGCACAGCAGAGCGATTGCGCACAGAAGCCTGCGGGTTTCTAATGCGAGGTGTCGAGAAATTGTCGTCTTTGCGTTCATGAGGTAATAAATAGCAAAGCCCGTGCCGCTTGTTGATCTGGTGTCTGGGCGGCGGTCATTTTGGTAAGGGGGTTCGGCATGGCAGGTGTAATGGATTCGGTAAACCAGCGAACTCAGCTGGTGGGTCAGAATCGCCTGGAGCTGCTCTTGTTCCGTCTCGACGGCAAGCAGCTCTACGGGATCAACGTCTTCAAGGTAAAAGAAGTACTGCAATGCCCGAAACTCACCATCATGCCCAAATCGAGCAAGATCGTCCGGGGTGTGGCCAATATTCGTGGCGGTACGATCCCGATCATGGATCTGGCGATGGCGACGGGTTCCACGGGCATGATTTCGTTGGTCAATTCCTTCGTCATCATTACTGAGTACAACACCAAGGTTCAGGGGTTTCTGGTGCATTCTGTAGAACGCATCGTCAACATGAACTGGGAAGAGATTCATCCACCACCCAAGGGGACCGGGCGCGATCATTACCTGACCGCCGTCACCCGGGTTGATAACCAACTGGTGGAAATCATCGACGTCGAGAAAATTCTCGCCGAAGTCGCGCCAGTGTCCGAAGAAATCTCGGTCGGTGTCATTGACGCCGAGGTTCAGCACAAGGCTGTCTCCATGCGCGTGCTGACGGTCGATGACTCGTCGGTGGCCCGCAAGCAAGTGAGCCGCTGCCTGGAAACCGTCGGGGTGGAGGTGGTCGCGCTCAACGATGGTCGTCAGGCGCTGGACTACCTGCTCAAGATGGTCGCAGAAGGCAAAAAGCCTGAAGAAGAGTTCCTGATGATGATCTCCGATATTGAAATGCCGGAGATGGATGGCTATACCCTTACCGCAGCAATACGTAATGATCCACGCATGCAGAAGATGCACATCACCTTGCATACCTCGTTGTCAGGGGTATTCAACCAGGCGATGGTCAAGAAAGTCGGCGCGGATGACTTTCTCGCGAAATTCCGGCCTGATGATCTGGCGGCCAGGGTCGTTGCGCGGATCAATGCAGCAGAATAACCAGCCGGGGGCGTCGTCCCCGGTGATTCACATGATTTGAGAGGCGGCACCTTGTCTACGGGTAATTTGGATTTTGATCAGTTCCGGGTATTTCTGGAAAAAGCCTGTGGCATCTTGCTTGGGGAAAACAAGCAGTATCTGGTGTCCAGCCGCCTCAACAAACTGATGGAGCAGCAAAGCATCAAGTCGCTTGGCGAGTTGGTTCAGCGCATCCAGACCCAGCCGCGCAGCGGGTTGCGCGAACAGGTTGTCGATGCGATGACCACCAACGAAACCCTGTGGTTTCGCGATACCTATCCGTTCGAAGTGCTGAAGAACAAAGTGCTGCCCGAGCAGATCAAGGCCAGCCCTGGTCAGCGACTGCGCATCTGGTCGGCGGCCTGTTCATCGGGCCAGGAACCGTACTCACTGTCGATGTCGATCGATGAGTTCGAGCGCGCCAATCAGGGCCAGCTCAAATCGGGCGTGCAGATTGTTGCCACCGATTTGTCTGGTGCAATGCTCAACAACTGCAAGACTGGCGAGTACGACAGCCTGGCTATCGGCCGCGGCTTGTCGCCGGATCGTCTACAGCGCTTTTTTGACGTGAAAAGTCCGGGTCGCTGGGTCGTCAAAACGCCGATCAAGAGCCGTGTGGAGTTCCGCTCGTTCAACCTGCTCGACAGCTACGCTGCGCTGGGCAAGTTCGACATCGTGTTCTGCCGCAACGTACTCATCTACTTCTCCGCCGAAGTGAAGAAAGACATCCTGCTGCGCATCCACGGTACGCTCAAGCCAGGCGGTTACCTGTTTCTGGGGGCTTCCGAAGCGCTCAATGGTTTGCCGGATCACTATCAGATGGTTCAGTGCAGCCCCGGGATCATCTATAAGGCCAAGTGACGGTCTGTCAGTTGCCTGCGATGAAAAAAGAGACCTTCGGGTCTCTTTTTTTGTGCGCGGCTGAAAACAGCTTCGATCGTCTGCCGATCGGTTCATGTTTGCGTACTGTTACTCACCAGTTTGGCAAAAGCGTTGGCGGCGGCGCTCTGGTAGCCGTTTTTACGCCGCAGCAGCGCAACCGTCCGCCCAGGCAGGGCAGGGGTCGTCTGAACTTCGCGCAACCCGGGCTGCTCGCGAACGATGGCATCGGGAAGAATGGTCGCCATACGCCCCTGGGCAACGACCTTGAGCAAAATGGCGATCGAGTTCGCCTCCAGGCCGACCGCAGGCTTGAAATTCTGCGTCTGGCACCAAGCATCCAGCAGTTGGCGAGTGGCGAATCCGGGGGCGAGCAAGGCAAAGCGAAGCGTTTGCAGGTCCTCAAGTGTCAGCGCGGTCTGTTTTTCGGGGGCAGACTTGGCCATGACCAGGCACAGTTGTTCATCGAACAGAGGCTGGCTGTCTATCTCGACAGCATGACTGCCGGCAAAACCAATGGCCAGATCGAGCGCGTCATTGATCAATGCCTCGGTGATCTGCTCCAGAGGCAGCTCTGTGAGGATGATTGCCACGCCGGGGTACAGCGCGCTGAAGCGGTCGATCAGCGGCGCTATCAGGTATTCACTGAAGGTTGGCGTGACGCCGAGGCGCAATTGTCCGCGTGACAGATCGCTGACATCGTTGAGCGCACGCTTCCCGGCCTCCAGCTCAAGCAGGCAGCGACGCGCGTGGTCCAGATACACGCGGCCAGCATCGGTCGGCACGACGCTGCGGCGGGTGCGGTCGAACAGTTGTACACCCAGGCTGCTTTCCAGTTGCCTGATCTGTTGCGATAACGCCGGTTGCGAGACATGCAGGGCCTCGGCCGCCCGGGTGAAATTGCCGTGGTCGGCGACCGCCAGCAAATAACGTATATGGCGTAACAGCACGGCATCACCATAAGGCAGGATTATGGCGATGATCATAAATCAGTCTTGGATCTTATGGTGATAGTTGCTGATGCTGTGATTGATGTGCATTCATTCCGGAGGGTTACCTATGCCGCACAGCAACATTTCCAGAGCGCCGCGCCAGAATCTGACTGAACGTGTGCTGCAGGCCAAGACCGCAAAGAACCTGACGTGGGCAGGGCTTGCAGAGGGTACGGGGTTGAGCGTGGTGTATGTCACGGCTGCATTGCTCGGTCAGCACCCATTGCCGGAAGCGGTGGCCGAAGTGGTCGCCGAGCGTCTCGGGCTGGACAGGGATGCGGTCGCCGAACTGCAAACCATCCCGTTGCGCGGCAATGTCGAAGACGTTTCCAGTGACCCGACTATCTATCGCTTCCACGAAATGGTTCAGGTTTACGGCACTACGCTGAAGGCATTGGTGCATGAGCAGTTCGGCGACGGCATCATCAGCGCAATCAACTTCAAGCTCGACATCAAGAAAGTCGAAGATCCGGAAGGGGGTGAGCGAGCCGTGATAACCCTTGATGGAAAATTTCTGCCCTACAAACCGTTCTGAGGACGCTGAGATGAGTGATAAAGGAAGACCGCCATTTCCACCCTTTACCCTGGAGACGGCTGTCCAGAAAGTCCGTGGCGCCGAGGATGGCTGGAACTCTCGCGATGCAGCGAAAGTTGCGCTGGCCTACACCGAAGACACGTATTGGCGTAACCGCAGCGAGTTCATCAATGGTCGTGCAGAAGCTCAAGCCTTTCTGGAGCGCAAGTGGCGCAAGGAACTGGACTATCGGCTGATCAAGGAGCTCTGGGCATTTACCGATAACCGCATTGCCGTGCGCTATGCCTATGAATGGCATGACGACTCTGGCAACTGGTTCCGTTCGTATGGCAACGAAAACTGGGAGTTCGCTGCAAACGGCCTCATGCAGCGGCGCTTTGCCTGCATCAACGATTTGCCGATCGCCGAGTCCGAGCGCAAATACCATTGGCCACTGGGGCGCCGACCTGATGACCACCCTGGGTTGAGTGAGCTTGGCCTCTGATTCAGTCGTCAAAGAGACCTTCGGGTCTCTTTTTTATTGGGTGTCCGAATGAGGCAGTAATGAAGTGCCGCCATTGTCAGGCGGCAAGCCGATACTGGCAAAAAAACGGCACCCCTCTTGCCGCTTTCTTCTCCCACAGCGGAAATGCCTTGCCGCTTTTCTGGCATCGCTGCCTCGCCGCTGGCTCCGGCCCCCGCAATCATTGGCTTTTGCAACATGGCACGCTGATTGCTTTGTCAGTAACAACAGAATCAGGTCAACCGGCAAAGGTTTCCCGAAATGAGCATCAGCTTCGATAAAGCGCTAGGCATACATGAAAAGGCTCTGAACTTCCGGGCTCAGCGTGCAGAGGTGTTGGCCAACAACATCTCCAACGCCGATACCCCGAACTTCAAGGCTCGCGATCTGGACTTCTCGTCGGTGCTGGCTGCCGAAAACGACAAGGTGCAGAACGGTCATTTCGCGCTGAACAAGACCAACAGCCGCCATATCGAAGCCGAAGGCATGGGCAATGATGACGGGACGCTGCTGTATCGCACCCCGTCGCAGCCTTCGCTGGACCAGAACACCGTCGATTCCCAGGTCGAGCAGGCCAGCTACACCGAGAACGCCATGGGCTTTCAGGCCAGCTTCACATTGCTCAACAGCAAGTTCAAGGGGCTGGTTGCAGCCCTTCGCGGAGAATAATTCATGTCACTAGCCAATGTGTTCAACATTGCCGGTAGCGCCATGAGTGCCCAGACCACGCGTCTGAACACTACGGCCAGTAACATCGCCAACGCCGAGACCGTGTCTTCGAGCATGGACCAGACCTACCGCGCCCGTCACCCGGTGTTTGCCACCGTGATGCAGGGTCAGCAGTCCACAGGTGGTTCGTTGTTCCAGGATCAGGGCGAAGCCGGGCAGGGCGTTCAGGTCAACGGCATCATCGAAGACAGCTCGAACCTGGAAGCACGTTACGAGCCCAATCATCCTTCCGCTGACAAGGACGGGTATGTCTACTACCCCAACGTCAATGTCGTTGAAGAAATGGCCGACATGATTTCTGCCAGCCGGTCTTTCCAGACCAACGCCGAAATCATGAACACCGCTAAATCCATGATGCAGAAGGTTCTGACCCTCGGTCAGTGATAGAAGGCGAACGTTATGGCCGATAACACCACAGCAAGCAGCGTCTCATCGACGTTCTTGAACACACTGCAGAATCCGACGCCGACCGCGACGAATTCCACCGGTACGCTAGGCAAGGACGCGTTCCTGCAGCTGCTCGTGACGCAGATGAAAAACCAGAACCCGCTGGACCCACAGGACAACACTCAGTTCGTGGCCCAACTGGCGCAGTTCAGCAGCCTTGAAAGCATGCAGAACCTGACGTCGACGGTTGACACGATTGCAACCAGTTACAAGTCGTCTCAGGCGTTGCAGGCATCGTCGCTGGTAGGTCGCTCGGTGATCATCGATTCGAGCTCCACCACCGTGGATGCCACCAAGGGTATGACCGGTTCGATCGTTATTCCGAGCGCCACTACGGCGACAAGTATCAAGGTTTACGATTCGCAATCGAATCTGGTCGACACCGTCGAGCTGGGCGCGCAGAAAGTCGGCACCACCAGCTTTTCCTGGGACGGTACGGACAGCGACGGTACAGCGCTTGCGTCGGGCAACTACACCTTCAAGGCTGAAGGCTCGGTTGACGGCAAGAACACACAGCTTTCGACTTACCTGCCTGCCACGGTCAACAGCGTCACGTTGGGTGTGAATGGTGCAGAAACAATGCTCAATCTGGCCAGCGGCAGTGTTGCCCTGTCCAAAGTTCAAACCATCGGATTGTAGAGCCTACCAGGCGCAGGAGTGAAACATGTCTTTCAATATCGGCCTTAGTGGGCTCTATGCTGCAAACAAAAGTCTCGACGTTACCGGCAACAACATTGCCAACGTTGCGACCACTGGCTTCAAATCGTCGCGCGCGGAGTTTGCCGATCAGTACGCTCAATCGATTCGCGGCACTTCCGGCCAGACCAATGTGGGCAGCGGCGTAACAACCGCAGCGGTTTCCCAGCAGTTCTCGCAGGGCAACCTGACTACCGGTACTGCCAACAGCCTCGACCTTGCCATCAACGGCAACGGTTTCTTCATGCTCAGCAATAACGGCGAGAAGCTGTACACCCGTGCCGGTGCATTCCACACCGACAAGGAAGGCTACGTCGTCAACAGCGGCGGTATGAAGTTGCAGGGTTACAACGTTGATGCCAACGGCAGTGTGGTAACCGGTGCATTGAGCGACCTGCGGGTGGATTCGTCCAACCTTCAGCCCAAGGCAACCACCGCCATTACCAACGTTGCCAACCTGAATTCGACCACTGCCTTGCCGTCGCTCACTACGTTCGACGCGACTGACACCAAGTCGTACAACATGAAGTACAGCACGCCGACCTATGACACTCAGGGTAACGCGCATACGCTGGATCAGTATTTCGTCAAGACCGGCACCAACACTTGGTCCATGTACTCGCTGATGGACGGTCGCAGCATTTCCGACCCGACCACTACTACGGCCGACAAGAACGACCTGACATTCGACTCATCGGGTAATCTGGTCGTCGCAGCGCCGGGCACCGTACCGACCGACAGTGCGAACATCAAGTTCAACACTGATGGCACCTTTACTGTCGCCAACTGGGTACCAGGTGTGCAATCCGGCACCGGCACGACCACCAGCTGGGGCGCGAACGGTGCTACGGGTGCCTCCATCAAACTGAACATGGCCGGTATTACCCAGACCGCGTCGGTGTCGGGCCTGATTACTCAGGATCAGGACGGTTACGCCACTGGCCAGCTCAGTGCGATGAGCGTTGATGCAACCGGCAACCTGTTCGCGACCTACACCAACGGCAAATCCCAAGTGATCGGGCAGACCTCGCTGACCAACTTTGCCAACGTGCAAGGCCTGGCGCAGGCAGGTGGCACCAACTGGCGTGAAACCTTCGCTTCGGGCGTACCGGTCAGCGGCACGCCGCAATCGGGCACCCTCGGCTACATCACTGGTCAGGCGCTGGAAGAGTCCAACGTCGATCTGACCATGGAGCTGGTCAACCTGATCAAGGCGCAGAGCAACTACCAGGCGAACGCCAAGACTATTTCCACTCAAAGCACCATCATGCAAACCACTATTCAGATGACTTGATAGTGTAGAGCGTTAAATAAAGCCCCTTTTCGAAGGGGCTTTTTTTTGGTTGTTTTTTACAAAGTGATGCACGCTCGAGTTTAATTAAACTTGCAGAAAGTTCAGTCAATGTACTTGGAAATCTCCTACGCGCGATGATGTGAGAATCAAAACTCCTCTATGAGTTGCCCTTTGGGGTAAAGGAGTTTTCATGTCGTTCAATACCGCGATCAGCGGCATTCATGCCGCGAACAAAAGGCTGGAGGTGGCCGGTAACAATATTGCCAACTCCGGCACTATCGGGTTCAAGTCGTCGCGTGCGCAGTTCTCGGCGCTGTATTCAGCCAGCCAGTTGGGCAGTGGTCGCAATGCTGTAGGTGATGGCGTACGTCTTGCTTCAATGCAGCAAAACTTCAATCAGGGCGAAAGCATGACCACGTCGGGTAATCCGCTCGACATGCGTATTCAGGGCAACGGCTTTTTTGTGGTGAGTGACGGTGGGTCTCTTGCCTATACCCGTGCCGGAGCGTTCCTCAAGGACGCGGCGAACTTCGTCGTCGACAGCGAGGGTGGACGATTGCAAGGCTATGCGGCAAACGAGCAGGGCGAGATCAAACGGGGATTGCGTACCGACTTGCAGATTTACACGTCGAATGTGTCTGCCAGAGCCACCACGCGGGTTGCCGAGAACATCAACCTGGACGCCTCGCTGCCTTCGCTCGCGCGGTTGCCGGTCTTCGATCCGGCCGATCCTGCGACCTACACGCGGGCCGTTGGCCGTACCATTCAGGACGCGGGGTCTGGAGCGGGGGCTACTGCTGTGCCCGCGTCGGATCATGAGCTCAAGCAGTATTTCGTCAAGACCGGCGACAGTCAGTGGTCCATGTATGTGCTGATCGATGGGCGCAATCCGGTGGATCCGAACAGCGTGGCGCCGTTGCACGTCACCCTTGAGCAAAGGCCAAACGGATCGTTGTCATACAGCGGCAATAGCCAGCACCTTCGTAAGGTCTCGGACACAGAATTTGCCCTGCAAGGCTGGCGGCCGGCTGAAGAGGTCGGTGGTGCCTGGGTCAGTAACGGCGCTGCCAATGGCGGCACAGTGTCGCTGCCGTTGAATAATGGACCGATCAGCATGCTTGACCCTGGTGATGCGTTGATGGATCGCCCGGTTCCGGCGTTCGATCCATCGGACCTGAAGACGTACAGCGATATGTTTGCCAATGCGATTTTCGACAGCCAGGGTAATCAGCACGAGCTGAAGCAGTATTTCGTGAAGGACGGCACCAACAGCTGGCGCATTCATGCGCTGATTGATGGCCGCAACCCGCAGATGCCTGATTCCACCGGCCCGCTGACGGCAAACATCGTGTTTGATTCTGGCGGCTGGGTACAGTCATTGACCGGCGGCCCTGGTTTTGCGAGTACCCATAGCAACGGTCTGCAACTAACCGGCTGGACACCGGCCATGCCTGCCGAGCGGGTCACAGGGCCAGAAAAATGGGTGCCCAACGGTGCGGCTGGCAGTGCGAAGGGCATTACGATCGACTTCACCAACCTGCTGCAGCACAACGCCGCCAGTTCTCGTTCTTCCACCCATGTTGATGGCCATGCGGCGGGGCAGTTGAGCAGCTTGAGCGTGGGGCGCGATGGCATCCTGCGTGCCGGGTTTACCAATGGCATGAACAAGAATATCGGTCAGGTGATACTCGCCAGCTTCGCCAATCCGCAGGGGTTGCAGGCGCGCAGTGATACGCGCTGGACCGAATCCGCCGACTCTGGCGTTGCCGATTACGATGTGCCGGGCGTCGGCACGCTGGGCAGCCTCATTGGCGACGGGCTGGAGGGGTCCAATGTCGTCCTGGCTGATGAACTGATTGCTCTCATCCAGGCGCAGACGGCTTATCAGGCCAACTCCAAAGCCATATCGACAGAGGCGACCGTGATGCAGACGCTGATTCAGTCGACCTGATCAGATTGAGCAGTCGGATTTGATGAAGTGACCTTTCAGCCGTGTCCAGCCAGGCCCGGGGCTGGTCTGGGCGCAGACAATCCGGCTGTCGCCCTGCCATTTGTAATAGTGGGCGGGGGCGGCCTGGGCGAGGAGGGCGAGGGTCATCAGGCTCGCGCTGGCGATGCCGGCAATGCACGCACGAAAAAGCATGAGGGTTCCCGTTCAGGGCTGCGGTGTCGGCAAGATTATCACTGTCGATCCGCTTGTCAGCCCATACCAATGAAGTTTTTTTGGCGGTGCTCGCTGCTTGATGATCGGCAGGCGGCAGTCCTCCGCCGCTATTGGGTGGCGCTTTGCCCGAAGGGCCTCATCGAATGCCGGTTTTTGCTGGTTAATCAGGCGTTTGTATCGAGCCTGACAAGTTGGTTCAAAAATTGCTTTAACCCTTTCAGAACAGCTACAGGCGGCAAGCGTCTGTCGGAGGAGGAAGACTGTGGACAAGTTGCTTTACGTCGCAATGAGCGGTGCATCCGAAAACGCGATCGCGCAGAAGGCTCACGCCAACAACCTGGCAAACGTATCAACCAACGGTTTCATGCGTGACCTTGAACAGGCCCGCTCGATGCCGGTGTTTGGCGAGGTCATGCCGTCGCGTGCCTATGCGATGAGCGAACGTCCGGGGACCGACTTTTCCGCCGGTGCCATGGTCGAGACCGGCCGTGAACTGGACATCGCCGTCAAAGGTGATGGCTGGATTGCAGTGCAGACCCCCGATGGTGGCGAAGCCTACACCCGCAGCTCCGGCATGAACATCGATGCTCTGGGTGTGTTGCGCGACGGCAGCGGTTTGCCGGTAATGGGCAATGGCGGTCCGATTGCCGTGCCGCCTCAGCAGCAGATCGAGATCGGTGCCGACGGCACAATCAGCATTCGCTCACTGGGCGAAAGCCCACAGGTGATGGCGCAGGTCGACCGTATCAAGCTGGTCAAGCCTGACCTCAAGACCATGGAAAAAGGCCCCGATGGCCTGATCCACACCAAGACCGGTCGGCCTGCCGACGCAGATGCCACCGTTCAGGTCGAGTCCGGCTTTCTGCAGGCGAGCAACGTCAATGCGGTCGAGGAAATGACCTCGGTACTGGCCTTGTCCCGTCAATTCGAATTGCACGTCAAGATGATGAAGACCGCCGAAGAAGACGATCAGTCGATGGCTCGCGTCTTGCAACTTGGCTAATCAATGACAGCTTGCGCCGACAAACCGGCGCTTGAGGAGAACACACATGCTTCCTGCACTATACGTCGCTAAAACCGGTCTTGCCGCTCAGGACACCAACCTGACCACCATCTCCAACAACCTGGCGAACGTTTCGACCACAGGTTTCAAGAGTGACCGTGCCGAGTTTCAGGACCTGCTGTACCAGATCAAACGCCAGCCGGGTGCCCAGTCCACTCAGGACAGCGAGCTGCCATCCGGTCTGCAATTGGGTACCGGTGTGCGCATTGTCGGTACGCAGAAGAACTTCACAGCCGGTAGCCTGCAGACCACCAACAACCCGCTGGACCTAGCGGTCAACGGTCGTGGTTTCTTTCAGGTGACCCAGCCGGACGGCACTGTTGCCTACAGCCGCGACGGTACTTTTCACCTGGACGCCAACGGCCAGATCGTGACTGCCAACGGCTACGCTCTTGAGCCTGCGATTGTCGTTCCACAGAACGCCCAGACCTTCACTGTCGGTCAGGACGGTACTGTTTCCGTCACCCTGGCCGGTGCAACCGCCACACCGCAGATCATCGGCAACATCCAGACCGCTGACTTCATCAACCCGGCCGGTCTGCAGGCCATTGGCGGCAACCTTTATCTGGAAACCGGTTCAAGCGGCGCGCCGCAGATCGGCACGCCTGGCCTCAACGGCCTGGGGCCGACCCTGCAGAACACCCTGGAAAACTCCAACGTCAGCACAGTTGAAGAACTGGTCAACATGATCACCACCCAGCGTGCTTACGAGATGAACTCCAAAGTGATCTCGACCGCCGACCAGATGCTGCAGAACCTGACTCAGAACCTGTAAGTATTTGATGTTGTTGCTCGTAAAACTGCTCAATCCGATAGGGCGCCTGATAAGCGCCTGTTACACCGCGAGGTTTCAAGTGTCATGAGCCGCATTAGTGTTCCGCGTTTTTCAGTGTTGATCGCTTCATTGTGCGGGATCACCCTGCTGTCTGGCTGTGTTGCGCCGACGGCCAAGCCCAATGACCCTTATTACGCTCCGGTGTTGCCGCGTACACCCATGTCGGCCGCTGCCAACAATGGTGCCATCTATCAGGCCGGTTTCGAGCAGAACCTGTACGGCGACCGCAAGGCTTTCCGTATCGGCGACATCATCACCATCACGCTTTCCGAGCGTATGGCAGCCAGCAAGGCGGCCACTTCGGCGATGACCAAGGACAGCACCAACAGTATTGGTCTTACCTCGCTGTTCGGTTCGGGCCTGACCACCAACAACCCGATTGGTGGCAATGACTTGAGCCTCAACGCAGGCTACAACGGCGCTCGTACTACCAAGGGCGATGGCAAGGCCGCACAGAGCAACAGCCTGACCGGTTCGGTCACTGTGACTGTGGCGGATGTTTTGCCCAACGGCATTCTTGCGGTGCGTGGCGAGAAGTGGATGACCCTCAATACCGGTGACGAGCTGGTGCGGATTGCCGGGCTGGTTCGGGCCGATGACATCGCCACCGACAACACCGTGTCGTCCACCCGTATTGCCGATGCACGTATTACCTATTCGGGGACTGGAGCCTTTGCCGATACCAGCCAGCCAGGCTGGTTCGACCGGTTCTTCCTCAGCCCGTTGTTCCCTTTCTGATAGCGGGATAAACATGATCAAGCTCAAGCAACTGATAGCGGCGACCTTGTTGTTGTCCACAGCGTTCGGCGTTCACGCCGAGCGTTTGAAGGACATCGCAAGCATCTCCGGCGTGCGGGCCAACCAGTTGATCGGTTACGGTCTGGTCGTGGGTCTCAATGGTACGGGCGACCAGACCACCCAGACCCCGTTCACCCTGCAGACGTTCAATAACATGCTGTCGCAGTTCGGCATCAAGGTGCCGTCCGGTTCCGGCACTGTGCAGTTGAAAAACGTTGCAGCAGTTGCTGTGTACGCGGATCTGCCAGCGTTCGCCAAGCCGGGTCAGACGGTCGATATCACCGTTTCCTCGATCGGTAACTCCAAGAGCCTGCGCGGTGGTGCGCTGTTGATGACGCCGATGAAGGGTGTCGATGGCAATGTCTACGCCATCGCACAGGGCAACCTGGTGGTCGGCGGTTTTGACGCGGAAGGCCGTGACGGTTCGAAAATCACTGTCAACGTTCCGTCGTCGGGCCGTATTCCCGGTGGTGCGTCGGTCGAGCGCTCGGTGCCGAGCGGCTTCAATCAGGGTAATACCCTGACTCTTAACCTGAACCGGTCCGACTTCACCACTGCCAAGCGGATTGTGGACAAGATCAATGAGCTGCTTGGTCCTGGTGTTGCTCAGGCGCTGGACGGTGGCTCGGTACGTGTGACCGCGCCGCTTGATCCGGGCCAGCGTGTCGACTACCTGTCGATTCTGGAAAACCTGGAAGTCGATCCGGGCCAGACCGCTGCCAAGGTCATCATCAATTCGCGGACCGGCACTATCGTGATCGGTCAGAACGTCAAGGTTTCGCCCGCTGCGGTAACGCACGGCAGCCTGACCGTGACCATTACCGAAGACCCGATTGTCAGCCAGCCGGGCGCATTGTCCGGTGGTCAGACGGCGGTCGTGCCGCGTTCGCGGGTCAATGCCCAGCAGGAGCTACACCCGATGTTCAAGTTCGGTCCAGGCACCACGCTGGATGAGATTGTTCGTGCGGTCAATCAGGTGGGCGCTGCGCCCGGTGACCTGATGGCCATTCTCGAAGCCCTTAAGCAGGCCGGCGCGTTGCAAGCCGACCTGATCGTCATCTGAGGACTCGATTATGGACATGCCCAAGAGCGGAATTTCGTCGGCGGTCGATTCGGGTGCCTACACCGACGTCAACCGTCTGGCGTCGCTGAAGCACGGCGACAAGGACAGTGTGGAAAACCAGAAGAAGGTGGCCCGCGAGTTCGAGTCGCTGTTCGTCAGCCAGATGCTCAAGGCCATGCGCTCGGCCAACGAAGTGCTGGCCAAGGACAACCCGATGAACACCCCGGCGACGCGCCAGTATCAGGACATGTATGACCAGCAATTGGCGGTCACCCTGTCCACCCGTGGCAACGGCATCGGTTTGCAGGACGTGTTGATGCGTCAACTGTCCAAGGACAAGGGTATTCAGCACGCAGCACCGACCGATACGACGGCCACGCCTGCAACGACCACCGATGCAACCCCGGCCAAAACCGGACTGGCGACCAGTGTCTATCAGCGTCCGCTGTGGGCCACGCGCTCGGCGGCGGCAGATCAGGCGGCTGCGGCAGTTTCGGCATCTGGTGATGGGCGCAATGACATGGCGGCGCTCAACTCGCGTCGTCTGTCGTTGCCAACCAAACTCACCGACCGATTGCTGGCCGGCATCGTGCCTTCCGCTACAGCCGCCGTCAGCAATAGCCCGGTGCCTGCTCGCGCAACGGCCAGCAGCAACGGCAACAACGGCGACTGGACGCTCGACCCCAACCTGGCGCCCGCGCCTGAGTACGTGCGTTCCATGGCCCAGCCACCGCTGGCACCGGCCAAGCGCGCATTCAGCAACGCCGATCAGTTTGTCGAGACCATGCTGCCGCTGGCCAAGGAAGCAGCCGCACGCATCGGCGTCGATCCAGTGATGCTGGTGGCGCAGGCTGCGCTGGAAACCGGCTGGGGCAAGTCGATCATGCGTCAGCAGGATGGCAGCAGCAGTCACAACCTGTTCGGTATCAAGGCAGCGGGTAGCTGGAAAGGCGCTGAAGCGCGCGCCATTACCAGCGAGTTCCGTGACGGCAAGATGGTCAAGGAAACCGCGGATTTCCGTTCCTACGATTCCTACGCCGACAGCTTCCATGACCTGGTCAGCCTGCTGCAGAACAACAATCGGTATAAAGAAGTGGTCAATTCGGCCGATAAACCGGAACAGTTTGTAAAAGAATTGCAGAAGGCCGGTTACGCCACTGACCCGGACTATGCCAGCAAGATTTCGCAGATCGCGAAGCAGATGAAGAGTTACCAGACTTACGCTGCTGCATCGGGCTCTTCCACGACTTTATAAGGTTTTGAATCATGTCGCTGATTTCAATTGGGCTCTCAGGTATCAATGCCAGCAGTGCCGCGATCAACACCATCGGTAACAACACGGCCAACGTGGATACCGCCGGTTACTCGCGTCAGCAGGTAATGACCACGGCTTCGGCACAGATCAATATCGGCCTGGGTGTCGGTTACATAGGCACCGGTACGACGCTGTCCGACGTGCGTCGTATCTACAACAGCTACCTTGATGCCCAATTGCAAACCAGTACTGCCCTGAGCGCCGACGCGGTTGCGTACTCCGGCCAGGCCAGCAAGACCGATACGCTGCTGTCCGATAGCGCGACTGGCGTGTCCACGCAGCTGGCTGACTTTTTCACCAAGATGCAGGGTATTGCCACCAACGCTACTCAGTCGTCGGACCGTTCGGCATTTCTGACTCAGGCTTCTGCGTTGAGCTCACGCTTCAATTCGGTCGCTTCACAGTTGTCGTCGCAGAATGACAACGTCAATGCCCAGCTCACCACCTTCACCAAACAGGTCAACGAGCTGACCACGACCCTGGCAAGCCTGAACAAGCAGATCACTCAGGCAGGGGCTGGTAACACTACGCCCAACTCGCTGCTCGATTCGCGCAATGAGACTGTGCGCCAGCTCAACGGGCTGGTGGGTGTCAAAGTAATCGAGAACAACGGCAACTACGATATCTACACCGGCACCGGCCAATCGCTGGTCAGCGGTGGCACGTCGTACACCATGTCGGCGACCCCGAGCCCTGCCGATCCTCTGCAGTACAACGTACAAATCGCTTACGGCCAGACCAAGACTGACGTCACCTCGGTGATCAGCGGTGGCTCGATTGGCGGTCTGCTGCGCTATCGCTCGGACGTGCTGGTGCCTGCGACCAATGAGCTTGGCCGTGCCGCGATGGTGCTGGCCGATCAGGTCAACAGCCAGATGAGCCAGGGCATCGACAGCAAAGGCAACTTCGGTTCGAGCCTGTATTCCAACATCAACAGTGCCGACGCCATTTCGCAGCGCAGTACCGGCAAGACCACCAACAGTGCCGGTTCCGGCAACCTGGACGTGACCATTGGCGATACCAGCAAACTGACCGCCGACGATTATGAAGTCACCTTCAGCGACGCCTCCAACTTCACGGTTCGTCGCCTGCCCAACGGCGAAAGCGTCGGCACCGGTGCGCTGACTGACAACCCGCCTAAACAGTTCGATGGCTTCAGTGTCAGCCTCAATGGCAATGCGCTGGCTGCTGGCGACGTTTTCAAGGTCACTCCGACACGCAACGGCGCCTCGGGTATCTCGGTGGTGTTGACCGATCCCAAGGACATTGCAGCCGCCGCGCCATTGACCGCTACTGCCGGGGCCAGCAACTCGGGTACAGGTGGCTTCACGCAGCCCGTGCTCAATACCAAATCGGACATCTATAACAGCGTTCAGACGTCTGACCTGCGTAACGCGATCAAAGACTCCGCGCCGATGAAGCTGGTGATGGGCGCGGTCAGCAGTACCGGTGTGCAGAGCTACACGCTGATCAATGCCAGTGGTGCGCCCGTGCTCGACCAGAATGGCAGCGCGGTAAGTGGCACGATCATTCAGGGCCAGAGCAACGCCATAAAGCTGAGCATCGGTTACACCGACAACACCACCACGCCAGCCGGCAAGACGGCATTCGAAGTGCAGATGACCCTCTCCGGTTCGCCGTTGGTCAATGACACGTTCAGCATCGGCCTGACGGGTGCCGGCTCTTCGGACAACCGCAACGCGCTGGCAGTAGTAGGGTTGCAGACGGCCAAGACTGTCGGCGTCACCAACGGCGGCGTGGGCACCAGCCTGTCCGGCGCTTACGCCGATCTGGTCTCGGTGGTCGGTACGCTGGCAGGGCAGGGCAAGAGCGATGTCACCGCCAGCGCTGCCGTCGTTGCACAGGCCAAATCGGCGCGTGATTCGGTCTCCGGCGTGTCGCTTGATGAAGAAGCGGCCAACCTGATCAAGTATCAGCAGTACTACACCGCCTCTTCGCAGATCATCAAGGCGGCCCAAACCATTTTCAGCACGCTGATCAACAGCCTTTAAGGAGTCGTGAACCATGCGGATCTCAACTACCCAGTTCTACGAATCCACCAACACCAACTATCAGCGTACTTATTCGAATGTGCTCAAGACCAGTGAAGAGGTCTCCAGCGGCATCAAACTCAATACCGCCAGCGATGATCCGGTAGGCGCTGCACGTGTCCTGCAACTGGCTCAGCAGAACTCCATGCTGACCCAGTACGCGTCGAACATCGGCACGATCAATACCAACATCGTCAATTCCGAGACCGCGCTGACCAGCATCGTTGATACGATGCAGACAGCCCGTGAAGTGATCGTGTCGGCAGGCAACGGTGCCTACACCGATTCCGACCGCCTGGCCAAGGCCGCTGAACTCAAGCAGTATCAGAGCCAGCTTCTCGGCTTGATGAACAGCCAGGACTCCAACGGCCAGTATATTTTTGCCGGGTCCAAGTCTTCGGCTCCGCCGTACGCGCAGAATGCCGATGGCACTTACAGCTATAGCGGGGACCAGACCAGCGTCAATCTGGCGATTGGTGATGGCCTGGTTTTACCGAGCAACACCACAGGCTATGAAGCGTTCGAGCAAGCCGTCAACACTACCCGTACGTCCTCGACCCTGCTTTCGCCTGCGACCGACGACGGCAAGGTTGGCCTGACTGGCGGTCAGGTGACGTCCACCAGCGCCTACAACTCGGGCTATCAGGCTGGCGAACCGTACACCATGACGTTCCTCAGTGGCACGCAGTTCAAGATTACCGATGCCAGTGGCACCGATGTCACGACCGATGCGTCAACTGCCGGTAAATTCAGCTATGGCTCGTTCGCTGATCAGACCTTCACCTTCCGCGGTGTCGAGCTGACCATGAACATCAACCTGTCAGCTGCCGAATCTGCCACGCCTGCAACGGCCGCTACTGCACTGACCAATCGCAGCTATGAACTGGCCTCGACGCCGGACACGGTCTCGGCCTCGCGCAGCCCGGGTAACACGTCGGCCGCTACTATCAGCAGTTCGGCAGTAGGCAACACAACGGCTGACCGCACGGCGTTCAACAACACCTTTCCGCCCAATGGTGCGATTCTCAAGTTCACCAGTGCCACTGCCTACGACCTGTATGCGTCGCCCGTCACCAGCAGCAGCAAGCCGGTGTCGAGTGGCACGTTGACCGGTTCAACGGCCAATGCGTCGGGCGTCAATTTTACGGTCAGCGGTACGCCAGCAGCCGGTGACCAGTTTGTCGTGGAGTCCGGCACGCACCAGACCGAGAACATCCTCAATACGCTGACCGCAGCGATCAAGGCATTGTCGACACCCACTGACGGCAATCTGGTTGCCTCGCAAAAGCTTGATGCCGCATTGGGCTCGGCGCTTGGCAACATTGCCAGCAGCATCGACCAGGCGTCCACAGCGCGCTCCGCCGGCGGCGCACGGCAATTGGCGGCGACGGCGCAGGGCACGACCAACGATTTGCTCAAGGGTAACAACACAGTTGAGCAAGGCACTTACGTCAACGCCGATATCGTTGAGGCCACCACCCGATTGACGTTGCAGAAGACTATGCTGGATGCCTCTCAGCAGGTATTTGTCCAGTTGTCCAAGCTGAACCTGTTCAGCCAGCTGTAACCTTGGCATTGAGCATCCGCCGTCTTTATTTCAGCGGTGAGGGAGGTTACTTGACCGGTAACTTCCCGCCGCTCGCGAGTCTGCAATAGTGAATTCAGTCCCCCTCGTCAGTATCGTCATTCCTGCCCTCAATCCCCGGTTCTTCCGCGCCGCGCTACAAAGTGCCTTGAATCAGGTTTACGACAACCTGGAAATCATTGTCTGCGACGATTGCCGCACCGATGAAATCAAGGCCGTTTTCGACGAACTGGTGCCTGCATCCAGCAACCTTGCGCGTTACGTGCGCAACCCGCAGCGGCTGGGGTTCCAGGCCAATCTGCTGAAGTGCCTTGAAGAATCGCGCGGCGAATACATCAAGTTTCTGTGTGACGACGACCGCCTCTTTCCGTACTTCATCGCTAATCAGGCAGGCGCCCTGGATGCCTATGAAGACGTGAGTCTGGTCGTTGGCCGACGACATCTGGTCGACATCGATGACTATGTATTGCCACCCCGTCTGGAAAACGTCGGGCTTGTGCCCTATGACGCCGTGTTCAAAGGCGAGGACATGCTGGCGATTTTCGAGCGTACGCCACGCAATTATCTGGGTGGGTTCAGTGCTGCTCTGATGCGCCGGGCCGATGTTATGGAGTACCTGCCTTCGATTGCCCAGTCGGGACAGGGTTTTATCGCACTGCTGGATTTTGCCCTGTTCATATGCCTGTTGCGCCGTGGCAACCTGGTGGCGCTGCATACTATTCAAAACGTCGAGCGCCGGCACCCGGATCGTTTCAGCGGCCAGCCCGACGTGATTCAAAAGGCCTCCACTGAATGGGGCTGGCTGAGCGAAATGCTCAAGGCACGTAGCGGTGAGCAGGCCCCGGCCCAGGGCTGGGTGCGCTTTTTGCCCTTGCGAAAGGCGCTGGAGCAGCCCCGCGAGTGGGACGAGGTCGGCCTTTACGGGATAATGGCCAGTCGTCAGGGTGTCATGCACAGCAGGGTGGGCAGCAAGAGCGAAACCTACGCCGAGCTCTACACCGAATGGCTGTCGTGTCGGCAATTTACCGCCCCGCAGAGAAAACTGATCGAGAAACGCATCGGACACTGGACGTGGCAGCCGCGCATCGTTCCGGTGGTCGTTGACCTGTTTGGCGATGCCGAAGGGCTGGATATCACCCTGCGCAGCATTGCCGAGCAGGATTACGCCGCTGACTCAGTGGTTGTGTTGACCAATGCCGATGTTGACGATCCGCAGGTGCTGCGTTTCTCGTTGCAGCCGGATTGGGCGCGCCAACTAAATGAAGTGCTGCCGCTGCTGGAGAACGCCGATTGGGTTTATCTGCTGCGTGCCGGGGACCGGCTGACTCAGCCGTCATTGCTGGTGCTGGCAGAGCGAGTCGCGCAAAGCGAGGGCCTGTTGTGCGTTTACAGCGACGAAGGCGCGCTGGTCGATGGGAAATCCAGCGAGCCGATCTTCAAGCCTGATTTCAACCTGGACCTGATGCGGGCCTATCCTTACGTTGGCCGCACGCTGGCGTTCCAGCGCCGCAATCTGCTGGACACAGGCGGCTTCGACCCTGTGCACGGCGAACTGGCACCGCACGATTTCATCTGGCGTCTGGTGGAAGGCGTCGGGCCTCAGGCTGTCGAACACATCGCCGAGGTTCAGGTTGAATCGACCCTGACCTACGCTGAATGGCTTTCGCTGCCTCAGGTGATCGAACACAGCGAGTCGGTCGTATCGGCCCATCTTTCGCGCATTGGCCGAGAGCACGTCATCCACCATGATCAGCTGCCACTGCTGAACCGGATCGAGTACCGGCATGCTACAAGCCCGCTTGTATCGGTGATCATTACCACCCGGGATCAACTGGCAGCACTGGAGCGCTGTGTAGAAAGCCTGCTCAGCAACACGACTTACCCTTATTTTGAAGTGCTGATCGTCGACAACGCCAGCGAGAGCGCCGATACCCGCGCCTGGTTTGCCGCGATGAGTGAGCTGGGCAGCGACAAGCTGCGCATTTATGCGCTGACCGAGCCCGGCAGCGAAGCCAGCGCCCAGAACCTCGCCGCCCGGCACGCCAACGGCGATTATCTGCTTATGCTCAGCCCGCATGCCGTGCTGCATCAGGCTGACTGGCTGCAAGGCCTTCTCAACCATGCTCAGCGCCCCGAAGTCGGTATCGTCGGTCCACGAATCCTCACCCCTCAGGGCAATATTCTCTATGCAGGGATGGTGATGGGCATGGACGGGCTGGCGGGTCGGCCCTTCATCAATTATCCGACAGGCTCAAGCAGCTACATGCAGCGCTTGCAGTTGACACAGAACTGGAGCGCGGTCAGTGGCAATTGCCTGATGGTCCGCAAGGAAGTGTTCGACCACGCAGGCGGCATGGAAGCAGCAACCTTCACTCAGGGGCTGCAGGATCTGGACCTGTGCATGCGGGTCGGGCGTGACGGCTACCTGATTGTCGGCACACCCGATTCGTCTCTGGTATTGGCCGAGCCTGCCGCCGCCGAGCGCTCTGAAACGTCTCGTCAGGCGCTGGATAAAGAGCAGCAATCGTTCTTTGAAAAATGGCTGCCGAAAATGGCTCGGGACCCGGCCTATAACCCCAGTCTTCAGCTCAATGAAGTGCAGGCGTTCGATCTTGACCCAGGTCTGCAAATGGGCTGGGAACCGTTCTGCACCCGCCATCTGCCTTCGATTCTGGGCATGCTGGTCAACTCGTCGGCGGTAGGCCACTACCGTGTCAGCCAACCCTTGCTTGAGTTGATGGCAGCCGGGCGAGTGGTAGGCCGAATGTCCTATGAGTCGACTACGCCCGTCGAGATCGAGCGCCAGCGTCCGGATGTCATCGTCTTTCAAGGACGTTATTCCGAACCCAAGATCAAGGATATCGTTCTGGCCAAGAATTACTCCAGTGCCATGCGCATTTTTGAACTGGATGACTACATCATCGATGTGCCCGAGCGCAACGAGCACAGGCGCAGCATGCCCGACAACATTGCCGAGATGCTGCGCAAGGGCATAGGCCTGTGCGACCGAGTGGTGGTGTCTACCCAGCCACTGGCTCAGGTGCTGTCGAGCATGCACAGCGATATTCGTGTCGTACCGAACATGTTGGCGACGCACTTGTGGAGCAGCCTCAAAAGCCAGCGTCGCACCTCCGGCAAGCCGCGCATCGGCTGGGGCGGCGGGACCAGTCATCGGGGCGACCTGGAATTGATTGTCGATGTCGTGCGTGAACTGGCCGATGAGGTCGAGTGGGTGTTCTTCGGCATGTGCCCGGACTTGCTCAAGCCTTACATTCATGAGTATCACACAGCTGTAAGCCTGCAAACCTACCCGGCCAAACTGGCCAGCCTGAACCTTGATCTGGCCCTGGCACCGCTGGAATTTCATATCTTCAATGACTGCAAGAGCAATCTGCGGCTGCTGGAGTACGGTGCGTGCGGCTACCCGGTCATCTGTTCGGACACCGAGGCGTACCGGGGCCATTTGCCGGCTACGCGGGTCTACACCAACAGCTCCGAAGAATGGTTGCAGGCGATTCGCATGCACCTGTCAGACCCCAATGCGAGCTATCGTATGGGCGACGAATTGCGCGAAACCGTCTTGCGCGATTTCATGTTGCGTGGAGAAAACCTGCAATATTGGGCTAACGGCTGGTTGCCCGACTGACCCGACCTGTTTAATGCGCTCCAGTCACTGATGGCTGGAGCTGTGTTGTTTGCTCTTGCGTTGACCGGGTCTTTTGGTTATCAGGGTTTCTTCTGGTCACCAGGATTAGAGACGCGATCGGCACGCTATCAAGGAAAGCTCATGCAAAGCCATTCTGGAAATGAAACCACCCCGTTGAGCCAGCGTTTGACCCTGCTGTTGCTCGCCGAGAATCAGCCGGATTTCCTGCGTCGTGCGCTGAAGTACTACAGCAGTTATCCGTGCAATGTGATTGTGGTCGATGCCTCGCCTGCGCCAGACGCGCAGGTTGCGGAGCGTGCCGGGCTGCAGTACATCCACAACGCCGCCCTCAGTGAAACCAGGCTCAGCGCCAGAATTGCAGAAGGCCTCAAGCAGGTGTCCACGCCCTTTGTGGTGTACGCGCAGGTCGACAGTTTCCTGCTGCCTGACGCACTGACCGAGGCCGTGAGTTTCCTTGAAAGCAACGAGCGTTACGGTGCTTGCCAGGGCTATAGCCTGGGTTACCAGGCTTACGTCGATCACGTGGATTATTTCCGCCGCGACCGCAAGGTTCATGAGGACTACGCGTCTGATCAGGCCGGCGAGCGGCTTCTGAGCTTCATGGGTCAGAGCGTGTCACTGCTCAACGCCGTGACCCGGACCGGGCTGGCGCGTCAGTGGTTCACGTCAGTGCCTGAGGGCACCGAGCGGCACTGGCAGGAAATCGGCCATATGGCCTTTCTGGTTGCGGCTGCTGCATTGCGCATCCTGCCCATTCCCTATGCGTTGCACGTCAACGCCGGCAAGGAGGCAGAGCATCGCTATGGCGCTGCCATTGCAGGCGCAGTCAAGCATATCGACCCCAAGGCCAAAGCCGAGCGCGAAACGCTTGCGCGCCTGGTTGTTTCGTCGCTCGGCAATAGCCGCGATCTGCAAGGTGAGCAGGGCGAGCACGCTGTACTGGCCGGCCTGGCAGCCATGGCTGAATGCCTCGAAACCCAGCCGTATCAGGGCGGCGAAAAAATCATCAGTTCAGCGTGGAACGTTGCCCTGACGCAGGCAGATGCGCAGTTCGAGCCTCGCCAGTTCGTTGAACTGCCGTTCTACAACCAGCCGTTGTTCGACGAACTGGCGCAAATCGAGTTTCTGATCCATCTCTTGCCGGCAGGGCAGGCGCAGATGGAAGGGCTGGAGTCCGTGCTGGTGAAGCAGGCCGAGCTGTTGCGTGTACAGAGCAATCCGGACGCCGAGTCGCTTTTGAGCCGTCTGTGGCAAGCCTATGCACACTACTCCTTCAGTCACAGCGTCGTGCAACGTCTGGCCGATGAGTTGGGCAAGTCCGAGGACGAGGACGACATCGAGCGCGCCGAGCGCATCGTTGCCTGGGGCCAGCGCCTGCAGTCTGATTCCGCTTTCGATAACAGCCAGCTGTTGCGTGGCATGCCTTCCGGCAAGTTGCTCGACTGGCTCGATGCGCGTGATCCGGCACCGGCACAACTGAAAAAGCTCACCACGCAGCTGACGCGTCGGCCAGCAGGTTCGCAAATCGGTATTTTGCTGCTTGATCTGGACGCCGACGTGTTCAAGCTGCAGGCAACCTTCGACAGCCTTATCAACAGCCATTATCGAGCGTTCAAGGTCGTGGTATTCACCACCGGTGATCTGCCGGCAACCACCAGCCTGAACGACACACTGCACTTCGTCAAAGTCACCGAAAGCAACTATGTCGACAAGATCAATCAGGTCGTCAAACAGGCTTCCAGCGATTGGCTGATGCTGGCGCAGGCGGGTGAAGAGTTCACCCGCAGCGGTCTGCTGCTGGCCAGCGCCGAGCTGATTGACGCCGGGCAGTGCCGAGCCGTTGCTGTGGATGAAATTCACCGTCAAGCCAACGGCACCCTGGCGCCGTTGTTCCGTCCGGGCTTCAACCTCGATCTGCTGCAAAGTGTGCCGACGCTGGCCGCTCGGCACTGGCTGATTCGCCGCGAACTGCTGGTCGAGGCGGGCGGCTATTCGCGAGAGTTTCCCAAGGCGCTGGAATTCGACCTGCTGCTGCGCCTGATCGAGCAAGGCGGCATGAGCGGTCTGGCGCATTTGAGCGAGCCGGTACTGATCTGCGATGCCCCCGAGCTTGAAGAGAATCAGGACGAGCAAAAGGCGCTGACGCGTCATCTGGGGCAGCGGGGTTATCAGGCTGAGGTCAGCTCGGCGTTGCCCGGCACCTACAAGATCGATTATCGCCATGCCCATCGGCCGGTGGTCTCGATTCTGCTGCACAGCCAGGACAATCTGCCGGAACTGCAACGTTGCCTGCACAGTATCCTGCAACGCACCCGCTATCAGCGCTATGAAGTGTTGATCGGTGATAACGCCAGCACCTCTGCCGAATTATCGACGTGGCTTGATCAGCAGCAGCAGCTGTCCAGCCGGGTACGCGTATTCCGCGCCGAGCAGCGTGTCAGCACGGCCGCCTTGCGCAATCTGGTCAGCCAGGAAGCCAGGGGCGAGTACCTGATTCTGCTGGATGCCGAAAGCCAGATCGTCAATGTCGGCTGGATCGAGTCGCTGCTCAACCAGGCACAACGTCCGGAAGTGGGCGTGGTCGGGGTCCGTCTGGTTGATCGTGAAGGAACCATTACTCAGGCAGGTCTTGTTCTGGGACTTAATGGCGGTGTCGGTTCCGGTTTCGTTGGCGAGCCAAAGACGTCGCGCGGTTATATGCAGCGGCTGGTGGTCGAGCAGAACTACTCCGCGGTGTCATCGGCCTGCCTGATGATTGCCAAAGCGTTGTACGACTCACTGGGCGGGCTGGACGAAGAGGCTTTTGCCGAGTCTCTGGGCGATGTCGACCTGTGCCTGAAGGCGGCGCAGGCGGGCTATCTGACGGTCTGGACCCCGCATGTTCAGGTGGTGCATTCAGGCGTGGTAAATGCTCCCCAACCAGCGCTTGGCGCGCTGGCCGGAAAGTGGGCGGCGCAGTTTGCCCAGGACGAAGCCTATAACGCCAATCTCGATCTCGACGGTAAGGGGTTCACACTGGCGGTTTAAGCTGCATGCATCACGCGATCCGGCTGTTTTACGGCCGGATCGTCGCCCTCCTGCTGCGGCAGCATTTTGTTTTTTCCCTCCGCCAATAATCGCAAAGCGTGCAAACCGGCGTGACCTGCGGGTCATAACGTGCATCTTCACTGTATTGTGTTACAGGGAGCGACACGCGCCTGGCTTGCTTTCACATGCCTTGCGCCCTGAAAATGTCTGCAATCACCCTTATTCGGTAGCGCCCTGATTCTGATCGGGACGAAAAATGACCTGTTTACTCATCGGGAAGCCATGATGATTGGCATTAAAAGCATAGCGAGTTACGTGCCCACTGCTGGCGTGGATAACTACGCTCAAGGTGCCAGTTTCGGCAAGGATGAAGATTTCATCCTCGGGAAAATCGGTTCCACGTTCCTGCCGCGTAAAGACGCTGGCCAGGAAACCTCGGACCTGTGCGTTGAAGCGGCCAATACCCTGTTTGCCAACAACCCGCAGCTCAAGCGCGAAAGTATTGACGTTTTGATCGTCGTCACCCAGAACGGTGACGAAGAGGGGCTGCCGCATACCGCAGCCATCGTTCAGGACAAGCTGGGTCTGTCGACCAATGTCGCTGCGTTCGACATTTCACTGGGCTGTTCTGGCTATGTCTATGGCATCTACGCGATCAAGGGGTTCATGGAGGCAGCAGGGCTGAAAAACGGCCTGCTTATAACCGCTGACCCGTATTCGAAAATCGTCGACCCGCAGGACCGCAACACCACCATGTTGTTTGGCGATGCAGCCACAGCAACCTGGATGGGCGAGGACGCTGCCTGGCAACTGGGCAAGGCAAAATTCGGCACCGATGGTTCGGGTGCGCCGCACTTGAAGGTCAGCAACGGCGTGTTTTTCATGAACGGTCGTCAGGTGTTCAATTTTGCGCTGCTGAAAGTACCGGCGCACCTGCACGAACTGTTGGGAGAGTCAGACCTGACGCCTGACGATATCGATGCATTCTGCATTCATCAGGGCAGCGCTGCTATTGTCGATGCCGTGGCACGCCGCTTTGAAGACAAACCCGAGAAATTTCTCAAGGACATGGTTGAAACGGGTAACACCGTGTCGTCGAGCATTCCATTGCTGATTGAAAAGCACGTACTCAACTCTTCGTGGCATCGAGTAGCACTGAGCGGTTTTGGCGTGGGGCTTTCCTGGGGTTCTGCGATTATCTATAAAGCCTGAATCGCCGCAGGCTAAAAACAGCGCCCGTGACTAGTTCACCGGGCGCTTTTTTTTGAATAATCGATTCTGGTCACGTTTTTGAACTTCTACAGTGGCCTGCTCTTTCTGGAACGTGAAGTTCAGACAACGGGTTTTCTCGCGTCATGTTGGTTTGGTTTCGTCTCAAACCCTTGTTTTATAAGGGGTACAGGCATGATGGCAAAATATTCAAAAAAAACACTCAAGCAACCTGCCATCGCGACGATAACTATTACGAAGGTTCTCTAGGCACACCCGGCGCTTGCAGGGGCCGGAAGCCACGTAGTACCAAACCAACGAGGAATTCATCATGGCTTTAACAGTAAACACCAACGTAGCATCGTTGAACGTCCAGAAGAACCTGGGTCGCGCTTCCGACGCACTTTCGACCTCGATGACTCGTCTGTCTTCCGGTCTGAAAATCAACAGCGCCAAAGATGACGCTGCCGGCCTGCAAATCGCTACCAAGATCACTTCGCAGATCCGTGGTCAGACAATGGCGATCAAAAACGCCAACGACGGTATGTCCCTGGCGCAGACCGCTGAAGGCGCGCTGCAAGAGTCGACCAACATTCTGCAGCGTATGCGTGAACTGGCTGTTCAGTCGCGAAACGACAGCAACAGCTCGACTGACCGTGACGCGCTGAACAAAGAATTCACCGCGATGAGTTCCGAGCTGACCCGTATCGCTCAAAGTACCAACCTGAACGGCAAGAACCTGCTCGACGGTTCCGCCAGCACCATGACTTTCCAGGTTGGCTCCAACTCGGGCGCTTCGAACCAGATCACTCTGACTCTGAGCGCAAGCTTCGACGCCAACACCCTGGGTGTCGGTTCGGCTGTGACCATCGCTGGTTCCGATAGCACCACTGCAGAGACCAACTTCTCTGCCGCTATCGCCGCCATCGACTCGGCTCTGCAGACCATCAACTCCACTCGTGCTGACCTCGGTGCTGCACAAAACCGTCTGACCAGCACCATCTCCAACCTGCAGAACATCAACGAAAACGCCAGTGCTGCACTGGGTCGCGTACAAGATACCGACTTCGCTGCTGAAACTGCACAGCTGACCAAGCAACAGACCCTGCAACAGGCTTCCACCTCTGTTCTGGCTCAGGCTAACCAGCTGCCATCCGCTGTACTGAAACTGCTTCAGTAATATCGGCATGAGTTTTAGCGGGGGAGTGCGTAATAGCGCTCTCTCGCTTTTTTACTTTCGGAGGTGATGGTCATGGATATGAGTGTAAAGCTGAACGTGTCTTATCCGGCCGCTCAACCGGCGAGTCAGGCGCCAGTGCCAGACAAGTCTGTTGACAAGCCTGCCGATACGCCGTCAGTCGAGCGTGTTGCCGCCACGGCGGAAAGTAAAGGCTCAGATCTGCACAAGGATGACTCCCACGACGAGGCGAAAGTCAAAGCCGCGGCAGAAGACATCCAGAAATTTTTTCACTCGGTGAAGCGCAATCTCGAGTTTTCGATTGATGAAGCTTCTGGCAAAGTGATCGTCAAGGTCATTGCCAGTGACTCGGGTGAAGTGGTAAGACAAATTCCCAATGCAGAAATCCTGAAACTGGCCGATAGCCTGAGTGATGCGAACAGCTTGTTGTTCCGCGCCAAGGCCTGATTGCCAGTACGGTATTTGTTGCCGTTTTGCGAGACCTGTGAAAAGGCGGTGAAACCGGCGACATTCTTGAAGGGAGAAGCAAATGGCTAGTCCAATTACATCTACAACAGGCCTGGGTTCGGGTCTGGCAATCACGGCCATCGTTGAAGGTCTTGTGGGTGCCGAGAAAGCGCCCAAGCAAAACCAGATCGACAAGCAGACCGCCGCTACAACCGCATCGTTGTCGGGTGTGAGTCAGCTGACGTCGGCACTGGCCGCGTTCCAGAAAACCCTGGATACCCTGGGTAGCTCAACGACGCCTGCGTTTCAGGGCTTTGCTGCGACATCTGCCAACGAGGCGGTGGTCAAGGCAACGGCCGGCAACACGGCCGTCAACGGTACTTACGCGATCGGTATCACCCAGCTGGCAACGCCTTCAAAGGTGGCCACAGCCGCGCTGAATTCCACGCAGGCGAGTGCTATTCCGAGTGGTACCCTGAAAATCACTCAGAATGGCACTGACTACAGTGTCGTGATCGACAAGACCTCGACGTTGCAGGAAGTGCGCGACAAGATCAACTCGTCGCTGCAGGGTAAAGGCATTACTGCCAACATCATCAACGACGACAATGGTGCCAGGCTGGTATTCAGCTCGACGACCACCGGCAAGGGCAGTGACATTTCGGTAGTGGGTGCTTCCGGTCAGGAAGCGCTGAATATCGATGGCACCAAGCTGATGAGCGATACCAGCACGGGGACCGATGCCAACGGCAAGGCGATTCCCGGTGCTGGCGCTATTACTGCGACCGCCAAGGATGCTGCTTTCACTGTTGACGGCCTGAGCCTGACCAGCAAGACGAATACAGTCAGTACAGCGATTTCCGGCCTGACCTTCGACTTGGTCGCGCCAACTGCTGCTGGAGCAACCACTACCGTTACGGTGGCCACCAACACCGATGGGTTGAAAGCGTCGCTGCAGTCCTTCGTGGACTCTTACAACACGCTGGCCACCCTGGTGACTTCCCTGACCAAGGGTTCGATCAGCGACAAGGGTGTTTACACGGCGGCCGCCCTTACTGGTGACGCTACGCCGCGCGCGCTGTTGGCGACTATCCGTGATCAGCTGGCGAGTGCCTCTTCAAGTGCCGGCCTCAGTGCTCTTTCGCAGTTGGGCATCAAAACCCAGCAGTCCAACGGTACGCTGTCACTGGACACTGCTACATTCACAGCAGCGCTGAACGATAAAAAACTGGGCAGTCAGATTCAGACGATGTTCACTGGTACGGGGGCAACAAATGCCGACGGTACGGTTGATGGCGGCCTGGTTTCGCGTATGACCAAGGCGCTTCTGCCCTACACAAAGTCTGACGGTGTTCTGGCCAGCAAGACGAGCAGTCTTAATAAAATACAGACTCGTATTGCCAGTGATCAGGACGCACTGGATCGTCGTATTACAAGCTTGACGGCGAGTTTGACCAAGAAATACAACGCGATGGACCTGGTTGTAGGGCAGCTCAAGGCGACCGCTACCAGCATCACGTCGATCTTCGAAGCGATGAACGCGCAGAAAAACGCTTCGTAAATTCGTTTTACAGAAGTATCAAGAACCCGACTCCGTGTCGGGTTTCTGCTTTTGGGCTAAAGTTTCTGCGCCATGCGTCGATAGCTTGAGTATCAGTATTATGGATTTGCGACGAGGTCCCCCTTATGAATCCGATGTTAGCGTTGCGGCAGTATCAGAAGATCGGCTCCCAGGCTCAGACCTCGGAAGCCAGTCCTCACCGTCTGGTTCAAATGTTGATGGAGGGTGGCCTCGACCGTATCGCTCAAGCCAAGGGTGCCATGGCACGCAAGGACGTCGCCAGCAAAGGCGTGTTCATCAGCAAGGCGATCGGCATCGTAGGTGGTCTGCGTGAAGGGCTTGACCTGGACAACGCCCCCAGCGAAGCGCTGGTCAGGCAGGACAGCCTTTATCACTACATGATGACGCGTCTGGCCGAAGCCAACGCACGCAACGATCAGAAGATGCTCGACGAGGTTGCCGGGCTGCTGATCACCGTCAAGGAAGGCTGGGATGCTATCGGTACCGCACAAGCACAACAATAAGTTGCTGCCCTGAGGAGAACAACAAGATGAGTGCTGCGCTCAAGCGTATCGAAGAAACCCGGGAAGCCCTGGTGGGGGCGCTTGCCGAACGCGACTGGGAGGCTATCGTCAAACTTGACCTGGCGTGTCGCGAATGTGTCGATGCGGTGGTCAGCGAAGCGCCTGCTGACGAACCGGCTCTGCGCAGCAATCTTGAGGAGTTGTTGGGGGTCTACAGGCAACTGATTGATGTTGCAACCGGGGAGCGTCAAGCAGTCGTCGATGAAATGACTCAAATCCAGAATGCGAAGAACGCGACGAAGGTATACCATCTGTTCGGTTAATGTTTAATTGTCATTTTTATTGTTCGACAAGAATTTCGCCATAAATTTGACTGTGTTCGTTTTTTTGACTTAACTAGTGATGTTTACTATTTTCTGGCGTCTCAAGGTTTATACAGCTGAGATGCCAAGCTGCCCCCCAATCATGGGCATTGAGTTGACTAGGGAAGTTGCTATTGCATGTGGCGTGAAATCAAGATTCTGCTAATCGATGACGATAGCCAGCGCCGCCGGGATCTGGCGGTTATCCTGAATTTTCTTGGCGAAGAAAACCTCTCCTGTTCAAGCCAGGACTGGCAGCAGGTTGTCGGCTCTCTGGCATCTCCGCGAGAAGTCCTTTGTGTGCTGGTCGGCAGCGTAAACGCGCCGGGCAGCCTTCAAGGGCTTCTTAAGACCATCGCAGCATGGGATGAGTTCCTTCCTGTGCTGCTTATGAGTGAAAATTCTTCTGTCGAGTTGCCGGAGGACCTGCGCAGGCGGGTTCTTTCCGCGCTTGAGATGCCGCCCAGCTACAGCAAGCTGCTCGACTCCCTGCACCGTGCCCAGGTCTATCGCGAGATGTACGACCAGGCCCGCGAGCGTGGACGTCATCGTGAGCCGAACCTGTTCCGCAGTCTGGTGGGAACCAGTCGCGCGATTCAGCATGTGCGGCAGATGATGCAGCAGGTCGCTGACACTGACGCCAGCGTTTTGATTCTCGGTGAGTCGGGGACTGGCAAGGAAGTGGTAGCGCGCAACCTGCACTATCACTCCAAGCGCCGCGATGCACCGTTTGTGCCGGTCAACTGCGGTGCCATTCCGGCCGAGCTGCTCGAAAGCGAGTTGTTCGGGCATGAGAAGGGCGCGTTTACCGGGGCAATCACCAGTCGTGCCGGCCGTTTCGAGCTTGCCAACGGCGGTACGCTGTTCCTTGATGAAATTGGTGACATGCCGCTGCCCATGCAGGTCAAGTTGCTGCGCGTGTTGCAGGAGCGCACTTTCGAGCGCGTGGGCAGCAACAAGACGCAGAGCATCGACGTGCGCATTATTGCCGCGACGCACAAGAATCTCGAAAACATGATCGAGCTTGGCAGCTTCCGCGAAGACCTTTATTACCGTCTCAATGTGTTCCCCATCGAGATGGCACCGTTGCGCGAGCGTGTTGAAGACATTCCGCTGTTGATGAACGAATTGATTTCGCGCATGGAGCATGAAAAGCGCGGCTCGATTCGTTTCAATTCCGCCGCCATCATGTCGCTGTGTCGTCATGCCTGGCCGGGCAACGTTCGCGAGCTGGCCAACCTGGTCGAGCGCATGGCGATCATGCACCCGTACGGCGTGATCGGCGTGGCCGAGCTGCCGAAGAAATTCCGCTATGTCGATGACGAAGACGAGCAGATGGTCGACAGCATGCGCAGCGATATCGAAGAGCGCGTCGCCATCAACAGCAATACGCCGAATTTCGCGTCGGGCGCAATGCTGCCGCCTGAAGGTCTGGACCTGAAAGACTATCTGGGTGGTCTGGAGCAGGGTCTGATTCAGCAGGCGCTCGACGACGCGAACGGTATTGTTGCCCGTGCTGCAGAGCGTTTACGGATTCGTCGCACCACGCTGGTCGAGAAGATGCGCAAGTACGGTATGAGCCGTCGCGAAGGTGATGAACAGGCAGATGATTGACGCCTGTCTGTAGCGCCAAAAATCAAGCCCCTGAATTTTCAGGGGTTTTTTTTCGGCACGAGGATTGCAAAGTCCCTCTCAACACACCGTTTACTGACGGTTCGCCACGAGAGAGATGAACTATGTCCCAGGCCGCCCAACTGACTTCCGCCCTATCTGCTCAGGCTCAATACTCCCCGGAGCTGGAAAGTCGTCAGGGGCTTGAGCAGGCGTTCTCGCTGTTCAATCAAATGTCGGCGCAATTGACTGACTCCTATGGTCTGCTCGAAGCGCGTGTCACTGAACTCAAGGGCGAACTGGCCCATGCCGGTGCCCAGCGCCTGCAAGAGCTGGCGGAAAAAGAGCGGCTGGCCAACCGCCTGCAAAGCCTGCTTGATCTGCTTCCCGGTGGCGTAATCGTTATTGATGGCATGGGCGTGGTGCGCGAAGCCAATCCTGCGGCAATCGATCTGCTGGGCCAGCCCTTGCTGGGCATGCTCTGGCGTCACGTCATCAGTCGGTGTTTTGCCCCGCGTGAAGACGATGGCCACGAAGTCTCGCTCAAGGACGGCCGCAGGCTTTCCATTGCAACCCGCTCGCTGGACGCTGAACCCGGGCAGTTGGTGCTGCTTAATGACTTGACCGAAACCCGCCATCTCCAGGAGCAACTGGCGCGTCACGAGCGCTTGTCATCGCTGGGTCGGATGGTCGCTTCTCTGGCGCATCAGATTCGTACACCGTTGTCGGCCGCGATGATCTACGCCAGTCATCTGACCGAGCAGGAATTGCCGGTGGAAACCCAGCAGCGCTTTGCCGCACGGCTCAAGGATCGTCTGCATGAGCTCGAGCATCAGGTTCGCGACATGCTGGTGTTTGCCCGTGGCGAGTTGCCGCTGACGGATCGCCTGACGCCCGTTGCCTTGTTCCAGGCTTTGCAAAACGCTGCGGTCACCCATGTGCAGGGCGTACCGGTGCGTTGGCAGTGCGACAGTATTGAAGGCGAGTTGCTGTGCAATCGCGACACGTTGGTTGGTTCGTTGCTCAACCTGATTGAAAACGCCGTCCAGGCCAGTGCTGGCCGGACACTGCTGAAAGTTCATGTGTACAGCCGCGGCAATGTGTTGCGCATATGCTTCAGCGATAATGGCAGTGGTATGGACAAGGCTGCGCTGGCGCGTATCGGCGAGCCGTTTTTCACCACCAAGACCACCGGCACCGGGCTTGGTCTGGCTGTGGTGACGGCGGTGTCGCGTGCGCATCAGGGCGGCGTGCATTATCTGTCGCGGGTCGGTCGTGGCACCTGTGCAATTGTCAGCCTGCCATTGATTCCGGCTTCCGGCTCGATGGGTAACAACTGATGTCGATCAACGTGCTGTTGGTCGAGGACGACCGTTCGCTGCGCGAGGCACTTGGGGAAACCCTGGAATTGGCTGGCTATGGATACCAGGCGGTCGGCTCTGCTGAAGAGGCGTTGGTCGCAGCCGAGGCGCAACCGTTCAGTCTGGTGATCAGCGACGTCAACATGCCGGGCATGGACGGTCACCAGTTGCTGAGCCTGTTGCGCAGTCGGCATCCGCAACTGCCGGTATTGCTGATGACCGCTCACGGTGCCGTTGATCGCGCGGTCGATGCCATGCGTCAGGGCGCGGCCGATTATCTGGTCAAGCCTTTCGAACCCAAGGCCCTGATTGCATTGGTTGCACGACATGCACTGGGTCGTCTGGAGCCTGCCGAGCGCGACGGGCCGATTGCTGTTGAACCCGCCAGTATCCAGTTATTGAACCTGGCCAGCCGTGTGGCGAAGAGCGACTCCACTGTGCTCATCTCCGGTGAGTCCGGCACAGGCAAGGAAGTGCTGGCGCGTTTCATTCATCAAAATTCTCCGCGTGCCGATAAGCCTTTTATTGCGATCAACTGCGCTGCGATTCCGGACAATATGCTGGAAGCGACGCTGTTCGGTCATGAAAAGGGCTCGTTTACCGGCGCCATTGCCGCGCAGGCTGGCAAGTTCGAACAGGCTGACGGCGGGACAATCCTGCTTGACGAGATTTCCGAAATGCCACTGGGGCTGCAGGCCAAACTGTTGCGTGTGTTGCAGGAGCGGGAAGTCGAGCGCGTGGGTGCGCGCAAGCCGATCATTCTGGATATTCGCGTTGTGGCTACTACCAACCGCGATCTGGCAGGGGAAGTGGCGGCGGGGCGCTTTCGCGAAGATCTGTTTTATCGCCTGTCGGTATTTCCACTGGCCTGGCAGGCGCTGCGTCAAAGGACTGCCGATATTCTGCCACTGGCCGAGCGGCTTCTGGCCAAGCACGTCAATAAAATGAAGCACGCGCCGGTTCGTCTTTCTGCCGAGGCGCAGCAGTGTTTGGTCAGCTACCCCTGGCCTGGCAATGTGCGTGAGCTGGATAACGCCGTGCAGCGAGCATTGATTCTGCAGCAGGGCGGGGTGATACAGGCGCAGGATTTCTGTCTCTCCGGGCCGGTGACAAGTCTTCCAGCCGCTGCCGTGGTGGAGGCTGTGCCGTCTTTGCCTGTCACATCCTCGCCTGATAATGCAGGTGCTGGTGGCAATGCGGAGTCTGTCGGTGCCCTGGGTGATGACCTCAGGCGTCGCGAGTTTCAGATGATTATTGACACGCTGCGTGCGGAGCGCGGTCGTCGCAAGGAGGCCGCCGAGCGCCTGGGTATCAGCCCGCGTACCTTGCGTTACAAGCTGGCGCAGATGCGCGATGCCGGGATGGATGTGGAAGCCTATCTGTTCGCTACCTGAACCGGTGGCGCTGATCGGTGGTTGTGATCGCTGGTCACTGAATATTCGTATAAACGGCGCAAGCCGGAAATATCCGGATACCCCCATGAATACGGGAGGTCTGGAGTGATTTCATGTCGGGCAACATGGTATTCCCATTTGGTGTGGCAAATAGCCGCCATCTAGCTGGCACCGTTGTTGCTATGTCTTCTGTACCCGCTGAATCAGTGTCAAAAATTTGCGGGCCTTACGAGAGAAACGTCCATGAGCCAAGGTGTTGAATTTAATCGCTTGATGTTGGATATGCGGGCCATGCAGATGGATGCGATGTCTGCACCCAAGCCCGTGTCCGGCGCGCAGGAAGCCGGCGCCAGCAGCTTTGCCGACATGCTTGGCCAGGCCGTCAACAAGGTCGCGCAGACCCAGCAGGCCTCCAGCCAGTTGGCCAATGCATTTGAAATCGGCAAGAGCGGCGTGGATCTGACCGACGTCATGATTTCGTCGCAGAAAGCCAGCGTGTCTTTTCAGGCGTTGACCCAGGTGCGTAACAAGCTGGTTCAAGCTTATCAAGACATCATGCAGATGCCGGTTTAAGGGACGTACTGAGTCATGGCCGAAGCAACTGCCGATCCCGTTCCAGCAAGAGCGGGCGCTTCCGATAAGAAACCGTTGTTCGGTTTGTCTTTTCTGGAAAACCTTTCCGAAATGACCATGCTGCGTCAGATCGGCCTTATGGTCGGTCTTGCCGCGAGCGTGGCCATCGGCTTTGCCGTGGTGCTCTGGTCCCAGCAGCCTGACTATCGTCCGCTTTATGGCAGCCTGGCGGGCATGGACAGCAAGCAGATCATGGACACCCTGACTGCGGCGAATATCAACTACACCGTCGAACCCAATTCCGGCGCGTTGCTGGTCAAGTCCGATGATGTGCAGCGTGCGCGTATTCAGCTGGCGCAGGCAGGCGTGGTGCAGAACGACGCCAACATCGGTTTCGAAATCCTCGACAAGGATCAGGGCCTGGGGACCAGTCAGTTCATGGAAGCCACGCGCTATCGTCGTGGTCTGGAAGGCGAACTGGCACGTACCATCTCTGCCCTGAACAACGTCAAGGGTGCCCGTGTGCACCTGGCGATTCCGAAGAGTTCGGTGTTTGTCCGTGACGACCGCAAGCCAAGCGCTTCGGTACTGGTCGAGCTGTATGCTGGCCGCTCGCTGGAGCCCAGCCAGGTTATGGCCATTATCAACCTGGTGGCCACCAGTGTTCCCGAGCTGAGCAAGTCGCAGATCACGGTTGTCGACCAGAAGGGCGCTTTGCTGTCCGATCAGGCGGAAAACTCCGAACTGACCATGGCTGGCAAGCAGTTCGACTACAGCCGTCGCATGGAAGGCATGCTGACCCAGCGTGTGCAGAACATTCTGCAGCCGATTCTGGGCAACGATCGCTACAAGGCTGAAGTCTCGGCAGTAGTCGATTTCAGCGCCGTCGAATCGACCGCCGAAAGCTTCAACCCTGACCAGCCTGCCTTGCGCAGCGAGCAGTCGGTCAACGAACAGCGCTCCAGCAGTTCAAGCACGGGCGGCGTTCCGGGCGCGTTGAGCAACCAGCCGCCAGGTCCTGCGACGGCTCCGCAGAATGCAACGGCCGGTGCGGCCGGTGCTGCCGGCCCTATCGCTCCAGGCCAACCGCTGCTGGATGCCAATGGTCAACAGATCATGGACCCGGCGACCGGTCAGCCAGCGTTGGCTCCTTACCCTGCCGACAAACGCGTGCAGTCGACCAAGAATTTCGAGCTGGACCGTTCGATCAGTCACACCAAGCAGCAGCAGGGCCGTCTGACTCGTCTGTCAGTCGCGGTGGTAGTCGACGACATGGTCAAGACCAACGCCGCCAACGGCGAAGTCACCCGTGCTCCGTGGAGCGCGGCGGACCTGGCTCGCTTCACCCGTCTGGTGCAGGATGCCGTCGGTTTCGACGCCAGCCGCGGCGACAGCGTCAGCGTGATCAACGTGCCATTCTCCAGCGAGCGCGCTGAAGTGTTGCCAGAGGCGTCGTTCTACTCGCAGCCGTGGTTCTGGGACATCGTCAAACAGGCGGTGGGTGTGATCTTCATCCTGATCCTGGTGTTCGGCGTGTTGCGTCCGGTGTTGACCAACATCACCACCGGCAAGAGCAAGGAGCTGGCCGGTTTCGGTGGCGACGCCGAGCTGGGTGGCATGGGCGGCCTGGATGGTGAGTTGTCCAACGACCGCGTCAGTCTGGGTGGCCCGCAAAGTATTCTGCTGCCTAGCCCGACCGAGGGTTATGACGCACAGCTGAACGCAATCAAGAGCTTGGTGGCCGAAGATCCGGGTCGTGTGGCCCAGGTCGTGAAAGAGTGGATTAACACTGATGAATGATCGAGCCATGGTAGCCAAACTCTCCAAAGTCGAGAAAGCTGCAGTGTTGCTGCTTTCCCTCGGCGAAACCGACGCTGCTCAGGTGCTCCGGCACATGGGGCCCAAGGAAGTCCAGAAAGTGGGCGTAGCGATGGCTCAGATGCGCAATGTGCATCGCGAGCAGGTCGAAGAGGTCATGAGCGAGTTTGTCGACATCGTCGGCGACCAGACCAGCCTTGGCGTCGGTTCCGATGGCTATATCCGCAAGATGCTGACCCAGGCACTGGGCGAAGACAAGGCCAACGGCCTTATCGACCGGATCCTGCTGGGTGGCAACACCAGCGGTCTGGACAGCCTCAAGTGGATGGAGCCGCGTGCCGTCGCCGACGTGATCCGTTTCGAGCACCCGCAGATTCAGGCCATCGTGGTGGCGTATCTTGATGCTGACCAGGCGGGCGAGGTGCTTGGGCATTTCGACCACAAGGTCCGTCTGGATATCATCCTGCGCGTTTCCTCGCTCAATACGGTGCAGCCAGCAGCGCTCAAAGAGCTTAACCAGATTCTCGAGAAGCAGTTCTCCGGTAACGCCAACACGTCGCGTACCACCCTGGGTGGTATCAAGCGTGCAGCCGACATCATGAACTTCCTCGACAGTTCCATCGAAGGCGCGCTCATGGATTCGATCCGCGAGGTCGACGAAGACCTTTCGGTACAGATCGAAGACCTCATGTTTGTCTTCAACAACCTCTCCGACGTGGACGACCGCGGTATTCAGGCGCTGTTGCGCGAAGTATCCTCGGACGTGCTGGTACTGGCGCTGAAGGGCTCGGACGAGGCGATCAAGGAAAAAATCTTCAAGAACATGTCCAAGCGTGCCGCCGAACTGTTGCGCGACGACCTGGAAGCAAAAGGTCCGGTGCGTGTCAGCGATGTGGAAACCGCCCAGAAAGAAATCCTCACCATTGCGCGTCGTATGGCCGAGGCCGGCGAGATCGTACTCGGTGGCAAGGGTGGCGAGGAAATGATCTAAGGATTCAGCCGACTCATGTCCAGTTCCAATAAAGAATCGGCCAGCGACCTCATTCGCGCCAAGGACGCCGGGTTACTCGATATCTGGTCGTTGCCCAGCTTCGATCCACATGTGGAACCCGAGCCTGAGCCCGAACCGGAACCGGTCGATGAACCGGCCGAGATGGAAGAAGTACCGCTGGACGAAGTTCAGCCGTTGACCCTGGAGGAGCTGGAAAGCATCCGCCAGGAGGCGTGGAACGAAGGCTTCGCCACCGGTGAAAAGGAAGGCTTTCACAGCACCCAGCTAAAAGTGCGCCAGGAAGCGGAAGTCGTTCTTGCGGCCAAGGTCGCCAGCCTGGAACAACTGATGGGCCACCTGTTGGCACCTATCGCCGAGCAGGACACACAGATCGAAAAGGCCGTCATTCATCTGGTCGAGCACATCGCGCGGCAGGTCATTCAGCGCGAACTGGTCACTGATTCCGGGCAGATCGCCAGCGTGTTGCGCGATGCCCTCAAGCTATTGCCGATGGGCGCGCAGAACCTGCGAATTTTCATCAATCCTCAGGACTTCCTGCTGGTCAAGGCCATGCGCGAGCGTCATGAAGAGTCGTGGAAAATAGTCGAAGACGAAGACTTGCTGCCGGGTGGTTGCCGTATCGAAACCGAGCACAGTCGTATTGATGCCAGTGTCGAAACGCGAATCGCCCTGGCTATTTCCAAAATGCATGATCAGTTGCATGAGCAGGTGACGCATCCGGCTGCGGCGGACCTCAGCGTCGAGCTGGAGGCTGCGCCCGGCAAGGCTTCCAGTGCAGCCGAATCTGACGCGGACACGCTCGATGCGCCTTGATCGCACCAGTTTCGGCAAGCGCCTCGGCTCCTACGCCGAGTCGATCAGTCTGCCTGCCCAGCCCGTTGTAGAGGGCCGCCTGCTGCGTATGGTTGGCCTGACACTAGAGGCCGAGGGCCTGCGTGCTGCGATGGGCAGCCGTTGTGTGGTCATCAACGATGACAGTCATCACCCGGTTGAAGTCGAAGCCGAAGTGATGGGGTTTTCTGGCGGCAAGGTGTTTCTTATGCCGGTCGGCAGCGTGGCGGGCATTGCGCCCGGTGCGCGGGTCGTGCCACTGGCCGATACCGGTCGCCTGCCAATGGGCATGAGCATGCTGGGCCGTGTGCTTGACGGCGCGGGCCGGCCGCTGGACGGCCGCTCGCCGATCAAGGCTGAAGACTGGGTGCCAATGGATGGCCCGACCATCAACCCACTCAAGCGTGACCCCATCAGCCAGCCGCTGGATGTCGGCATTCGCTGCATCAACGGTTTATTGACGGTTGGCCGCGGTCAGCGTCTGGGGTTGTTTGCCGGTACCGGTGTGGGCAAGAGTGTGCTGCTGGGCATGATGACGCGCTTCACCGAGGCGGACATCATCGTCGTCGGCCTGATCGGTGAGCGGGGTCGTGAGGTCAAGGAGTTCATCGAGCACATTCTTGGCGAAGAGGGCCTGAAGCGCTCGGTGGTGGTTGCATCGCCAGCCGATGATGCGCCGCTGATGCGGCTGCGCGCTGCCATGTATTGCACGCGAATCGCCGAATACTTTCGTGACAAGGGCAAGAATGTCCTGCTGCTGATGGACTCGCTGACCCGTTTTGCTCAGGCTCAGCGGGAAATCGCCCTGGCCATTGGCGAGCCGCCAGCCACCAAAGGCTACCCGCCCTCTGTGTTCGCCCGGTTGCCCAAGCTGGTGGAGCGCGCAGGCAATGCCGAGGCGGGTGGTGGTTCTATCACGGCCTTTTACACGGTGCTGTCGGAAGGCGATGACCAGCAGGACCCGATTGCCGACTCCGCGCGTGGTGTGCTCGACGGTCACATCGTGCTGTCCCGGCGTCTGGCTGAAGAAGGCCATTACCCGGCCATCGATATCGAAGCCTCCATCAGTCGGGTCATGCCTGCGGTGGTCAGCCCCGAGCACATGGCGCGTGCGCAGCATTTCAAACAGTTGTGGTCGCGCTATCAGCAGACTCGCGACCTTATTAGCGTGGGTGCCTATGTGGCGGGTGGTGATCGCGAGACCGACATGGCGATTGCGTTGCACCCGGTGTTGGTGCGCTATCAGCGCCAGGGCCTGCGAGACAACGAAAGCATGCAAGGCAGTGGCGAGGCGCTGGCGTCTATATTCGCACCGGCACCTGGCGGCTGATAGCTTATGGCTCAGAGTCGAGCGGCGCGTCTTGCGCCAGTGGTCGAGATGGCGGAAGCCGCCGAGCGAACGGCGGCTCAGCGGCTTGGGCATTTTCAGGGGCAGGTCAATCTGGCCAACAACAAGCTGCAGGAGCTTGACCAGTTTCGTCAGGATTATCAGCAGCAATGGTTGCAACGCGGCAGTGCCGGGGTTTCCGGGCAGTGGTTACTGGGTTATCAGCGCTTTCTCAGCCAGCTCGATGTCGCCGTTGCCCAGCAATACAAAAGCCTTGAGTGGCACAAGGCCAATCTCGATAGGGCGCGGAGCGCCTGGCAGGATTGTTACGCGCGGGTCGAAGGCTTGCGTAAGCTGGTGCAGCGTTATATGGATGAAGCACGCAGGCTGGAGGATAAGCGGGAGCAGAAATTGCTCGACGAGTTGTCGCAGCGTCTGCCTCGTCACGAACAATTCTGACGTTTGACCCAATCAGACCCGCGGTGATTTCTCTGGCTGGTCTACGCTATCAATGTCTCGGTGATGAAACACCTCGAGGTTCCCCATGACAGTCACTTCCGAACGCTCTGCCGATGGCCAGACGCTGACCCTTTACATCGAAGGGCGCTTTGATTTTCAATCCCATCAGGCGTTTCGCGCAGCCTACGAGGATTACCCGCAGACGCTGAACTATGTAGTCGACTTGCGGGGCACGCATTACCTGGACAGTTCTGCGCTGGGGATGCTGTTGCTGTTGCGCGACCATGCCGGTGGCGATAAAGCGGTGGTGCACCTTGTCAATTGCACGCCTGATGTACTGAAGATTCTGGCTATTTCCAATTTCTCGAAGTTGTTCGAACTGAGCATACCCAGTGCAGTCATCCCCGAAAAAACTGTGCATTCTGATCGCCGATGACAGTGCCAGTGACCGGTTGCTGCTTTCAACCATCGTTGCGCGGCAGGGCCATAGGGTTCTCAGTGCTGGCAATGGTGTCGAGGCTGTGGCCATCTTCAAGGCTGAAAGTCCGCAGTTGATTCTGATGGACGCCATGATGCCGGTCATGGATGGTTTTGAAGCTGCGCGACGGATCAAGGCGATGAGTGGTGAGTCGCTGGTGCCGATCATCTTCCTCACCTCGCTGACTGAAGGTGAGGCGCTTGCACGCTGCCTGGACGCCGGTGGCGACGACTTCATGTCCAAGCCTTACAACCCGCTGGTGCTGGCCGCCAAGCTCAATGCCATGAACCGCTTGCGGGTATTGCACGAAACTGTCCGTCAACAACGTGACCAGATCAGCAAACACCACGATTACCTGCTCAACGAGCAGCGTGTCGCCAAGGCGGTGTTCGATCAGATTGCCCATGCCGGTTGCCTGGGGGCCGGCAATATCCGCTACTTGCAGTCTCCTTATGCCTTGTTCAACGGCGACCTGATGCTGGCCGCCTACACGCCGGCCGGGCACATGCAGGTGCTGCTTGGGGATTTCACCGGGCATGGCTTGCCGGCTGCCGTCGGGGCGATGCCACTCGCCGAGGTATTCTACGGCATGACGGCCAAGGGCTACGGCCTGGTTGAAATCCTTCGTGAAATGAACGCCAAGCTCAAGCGTATCCTCCCTGTCGACATGTTCTGTTGTGCAACGCTGCTTTGTATCAACCTTGCACAACGGCAGGTCGAGGTCTGGAGCGGTGGCTTGCCGGACGGTTACCTGTTGCGCGGCGCGCAGGGTGAGCATGTGCCGCTGGCTTCCAGTCACTTGCCATTGGGTGTGCTGAGTGTTGATGCTTTCGATGCACGCACCGATGTCTATCCGTTGGCGCCGGGCGATCGCATCTTCCTGTTGTCCGACGGGGTGCTCGACACCAGCAACAGTAATGACGAACTGTTCGGTGCGCAGCGTTTGCGCCAGGTGCTTTCTGCCAACCGCGAGCCGCACTTGCTGATCGAGGAAATTCTCGAAGCGCTCAACGATTTTGGCGGCAAGGCACGTGACGATGTCAGTTTGCTGGAAATCAGTGCCGTCGATGAGCCATTGCAGAGTCTGCCTGCCCTGACCTATTCGGACAGCGGTGCCTCCAGCCCACTGGACTGGTCGGCCAGCTTCGAGTTTCGCGCTTCGACCCTGAGGCGCTTCAACCCGTTGCCATACGTCTTGCAGTTGCTGCTTGAAGTTCATGGACTGCGCAATCAGGGTGCTGCATTGCACATGGTGCTCGGCGAGCTTTATAGCAATGCGCTGGAACATGGTGTACTAGGGCTGGATTCGGCGCTCAAGCATGATGCAGCAGGTTTCGCCCTGTATTATCAGCAGCGCGCCGAGCGTCTTGGCATGCTTCAGACCGGGTTTATCCGCGTGACTGTGCGGGTCGAGCCGGTCGCAGCGGGTGGTCGGCTGACCCTCAGCGTGGAGGACAGTGGTCAGGGATTTGATATTGAAAAAGTCCGGATGCAGATACCTGCGGGCAATGAGCTGTATGGTCGCGGGCTCCGCCTGGTGTGTGAATTGAGTCGTGAGGCTCGATGGTCCGCGGATGGCAGGACGGCCTGCGTGGAATTTTCCTGGGAGGGAGTGGCATAATCCCCCCTGGAGTCTTGATCAAGGAGTGAACAAGTGTCGATTCATCTGGATTACAGCGTGCTGAATGCCTTGCAGGAAGTCATGGAGGACGAATATCCGACCTTGCTGGATGTGTTCCTCAAGGATTCCGAGCAGCGTATCGCGCAACTGCGTCTTGCTGTTCAAGTCAGCCATCCTGACTTTCAGGAATTGAGCCTCACCGCGCACAGTTTCAAGGGCAGCAGCGCCAATATGGGTGCCTTGCAACTTTCCGAGTTGTGTCGTCAGTTGGAAGAGCAGTCCCGTCAGCAGTTGTTCACAGGTCTGACAGAGTTGATCGGTAAAATCGACAGCGAATACATGACTATTCGCGGTTTGTTTAACGCAGAGCGGCAGTTGTTTGTCAGCTGATCACTGATTTCCAGATCCCCGATCTTCCTTTATTCGGCAACCTTTGAAGTGGGTGTGGAAGGTTGGCCCGCATATTGCTCAGTGTTCTGGTAAGGCGATAACCAGCAGCTTATGCGGAGACCGAAATGCCCCTCGCTACCAATGCGCTTCTTCAGGCCACAAGCACTGCGACCTCAAGGTCCGGTACGGCCAATAATGCGGTCAAGTCTGCTGACAGCAGCAAAGACGGGGCCTCCAGCTTTTCCAATGTGTATGCCAAACAGGCGAAGGATGCCGTTCCGTCGCGTGATGATGCGCCGGTCAAGCCGGCTCGCGACAAGGCTGCGCCTGACAAGGACAAGGTCGCCGCCGGCAAGGACAAGCCTGCCAGTGATCAGGCCAATGCCGCTGACACGTCGAGTGTTGCCGATAGCGGCAATGATTTGCCAACCCGATCGACTGCCGCTGAGGATGATGCTGCCAGTGCCGGTTCAAAGCAGGATGATGCACAGGCATCTGCCGACTCTGCATTGACTGAAGGGCTGGCGATTGTCGATCCGGTGCTTGACCCGGCGTTGCAGGCGATGGCTGCTCAAGCGCCTGCGTTGCCGGTCGCCAGACCACAAAGCCCTGACGCCACGGCTGCGCCCGTAGCTACCGTGCTCACGGTCACTCAGGCTGCTCCGCCCGCAGCGACTGAAGAAGCATTCAATCCGGACGCCGATCCGCTTGATGGTCTGGATGCAGTGCAATTGGCGCTGGAGAATGCCAACGCCAAAACGCAGCTGGCTGCGCAGAATACCCATGCTGCCAACAAAGCAACGCCGACCAACGCAGAGGCCGATCCAAACCAGAATCTCGTCAATAACCTGTCGGCCCTGAGCGAGCAGCTTCCCTCGGAAGAGAGCAGCACGGAAAGCAGTGACAAGTCGTTCAGCGGCTTGATCGGCGAAGGACTGAAAGATGTCAAAAGCGCCGCGGGCGACACGCGCGTCGACAACTTTGCCGATCGCCTCGCTGCGCTGAGCCAGGCCGCGCAACCGGCCCGTGTTGCGGCAGCGCCTGCCGCAGCGCCGTTGATGAATCAGCCGTTGGCCATGCACCAAAGCGGCTGGACCGAAGGCATTGTCGACCGCGTCATGTACCTGTCGAGCCAGAACCTCAAAACCGCCGATATCAAGCTGGAGCCCGCCGAACTCGGACGTCTGGACATTCGCATCAACATGGCACCTGAGCAGCAGACCCAGGTAACGTTCATGAGCGCCCATATGGGCGTGCGTGACGCACTGGAAAGCCAGATGTCGAGGTTGCGTGAGTCGTTCGTTCAGCAGGGGCTTGGCAACGTCGACGTCAACGTTTCCGACCAGTCGCAACAGCAGGCCCAGCAACAGGCTCAAGAGCAGGCCAGCCGTGCCCAGCGCAACGGTCGTGGCAATGGCGTGAGCTCAGGCGACACTCCGGATGAAATTGCAGGCGTCGATGCCGCTGTTCCGGTCAGCCAGCCGGCTGCGCGCGTGATCGGCAGCAGCGAGATCGATTATTACGCGTGATGCTCCTTGCCTCACATGGCAGCCGCGACGCGAAGTCATGCCTTGTCTGCTAGTTGTTAAGGCAGAAATGCTTTTCGATCCCGATGGTACAGACGACGCAAATTGCGACCTTGGTGACGGCTGAGTCCTGGCGCTGATCCGGGGGTAGCCTGGCAGGACGCCAGGCTAGCCGCACCGGGCCATGGATGGCCCGTTGCGGCGACCCCCGGATCAGTGACAGGGCGAAGGAACCCGACGAAGTCGGGCCGGAAACAGGAGCGAGGGGATTTGCCTACTTTGGCCCCATCAAAGTAGGTCGCCGAGGGGCGAAAAGGTAACCTGAGCCGGACACAAACATAACTGACATAGCAGAACCGCTGTGTGACGCAGAGCGTCACGAAAGGCATTACCACGCGGAGCGTGGGAACGAGAATCTGGGCCGAACGCCAATCCACCTGATCTCGCAGGACCGCTGTGTGACGCAGAGCGTCACGAAATGCATTACCACGCGGAGCGTGGGAACGAGAATCTGGGCCGAACGCCAATCTACCTGAAGTCGCAGAACTGCCGTGTGACGCAGAGCGTCACGAACGGCATTCCCACGCGGAGCGTGGGGACGATAGTCATCAGCTCCCGGGTCGGGCTGATTCGGCACTGACACAAGCATCACCATCCCTCCGCGCCCAGCCACGTAACCGGTTGTGTCCGATACATCTCCATCTCGTACAACTCTGGCATAACACTTGCTCTGCCTCTGTCACGTATTGAAGAACCTCTTGAATAGTGACGGATTATTGGCATGGCGAAGAGCGAAGAAGTTAAAGACCCGGCAACCAAAGGCAAACTCAAGCTCATCATCCTCGCCGTTGTGGCGTTGCTGCTGGCGGTAGGTTTGTCGGTGGGCGCGACCTGGTTCCTCATGCACAAGAGCGAAAGCACACCAGACCCGGCTGCTGCCGCTGCCGCAGCTAACGTCAAGCCAGTGGCGGTGTTCGAACCCATGACCCCGGCCTTCGTGGTCAACTTCAATTCCAATGGTCGCCAGCGCTATATGCAGGTCAGTATCACCATGCTGGCGCGCAATGCCGCCGACATGGAAGCGCTGAAGGCGCATATGCCGCTGATCCGCAACAACCTGGTCATGCTGTTTGCAGCTATACCCTTTGAGTCGCTGGCCTCGCCGATCGGCCAGGAAATGCTGCGTCAGAAAGCGACCGCGAGCATTCAGGAAGTGGCACAGAAAGAACTAGGCAAGACTGTGATTGAACAGCTGCTCTTCACTAACTTCGTATTGCAGTAGGACTCTCACATGGCCGTGCAAGACCTGCTCTCCCAGGATGAGATCGACGCGCTGCTGCATGGCGTCGACGACGGGATGGTCCAGACCGACACCGTCAGCGAGCCTGGCAGCGTCAAAAGCTACGACCTGACCAGTCAGGACCGGATTGTCCGCGGGCGCATGCCGACGCTGGAAATGATCAACGAGCGATTCGCCCGCTACACGCGTATCAGCATGTTCAACCTGCTGCGCCGCTCGGCGGACGTGGCGGTGGGTGGCGTTCAGGTCATGAAGTTCGGCGAGTACGTGCATTCGCTGTACGTGCCGACCAGCCTCAACCTGGCCAAGATCAAGCCGCTGCGTGGTACTGCGCTGTTCATCCTTGATGCCAAGCTGGTGTTCAAGCTGGTGGACAACTTTTTCGGTGGCGATGGCCGTCACGCCAAGATCGAAGGCCGTGAGTTCACGCCGACCGAACTTCGCGTCGTGCGCATGGTGCTGGATCAGGCGTTCATCGACCTCAAGGAAGCCTGGCAGGCCATCATGGAAGTGAACTTCGAGTACATCAACTCGGAAGTGAACCCGGCCATGGCCAACATCGTCGGGCCGAGCGAGGCCGTGGTGATTTCCACTTTCCATATCGAACTGGATGGCGGTGGCGGCGATCTGCACGTGACCATGCCGTACTCGATGATCGAGCCGATCCGCGAAATGCTCGATGCCGGTTTTCAGTCGGATCTGGACGATCAGGATGAGCGCTGGATCAACGCGCTCAAGGAAGACGTTCTTGATGTCAATGTGCCGCTCACCACGACCATCGCTCAGCGTCAGTTGCCGTTGCGGGACATCCTGCACATGCGTCCTGGTGACGTTATCCCGGTGGAACTGAGCGAGTCGCTGGTCATGCGTGCCAATGGCGTACCGTCATTCAAGGTCAAGCTTGGCTCGCACAAGGGCAAGATGGCCCTGCAAGTAATCGAACCCATAGCGCGACGCTGACCTGTCTGGTCAACGTCGGAAATTGTTGCGTAACTGAAATACTGCGTGCAGAGGACAACTGATGGCTGATGAAAACGATATGACGTCTGCTGAAGATCAGGCGTTGGCCGACGAGTGGGCTGCTGCATTGGGCGAAGCTGGCGACAGTCAGGCTGATATCGATGCGTTGCTGGCGGCGGATGCGGGGAATTCGGGTAGCCGGATGACCATGGAAGAGTTCGGCAGCGTGCCGAAAAGCACGGGTCCGGTTTCTCTGGACGGTCCCAACCTGGATGTGATTCTCGACATTCCGGTGTCGATCTCCATGGAAGTGGGCAGCACCGATATCAATATTCGTAACTTGTTGCAGCTCAACCAGGGCTCGGTGATCGAGCTGGATCGCCTGGCTGGCGAACCGCTGGATGTGCTGGTCAACGGCACGCTCATCGCGCATGGCGAGGTGGTGGTGGTCAACGAGAAGTTCGGCATCCGTCTGACCGACGTGATCAGCCCGAGCGAACGCATCAAGAAGCTGCGCTAAATGAGGCGCTGGCTAAGTGTTCTGCTAACCCTGCCGTCACTGGCCTGGGCTGCCGAGCCCGCTGCTCAGGCCGCACCTGCGCAGGTAGCCAATACGGTATCCGGCGGTATGGGCGGGCAGGTGGTGCAACTGCTGTTCGGTCTGATACTGGTGATCGGTCTGATTTTCGTGCTCGCATGGCTGATGCGCCGCGTGCAGCGCGTGGGGCCGAACAATGGTCAGGTCATCGAATTGGTGAGTTCGCGCGCGCTCGGTCCGCGTGATCGGTTGGTGCTGGTGCAGATCGGCAGTGAACAGATCTTGCTGGGTATCACGCCAGGGCGGATCACGCCCCTGCATGTGCTCAAGGAACCGGTACAGGTGCCAGTGCGTGAGCAGGCGACCCCTGAATTCGCTCAGCGCCTGATGGAGCTGATGGGCAAGGATAAGGACAAGAAGTGATGGGCGCGCTGCGTTTCGTGATACTGCTGTTGCTGGTCATGGTGACGCCTGCTGTACTGGCAGCCGATCCGCTATCGATACCGGCGATCACGCTGTCCAATGGTGCGGATGGTCAGCAGGAGTATTCGGTCAGTCTGCAGATCCTGCTGATCATGACTGCGCTGAGCTTCATTCCGGCGTTTGTCATGCTGATGACCAGTTTCACCCGGATCATCATCGTCTTCTCGATTCTGCGTCAGGCCCTCGGTTTGCAGCAGACACCTTCCAACCAGATCCTGACGGGCATGGCGCTGTTTCTGACCATGTTCATCATGGCGCCGGTTTTCGACCGTGTGAATCAGGATGCGCTGCAGCCTTATCTGGCTGAAAAGCTCACTGCACAGGATGCAGTCGCCAAGGCGCAGGTGCCGATCAAGGATTTCATGCTGGCGCAAACCCGTACCAGTGACCTTGAGCTGTTCATGCGCCTGTCCAAGCGTACCGACATCCCCACCCCGGATGCCGCGCCGCTGACCATTCTGGTTCCAGCGTTCGTGATTTCGGAGCTCAAGACGGCGTTTCAGATCGGCTTCATGATCTTCATTCCGTTTCTGATCATCGATCTGGTGGTGGCCAGTGTGCTGATGGCGATGGGTATGATGATGCTGTCGCCGCTGATCATTTCGCTGCCGTTCAAGATCATGCTGTTCGTGCTGGTGGATGGCTGGGCGCTGATCGTCGGCACCCTGGCTGGCAGTTTTGGTGGCGTATGAGCCGTTTCACTGAGGAGTCTGCCCGATGACGCCGGAAGTAGCTGTCGATCTGTTTCGCGAGGCGCTGTGGCTGACCACGGTGCTGGTCGCAATTCTTGTGGTGCCGAGCCTGTTGTGCGGTCTGCTGGTGGCGATGTTTCAGGCGGCCACGCAAATCAACGAACAGACCCTGAGCTTCCTGCCGCGCCTGTTGGTCATGCTCGTGACGCTGATTGTCATCGGCCCCTGGCTGCTGAAAATTTTCATGGAATACATGCTGTCGTTGTACACCAGTATTCCGACGCTGATCGGCTAGCGCCGCATGCAGCCGATGCTTGCGCTGACCGATATCCAGATCAGTACCTGGGTAGCGAGCTTCATGCTGCCGATGTTTCGTATCGTCGCGTTGCTGATGACCATGCCGGTGATCGGCACCACGCTGGTTCCCCGACGCGTGCGTCTTTACCTCGCATTTGCCATCACTGTGGTGGTCGCTCCAGCGCTGCCAGCCATGCCGCCGGTTCAGGCGCTTGACCTCAGTGGGCTGTTGCTGATCGGCGAGCAGATCATCATCGGTGCCGGCATGGGGCTGTCCCTGCAGATGTTTTTCCATATCTTCGTGATCGCCGGGCAGATCATCTCGACGCAGATGGGCATGGGCTTTGCCTCGATGGTCGACCCTACCAACGGCGTATCTTCGGCTGTTATCGGCCAGTTTTTTACCATGCTGGTCACGCTATTGTTTCTGTCCATGAACGGCCATCTGGTGGTGTTGGAAGTGCTTGTCGAAAGCTTCACCACGATGCCGGTGGGTGGTGGTCTGCTGGTCAATAATTTCTGGGAGCTGGCGAACGGGCTAGGCTGGGCGTTGAGTTCCGGGCTCAGGCTGGTGTTACCTGCTATTACTGCATTGCTGATCATCAACATCGCTTTTGGCGTCATGACCCGTGCAGCGCCGCAACTCAACATCTTCTCGATCGGTTTCCCGCTGACTCTCGTGCTGGGCATGGTCATCCTGTGGATGAGCATGGGCGATATTCTCAATCAGTATCAGCCGATTGCCAGCCAGGCACTGCAATCGTTGCGCGACATGGTGAGGGCTCGTTGAGATGGCAGAAAACGAGAATGGTCAGGACAAGACAGAAGACCCCACGGAAAAAAAGGTCAAGGACTCCAGAGCGGATGGGCAGATTGCGCGCTCCAAGGAGCTGACCACGCTGGTGGTCATGCTGATGGGGGCGGGCGGGTTGCTGATGTTCGGCTCAGGCATTGCGCAGATGATGTCCGAGCTGATGCGCGACAATTTTACGATCAGCCGCGAAACGCTCATGGATCAGTCATACATGGGCAAGGCGTTGCTCAGCTCCGGCCTGCACGCGCTGGTCGTGATGCTGCCGTTTCTGATCGCCATGCTGGTGGCGGCGCTGGTGGGGCCGATCATGCTCGGCGGCTGGTTGTTCGCAACCAAATCGCTGATGCCCAAATTCAGCCGGATGAACCCGGCGGCAGGGCTCAAACGCATGTTTTCACCGCATGCGCTGGTCGAGCTGCTCAAATCTTTCGGCAAGTTTTTGATCATCCTCGCCGTTGCGCTGGTGGTCTTGAGCAACGAGCGCAATGATCTGGTGGCCATCGCTCATGAGCCATTGGAACAGGCGATGATACACAGCCTGCTGGTGGTCGGCTGGAGCAGCTTCTGGATGGCCTGTGGTCTGATATTCATTGCTGCTGCCGACGTGCCCTTTGTGCTGTATGAGGCGCACAAGAAGTTGCTGATGACCAAGCAGGAAGTGCGTGACGAGCATAAGAACAGCGAGGGCAGCCCCGAGGTTAAGCAGCGTATTCGCCAGTTGCAGCGCGAAATGTCCCAGCGGCGGATGATGGCGTCGATTCCGGAAGCGGATGTCATCATCACCAACCCGACGCACTTTGCCGTAGCCTTGAAATACGATCCCGAGCAGGGCGGGGCGCCGATGTTGCTGGCCAAGGGCACTGACCTGGTAGCGCTGAAGATTCGCGAAATCGGCGCGCATAACCAGATACTGATTTTGGAATCTGCGGCGTTGGCCCGCTCCATCTACTACAGCACCGAGCTGGACCAGGAAATCCCTGCCGGGCTTTATCTGGCCGTGGCCCAGGTGCTGGCCTATGTCTACCAGATCCGCCAATTCCGCGCCGGTCAAGGCAAGCGCCCAGACCCACTGGGTGACATCAAGATCCCGCCCGACCTGCAGCGCGATGCGTAGCCCTTTGCTTCGTCGCCAGCAGACCACCGTCGCGCTCGCGCTCCGCATGGGTATGCGGTTCCTGAAGCTCTGCGTCCGCTCTGTGCGATTCCCACGCAGAGCGTGAGGAGCGATCATCTAAACTATCGTGCGACGCTCCGCGTCGCATGCCGTTCCGGGCGCTCTGCGTCCGCTCTGTGCGATGCCCACGCAGAGCGTGAGGAACGATCATCTCACTATCGTGCGACGCTCCGCGTCGCATGCCGTTCTGGACGCTCTGCGTCCACTCTGGAAGATTTTCTGACTGCGCAAGGTATGCCGGTTTCACGTTAATTCTGCCTTTAAAGCCTTACCAGCACTGGCTTTGTAAAAGTTGGACAGCTTTTTGCAATAGGGTCGATACAGGTCGCCATCGGCGTCAATGTTTTGATCTAGTGCGCAGGTAAACAATCAGTGGATCGTTCTCAGATATTCAGTAGCGCACGCAGCAATATCACTGGCCTGGGCCGTGGTCAGTTGGGCGTTCCGCTGTTGTTGCTGGTCATGATGGCAATGATGATGTTGCCTATGCCGCCGTTCCTGCTGGACGTGTTCTTCACGTTCAACATTGCACTGTCCATCGTCGTGTTGCTGGTGTGTGTTTACGCTCTGCGGCCGCTGGACTTCTCGGTGTTTCCAACCATTCTGCTGGTCGCCACGCTGTTGCGTCTGGCACTGAACGTTGCTTCCACGCGAGTGGTCATGCTTCACGGTCAGGACGGTCACGCCGCTGCGGGCAAGGTGATTCAGGCCTTCGGTGAGGTGGTGATCGGTGGTAACTATGTTGTCGGTATCGTGGTGTTCGCGATTCTGATGATCATCAACTTCGTAGTAATCACCAAAGGTGCCGGCCGTATTTCCGAGGTCAGCGCGCGTTTCACCCTCGACGCGATGCCAGGCAAACAGATGGCAATCGACGCCGACCTCAACGCCGGTCTCATCGATCAGCCAGAAGCCAAGCGTCGCCGTGCTGAAGTCGCTCAGGAAGCCGAGTTCTACGGTTCCATGGACGGTGCCAGCAAATTCGTGCGCGGCGATGCAATTGCCGGTTTGCTGATTCTGTTCATCAACCTGATCGGCGGCATGCTGGTCGGTATTCTGCAACACAACATGACGTTCGCTGATGCAGGCCGCGTTTATACCCTGCTGACCATCGGTGACGGTTTGGTGGCGCAATTGCCATCACTGCTTCTGTCCACTGCCGCAGCGATCATGGTGACCCGCGCTTCCGGTTCGGAAGAGATGGGAAAGCTGATCAATCGTCAGATGTTCGCCTCGCCCAAGGCCCTGGCAGTTTCCGCTGCGATCATGATCGTCATGGGGCTGGTGCCGGGCATGCCGCACTTCTCCTTCATCAGCCTCGGCCTGGTGGCTGCGGGTGGTGCGTATCTGCTCTGGAAGAAAGAGAACCAGGTGAAAGTCGAGGCGCTGGCCGAAGTGCAACGCCAACAGGACCTGCTGCCTTCGCCGACCCGTGTTCAGGACGCCAAGGAGCTGGGTTGGGATGACGTCACCCCTATCGACATCATCGGCCTGGAAGTGGGTTATCGCCTGATTCCGCTGGTGGACCGCAATCAGGGTGGTCAACTGCTGGCGCGTATCAAGGGCGTGCGCAAGAAGCTGTCGCAAGAGCTGGGCTTCCTGATGCCGACCGTACACATCCGTGACAACCTTGATCTGGCACCCAGCGCCTACCGTCTGACGCTGATGGGCGTGATTCTGGCCGAGGCCGAGATTTATCCGGATCGCGAGCTGGCGATCAACCCCGGTCAAGTGTTCGGCACCCTGAACGGCATCACCGCCAGAGACCCGGCGTTTGGTCTGGAGGCCGTTTGGATCGAAATCAGCCAGCGCAGCCAGGCGCAGTCGCTGGGTTATACCGTAGTGGACGCCAGTACTGTGGTGGCAACCCACTTGAACCAGATTCTCTATAAGCACTCTCATGAGCTGATTGGTCACGAAGAAGTCCAGCAGTTAATGCAATTGTTGGCCAAAAGCTCGCCCAAACTGGCTGAAGAGCTGGTCCCTGGTGTGCTGTCCCTGTCCTCGCTGCTCAACGTGCTGCAAGCGCTTCTGGCTGAGCATGTACCTGTGCGTGATATTCGTAGCATTGCGGAAGCTATCGCCAACAACGCTGGCAAGAGTCAAGATACCGCCGCTTTGGTGGCTGCCGTGCGAGTGGGTCTGAGCCGCGCAATCGTCCAAAGCATTGTAGGTGTTGAGCCGGAGCTGCCTGTTATCACTCTGGAGCCAAGGTTGGAACAGATATTGCTCAATAGTTTGCAGAAGGCTGGTCAGGGTCAGGAAGAAGGCGTTCTTCTTGAGCCAAGCATGGCTGAGAAGCTCCAGCGTTCGTTGATTGAGGCCGCCCAGCGTCAGGAGATGCAAGGGTTGCCGGTAATTCTTCTGGTAGCAGGGCCTGTCCGGGCGATGCTGTCACGATTTGGACGATTGGCTGTACCGAACATGCATGTTCTGGCGTATCAGGAAATTCCGGACAACAAGCAAGTAACCATCGTAGCGACTGTCGGGCCGAACGGCTGAGGTAGTGAGTCATGCAAGTTAAGCGATTTTTCGCCGCCGATATGCGTCAAGCCATGAAACTGGTTCGCGATGAGCTGGGCGCCGAGGCGGCCATCATCGGTAACCGGCGCATTGCCGGTGGCGTAGAGCTGACTGCCGCTCTGGATTACAAGCTGTCCGCCCTGGCACCGCGTGTGCCGAACATGGAGCTCGAAGACGAGCTGCGCAAGACCCAGTCGCGCATCGTCTCTGCTCAGGCCGAATTGAACAACCGCAGCGACAGTGACGCGTCGATCAATCTTCAGCTGTTTTCCGGCAAACCGGTCAGCGCTGTCGATACGCACATCGAGCCGACGCTCGAAGAGCCGCCACGACCATTCGCGTACACGCCGCCTGCGCCCGCAGAGCCTGCTGTCGGCCAGCGCGCCTATGATTCGATGCGCTCCGAATTGAACGGCTTGCGCGAGCTGCTGGAAGTTCAGCTTGGCTCCCTGGCCTGGAACCAGCTGCAGGGCAGTCGTCCGCAGCAGGCCAATCTGTGGCGCCGCCTGCAACGTGTCGGTTTGTCCGGCCCGCTGTCGCGCGATCTGCTGTCGATGATCCCGGAGATTGACGAGCCTCGTCAGGCCTGGCGCATGTTGCTGGCCCATTTGGCGCGCATGATTGCCGTACCGGACATCGAGCCGCTAGAAGAGGGTGGAGTCATTGCCATGGTCGGGCCTGCCGGCATGGGCAAGACCACCACGCTGGCCAAGCTGGCGGCACGTTACGTGTTGAAGTACGGTCCGCAGAATATCGCTCTGGTCAGCATGGACAGTTTCCGCATCGGCGCACAGGAGCAGCTCAAGACCCTTGGGCGCATCCTCAACGTGCCGGTTACCCATGTCGATCCTGGCCAGTCGCTGGTCCAGGCGCTGGAGCCGCTGCTGCGCAAGCGCGTGGTGTTGATCGACACCGCCGGGCTGCAGGCCAGCGATCCTGCGCTGCGCATGCAACTGGAAAGCCTGGCAGGGCGTGGCATCAAGTCGCGTAACTACCTGGTACTGGCGACCACCAGCCAGAAGCAGGTGCTGACCGCTGCTTATCACAGTTACAAGCGTTGTGGCCTGGCCGGATGCATTCTGACCAAGCTTGATGAAACAGCCAGCCTTGGCGAAGTCCTGAGCCTGGCGATCAGTCATGAATTACCTGTGGCCTACCTCACGGACGGACCCCGTATTCCTGACGACCTGCACACCCCGCGTCGTCATCAACTGGTGAGCCGTGCGGTGAGTGTGCAGATGCAGGATGAGCCGAGCGAGGAAGCGATGGCTGATATGTTTGCTGACCTCTATCACACCCCTGGCAAGAGAGTGGGTTAAGTGATGGATATTATTGGAATGTCCCTGCGTCAACGGTCTGCCATGCGGTGTTCATTTGCGAACGTGCAGCCCTCGATGTGGTTTCGGTCTACGCAAGACAAGGTAAAGAAATAACATGGGCAGCATGCATCCCGTACAGGTTATCGCGGTGACCGGTGGCAAAGGTGGCGTCGGTAAGACTAACGTGTCAGTGAATCTTTCACTGGCCCTTGCCGAGCTTGGCCGTCGTGTCATGCTGCTGGACGCCGATCTGGGTCTGGCCAATGTCGACGTTCTGCTTGGGCTGACGCCTAAACGTACACTTGCCGATGTGATAGAGGGCCGTTGCGAGTTGCGCGACGTTCTGTTGCAGGGGCCGGGTGGGGTGCGTATCGTGCCTGCCGCCTCTGGCACCCAGAGCATGGTGCATCTGTCCCCGGCCCAGCATGCGGGTCTGATCCAGGCGTTCAGCGAGATTGGCGACAACCTTGATGTGCTGGTGATTGACACGGCTGCCGGTATCGGCGAATCGGTGGTCAGCTTCGTGCGCGCCGCTCAGGAAGTGTTGCTGGTGGTGTGCGACGAGCCCACGTCGATCACCGATGCCTACGCCCTGATCAAACTGCTCAACCGCGACTACGGCATGAACCGCTTCCGGGTGCTGGCCAACATGGCGCAAAGCCCGCAGGAAGGGCGCAACCTGTTCGCCAAACTCACCAAAGTGACGGACCGTTTTCTTGATGTCGCGCTGCAGTATGTAGGTGCCGTGCCGTACGACGAGTGCGTGCGCAAGGCCGTACAGAAACAGCGCGCCGTCTACGAAGCATTCCCGCGATCCAAATGTGCGCTGGCGTTCAAGGCCATTGCCCAGAAGGTTGATACCTGGCCGCTGCCAGCCAACCCGCGGGGTCATCTCGAGTTCTTCGTTGAGCGACTCGTTCACCAGACCAGTGCAGGGCCTGTGCAATGACTGCGAGCGGCTACCAGATGTACAGCAAGGCTTCCCGTAATTCGCAATACGAGTTGATCGAGCGTTATGCGCCATTGGTCAAGCGTATCGCTTATCATCTGCTGGCGCGCTTGCCGGCCAGCGTGCAGGTCGAGGATCTGATCCAGGCTGGCATGATCGGTCTGCTTGAAGTCTCCACCAAATATGATTCAACCAAAGGTGCGAGTTTCGAGACCTACGCCGGCATTCGCATTCGTGGTGCGATGCTGGATGAAGTGCGCAAGGGCGACTGGGCACCACGCTCAGTGCACCGCAATACCCGAATGGTCAGTGACGCAATTCGTGCAATTGAAGCTAAAACCGGCCGTGACGCTAAAGATCACGAGGTTGCGGCCGAACTCCAGTTGAGTCTTGATGATTATTACGGGATTTTGAATGACACCTTGGGCAGCCGCCTCTTCAGTTTCGACGACCTGCTTCAGGACGGCGATCACGAAGGGCTGCATGAGGATGGCGCAAGCGGTTCGCTTGAGCCGTCGCGCGACCTGGAAGACGAGCGCTTCCAGGCAGCGTTGGCCGATGCAATTGCCAATTTGCCAGAGCGTGAGCGTCTGGTGTTGGCGCTGTACTACGACGAAGAGCTGAACCTCAAGGAAATCGGAGAGGTTCTTGGGGTCAGCGAATCTCGGGTCAGTCAGTTACACAGCCAGTGCGCAGCTCGTTTGCGGGGGCGTTTGGGGGAGTGGCGAGCGCGTTGACGGCAGTGCGCGACGTTTGTCGTGCGTTGTCTGCATGCCGGCTGTGCAAAGCGTTACGTGGTAGCAGGATAGACGAGGCAAGGGCCTGTCGGGCAATGTCTCGATGGGCTTTAGTCGCAGTCTTGACTGTCGTTGTGCCAAGCCCGTCGTCGTTTCGTATAGCTGGGGGTGTGCTGTGCCAGTATTGAGTGAACAGCGTGTTCAGGTGCTGAACGCGTTAAAGACTGCTTGGAGGTCGAATTGGACAAGAACATGAAAATCCTCATCGTTGATGACTTCTCAACGATGCGGCGGATCATCAAGAATCTGTTGCGTGATCTGGGATTTACCAACACATCTGAAGCGGATGACGGTCTGACCGCATTGCCGATGCTGCAGAGCGGTGCCTTTGACTTTCTGGTGACGGACTGGAACATGCCTGGCATGACCGGTATCGACTTGTTGCGTCAGGTCCGTGCGGACGAGCGTCTCAAGAGCCTTCCTGTACTGATGGTTACTGCCGAAGCGAAGCGTGAGCAGATCATTGAAGCTGCCCAGGCCGGGGTGAACGGTTATGTAGTCAAGCCATTCACGGCTCAAGCGCTTAAAGAGAAGATCGAAAAGATCTTTGAACGCGTCAATAGCTGATGCATGCCGCGAGGGCGCTATGGATAACAATGATTCGATGGCCGACTTTGAGTCGACCTTAAAGAGACACGCGCAGGAACTCGTCACCAGCCTTGAAAAGGGCCGCTTCGGTGACGCTGTGCAGCTGATCCATGAACTCAACCAGACACGCGACCGCGGCCTTTATCAGGAAGTGGGCAAGCTGACTCGTGAGCTGCACAGTGCAATCGTCAACTTTCATATTGATCCGCACATGCCTCAAGCCGAGGAAGTGTCGCAGATCACCGACGCGACCGAACGCCTGTCGTATGTGGTGAGGCTGACCGAGAATGCGGCCAACCGCACTATGGACCTGGTCGAGGAAAGCACACCGCTCATGAGCGGTCTGAGCTCCGATGCCAAGGCATTGAGTGACGACTGGGGTCGTTTCATGCGCCGCGAAATCGGTGCTGAAGAATTCCGTGAGCTGGCCAAGCGGGTCGATGGTTTTCTGACGCGCACCGAGCAGGAGGCCGATAGGGTTTCCGGGCATCTCAACGATATTTTGCTTGCCCAGGATTACCAGGACCTTACGGGGCAGGTTATCAAGCGCGTGACGCAATTGGTTACGGAAGTCGAGAGCAATCTGCTCAAACTGGTGCTCATGGCCAGCCATGTCGATCGCTTCGCAGGCATCGAACATGACGAAGAATCCATCCTTGCTGAAAAAGATCCTAAAAAACATCTCGCCAAGGGTGAAGGTCCGCAGATTCATGCCGATAAACGTGAAGACGTCGTATCCGGACAGGATGATGTAGACGATCTGCTATCGAGCCTCGGCTTCTAAGATCTGTTGACGGTTAATTTTAGGGAGCACCCCATGAGCTTCGGCGCCGATGAAGAAATCCTTCAGGATTTTCTGGTAGAGGCCGGCGAAATTCTGGAGCAGTTGTCAGAGCAATTGGTCGAGCTGGAAAGCCGACCGGATGATGCTGATCTGCTCAATGCAATTTTTCGCGGTTTTCACACTGTAAAAGGGGGCGCCGGCTTCCTCCAGCTCCATGAGCTGGTGGAGTGCTGCCACATCGCCGAAAACGTGTTCGACATCCTTCGCAAGGGTGAGCGTCGCGTTGATTCCGAACTGATGGATGTGGTCCTGGAAGCTCTGGACACCGTCAACAGCATGTTCGGTCAGGTACGTGAACGGACTGACGTAACTGCGGCGACGCCAGAACTGCTGGCTGCGCTTTCGCGACTGGCCGAGCCACAATCTGCCGACGAAGTCGCAGCGCCCGAGCCCGAGCCGGTGGTTGAAGCCGAGGCTCCGGTTGCCGAGCAAGCGGCCAGCGATGACATTACCGATGATGAGTTCGAGCAACTGCTCGATTCGCTGCACGGCACCAGTCCGGTGTCTGCGGCACCATCAGCGGCACCTGCGGTCGCGCCAGCTGGCGATGAAATTACCGATCAGGAATTTGAATCCCTGCTTGATCAGTTGCATGGCAAGGGCAAGTTTGCGGCCGATGCTGTAGCCGCTCCAGCCCCGGCACCTGCTGCACAGAGCAAGGGTGCAGCGCCTGCCGGCGATGAAATCACCGACGACGAATTCGAAGCCTTGCTTGATCAACTGCATGGCAAGGGCTCGTTTGACGGTGCCATAGCCGCTACGGCTGCTGCTGCACCTGCACCTGCGGCCGTTGCTGCCAAGGCACCCTCTGCTGCTGCGGCATCGGACGAAATTACCGATCACGAATTTGAAAGCCTGCTCGACGAACTGCATGGCAAAGGCAAGTTCGAGCCTGATGCGGTCGTTGCCAAGGCACCTGCTCCGGCAGCTGCCATAGCTGCTGCTCCGCCACCGGCTGCCAAGCCTGCTGCGGCGCCTGTACCTGCGGCAAAGGCCGAGCCCGCCAAGCCTGCTCCAGCACCTGCACGCGCTCCTGCACCCACTGGTGAAAAGCCGGTTGCGACTGAAGCCGAAACCACGGTTCGTGTGGATACCGCCCGACTGGACGAGATCATGAACATGGTCGGCGAGCTGGTGCTGGTACGTAACCGCCTGGTGCGTCTGGGTCTCAACAGCGGCGATGAAGCCATGTCCAAGGCGGTTTCCAACCTGGATGTGGTCACTGCCGACCTGCAGACCGCGGTCATGAAGACCCGTATGCAGCCGATCAAGAAAGTCTTTGGTCGCTTCCCGCGTCTGGTACGTGACCTGGCTCGCCAGCTCAAGAAAGAGATCAATCTGGAACTGGTCGGCGAAGAAACCGACCTCGACAAGAACCTCGTAGAGGCGCTTGCCGACCCGCTGGTCCACTTGGTGCGCAACGCGGTCGACCACGGTATCGAAACGCCGGAAGAACGCGAAGCCTCGGGCAAGTCCCGCGGCGGCAAGGTAATTCTTTCGGCAGAGCAGGAAGGCGACCATATCCTGCTGTCGATTTCCGATGACGGCAAGGGTATGGACCCCAACGTGTTGCGCTCGATTGCGGTCAAACGTGGTGTCATGGACAAGGATGCAGCCGATCGGTTGAGCGACACCGATTGCTACAACCTGATCTTTGCACCGGGCTTCTCGACCAAGACCGAGATTTCCGATGTGTCAGGTCGCGGTGTGGGCATGGACGTGGTTAAAACCAAGATCTCCCAGCTCAACGGCTCGATCAACATCTACTCGACCAAGGGCCAGGGTTCCAAGATTGTCATCAAGGTCCCGTTGACCCTGGCGATCATGCCGACCCTGATGGTGATGCTGGGCAACCAGGCTTTTGCCTTCCCGTTGGTCAACGTCAACGAAATCTTCCACCTGAACCTGTCCACTACCAACGTGGTTGACGGTCAGGAAGTGGTGATCGTACGTGACAAAGCCTTGCCGCTGTTCTATCTCAAGCGCTGGCTGGTCAGTTCGGCGGCTCATGAAGAGCAGCGAGAAGGGCACGTCGTGATCCTGACGGTCGGCACCCAGCGCATCGGCTTCGTTGTCGATCAACTGGTCGGCCAGGAAGAAGTGGTTATCAAACCGCTGGGCAAGATGCTGCAAGGTACGCCAGGCATGTCGGGCGCCACCATCACCGGTGACGGTCGCATCGCCTTGATTCTCGATGTACCCAGCATGCTCAAGCGTTACGCCGCACGGCGTATCTGAACCCGGGGGTGCGGGCAGCCTGGCTGCCTGCAACACCTATTGGAGTGTTTATGGCAGTCAAGGTCCTGGTGGTGGATGATTCCGGTTTTTTCCGCCGCCGTGTTACGGAAATTCTTTCTTCGGACCCCAACATTGTAGTGGTTGGCACCGCCACCAACGGCAAGGAAGCGATTGAGCAGGCGCTGGCGCTCAAACCTGATGTCATCACCATGGACTACGAAATGCCGATGATGGATGGCATTACGGCAGTTCGTCATATCATGCAGCGTATCCCCACCCCGGTATTGATGTTCTCGTCGCTGACGCACGAAGGTGCGCGCGTGACGCTGGATGCTCTGGACGCCGGTGCCGTGGATTTCCTGCCCAAGAATTTCGAAGATATCTCGCGCAACCCGCAGAAGGTCAAACAACTGCTGTGCGAGAAGATCAACAGCATTTCGCGCAGTAACCGCCGTTCAAGCGGGTTTGGTGCGGCCAGCGCTGCATCGGCGGCTGCACCGGCAGCGCCGACGTCGTCCAGCCGTGCACCTGCGCCCACCACCGCGCCAGCCCGTGCCGTGCCGACGCGCACTGCAGCGCCTGCCACGGCCCCTGCGGCTCATGCTCACCATGCTCCGGCACACCCGACCACCTCAGGCACGCCCAAGCGCAAGGCATACAAACTGGTGGCCATCGGCACCTCAACCGGTGGCCCGGTTGCGTTGCAACGGGTACTTACCCAGTTGCCAGCCAGCTTTCCGGCACCGCTGGTGCTGATTCAACACATGCCTGCGGCCTTCACCAAGGCCTTTGCCGAGCGTCTCGACAAGCTGTGCAAGATCAGCGTCAAGGAAGCAGAGGACGGCGACGTTCTGCGCCCTGGTCTGGCGTTGCTGGCACCGGGCGGCAAGCAGATGATGGTGGATGCGCGCGGTACGGTGAAGATTCTGCCGGGTGACGAGCGCCTGAATTACAAACCTTGTGTAGATATCACCTTTGGCTCTGCCGCCAAGTCCTACGGTGACAAGGTGCTGTCGGTGGTATTGACCGGCATGGGTGCCGATGGCCGTGAGGGCGCGCGCCTGCTCAAGCAGGCGGGCAGTACCGTATGGGCGCAGGACGAAGCGAGCTGCGTCATCTACGGCATGCCGATGGCAATCGTCAAGGCTGAGCTTGCAGATGCGATCTACAGTCTGGATGACATAGGTCGCCACCTGGTAGAGGCCTGTCTCTGATGGATGTACTCAGTCTTATCGGCCTGATCCTGGCGTTTGTCGCGATCATTGGCGGCAACTTTCTTGAAGGCGGACATCTAGGTGCGTTGCTCAATGGCCCGGCAGCCCTGATTGTACTGGGCGGCACACTGGGTGCGTCGCTGTTGCAGTCACCGATGAGCGCGTTCATGCGTGCCATGAAAATCATCCGCTGGATCATTTTCCCGCCTCGTATCGATCTGCCCGGCGGTGTCGACCGGGTGATCGGCTGGAGCATGACCGCCCGCAAGGAAGGCTTGCTCGGTCTGGAAACGGTCGCCGATTCCGAACCTGACAGTTATGCCCGCAAAGGCTTGCAACTGTTGGTCGATGGTGCCGAACCTGCAGCGATCCGGAGCATTCTTGAAGTGGATTTCATCACTCAGGAAACCCGCGATATTCAGGCTGCCAAGGTATTCGAAAGCATGGGCGGCTATGCGCCGACCGTGGGCATCATCGGTGCGGTAATGGGGCTGATTCACGTCATGGGTAACCTGGCCGACCCGAGCCAACTGGGCAGTGGGATTGCGGTGGCTTTTGTTGCCACCATTTATGGCGTTGCAATGGCCAACCTGATTCTGCTGCCGGTGGCCAACAAGCTTAAAGGCATTGCCCACCGCCAGTCGCGTTACCGCGAAATGCTGCTTGAAGGCTTGCTGTCCATCGCCGAGGGTGAAAACCCGCGCTCCATCGAACTCAAGCTGCAAGGCTTCATGGAGTAACAGCGCATGGCTCGCCGACGTCAGGCCGAAGAACACGAAAATCATGAGCGCTGGCTGGTGTCGTATGCCGACTTCATTACCCTGCTGTTCGCCTTTTTCGTGGTGATGTACTCGATTTCCTCGGTCAATGAAGGCAAATACAAGATTCTGTCCCAGGCACTGGTTGGCGTATTCAACGATACCGAGCGCACTATGAAACCGATCCCTATTGGTGAGCAGCGCCCGGTCTCGGTAAAGCCCGCCGAGCCGCTGGTCAAGGACAGCGAACAGACCGATGCCGGAATTGGCCAGGCTTCTGATGATCCGCTGCAGACCATCGCTCAGGATGTTCGCGATGCGTTCGGCGACCTGATCAAGTCCGATCAGATGACGGTGCGCGGCAACGAGTTATGGATCGAGATCGAACTCAACTCCAGCCTGTTGTTCGTCAGCGGCGACGCCATACCCAGCGACAAGGCCTTCACGATCATTGAAAAGGTTTCCGGAATCGTCAAACGCTTCGACAATCCCATACACGTTGAAGGCTTCACTGACGATCAGCCGATCAGCACTGCGCAGTTTCCGACCAACTGGGAACTGTCTTCGGCTCGATCTGCCAGCATTGTGCGCATGCTGGCGATGGACGGTGTCAATCCAGCGCGACTGGCCTCTGTGGGCTACGGTGAGTTTCAACCGATCGCGCCCAATACCACTGCCGCCGGACGCGCCAAGAACCGCCGCGTAGTGCTGGTCATCTCGCGAAATCTGGATGTGCGTCGCAGCCTGACCAGTTCAGGGTCGGCCAATGTGCAACCGGATGCTGCACTGAGGCGTGCTGGCACACAAACTGCACCGGTGCCAGCAAAGCCGCCGGTACGTGCGAACGCCGTCAATTCTCCGTCACCTGCCCCCTAACATCGTATCGGTATGGTCGTTGCTGTACGCAAGGAAAAACATCAATGAGAGTCTGGGCAGTAGCCAACCAGAAAGGTGGAGTCGGAAAGACCACCACGACCATCGCCCTGGCCGGCCTGCTGGCCGATGCGGGCAAGCGTGTGGTCGTGGTCGATCTGGACCCCCACGGCTCCATGACCAGCTATTTCGGGCATAACCCGGACGAACTGGAACACAGTGCCTTCGATCTGTTTCTCCACAAGGGTGCGGTTCCGGAGGGGCTTCCGGGCCAATTGCTGCTGCCGACCAGTGACCAGCGTATCTCGCTGATACCCTCCAGCACGGCGCTGGCCACACTGGAGCGTCAATCCCCTGGCCAGAGCGGCCTGGGCCTGGTGATCGCTAAAAGTCTGACGCAGTTGTGGCAGGATTTTGACTATGCGCTGATCGACAGTCCGCCGCTGCTGGGCGTTCTCATGGTCAATGCGCTGGCGGCTAGCCAGCAGTTGGCGATACCGGTACAGACCGAGTTTCTGGCTGTGAAAGGCCTGGAGCGTATGGTCAATACCCTGACCATGATCAACCGTTCGCGCAAGGTGCCGTTGCCTTACACCATCGTGCCGACCTTGTTCGACCGTCGTACTCAGGCGTCGATGGGCACATTGAAATTATTGCGCGACAGTTTTCCCGATCATGTCTGGCAAGCCTACGTGCCGGTTGACACGCGGCTGCGCGATGCCAGCCGTCTGGGGCTGACGCCGTCGCAGAATGACAGTAAGAGTCGCGGTGTGATTGCTTATCGGGCATTGCTCAAGCATATGCTCGCCGAGCAGCTCAATGCTCAGGTGGCCTGACGTGAACGTCCATTCTTTCTACACAGTTTGCTCAAGTGATGCCTCAATGCGGCCGATAACTCTATCAGGTTGCACCTGCTCCATTTTTTGTTGGGCCCCGGTATGAACCGCCCTGTAGAAGTAGCAACACGACCCAAGCTGGCGTTGCAGTCCTATCTGGACGCATTGCTGTACGACGCGACTGAAGTGCTTGAAGAGCCTGTCAGCAGCATCGATGAATTTCAGGCGGCTGTGCTCGAAGAGCAAGCCTTTGATGCGCGGATGCAAGCGCAGATCAAACCGCTGGCGGTTGCGGTGGCCGCGCCGGCTCCGGTGGCTGTAGCGGTAAAGGTTGAAGCGCCTGCGCCGGTGATTGAAGTCGCTCCGGTGATTGTTGCCGAAGTGGTGAAGGTTGAAGAAGCAGTTTCGACCGTTGAGCTGGTCGAGCCGGTCGCTGAGTTGAGCACACTGGTGACCCAGCGCACGCCGACGCCGCCGCCTACCAGTGATGGTCGCCCGGCATGGGCCGCCGAGCCGTTCGAATGCCTGTTGTTCGACGTGGCCGGGCTGACGCTGGCAGTGCCGCTGGTATGCCTGGGGTCGATTTATCCGCTGGCAGGGCAGGAGCTGACGCCACTGTTCGGTCAACCGGACTGGTTTCTCGGGATCCTGCCTTGCCAGGCGGGCAACCTGAAAGTATTGGATACCGCGCGCTGGATCATGCCTGATCGATACCGCGACGATTTTCGCCAGGGATTGCAGTACGTGATTTCGGTGCAGGGATACGAGTGGGGACTGGCGGTGCATCAAGTCAGCCGTTCGTTGCGTCTTGATCCGAATGAGATCAAATGGCGCACGCAGCGAGGTCAGCGCCCATGGCTGGCGGGCACGGTTATCGAGCACATGTGCGCGTTGCTGGATGTTGCAGAGTTGGCCGAGCTGATAGCCAGTGGCGCGGTCAAGCAGTTGAACAAGTCGAAATAATCATGGGTCGATGCCAGTGGCATCACCTGCAAAGAACACACGTGAGGGGTTGGGGTTATGAATAAGTCGTCTGCACAAGGTTCCGAAGATCCTATCCTGCAATGGGTTACGTTCCGCCTGGACAACGAGTCCTATGGCATCAACGTGATGCAGGTGCAGGAAGTGCTGCGCTACACTGAAATCGCCCCGGTCCCGGGTGCGCCAAGCTACGTACTGGGCATTATCAACCTGCGCGGTAACGTGGTCACCGTGATCGATACCCGTCAGCGCTTTGGTCTGGCTCCGGTTGAAGTCAGCGACAATACGCGTATCGTGATCATCGAAGCCGACAAGCAAGTGGTCGGGATTCTGGTCGATAGCGTGGCTGAAGTGGTTTACTTGCGTCAGTCTGAAGTCGAAACTGCGCCAAACGTGGGTAACGATGAGTCGGCCAAATTCATTCAGGGCGTTTGCAACAAGAACGGCGAACTGTTGATTCTGGTTGAACTGGACAAAATGATGTCCGAAGAAGAGTGGTCCGAACTGGAGAACATCTGATTGATCTTTGAGGTAGCTGTCGTCTTCCTGGGCATTCTCTGGGTAGTCACCCTGTTTATGTTCCTGGCCCATACCAGGCGTCAGCGCAAGCTCGATGCCGAGCGTGATGAGGCGACTGCCTTGCGTGATCAGCGGATCAAGGAGTTGGCCAGACGCCTGGACAACTACCAGAACGGCACGGTGCGCATGGGCGAAGCGTTGCACGAGCTGCGTGCCATCGTTGCGCCGTTGCCGGACAAGCTCACTGCACTGGAACAGCGCGATCCCTCCACGCTGTCCTTTGCCCAGGCTGCACGCCTGGTCGGCATGGGTGCCAGCATCGATGAGCTGACCCAGTCCTGCGGCCTGACCCAGGCCGAAGCGCAACTGATGACCAAACTGCACAGCAATACTGCGAGCTAGTTTCTCTTCGATACACGCCTGCGCTGCCCATTCAAGGTCGGACGCAGAGCATCCAGAACTGCAACGATAATCTCAACTATCGTGCGACGCTCTGCGTCGCATGCCGTTCTGGGCGCTCTACGTCCGATTTTGAGTATGATTCTCGTTCCCACGCTCCGCGTGGTAATGCAGTTCGTGACGCTCTGCGTCACACAGCGGTTCTGCGACTTCAGATGCATTGAGGTTCGACTCAGGTCACCTTTTCGCCCCTCGGCGAGTTACTTTGACGGGCCAAAGTAACCAAACCCCCTCGCTCCTGTTTCCGGCCCGACTTCGTCGGGTTCCTTCGCCCTGTCACTGATCCGGGGGTCGCCGCAACGGGCCATCCATGGCCCGGTGCGGCTAGCCTGGCGTCCTGCCAGGCTACCCCCGGATCAGCGCCAGGACTCAGCCGTCACTAAGGTCGCACTCTGCGTCGTCAGTGCCATCGCGATAAAAAAGCGCATTTACGATAGCCGTGAGCGCTGGAGAGTTTGGAACCTGTAACTCAGTCCCTGCGCCCTTACTGCTCGTCCAGCGCAAACTCGGTCAGACAGAACGTCGGGATCTTCAGGTCGTTAAGACGCTTGGAGCCACCCAGTTCCGGCAGGTCGATGATCGCAGCGGCTTCATGTACCTCGGCGCCCATGCGGCGGATGAGGTTGGCGGCGGCGATCAGCGTGCCTCCCGTCGCGATCAGGTCATCGAACATGATGACTGAGTCACCTTCGCACAGACTGTCGGCATGCACTTCCAGATACGCTTCGCCGTATTCGGTCTGATAGGCCTCGGAGAGTACGTCGGCAGGCAATTTGCCTTGTTTGCGAAACAGCACCAGCGGCTTGTTGAGTTGATACGCCACCACCGAACCAATCAGAAAACCACGCGCGTCCATGACGCCGATATGGCTGAAATCGGCTTCTATATAGCGCTGCACGAAGCTGTCGATTACCTGACGGGTAGCCTTGGGCGACTGAAAGAGGGGAGTGATGTCGCGAAAGACCACGCCCGGCTTGGGAAAGTCTACGACCGGGCGTATCAGGGACTTGAAGTTCGATTGATCGAAAGTCATCAGGGGGATCCATGGCAGGTTTGGCCGATAGTTTAAGCCGACCCGCCACAGATCGCACGTATCAGCTTTGCATTGCGCCGCCCGCCAGCGCGCACAGCTCGATCGGGGCGAGGATATGAATCTCTTTGCCTTCTGCGGCAATCAACTGGTTTTGCTGGAACCGGGTGAACACCCGCGACACCGTCTCGACGGCCAGGCCCAGGTGATTACCGATTTCGTTGCGCGACATGCTCAGACGAAACTGATTGGCCGAGAAACCTCTGGCCCGGAAGCGCGCAGACAGATTGATCAGAAACGTGGCAATACGCTCATCGGCGGTCTTCTTCGACAGCAACAGCATCATTTGCTGATCTTCGCGGATCTCGCGGCTCATGACGCGCATCAACTGGCGACGCAGTTGCGGCAACTGCACCGACAGCTCATCCAGGCGTTCAAATGGTATTTCGCACACTGAAGTGGTTTCCAGTGCCTGCGCCGAGACCGGGTAAGCCTGGGCGTCCATGCCTGACATTCCGACCAGTTCGCTGGGCAGATGAAAGCCGGTGAGTTGTTCTTCGCCGTTGTCACTGATGTTGAAGGTTTTCAGCGCGCCGGAGCGTACTGCATAGACCGACTCGAAGGTATCTCCCTGACGGAATAGAAACTCGCCTTTTTTCAGCGGACGGCCCCGTTTGACGATCTGGTCAAGGCAGTCCATGTCTTCCGTGTTCAACGAGAGGGGCAGGCAGAGTGGAGCGAGACTGCAATCCTTGCAGTGAGCCTGGTTTTGAGCGCGCAACTTTACTGGCTCGGACATCACTTAATTCCTTGTGGGAAAACACACATAAGCCGTAAGGGTACCTCACCCTTGCTTGTCGGGGCCAGCCTACAAAGCCTTCTGTACCATCAAGGTTCCAGAGCGGCTGCCGATAAGCCTGTATTCCCTCGGATGAACCAGGATGCCTTGGCATGTCAACGACACTTCCGTTGATCAACAGTATTACGATACGTACTGCGACCTCGCAGATTACGTACAGCAGCCAGACCAGCGAAAGCAGCGTCGAGACGCCTGCCGGTGAGGCAAAGGGCGTTGAAGTCAATCTGTCGTCAGCAGGCAAGGCTGCCGCTGCGTCGTCTTCCAGAAATGCCGATATCGAGCAGAGCGGCCTGCCGACTTCCGTGCAGAAGATCCTCAAGGCTATTCGCGAGCTTCAACGCAGGATCGCGGAAACCATGGAGCAGATCCAGAAGGCTCTGAAGGACCCGAGTCTGAGTCCCGAGGAGCGCCGCACCAAGGCCGCTGCGCTACAGACCGTGCTCACCACATTGCAGGCGCAGGTGAGCAATTCCACGGCCGATTTGTCGTCGCTGATGAACAGCCTGAACTCCAGCGACGCCGACAAGACCAAGGCGGGCATGCTGGTTCTGGCCAAAATGTAGAACCAGGCCGCTGCTCATATCACCCGGGAGAACTGCTGCCTGTTCTGCCGGGTCAGGTACGCATCGAAGACCATGCACACAGCACGCACCAGCAACCGGCCTGCCGGTTTCACTTCAATTCCCGCGGCGCTCAACGCAATCAGCCCGTCCTTCTCCATGCCAAGCAGTTGTGGCCATGCGTCGCTGAAATAGCCTCTGAAATCGATGGAGAATGCTTTTTCAATCTCGGCGAAATCCAGCATGAAGTGGCAGATCAACTGCTGAATGACTGCGCGTCTGATCCGGTCGTCATCGCTGCACATCAGCCCTCGTCTGGTTGCTGGCTGGTCGCTGTCCAGCAGCCTTTGATAGTCGCTCAGGTCGCTGCTGTTCTGACTGTACAGCTCGCCAATCTGGCTGATGGCCGAGACGCCCAGCCCGATCAGATCACAGTGACCATGCGTGGTGTAGCCCTGAAAATTGCGTTGCAGGGTCAGGTCTTCCTGGGCGATAGCCAGCTCATCGTCGGGCAGGGCGAAATGGTCCATGCCGATGTAGCGATAACCGGCGTTGCCCAGTTGCTCGACGGTGCGCTCGAGCATGAGCAGTTTGCTCCGGGCATCCGGCAGTTCGGCCGTGTCGATGCGCCGCTGCGGCATGAAGCGTTCCGGCAGGTGGGCGTAGTTGAACACAGACAACCGGTCGGGCTGTAATTCGATGATTTCATCCACTGTGCGGCTGAAGGCTTGCGCGGTTTGTCTGGGAAGGCCGTAGATCAGGTCGATATTCACAGAACGAAACTGCAGCGTGCGGGCGGCTTCGACGATGGCGCGGGTTTCCTCCAGGCTTTGCATGCGGTTGATCGCCCGTTGCACGGTCGGGTCCAGGTCCTGCACGCCAAGGCTGACCCGGTTGAAACCCAGCTCGCGCAGCAGGCCCATGGTCGACCAGTCCGCTTCGCGAGGGTCAATCTCGATGCCATAGTCGCCGGAGTCATCTTCCAGCAAATTGAAATGCGCGCGCAGCTGCGCCATCAACCGACGCAGTTCAGCATGACTCAGGAAGGTCGGCGTGCCGCCGCCCAGGTGCAGTTGCTCCACTACCTGACCGGGTGCCAGGTGGCAGGCGAGCATCTGTATTTCGTGTTCGAGCCGCTGCAGGTAAGCCTGCGCGCGTCCGCGGTCCTTGGTGATGACCTTATTGCAGGCACAGTAGTAACAAATGTTCGCGCAGAAGGGCAGATGCACATAGAGCGACAGCGGGCGCAACGCCTTGCGGCTTTCCCGCAGAGCATGCAACAGGTCAAATGCGCCTATTTGTGTGTGAAGTTGCACTGCTGTCGGATAGGACGTATAGCGCGGTCCTGCCACATCATAGCGACGGATCAGGTCTGAATCCCAACGAATGGCGTCAAGCATGCGCACGTTTCCCGGTCAGGCTGGCGATGTCGCGAGCATACGCAGGCGCTCAAGGGCGGGCGTTGACGTGGATCAAGCGGGGTGAGCTGCCCGGCCTCAGTGCCCCATCAGCCAATGCTGATGCGGCCCCGGCAAGGTCCAGAGGCCAAACACGATTACCAGCAACCCTCCGGCCATGCGAACACCTCGTTTGCGCAGCAGGACAGTGGTGCGCTCGGCGGCAAGTCCGGTGGCCAGCAGAACGGGCCAGGTGCCCAGCCCGAAGGCCAGCATCAGCAAGGCGCTATGGAGAGGATTGCCCTGGCTGGCGGCCCAGAGCAGGGCGCTGTAAACCAGCCCGCAGGGCAGCCAGCCCCACAGCGCGCCGAGCAACAAGGCGCGGGGCAGGCTGGACACCGGCAGCAAGCGGCTGGCCAGCGGTTGCAGGTATCGCCACAGGCCTCGGCCCAGGCGCTCGATATGCGTCAGCCCGCTCCACCAGCCAGCCAGATACAGCCCCATCACGATCAGCAACACTGCGGCGATGACCCGCAGACCCGTTGCCAGCGGACTTTGCGCGACTGCCCAGCCGACCAGCCCGGAACCCAGGCCGGCAACCGTGTAACTGAGAATGCGCCCAAAGTTATAGGCCAGCAGCAGCCGGAATCGACGGCTGCGCTGTTCCTTGGGAATGGCCAGTGTCAGCGCTCCCATGAGGCCGCCACACATCCCCAGGCAATGGCCGCCGCCCAGCAGCCCGAGAATGAGCGCCGAGAGCAGCGTCGAAGCAAGTTCAAACATCGTGTTTCTCGTCAGCGCCAGGCCGTTGCTGTTCTGGCCGGGCATGATCCACTGACGGCGGATCATCGAACAATATGCTGTGCGCCGGGCCTTCCATATCGTCGTACTGGCCGCTGTCCACCGCCCAGAAGAACACGTAGATCGCAACACCCACCAGCAGCAGCGCAGCAGGGATCATGATGTAAAGCGCGGGCATGAAACCTCCGGGGCAGGTTGTGACGTCAGGGCGCGGCGCGGCATGCGGGTCAGGCGCAAGGCGTTGAGCACTACGGTCAATGAACTGAGCGACATGCCGATGGCCGCCCATACCGGTGTGATCCAGCCCAGTGCCGCGAATGGCAGCATGAGGCCATTGTACAGGCTGGCCCAGAGCAGATTTTCGATAATGACCCTGCGCGTACGTCGGGCCAGATTCAGTGCGTCGATCAGCACCGGCAAACGGTTGCACAGCAGCACGGCGTCAGCGCTGGTTTTTGCAAGGTCGGTGGCTGAGCCCATTGCCACACTGATGTTGGCAGCGGCCATGACCGGGACGTCATTCACCCCGTCACCGATCATCAGCACCTTGCGTCCCTGAGCCTGAAGTTGCCGCAGCACCTCCAGCTTGTCGTCCGGGCGCATACCGCCACGCGCTTCCTCTATCCCCAGCGCCTGCGCGACACTGGCGACCATCGGTGAGCTGTCTCCGGACAGCAGCAGCGTTTTCCAGCCTTGTGCCTTGCAGGCTTGTAACAAGGTGCCGGCATCGTCGCGCAGTCGATCGTCGAGTACCAGCCAGGCCAGCGGCCCTTGCGCATCGCCCAGCAATAGCCACTGGCCGGACTCATCGGTGATCACCGGCGGTTCAGTGCCGCTCGGCGCACAGACGAACGGCGCCTGGCCGATGCGCAGCAGTTTCCCGTCAACACGTCCTTCCAGCCCTAGCCCCGGTGTGCTGTGCACCTCTTCGGCGGCCCTTGACGCTCGACCAAAGGCGCGGGCAATAGGGTGCTCGGAACGGTTTTCCAGCGCCGCCGCCAGCTCAAGACAGCGGCTGGCGTCCAGTTCGCGTAGCGGGTGAATGCTGCGCAGCGCCAGATGTCCCTCGGTCAGGGTGCCGGTCTTGTCGAAGATGACTGTGTCGATCTGATTCAGGCCCTCCAGTACATGACCTCGGGTCAGCAACAGACCAAGCTTGTGCAGCGTGCCGGTGGCTGCTGTCAACGCGGTCGGTGTCGCCAACGACAGCGCGCAGGGGCAGGTGGCAACGAGCATTGCCAGGACAATCCAGAATGCACGGGATGCGTCGATTTGCCACCAGACAACGCCGATCAGCGCCGCCGCCGTCAGCGAAAACAGTAGAAAGGTCTGTGCAGCCCGGTCGGCGATCTGCGCGAGACGGGGCTTCTGCGCCTGGGCGCGCTCGAGCAGGCGGACAATGGCCGAAAGACGGGTTTCCTGACCCAGCGCCGACACGGCAATGGTCAGCGGACTCTCGACATTCAACGTTCCTGCGGTGACCGCATCGCCCGCGCTGCGCACTTGTGGCAGGTACTCGCCGGTCAGCAGTGACTCATCGATACTGGAATAACCTTCGAGGATCCTGCCGTCAGCCGGGATAACCGCACCGGGGCGCACCAATATACGATCAGTCAAACGCAGTTCGCTGAGCATGATGCGCTGGCTCTGGCCATCGTCACCAAGGCGCAGGCATGAGGCAGGCAGCAGGTTGACCAGCTGCGCCGTGGCTGCCGCTGTGCGCTCGCGGGCACGGCGCTCCAGGTAGCGTCCGGCCAGCAGGAATAATGCAAACATGCCTACCGCATCGAAATACAATTCGCCAGCGCCGGTGACCGCAGTCCAGATGCCGGCGACATAAGCCGCGCCTATTGCCAGCGACACCGAGACGTCCATCGTCAGTTGACGGCTGCGCAGGTCGCGCAACGCGCCGCGGAAGAACGGTGCGCAACTGTAAAACACGATCGGAGTGGTCAGAAACAGCGCCACCCAGCGCAGGATGGTGTGCATCTGCGGGCTGAGGTCGATGTTGAACTCCGGCCAGGTGGCCATGGTTGCCATCATTGCCTGAAACCACAGCAGACCAGCGACACCCAGTTGCCGCAACGCCAGACGGTTTTCACTTGCCAGACGTTCGGCGGCGCGATCGGCCTGCCAGGGGTGAGCGACATAACCAATTGTGTGCAGCTCGCTCAGCAACTGACTGAGGGCAAGCTGGTCGCCGCGCCAGCGTACGTGCAGGCGATGGGTGGAGAGGTTCATGCGCGCTTCGGCCATTGCGGGCAAGCGGCTCAGACGTTTTTCGATCAACCAGCCGCAGGCTGCGCAACTGATGCCCTCGACAAGCAAAGTGGCTTCTGACAAATCGCCTTCGTGGTGCACGAAAGGAGCCTGTACTTCAGGGCGGTCGTAGAGTGCCAATTCATCGATCAATTGCGTGGGCAGGCTTTCCGGGTTGGCCGAGGCCTCGCTACGATGGCGGTAATAGCTTTCCAGGCCGCTGGCGACGATGGCCTCGGCCACCGCCTGACAGCCGGGGCAGCACAGCTCCCGGGGTTCACCGAGCACAACCGCCGTGAAACGGCCGCCGGCCGGCACGGGCAGGTCGCAGTGGTAACAGCGCATTGGAGTGGCGCGGGGCAACGTCGCCATGTTCAGTCTTTCCGGCGTTGTGCGGCTTGCAGGGGTTCGTCGCCCAAGGTCAGGTCAGCAGCGTCGACCTGCTCTTCTTCGAACAGACGCCAGGTCTGGTCGCCTTCGACACCCAGCAGTTCCACAAAGCGCCGACCCTCGACCCGGTCTTGCAACTGCCCGATGTAACGGCCCGGTTCAGACGGGCTGCGGGTCAGGAACACACGGCGATCACTGGCAGGGCGCGTCGGCGAAATAAGGTTCAACTCCAGACGCTCCGGGTTGCTGTTGCCGCTCAGGCGCAGCTCGACTTCGCCGGTCAACTCGTCCAGATGTACACGGGCGTGCAGTTTGAGGTTTTGCGCAAGCATTTCCCTATTCAGCGAGCGATTGATGCCCTTGCCGGCCTCGTAGTAGTTATCGGTGACCAGTGGGTCAGGGTTGGTCACTGCGATGAACACCATCGACAGGCTCAACGTCACCGAGCAGGTCAGAATGGCGATGATGATCCATGGCCAGAGGTGCCTGTACCAAGGGCTTGCAGCAGTCGCAACGGGCATGACGGTGCTCTTAACGAAGAGGTGGGCCGATGAAACGGCTTTTGGTGTCGACATGTGTGTCGCTGTCGATGTCCTTGAGGGTAAAGGTGACTTCGTTGCTGTGTGCCGGGAGCTTTTCGGGCGCGCTGGACAGCTCCACCGGCAGGCTGACGATCTCGCCTGCCGGGACGTTTATTTCCCGACGGCCCTGCAATTTCAGGTCGGGCAGGCCGCTGGCCTCCAGCACATAGCCGTGATCCACCTGATCCTTGTTCATCACTTTCACGGTGTAGACGTTTTCGATACGGCCTTCGGCGTTTTCCCGAAAAAGCATACGGTCCTTGCTGACCTCCAGACCCACCAGCCCACGCATGCAGAAGGCCGCGATCAGCAGCCCGATCATCAGCAACAGAACCAGTGCATAACCGATCAGGCGCGGGCGCAAGGTGCGGGTGCGCTGCCCGGACAGATTGTGTTCGGTGGTGTAGCGAATCAGGCCGCGAGGGTAGTCCATCTTGTCCATGACTGTATCGCAGGCATCGACGCACGCCGCACAGCTGATGCATTCCACCTGCAGGCCGTCACGAATGTCGATGCCGGTCGGGCAGACCTGCACGCACATCGTGCAGTCGATGCAGTCACCCAGCCCCAGTGCCTGAGGATCAGCCTCCTTCTTGCGCGGGCCTCGGGCTTCGCCACGATTCTGGTCGTAGGAGATGATCAGCGTGTCCTTGTCGAACATCACGCTCTGGAACCGCGCGTAGGGGCACATATAGATGCACACCTGCTCGCGCAGCCAGCCTGCATTGAGGTAAGTGGCCAGGGTGAAGAAGCCGACCCAGAAATACGCCCAGCCATCCGCTTCGCCCGTGAACAGATCAATGCACAAGTCGCGAATGGGAGAGAAGTAACCCACGAAGGTCATGCCCGTGGCAAAGCCGATCAGCAGCCACAGGCTGTGCTTGGCGAGCTTGCGCGCCAGTTTGCCGGTGCTCATCGGGGCATGGTCAAGCCTGATACGCTGGTTGCGATCGCCCTCGGTGACTTTCTCGCACCACATGAACATCCAGGTCCAGACGCTTTGCGGGCAGGTGTAGCCGCACCATACCCGTCCGGCATAGACCGTGATGAAGAACAGCCCGAAGGCTGCAACGATCAGAATGCCGGACAACAGAATGAAATCCTGCGGCCAGAACGTCGCGCCGAAGATGTAGAACTTGCGTTGCGGCAGGTCCCACCAGACCGCCTGGTGCCCACCTTTATTGAGCCAGACCGTGCCAAAAAAGATAAGCAGCAACACGGCACCCCCCAGCATGCGCACATTGCGAAACAGACCTTTAAACGCGCGGGTGTGGATTTTCTCGCGCGAGGCATAGAGGTCGATGAATTCGCCGCTTTTTTCGGATGGCGGTGTGATGTCGTGTACCGGAATCTGGTTGCTCATTGATGGGTCCAGCGGCGGTGGAGTAGCCCGGGCCGATCCAGGTCAGGCACGTTTACATCCGCGTTCAACGTGACGCACGTGAATAAACGGCCGCTTCTTCATTCAACTGGCTGACCCAGGGGTTGAGCAGCGCGACCCCGCACGACTGAAAGTCGATTGTGTTGCGTGTGACCACGGTCATGCCATGCACCAGCGCAGTAGCCGCGATCAACGCATCGCATTCGCTGCGCGGGTCGGGGACATGCAGTTGGGCGCAGCGCCTTGCGACCTGAGTGTCGACTGTCAGGATACGCCCGGCGAACGCTTTCAATACATGCTGCTCAAGCCACATTCGCAATGCTGCGCCCTGTGCCGGGTCGCGGCGTTCGATACGCAGGATACCTGTTTCGAGCTCAAGAATCGTGATGGACGAGATGAACAGGCTGGACGCCATCTGGGTTCGCGACCAACGGAGCACGTTCGCATCGGCGTTGCGTTTTCTGAGTTCTGACACCACGTCGGTGTCGAGCAGGAACATCAGGACAAATCAACCGGTCGAGTCGTGATGACAGCCCGTTGCGGCTCGAATTCGATATCGAGGTGCGTCGGCATGATCAACAGGTCAGCGATGCTCGCTGCACTGCCGGTCAGTTGCAGGTACGCCTCGATCGAAAGCAGCACATGGGCAGGGCGGCCTCGGTCGGTAATGAACACCGGGCCTTCATTCGCGGCCTTCTTGGCCCCGCTGGTGTCTTGGTTGAATTCGCGGCTTGAGAGGGTAGTTGTCATGAAAGCGACCTCCGGAATGGGCAGACACATCGTTGTCATAATGAGCAATTCTAAGCGTGTAGAGATGTAACTACAATGCGTGCAGTGACGCACATTACTACCGCGCACTGCTTGCCTGGTATCCCGATGCTAAAAATCCACTTGATCTGATGGTTCCTGACGCAGCGTTATGCAGTGCTTATCTGCATGCGCGTCAATGCGCGTCGTCAGCTTCTCTTGGTATTTCAGATTGTAGAAAGGCGAAATTTATTACCGAAGCCCGTCACGTAGGCGTGGAGTAATAAGCAGCCCCTATGACTGGGTTACTTGTTAAAAAACGTCGTGCCGTTTGTCACTCAAAGAACTGCCGTCGGTATCTAATAGCCGACCTATCAGTTCTGATAGTAGAGTTTCAGCAGATGTTTGTAATAATGAATACAGCCGAAATGCTCTGAGTAACGCTTTCTGTCCGCGTTTGGGTTCTGGGATTTTAGTTTTCATGAGGGTTTTGATATGTCTAATTACAGGCTTTTTCCTTGTGCGTTGTTCAGCACATTGTTATTGATGTGCGGGTGCGTTAGTGATGTGAAAAATGAAAGCCCAGACGCTGTGGTGAGCACGGGCGGGGTCGGGCCTAAGGGCATAATAAGGCATATTATATTTGCTTCTGACCCTCAATACCCTTGGTCAAAGGATAAAAAAAACACAGAGGACAGTCTGGGCGCTTTGCCGCACCAGCAATCGCAGGACGTCCTACTGCAATCCCGCTCCTCGGTTAACGAGGTTAGTACTGAAGACCTCATCAGAAATCAATATTCTGCGATACAAAAATGGCGTGCCGGAGCCATGGGCGGGACCGGCAATAACCCGGTCATCATAAACGGAGACATGACGGCGTTTGGCCACGGCGAGGAAAGGGCATTTTTGTACGGGACACTGGATTCAATATTATCGACGAATTGGTATTTTGGACTTGGTAATCATGATTACAAGAATAATATAGACAGCTGTGAAAATAATGGCTGCGCCCGAGACAGTATGGAGGACCTTGCAGGCCGGATGGGCGGTAATCGGATGGATTATAGCGTTAATGAAAGCGGATTTATTCATACCACCAAAAAGTATTCAGGAAGCTTTGCGTACTTTAAGGATTTTGGACGTGTGCGGTACATTCAGCTGAATTTGGACCCTTCATATACAAACTGGTTTTATTCTTCAGGTGTATGGACAACAAATGAGTTTGATATTTTGTCACCCGTTGAGAATGGCTGGCTGGAGAATCTGCTGATTCAAGCAAGGGATAATGGAACATTTGTCATTATTGGTATGCATGACGCAGAGGAATGGACCCGGACATCCGATCCACGTACTCAAGCTATCCTCACTAAATTTCGTAAACTGTTAAAGGAGTATGATGTCTCAGCCATTTTTGCAGGTCACTTTCACACCGCTGCCGGAATATATCCAAGTCCCTATGAAGGTGTACCCGTTTTTCTGAGTGGTTCGGCAACTGAAGAGACTTTTCTCATCGCCGATATTGATGAGAGTTCAAGAAAAATTTCCGTCTGGCTCGTTAGAAATAATACGCCCGAGACCGCGCAACATCTGGGTGTGTTTCCTCTCAAACAATCAGTTAAAACTCCACCAACCGACGAATATGACAATGCGGGGAGTTGGGGAACCTGGGGGCCATCGGCACGGTGTCCAAGTGGACTGTACATAAACGCTTTTGATGTAAAGGGGGAAAAATGGCAAGGCGACGATGACGATACGGCCGTCAATGCGATCGTTATGTACTGCCACGATGATGTCGGCCTGAGAAGCAAAGAAGGAGGATGGGGGACTTTTTCAGGATACAGGAAGTGCCCTGCCGACCAGGCGATCGTTGGATTTCAGTTGAAAATGGAGCCCTCTCAAGGGGACGGAGACGACACAGCAGTGGACTCTGTCAGGTTTGTTTGTGAAGGGGGACAGTCCATAGCCGCAGCCTATGACACAAGTTATGGCGTTTGGAAAAAAACTTACCGCTGTCCTGCCGGAATGGTTGCTATCGGTTTTGAAACACGCGTCGAAGACTATCAGGGGGACGATGATGATAAGTACGACGACGATACGGCTTTGAACGGCATGAGGATGAAGTGCGGTTCCAAGCCTTGATGTGTCGGCAATGGCAGTCGTGAGGGTTTCAGGCCGTCACGACGCCAGGCGCACTGTCTGTAAGAGCCGTATCACTCTTTTTCAGCAGGTTTCTCCTGGCGGGACAGGCTGTAAACATAGGCAGCCAGAATGTGAACCCGGTCATTGCCTTGCAGTGCCTGCTGAGCGGGCATCTGGCCCTGGCGGCCATCGCGAATGGTCTGCTGCAACTGCGCGAAGCTGGAACCGTAGATAAACGCGTTGGGATGCGTCAGGTCCGGCGCGCCGAGAATCGGCATTCCCTTGCCTTCTGGCCCGTGACAGGCAACGCAGAGTGTCGCGAAGGTCTTCTGGCCCGCGACCGGGTCAGCTTTGGCACCTTCGGGCAACTGCCGGGCGTCCAGTTGGGTCAGCACGTAGGCCGACACATCACGCACACCCTGTTCGCCCAGCACTTCGCCCAGGGCGGGCATCACGCCCATGCGCCCGGCCATGATCGACGTCTTGATCGCCTGAGCGTCGCCGCCCCAGCGCCAGTCGGCATCGGTCAGATTGGGAAAGCCGTAGGCGCCTTTCGCGTCAGAGCCGTGGCAGACCGAGCAGTTGGAGGCAAACAGGCGAGCACCGATTTTCAGTGCCTGCGGGTCTTTGGCTACCTCCTCGACGGGCATGGCGGCGTATTTGGCGAACAGCGGGCCATAGCGGGCCTCGGCAACGGCCACTTCCCGTTCCCATTCGTGGACACTGCTCCAGCCTTGCTGGCCGTCGGAGAATTGCACTTTGCTGTCCTTGTCCCGATAGTCGTAACCGGGCAGCAAACCCTTCCAGTTGCCCAAGCCTGGGTACAGGACTAGATAACCCAGCGCAAAAACGATGGTCGCTATGAATAGATAGAACCACCATCTGGGTAGTGGGTTGTCGTACTCCTCAATGCCGTCGAACGCATGGCCGACGGTCTCATCTGTCGGTTCGTCGGGCTGACCTTTGCGCGTGGACAGCAGCAGCCAGAGCATGGCGATGATTGTGCCCAGCGTCAGGACCGCGACGTACAGGCTCCAGAACGTACTCATGGTTGGTCTTCCCGTTCAGCCCTGGCGCGCTCGACCCTGCCTATGGCCTCGGGGTCATCCGCGAAAGGCAACAGGGTCGCATCGTCGAAGTGCGCCTTGCGGGCAGGGCTGAACACCCACAGCATCAGGCCGATGAACGCGACCATCACGACCAGTGTGCCAAGGCCTCGAATCATTCCGATGTCCATCATGTTCACCGTTTGCTCTTGATGAGCGTGCCGAGGCCTTGCAGATAGGCCACCAGCGCGTCCATTTCAGTCTTGCCCTGCACGGCGGCGGCCGCACCGGCGATGTCCGCGTCGGTGTACGGGGTGCCAAGGGTACGCAGCACTTGCAGCTTTTTTGCCGTCTGCGTGCTGTCGATCTTTTTCTCGGCCAGAAACGGATAGGCGGGCATGATCGACGTTGGGACCACGTCCCGAGGGTTATTCAGGTGCACACGGTGCCACTCATCCGAGTAGCGACCGCCGATCCTGGCCAGGTCCGGCCCGGTGCGTTTGGAACCCCATAGAAACGGATGGTCCCAGACGCTTTCGCCCGCCACCGAGTAATGCCCGTAGCGTTCGGTTTCGGCGCGTAATGGCCGGATCATCTGCGAGTGGCAGCCTACGCAACCATTGGCGATGAATACATCGCGGCCTTCCACCTCCAGCGCGCTGCGTGGTTTCATGCCGTCGATCGGTTGATTGGTCACATCCTGAAAAAACAGCGGGACGATCTGCGTCAGCCCGCCGATGCTCACGGCAATAACCATAAAGAACGCCAGCAGGCCGATGTTTTTTTCGAGCACATCATGTTTCATCAATGCGCTCCCACGACGGCAATGCGCGCAGCTGCCTCGGCCGCCTGCGTGTCAGAGGCTCGCACTGTACGTATCACGTTGTAGGCCATCAACAGCATGCCGCTGGTGAAGATGGCACCGCCGATGGCGCGCACGATGTAGCCGGAGTGACTGGCCTGCATGGTCTCGATGAAGGAATAGGTCAGCGTGCCGTCGTCGTTCACTGCACGCCACATCAGGCCCTGGGTGATGCCATTGACCCACATCGAGGTGATGTACAGCACAGTACCGACGGTCGCGAGCCAGAAATGCGTGTTTATCAGGCCGACACTGTGCATGTGCGGACGGGCGTAGAGTTTCGGGATCATGTGATAAACCGACCCGATGGTAATCATCGCCACCCAGCCCAATGCCCCGGCATGTACGTGGCCGATGGTCCAGTCTGTGTAGTGCGACAGCGAGTTGACGGTCTTGATTGCCATCATCGGGCCTTCAAAGGTCGACATGCCATAGAACGCCAGCGAGACCACGAGAAAGCGCAGTATCGAATCGGTCCGCAACTTATGCCATGCACCCGACAGCGTCATCATGCCGTTGATCATCCCGCCCCAGCTGGGTACCAGCAGAATGATCGACATGACCATACCCAGCGACTGTGCCCAGTCTGGCAGGGCGGTGTAGTGCAGATGGTGCGGACCGGCCCAGATATACAGGGTGATCAATGCCCAGAAATGCACGATGGACAAACGATAGGAGTACACCGGGCGCTCGGCCTGTTTGGGCACGAAGTAATACATCATGCCGAGAAAGCCGGTGGTCAGGAAAAAACCTACGGCATTGTGCCCGTACCACCACTGGATCATGGCGTCGGTCGCTCCGGCGTAGGCCGAATAGGACTTGAACAGGCTGACCGGCAGCGAGATGTGGTTGACGATGTGCAGCATGCCGGTCACCACGATGAATGCGCCGTAAAACCAGTTGGCGACATAGATATGCCGGGTCCGGCGTTTGACGATGGTGCCGAAAAATACCGCAGCGTAGGCGGCCCAGACGATCGCCAGCAGAATGGCCACCGGCCATTCAAGTTCGGCATATTCCTTGGTAGTGGTGTAGCCCATCGGCAGCGTCACGATGGCGCCGACAATCACGGCTTGCCAGCCCCAGAAGGTAAACGCCGCCAGGCCATCGGAAACAAGCCGCGTCTGGCAGGTGCGCTGCACCACGTAATAAGAGGTGGCAAACAGCGCGCAGCCACCGAACGCAAAGATCACCAGGTTGGTGTGCAACGGCCGCAGGCGTCCGAAGGTGGTCCATTCAAGTTCCAGGTTCAGTCCCGGCCAGACCAGCTGCGAAGCGATGAACACGCCCAGGCTCATGCCGATCACGCCCCAGACCACGGTCATGATGGCAAACTGGCGCACCACTGTGTAGTTGTAGGTCGTCGGACTGGTTGTTGTGTTCATTACAGAATTCCACGATTCAGATGTTGACCGCAGACGTAATCGGGCTCGGGCGATGCATCGCTGTAAATGGCATCGAGGCACACGAAAAGGCAGGGGCAGGAACAGACAGGCACATTAGCGAGCGTCAAATGGTTGCAGCAGACGTGTGTCGACGAGTTTAGCTTTGAAAGAAGGGTGTGGGAAGCCGCAGCGCGGAGCGGATAATCTGCGTTGTATTGTCAGCGAGTATTCCGCACCCCGTTGCAGGGTGCGGAGTTCACGCATCGCCGCTGGATTGGAGCAAAGCGGTGGCGACCCTCGCGTACAGACGAGTTGATCAGGACTCGCGCAAAGACTGTCACGCATGTTCAATCGGCGGTTGCATCTGTCATAGCCCAGCAAACTGGCCTGAGCAGGCATATGACTCTGGCGACCGACTCAGCGGTTCTGTTGCAATTGTGCGAGGCCAGTACCGTCAATGAAACCGCCCGGCGGTGTCAGGTTTGGGGCGCTCATCGCCTTGGTACTTTTACCTTGTGCACCTTGGCAGATTAACCGGGCGGACCTGAATGGTGGCTGTCCGGCAGGGCGTCCCTGTCGATGCGTCCACGCGCTCTGCGCTTGCGCGATTCACGCAGGCTTCGCGGTTATAGTAGCGGGCTACTCTGAGACTCATCTGAACGAGGCAAGCATGAGCAAAGGCCCACAGCCCGGCATCGGCAAGGATCAATGGCTGCAACTGATCAACGAAAAAGGCTGGTTATGGACGCCCACCCTGCGGGCAGACGCGCACGAGGCGCCCACCTTGCTGCTGGCACATGGCGCAGGCGCACCGATGGACAGCGATTTCATGAGCCACATGGCCACCGATATTGCGGCGCAAGGCGTCAGCGTCCTGCGCTTCGAGTTTCCTTACATGGCCCTGCGGCGTCACGGCGGCAGCAAGCGTCCGCCCAATCCGCAGGCGCAATTGCTGGAATGCTGGCGAGAGGTCTATGCCTTGGTCAGGCCTTTTGTGGCTGGGCGACTGGCTGTTGGCGGCAAGTCGATGGGCGGGCGAATGGCCAGCCTGATTGCCGATGATATCGAGGCGGATGCGCTGGTTTGCCTGGGGTATCCGTTCTATGCCGTGGGCAAGCCGGAGAAACCGCGCGTGGCCCATCTGGCTGAATTGAAGACACCTGCTCTGATCGTTCAGGGCGAGCGCGATGCGTTGGGTAATCGCGAAGCAGTGGAGGGTTATGCGTTGTCCAGCGCTATTCAACTGCACTGGTTGCCGACCGCCAATCACGACCTCAAACCATTAAAAGTCGCAGGTATCAGCCATGAACAATGCCTGGTCGAGTCGGCGCAAGTGATTGCCCGCTTTCTGCGCACCTGATTTATCGGCAATGTACGTCGAAAAAGCCGTTGGTCACTTCGAAATTAATCGATGACATGCTGAAACTGAAGCGTCCGCGCAGGCGCAGAGTATAGGGATTGGCTTCCAACAGGCTCAGGGTGCCGTTTTGAAAGTGTGCCGAATGATAGAGGGTGTTCTGCCGGTGCTGCGTCTCGTTGTAAATCACTTTGATCTGGGCATGGCCTGGCAGATTGTGATCACCGGGTTTCAGGTCGTTGTCCAGAAACAGCCCGATAGTCGTTCGTTTTGTGCCCACCTTGCCGTCGACGATCAGCTTCCATACCCACTGATCGGGTGCCTGTTCCAGCTCAGCCCGCAGGGTCAATTGGCCCGCCAGGGCAAGCACCTTGAACGGTCGCTTATTGACGCAGGCCTGAAAGCTGCCTTCACACGACGCGGGACGAACAAAGCGTTTGGCTGGGGATGTGGTGGGGTGCATGGCCTGACTCTGTAGAACGTATGAATAGAAGCAGGGCGTTGCCCTCTCAGGTAACGCCCTGTTTGATGATTACAGGTTCATCAGTTTTCGATCATCTGATGCCAACGCCAAGACTGGAGTTGTGGCTCTTCAACTTGAAGTTTCCGCCAGAGACCATGTTCTTCACGTAGTACCAGTTCCAGCCCCCGATGCCGGCGCTTGAAACAGTGGACGACCAATAATTACCGTTGCCCATCGGCCAGCGATTGCCGTACAGGTTATAGATCTCCACCAGTTCGTGAATGGTCGGAATCCTTGCGCCGTTGTTGCCTGCGTTTTTGCTGATCTGAGAAAAGCTCCCGCTGCCCAGGCCGATGCAATGGATGACGCCGACGACGGTGATCAGGTAGCTTTTACTCGCGCCCAAAGCATCGGTCGCCGTAATGGTGGCCGTGCCGTTGCCTCGAACCGAGGCCAGCCCGTTGCTGTCCACTTTCGCGACCAGCGGGTTGCTCGAGGTGTACTGATAGGGTGCCTGTCCGCCACTGGCCTGACGCTGAAGGGTGGTGTCGGCCGGGAAGTTCGGCAACAGTTCCGGCAAGCCTGGGAGCAGATACACCTTGCCGGCCAGCGTAACCGGCGAAGTGTCCAGCACCAGCTCGGGCTGCCCCATCAGAATCTGCAAGGCCAGTGTGTCGGATACCTGTACCAGACCATTGACGCGATTGACCACATAAGAAACCGCCACCGTCTGCCCGGCGTTTGCCGTTACCAGCGCCGCAGCAAACACTACCTCCAGCGTCTTGCCCGCGTCCGCGCCGGTCAGCGTCTTTTCCCGTGTGTCATTGCCGTTGGGCCCTTGCCATTGCACGATCACCTGATCGCCGGCTTTCAGGTTGGCGGTGGCGTCGATCACCACGGTTGCCCCGAATGGGGCGTTAGCCGGGTCTAGCGTGTTGCCGGCGGCTTCTTTTATGGTTGGGGTGGGCAGGGGCGTTGCTTGCGCGAGTTGCAGCTTCACGTCCACCGCCTCCGAGGCCATGGACAGATTCCCTGCCAGATCTGTAATCGTGTAGTAAACCGGCGCCTCAATGTCGCCGATCAACTCCAGAAACGACCTGGCGAAGTCGACCATTGTTCGTTTAAGACCCACGTCATCACTGCTCACCACCGCCATCGGACCGGGCAGATCATTCCAGTAGGTGCGGACGACATCGCCCTCCTGCATGCCGTTGTAGCTGGCAATCGTCCCTGAAAGCACGTTACCCATGGTTTGCAGTTCTTCTGAGGTCAGACCGTTCTGTACCTGCGTGGGAAAAATGATGGGGGCCAGCAGCGGATCGCCAGGCGGGGTTAGGTCTACGATTACAACTGTCTCGGCAGAAAACTCGACGACCATATTGATCGGGTTTTCGACCGCGTAAGCCACAGAGTGACGGCCTTCGGTCAACAGCTCGGATGGAATGTGCAGCATGAGGTCGTCACCTGGCATCTGCGAAAGCAGGATCTCTTTCTTGAGACCAATAAGCACTCCATCGAAGTACAGCTGATAGGTATAGCCAGGGCGCGCGCCTTGCCAGACGTTCAACAGCACTTCGAGGGGCGTGTTCAAACTGTCGATGGGTAATAGCCCATCGTTCAAGGCGGCTGCGATGACTGGCGCAGTCAGCACGGTTTCTTTTTTTTCAGTCGCAAGGTTATACATGGGTGTTCCTTATAAGTTTAAAAGTTGCGGGCTTTGTGAGCCCGCAACGGTTTAGCGACTCAGACAGGTAAAGTCGGTAGGTTTAAGCATATGCACGATGACGCGAGTGACCGTGGAGTTTGCCGGACTTTGATTGCTGCCTTCGACAGGGTCGACGGTATAACTCGCCTCCGCAAACCCTGTGCAAATAAGCAGTGTGTTGATCTGAGGGACCTTGAATACATGCCCTTGCACAACATCCACTTCATCCAGCTTACGAGTCGTCACATAAGTAGCGGCTTCGATGGGATTATTGAAGTCGTCAAAACCCTTGAACGTGAAGGTGATCTTCTGGCCCTCGGCAATATTGACATAAGGTGAAACTTTTACATCGGCACCGTCCGGATTTTCATTGGGGCCCAGCACTCCGTTGGACGTGAGATTGAACGTGGGCCCGGTCAATCCGTTTTCGCCACCGGGTTGCTCTTCTCGAGACCGTACTGTTACAGGCTGAGTCGGACTCGTCATACTGTTCGGGTTTCCTGTACGCGTGACTGTGAAATACACGGGAATGGCTTCGCCGGTGCCTTGCAACTTCATCAGCTCGTTATCAATCGGAATAATCAAGTCTCTTGCCGCTGCAACGTCGCTAGACCGTATTTGATACCACTGCGTTTTTACCTGATTGCCCCAGTACAGGTTCAGATCATCATTGATTTCGAACCCCGTATTCCAGGCCACCACCCCTCTGCCGTTCAACTCGTAATCGTCTTCATCGATAAAGTTGTCCTGAGTGTTCGGGTTTTGTACGCTCGTCCCTTGTACCGTCAAATTGTTCAAGGGGGTGGGGAAGGGAAGTGTTGTAAAAACGTCTATATGGGTGTCCAGCGATGTGCCCGTCAGTTCGCCGTTGCGAAACACGTCATAATGAACCGCTGTGTCGCCTTGCGGACCTTGGGCAATGGCCTCAAATGGCAGTTTCAACGTGAGTATGACGGCTTCATCTTCGTCGCCAGGCGCGACGAATACAGGGGTCAAGGGATTACTGGTGCCCCAGAATAGCTGGATGCTATCAAGCGCCGCTGCGCCCGGGTAATGGGGGATGTCGACAAGTACTCCCGCTTGAGCTTCCAGATAATCAACCAGATCGCCTACCGCTTGATCAATGACAGGTGCCGGATAATCAGAAGGCAAGTCTTTCAGCCTTAATTTCACCTCTACAGTGTTCGAGAGGATTGAAGGGTTGCCCGCACGATCGATGACCTGGTAACAAACCTGCTTTTCTTCCTCCCCCAACGTTTGCAGAAACGCTCGTGTAAAAGTGACCGAGACCTTGTCCAGCCCCATGTCGGTTTCGTTGACGACAGCAGTGGGGCCTACGATATCTCCCCACCTGGTCAGAATGCGGTCATGCTTGGCCATACCGGTGTAGCCGGCAATCTGTACATCAAGTTGGCCACCCAGTTGATCGAGCTCGGCGGCAGTCAGACCGTTCTGGATCTCGGCTGGGAACTGTATGGCAGCAAGCTCCGGAGCGCCTGGCGCTGTCCGGTCGATCTGAATCCGGAAAATTTCCGATTTCTGTTCTGCCTGATTGATCGGATTGACAACGACGTACGCGACATCGTGGAAACCTTCCAGCAACAGTTCGGCCGGGATCTCCAGGTGCAGGGGGTCTCCTGGTGCATGTGAGGGCAGAATCAGTTTTCGGGGACCGGTCGCGATACTGTTGAACAGCAGTTGATAGGTGTAACCAGGAAGTGCGGCTGGCCATACAACGAGATCGACCGTCAACGTTTGGGATGCGTCAGCGACCGGTATGAGCCCTGGCGTATCCTGATCATGAAATGCGACTGCAATATCGGGTGCAGTCAATACAAGATTCAAGTTTCGATGCCTGTTTCCGTAAACTGAAACAGGTGTTGGGAGATAGTTGTTTGAGCAATTTTTCATGTGTAGATGCCTTGTCATTAAAATTTTGTAGGGGATTTCCTACTCTTTCGAACGCGTTTCTGAATAAGGGTTTTTTTGGCTGGTACTTGGCGAAAGAGCTAATGATGTTCCCAGTCACAATTGGACGTAATAGGGTTTTAGTGGGTTGGTCAAGTGGTTGCGTGGGGATTATTTAATTGGTTTGCGAATTTTTTGCTTGGCGTCCATTTGGATGCTCGCTGTAAGAAAATTCTTATATTATTTTGGGAGTGCTCCTACGTTTTGGGTATTGAACAGGGCCAGAGTTTATGAATTAAGTGAGCTATCTTTCCACTCTCAAAAAAACGAGGAGATGGACGGTGTCTAGTAGAAAAAGTAATGTCGTTAAGTCGCGGGGTGGCGCGTTTCAACTTGCCGTGATTGCCTTTGGTGCTCTAGCTAATGTGCAGGCGTCGGCAGCGGCATCGAGCGATAATAATGGTCTGTCTTTAGACACTGAAGCAGTCACCGGATTGTGGCCGGATGGAGAGTTGCCAGATGAAACCGTTAGACGGGCTGAAATCATTACCGTAGGTCCTGATACTCCCTTCGATTCTTATCATATTGGTGATCAAAGTGTTCTTAATATTGTCGGTGGGCGAGCAGACCAGGTGGTCGTGAGAGACTCTACGGTCAATATTCAGTCCGGCGTGGTTGAGAGCGGTATCAGCCTTTCCGATGCGCTGGGTAATCTCTCCAACGCTACCGTGAAAAACGCGACAGATAGCGGCATCGTTCTTCATGGAGTGATGGGCTCTATCAACCCTGGCTCCACGGTATCGGCTCATTCAAGCGATGTATCGGGATCGGGCTACGGTATTTCAGTCGGGTTGTGGGGGGCGCTGAGTATTTTCAATACCGATGTGCGCGGGTTTGCGTCGCAAAGCAAAAGTGGCCAGGGGATTTTTGTTTCTGGCGCCAATGTGCTGATCGCCGACAACAGTCATGTGACAGGCGACATGAATGGAATCCATCTGGTAGATGGATCCCAAGCCGGAATACTGGTCGGAAACAAGTCCGTTGCTGTGATTGACCGATCGATAGTCCAGGGTTTGGCCGGGGCCGCCATCAAAGTAAACCAGCGCGCTGCGCTCGACATCGAGGCCGACATTGCTGTGCAAAACCATTCCGAGCTATGGGCCGGAAATGGCAACCTGCTGGAGGTGGAAGATCACAGCACTGTCAACTTCAACGTCGACAACAGCACCCTCTACGGCGACCTTGTCGCCGATGACACCAGCATCCTGAACATCACGCTGCAAAACGACGCGCAATTGAACGGCGACATCGTCAATGGCAACCGTCTGGCGATTACCTCGGGCAGTCACTGGCAGATGCAGGGCGACAATGCCGTCAAGTCGCTTTCCCTGCACGGGGGGAGGGTTTCGTTTGCTGGTGAAGGGTTCCATACACTTTCGCTGAATGAGTTGTCAGGGGGCGGCACGTTTGGTTTGCGCGTGGATCTGGACAACGGTGTCGGAGATCTCATCGACGTCAACGGCCAGGCCAGTGGTCAGTTCGGGTTGCGGGTGCGCAACACGGGGGTGGAGGTTGTCTCTGCTGACATGGCACCGCTCAAGGTGGTGCATACCGAAGGTGGTGACGCGCAATTCAGCCTGCTGGGCGGGCGTGTCGACCTCGGCGCCTATTCGTATCTGCTGGAGCAACAGGGCAATGACTGGTTCATCGTCGGTAAAGATAAGGTCATAAGCCCCTCGACCCAGAGCGCGCTTGCGCTTTACAGCGCGGCACCTGCCATCTGGATGAGTGAGCTCTCTACCCTGCGTTCGCGCATGGGCGAGGTTCGCGCAAGCGGCAGGGCGGGCGGCTGGATGCGTGCCTATGGCAACAGGCTTAATGCCACGACCAGTGATGGTGTCGACTATCGGCAGAAGCAAAGTGGCCTGTCGCTGGGTGCCGATGCGCCTGTCGAGGTCAGCAGCGGCCAATTGGTGTTGGGTGTGCTGGGAGGGTACAGCACGTCCGGTATCGATTTGAGCCGTGGTACTACGGGAAAAGTCGACAGCTACTATGCAGGTGCCTATGCCACTTGGCTGTCGGACGACGGCTACTACGTTGACGGGGTGCTCAAACTCAACCGCTTTCGCAACAAGGCAGATGTTGCCATGAGCGATGCAAGCAAGGCCAAGGGTGACTACACCAACAACGGGGTAGGGGGCTGGGTAGAGTTCGGCCGCCACATCAAGCTGGCGGACGATTACTTCCTTGAGCCCTTCGCTCAGCTGTCCAGCGTTGTCGTTCAGGGACAGGAGCTGCGTCTGGATAATGGCATGAAGGCGAAGAACGACCACACCCAGTCAGTACTGGGCAAGGTCGGCACCTCGCTGGGCCGCAGTGTTGCGCTCAAGGATGGCGGAGTGCTGCAGCCTTATGTGCGTGTCGCCATTGCGCAGGAGTTTTCGCGCCATAACGAGGTGAAAGCCAACGATGTTAAATTTGATAACAGCCTGTTCGGTTCTCGCGGCGAACTGGGCGCCGGGGTATCGGTGTCGCTGTCCGAACGTCTGAAACTGCATGCAGACTTCGATTACATGAAAGGTCGGCATATCGAGCAACCCTGGGGGGCAAATGTGGGGCTACGCCTGGCATTCTGATTCTTAAGGCCAGTGCCTGAGCAACACCGGAGCCCCCGGTGAGTGATCACCGGGGGCTCTTCAGTTATTGATCGATAAACCTGCGTTTGCGTTGCCTCTGTCGGGACGTGACAGGCACTGCGTAGTTGACGTTCACCCGCAACACCGGCGATGTGCCGATCAGGCGATGATCGCGATAAAGCTCGTAATACAGGTCAACCAGACCGTACTGAACATAGGGCGTGAAGTTGTAGGAAATACACAGCACACGTACCACGCTGTTTTCGCCTACCCGATGGAAAAGCGTTGTCGATGACAGGTTTTTCCCCCAATAGAAATGGATTTCGTCACCCCAGCACATTTTGACTGACCCGGGGATATGAATGGTAATGCCCGCATGTGCCTGCTCGTGACTGATGGAATCAGGATCGATGTCAGGCAGCACAGGTGCTTTCAGCGTACTGGAAATATCGGACGGAAGATGGAGGGGGCTCGCCTGTCGGTAGAGGCTCTCGTGGAGTGGGGCTTCTTGAACAGCACTCGCGCTTTTGGGGTTGTTTTTTTCTTTTTGGGTGCGCGCCGCTACATCCGTGGATTGTTCTTTATCCATCGTAAACTCTTTTATTGACATTAAGTTGAGTTGTTATGTATATGCCGGCAGTTGTCGGCAGCGGAAATATTACAAGGCACATAAGTGTTCAGGTCAAGTGTCTGCCCATTTCAAAGCCATGCATGGGTTGTGTATGGTTGTGCAGTTACATTTTGTAGCATGTGCGTACTAAATTATTGATCATTAGTGTCAAGGATGCTGTAAATAAAGGGTAAAGCTGGATGCAGGTATTTTTCTTGAACTTTTTCTGCGTGAAATACCTGTAGGACGTTAACTACAGATAAATCTTACAAAAGGTAAAAAACTGCGTTTTGTCTAGATTCCCACTCATGCATAGGAATATTCACTCAACTTTATCATTAGGGTCTCGCACGTATCAGCGTGCGAAACCGTCAAGGTTGTAGGCAAGAAATGTAGGCTGCTGTGCTTAAAGCTGCATTGACAGCGTCACGGAGTGCGAGAGCAGTGACGCATTGTCCGCGCAGTCGATGACCTTATAGTTGATCGTGACATGGTCGCTGGCAGGAACCTCTGACTGAAAGCTATCTATAGGGCTTGCTGCTGGAACACGGGTGTGGAAAATTGATAGTACTCGCTGAAATTCTGCAGGTTGTCTCTCCAATTAAAAAGGCAGGCGCCACATGGCGCAGAGCTGAAGTTTTTACTCAAGTGATAAACGATAGTTACGGGGGTAATAAATAACTACCGCACCACTTGAATTTCAACTCATCGGAGTATGAGTGCGCTGTCAACGGTAAAAAGTGCTAAATTTCTGTCGTCGAAGGTGTTAAAGAAATATCCTACGCAGTCTTCAGATCGCTTCCAGGATTCTGTCAGATTTATATTTAAAGCTAACCGCGCATAACACTGGCACCCCATAAAAAAGCCCCGACCAACCGAAGTTTGTCGAGGCGTTGAAAACAGTCTCAAGTCTCAGCGATTAAACCGCTCCACCAGCGAATACTGCGAGTTTGCCGTATCGGTCAGTTCACCACTCAACACTGCCGAGCGATGGGCTTCGTCCGATGTCTGGTCAGCCAGGCTGGCGATGGTGGCGATATTGCGGTTGATCTCCTCGGCGACGGCGCTTTGCTCTTCAGTGGCAGTGGCGATCTGGGTGGTCATGTCAGTGATGTTGGCGACGGCCTCGCTGATGCCCACCAGTGCCTGGTCCGCTTCCAGCACCCGGGCCACGCCTTCTTCTGCCTGACGGCGACCTGCGTCCATGGTTTGTACCGCGTCGTTGGCGGTCTGCTGCAGTTTGGCGATCAGACCATGGATCTGCCCGGTGGACTCGGCGGTGCGTTGCGCCAACTGGCGTACTTCATCCGCCACGACCGCAAAGCCGCGGCCCATCTCGCCGGCGCGCGCCGCTTCGATCGCGGCGTTTAGGGCCAGCAGGTTGGTCTGGTCGGCGATGCCTTTGATCACATCGACCACGCCGCCGATTTCATCGCTGTCCTTGGCCAGTCGGGTCACGGTCAGGCCGGTTTCACCCACCGAGGTGGACAGGCGCTGAATGGCTTCGCGGGTTTCACCGGCGATATCGCGGCCGCGACGCGTCAGTTCATTGGCCTGCTGGGTGGCATCGGCAGCACGGTTTACGTGGCTGGCGACTTCCTGGGTAGTGGCGGCCATCTGATTGATGGCGGCGGCGACCTGCTCGGTTTCCACACGCTGACGCTCCAGCCCGGCCGAACTGGCATTGGCCAGCGAGTTGGACTGACGAGCCTGACTGGTCAAGTGTTCGGCGGTGTCCTGCAAACGCGTAAGACAAGTCTTCAGACGTGCTTCCTGGCTGAGGATCGACATTTCCAGGCGCGCTTGTGGGCCACGGCTGTCGGTATACATCTGTGCGATGAGTGGGTCAGAGGTCGTCTGCTCGGCCAGGCGCAACAAACGTTTGGTGCCGCGCTGCTGCCAGGACAACCCCAGCAGGCCCAGTGGCACTGAAAGCGCCGCCGCCAGGGCAAAGCCCCACTGCGAGTTGAGCCATACGCCGATCAGGAAGCTTAGTTGACTGACCAGAATGAATGGCAGCCAGTCCTGAAGTATCGGCAGCCACTTGTCGCGGCCCGGTATCGCGCTCTTGCCCTTGTTGATCCGGGCATAAAGCGCCTCGGCACGACGGATCTGTTCGGCGGTCGGTTTGATGCGTACCGACTCGAAACCCACCACCTTGCGGTTTTCCAGCATCGGCGTCACGTAGGCGTTGACCCAGTAATGATCGCCGTTCTTGCAGCGATTCTTGACGATGCCCATCCACGGCTGCCCGGTTTTGAGAGTGGTCCACATGTGCTCGAAAACCGCAGGTGGCACGTCCGGGTGACGCACGGTGTTGTGCGCTGCACCGAGCAGTTCCGCCTCGCTGTAACCACTGATGTCGACGAAGGCATCGTTGCAATACGTGATCGTACCGCGGGTGTCGGTGGTGGAGATCAGTCGCTGCTCGGCAGGAAAAGTCCGCTCATGTTGAGTGATGGGCTGGTTGTTGCGCATTGGGTTTCGATCCTTCGATCCGGAAGACTATGGCGTGTTATCGGCCGGCGTATCGATAAATTGAGCGGTGCGTCACAAATGACCGGGCAGTCAGCATTACCGGCCAAGCATGGGGTAGGTGAAAAGCCCGAAGTGCACCAGATTCAGACCGAAGTGACTGATGATCGCCGCTTGCAAGCCACCAAAACGAAACGCGATGCCGTAACCCACACCTGCCATGCTCGCCAACACTATCCACTCCCAGCCAGCACCTGTGTGAGCGAGCCCGAACAGGCTTGCAGCGAGGGTGATCGACAGTGCGCTCGCAAACCTAGAGCCCTTGAACAGGCGCTGCAGACCGCCTTGCAGATATGCGCGAAAAAACAGTTCTTCCGTCAGGGTCACCAGCAACAGGTTGTTGAGCAGCCATATCAGGCCTTGATCAGGCCATTTGGGTGCCCAGCCGACAACGTTGAGAATGACGGCTGCTGTCATGCAGAACGCTGACGTCACGATCAGCGCCAGAACGCCGGTTTGCAGCGAATGGGTCATGTCGACCCTGGGCATGATCCACGGGCAGGCCAGTATCAGCCAGAAGCCGATCAGAGGCTTGTCCAGATAAAGCGACATGGAAAAAACCTGGGCATCGGCCGTGAATCGGGTGGCCTCGATGACTTGCGCGCTACTGAAGCCGGGTGCCAGATGAAAGGCCAATGCGAGGCCCGTCACAATAAACAGCGCATGACCAAAAAGGCGGATGTATTGATGGGAGGGCAACGCCACGCATAACCAGGCGACGAGCAACAGGCCGAAACTTGCGGCCGCAGAAGGGGCAAGGCTGCCATAGGACAGTGCAAGCGCGTAGCCAGCACTCAGAAGAAAGAGAACCAGCCAGTGCCTCGTACTCATGAGATACATCCTGCTTCAAGAAGCGCAGGATTCTATCCGACGTCCAGCGATGCCGGTTTGAGCTTATACAAATCTTCATGCACGAGCCTGACCCCTAAGCGGGGGCAGGCTGCGTGTCAGGCAATGCGTGTCAGGAAGCGATCAGCTGTCGCAACACGTAATGCAGAATGCCCCCCGCCTTGAAGTATTCCACCTCGTTAAGCGTGTCGATGCGGCACAGCACGTCAACGGTTTCCTTGCTGCCGTCTTGGCGGTTGATATGCAGAGTCAGGCTCATGCCCGGTTGCACGTCGGCGTTGGTCAGTCCGGTGATTTTCAGCGTTTCCTTGCCGGTCAGGCCCAGTGTCTTGCGCGTCTGGCCGTTTTTGAACTGCAAAGGCAGCACGCCCATACCGACCAGATTCGAGCGGTGAATCCGTTCGAAGCTTTCGGCGATGACAGCTTTGACGCCTAACAGATTAGTACCCTTGGCCGCCCAGTCACGACTGGAGCCAGTGCCGTATTCCAGCCCTGCGATGATCACCAGCGGCGTATTTTCTGCCTGGTAGCGCATGGCTGCATCGTATATCGCCAGCTTCTCGCCGGAGGGCACATGCAACGTGTTACCGCCTTCCTCACCGCCGAGCATTTCGTTGCGAATGCGGATATTGGCGAAAGTGCCGCGCATCATCACTTCGTGGTTACCGCGGCGTGAGCCGTAGGAGTTGAAGTCCTGATATTTGACGCCTTTTTCCTGAAGGTAGCGTCCGGCGGGGCTGTCGACCTTGATATTCCCGGCAGGGGAGATGTGGTCGGTGGTCACCGAGTCGCCCAGCAAGGCGAGGATGCGCGCGTTTTCCACGTCTTCGATAACCGGTAATGGACCACCGATGTCTTCGAAGAACGGCGGGTGCTGAATGTACGTGGAGTCGTCCTGCCAGACATAAGTGGCGGCCTGTGGCACTTCGATGGCTTGCCATTGTTCGTCACCGGCAAACACTTCGGCGTATTCCTTGTGGAACATACCGGTGTTGACGCTGGCCACCGCGTCGGCGATTTCCTGCTGGCTTGGCCAGATATCGCGCAGGTAAACCGGTTTGCCGTCCGACCCTTCGCCCAGTGGCTCGCTGCTGATGTCGATGCGTACCGAGCCTGCCAGCGCGTAGGCAACTACCAGAGGCGGCGATGCCAGCCAGTTGGTCTTGACCAGCGGATGGACGCGGCCCTCGAAGTTGCGGTTGCCCGAGAGCACCGAGGCCACTGTCAGGTCGGATTGCTGAATGGCTTTTTCGATAGGCTCCAGCAGCGGTCCGGAGTTGCCGATGCAGGTGGTGCAGCCGTAACCGACCAGATCGAAGCCCAGGGCATCGAGGTATTGGGTCAGACCTGCTGCGTTGTAATAGTCGGTCACGACTTTCGAACCGGGGGCCAGCGAGCTTTTCACCCAGGGCTTGCGCTTCAGGCCTTTCTGGACAGCTTTTTTCGCCACCAGCCCGGCGGCCATCATGACGCTGGGGTTTGAGGTGTTGGTGCAGGAGGTGATCGCCGCGATGACCACGGCACCGTCCTTCAGGTTATAGGTCTGGCCGTTGTACTCATACTGGGTTTCACCGCTGACCTGAGCCTCGTTGCCCACCGCGACACCGCCGCCGCCTTCGCTTTCCAGACGACCTTCGTCGACCTTGGCGGGCTTGACCTGCAAACCGAGAAAGTCGCTGAATGCCTTGGATACATTCGGCAGCGCGACACGGTCTTGAGGACGTTTGGGGCCTGCAAGGCTGGCTTCCACGGTACTCATGTCCAGTTCCAGACTGTCGCTGAACACCGGTTCCTGACCTGCCAGACGCCACAGGCCCTGAGCCTTGCAATACGCCTCGACCAGCTTGACGGTCTCGTCAGGACGACCGGACAGACGCAGGTAGTCCAGCGTCACCTCATCGACCGGGAAGAAACCACAGGTCGCGCCGTACTCCGGTGCCATGTTGGCAATGGTCGCCCGGTCTGCCAGTGGCAGATCAGCCAGGCCGTCGCCGTAGAACTCGACAAACTTGCCGACCACACCTTTCTTGCGCAGCATCTGGGTGACGGTCAGCACCAGATCGGTGGCGGTGATGCCTTCCTTCAATTTGCCGGTCAGCCTGAAACCGATGACTTCCGGGATCAGCATCGACACTGGCTGGCCAAGCATCGCCGCCTCGGCTTCGATCCCACCCACGCCCCAGCCCAGTACGCCCAGGCCATTGATCATCGTGGTGTGCGAATCGGTGCCGACCAGGGTGTCGGGGAACGCGTAAGTGCGGCCGTCTTCTTCCTTGGTCCACACAGTGCGGCCCAGGTATTCGAGGTTCACCTGATGGCAAATGCCGGTGCCGGGCGGCACTACGCTGAAGTTATCGAAAGCGCTCTGGCCCCAGCGCAGGAACGCGTAGCGCTCACCGTTGCGCTGCATTTCGATGTCGACGTTCTCGCCGAACGCTTCGGCGTTGCCAAACTTGTCGACCATCACCGAGTGGTCGATGACCAGGTCCACCGGGGACAGCGGGTTGATGCGCTGCGGGTCACCACCAGCCTTGGCCACGGCAGCGCGCATGGCGGCCAGATCGACCACTGCCGGCACACCGGTGAAGTCCTGCATCAGCACGCGGGCAGGGCGGTATTGAATTTCCCGGTCCGAACGGCGCTCGGTCAGCCAGTCGGCAATAGCCTTGAGGTCGTTACCGGTGACGGTCTTGTTGTCCTCCCAACGCAGCAGGTTTTCCAGCAGCACTTTGAGTGACATGGGCAGCTTGTCGAGGTCGCCAAGGGAGCGGGCAGCTTCCGGCAGGCTGAAGTAATGGTAGGTCTTGTTGTCGATTTCGAGCGTTTTCAGGCTCTTCAGGCTATCGAGGGAGGGCATGAATGTCTCCTTTCTGGATTGTTCTCCGAACATCGGTTCACGGGCTCCATGTGCATCAGGTCGGGAGCGCCGCATCAGGCTTCAACTGTTGTGGACTGTTGTGCAGCACCAGTGGTTCCTGGATTGGGCTATCATGCGCGGCTTTCAAGTCTGCGGGGTTACGCCCGAGTGCCCACTGCCCAGGAGTAACCCATGAATACACTGTTTATGCACTGCCGACCCGGTTTTGAGGGAGAAGTCTGCTCGGAGATATCCGATCACGCTGCGCGCCTTGACGTTGCCGGGTATGCCAAGGCACGTCACGATACCGCCTGTGCCGAATTCATCTGCACCGAGGCGGATGGTGCCGAACGGTTGATGAATGGTCAGCGTTTCGACGCGCTGATCTTTCCCCGGCAATGGGCGCGGGGGATGTTTCTCGAGTTGCCGGAAACCGATCGCATCAGTGTGATCCTTGCGCAGCTTTCGGCGTTTCCGGCCTGCGGCAGCCTGTGGCTTGAGGTCGTGGATACCAACGACGGCAAGGAGCTGTCGAATTTCTGCAAGAAGTTCGAGGCACCGCTGCGCAAGGCTCTGATGCAGGCAGGCAAGCTGGTTGACGATCCGCGCAGGCCGCGTCTGTTACTGACCTTCAAGAGTGGCCGTGAAGTGTTTCTCGGTCTGGCCGATGCGGACAACTCTGCCATGTGGCCGATGGGCATCCCGCGCCTCAAGTTTCCCCGCGAGGCGCCTAGCCGTTCCACCTTGAAGCTGGAAGAGGCATGGCACCATTTCATCCCCAGAGACCAGTGGGACGAACGCCTTTCCGGCGACATGACCGGCGTGGACCTTGGCGCCGCACCGGGTGGCTGGACGTATCAACTGGTGCGCCGGGGCATGCTGGTGACGGCCATCGATAACGGGCCGATGGCGGAAAGCCTGATGGATACCGGGCTGGTCCAGCACTTGATGGCTGACGGTTTTACCTACAAACCCCGGCACCCTGTGGACTGGATGGTCTGCGACATCGTCGAGAAGCCTGCGCGTAATGCCGCGTTGCTGGAAACCTGGCTGGGTGAAGGCCTGTGCCGCGAAGCAGTGGTCAACCTCAAACTGCCGATGAAACAGCGCTACGCCGAAGTACGCCGCTTGCTCGACCGTATCGAAGAAGGCTTTCAGGCGCGTGGCGTACGGGTGTCGATCGGCTGCAAACAGCTCTACCACGACCGCGAAGAAGTCACCTGCCACCTGCGCAGGCTTGATGTGGCCAAAGCGGCGAGAAAGTAATTTCTCACGCTCGCGCCGCATGCTTTAGTGACTATCGGATTTCAGTGACTATCGGATTATCGTGCCAATGCTCCGCGTTGGTAAGCAGTTCGTGACGCTCTGCGTCACAAATCTTCGATACGAAACAATGTCATGCCTTACACGCAGTGCTGCCAACGCAGTGCTTTTCAACCGCGATGGCACTGTCTACGCAGAGTGCGACGTTAGTGACGGCTGAGTCCTGGCGCTGATGCGGGGGTAGCCTGGCAGGACGCCAGGCTAGCCGCACCGGGCCATGGATGGCCCGTTGCGGCGACCCCCGGATCAGTGTCAGGGCGAAGGAACCCGACGAAGTCGGGCCGGAAACAGGAGCGAGGGGGTTTGGTTACTTTGCCCCGTCAAAGTAACTCGCCGATGGGCGAAAAGGTGACCTGAGTCGACCTTCAATCTACCTGAAACCACAGAACCGCTGTGTGACGCAGAGCGTCACGAACTGCATGCCTACGCGGAGCGCAGGCACGATAATCAATAGCCTTACTACAATCGAGAAGAAGTTACCTGCCACCTGCGCAGGCACGATAATCATGGCGTGGGTGATGCTGGATGGCGTCATGCCTTATACGTAGTCGCTGCATCCGAAAGCGCTTTTTATCGCGATGTCACTGACGGCGCAGAGTGCGACGTTAGTGACGGCTGAGTCCTGGCGCTGATCCGGGGGTAGCCTGGCAGGACGCCAGGCTAGCCGCACCGGGCCATGGATGGCCCGTTGCGGCGACCCCCGGATCAGTGACAGGGCGAAGGAACCCGACGAAGTCGGGCCGGAAACAGGAGCGAA